>NC_009719.1:633333-1266666 GCF_000017565.1 Parvibaculum lavamentivorans DS-1
TTCTATGTGCTGGTGGGCTTGATGCTATCCGCGCTCATCCCGGCGCTGCTGCCCTTCATCATCGAAGGGCCGGCGACGCCGCGGCCCGTGCTGACCGCTATGGCCTGGACGATCATCATCCTGACGCCGCTGACTGTCATCCTTGTCTGCTGGCGCGTGGCGGAGCCCGCCCATGTGAAAGTGTCGCGCCAGGTGCCGCTGCTGGAAGGCTTGCGCCATGTCGGCAGAAACGGGCCGATGGTGCGCGTGCTCGCCATCGTGCTGATCGTGACCGGCGGCGAAGCGTTCCGCAACGCGCTCTCGCTCTTCTTCATGCGCGACTATATCGGCGTCACCGGCGTCGGCATGCTCTATCTCTATTATTTCGCGGCGGGCCTTCTCGCCATTCCGGGCTGGCTCTGGCTCGGCCGACGGATGGGCAAGCACAAGGCCTTCGCCATCTGCATGGCGGCGGCGGCCAGCCTTTCCACCATCGCCTTCTTCCTCGTGCCCGGCCAGACGCAGATTTTCACGGCCATGTTCATTGCCAAGGGTCTCTGCTTCGGCGGGTTGCAATTCCTGCCGCTCGCCATGCTCGCCGATGTGGTAGACGTCGACACCGCCCGCTCCAAGGGCAAGCGCGCCGGAACCTTCTTCGCCATTTCGGGCATGACGACGAAACTCGCCACCGCCTTCGGCACCGGCATTTCGCTCAATGTGGTCGCCTTCTTCGGCTTCAATCCTTTACCCGGCGTGGTCAACGGGCCGGACGAATTCTGGTGGCTCACCTTTGCCTATGCGGTGATCCCCTCGGTCTTCTTCATCGCCGCGCTCTGGCTCACCTGGACCTATCCGCTCACCTCCGAGCGCCAGAAGCGCCTGCGCGGCCTTATCGAGCGCCGAAACACGCGCCTTGCGCAGGAAGCTGCGATCAACCGCTCCGCGGATTGATGGCGAGGTCACAAGAGAAAGGCTCAATTTGAGCCTTTCTCGCGCGACTCCTTTGGCTTTCGGATCGCCGCCCCCACGCGCTATCATCTCCTCAACAAGAAACTGGAACATTGAGGAGGAAATCATGAGCAATGTGGATCTCGTTATCCGCGGCGGCACAGTTGTCGACGGCTCGGGCGGCGCACCGCGCGTGGCGGATGTGGCGATCGACAGGGGCGTCATCGTCGAAGTCGGCAAGGTCGATGCGAAGGGCCGCGAGGAAATCGACGCGAGGGGCTTGCTCGTTACGCCGGGCTGGGTCGACATCCACACGCATTACGATGGTCAGGTGACGTGGGACGAGCGCATGACACCGTCTTCCATTCACGGTGCGACGACGGTCGTCATGGGCAATTGCGGCGTCGGTTTCGCGCCGGTCCGTAAATCGGATCACGACCGGCTGATCCGTCTCATGGAAGGCGTCGAGGACATTCCGGGCGCGGCGCTTCACGAAGGCCTGTCGTGGCAGTGGGAAAGCTTCGGCGACTATCTCGACGCGGTTGAAGCGCGCAAGCGCGACATCGACGTGGCCATACAGGTGCCGCATGGCGCGGTGCGCGTTTACGTGATGGGAGAGCGCGGCGCGAAGCGCGAGGCGGCAACGGATGCCGAGATCGACGAGATGCGCGAAATCGTGCGCGACGCGATCAAGGCGGGCGCCATCGGCTTTTCGACCTCGCGCACCATCGCGCATCGCACCAGCGACGGCGACCTGACACCGACCATCGGCGCCGCCGACAAGGAAATGGAAGCGATTGCGCAAGGGCTGAAGGAAGCAGGTGCAGGCGTGCTGCAATGGGTGTCGGATTTCCGGGAGGTCGATCAGGAATTCTCGCTGGTCGAACGGCTGGTGGAGATTTCAGGCCGGCCCCTGAGCTTCTCGCTGGTGCAGGCCGACGTGATGCCGAACCAGTGGCAGGAATTGCTGGGCCGGCTCGACAAGGCGGCGGGCAGGGGCTTGCCGATCAAGGCCCAGGTGCAGGGCCGCCCCGTCGGGCTGATGCTCGGCCTGCAGGGCTCCGTGCATCCCTTCCTCACGCGGCCGAGCTACCGCGCGATTGCGGACAAGCCGCTCGACGAGCGCGTCGCGATCATGGCCGATCCGGAGTTCCGCGCGAAGCTGCTCTCGGAAGATCTTGAGCCCGGCCACCCGTTCCTGAATTCGCTGGCGGGCGCCTATCACAAGATGTTCGAGCTTGGCGATCCGCCGAACTACGAGCCCGCGCCGGAAGACAGCATCTGCGCGCGGGCGAAGCGGACGGGGCAAAACCCTGACGAAATCGTCTACGACATATTGACGGCGAATGGCGGACGGAACTTCCTGTTCTTCCCGCTGCATAATTATTTCGAGTTCAGCCTCGAAAACGCGCTGACCATGATGCGCAATCCGAACACGCTGTTCGGCCTTTCGGATGGCGGCGCGCATGTCGGCGTGATCTGCGACGTCAGCGTGCCGACCTATATGCTGACACATTGGTGCCGCGACCGGACACGGGGCGAACATCTCGATCTTCCCTTCGTGGTAAAAAGCCAGACGCGCGACACGGCGGAAGCCGTGGGCCTGCTCGACCGCGGAATGATCGCGCCGGGCATGAAGGCGGATGTGAACCTGATCGACTTCGATCGGCTGCGGTTGCTGCCGCCGCACATGGTCTATGACCTGCCTTCAGGCGCCCGCCGCCTGATGCAGGAAGCGGAAGGCTATGTCGCGACCATCGTCAGCGGCGAGGTGATCTACCGAGAGGGCAAGCATACCGGCGCGCTGCCGGGCAAGCTCGTGCGCGGCCACAAGCAGGCGCCCGTGCGGGCCGCGGCCGAATAGGAGGTGGCAATGACACCGCGCATTCTGGAAACCGCATCGGACTGGCGAGCCTCCGACATCGCCGACGAGGAGGGATGGACGCTTCGTCTTTCGGCTGCGGATGTTGCCGAGATCGATGCCGCGCTCGCACATGCCAAGGCGAAAGGAAGCGACCTCCTCGACGTGACGAAAGTGGATTTTCCGCTGCCGCTGCTGGCGGGAAAACTTGCCCGGCTAGAGGATGACCTCATCAACGGCCGCGGCTTCTGCCGCATCGCGGGCCTGCCCGTGGAGCGCTATTCCGATGACGACGCGTCGCTTATCTATTGGGGCATCGGCATGCATCTCGGCAAACCCTGGCCGCAGAACAAGCATGGGCATCTGCTTGGCGATGTGACGGACCAGGGGAAGTCGGGTGCCGACCCGACCTCGCGCGGCAATGAAATCGGCGGCGTCGCCTTTCCCTACCATTCGGACGGCTCGGACCTTGTCGGCCTGATGTGTCTTCGCAAGGCGAAGTCCGGCGGTATCTCGACGGTGGCGAACGCGGTTGCGATCCACAATGAGTTGGTACGGACGCGCCCCGACCTCGCGGCGCTGCTTTATGAGCCGCAGCCCTATGATTATCGCGGCGAGCAACCGGAGGGCGGCCAGCCTTTCTACTTCGTGCCTGTCTTCACCGAACATGGCGGCCGGTTGTTCGTGCGCTACATCCGGCCTTATATCGAGTCGAGCCAGCGCCACGCGGACGCGCCGCGCCTGAGCGCGAAGGCGCGAGAGGCTTTCGATCTGGTGGATGCGATGTGCGCCGATCCCGCCTTCAATGTCTATATGGACCTGGAACCCGGCGACATGCAGTTCGTGAACAACTACCACGTGTTGCACGCGCGGACGGCCTATGAGGACTGGCCCGAGCGGAACCGCAAGCGGCACCTGAAGCGCCTGTGGCTGGAAACCGCGCAACTGACGGACCGCCCGGAGCGGTTCCGTAACTTCTCGTCGCACTGGTCGAAAAACCGCACCAAAAGCGAATTGAAGATGGATGCCTGAAGCAGGTCAGCCTGCGTGAACGAGATCGCCGGTGACGATGGGCCTGCTGGCGGGGAGGCGGCGGGCCATCATCGGCGCTTCCTTCTCGAAGAAGGTTGCGGCGCGCTCCGCGATGCGTTCCCAGCCCGGCTCGGCGGGTAGCCAGTGCGAGCGTTCGGGCAACCCCTCGAACACGGCCCGGTCTCCATATCCTTCGGCGACGCGCCTTGTGAAGGCAAGAGGCGTCAACGCATCTTCGGCGCCAGTAAGCATCAGAAGCGGGCAGGAAACATCCGCCGGGTTTATCCAGGTGGTGCGCTGGCGGTCGAGAAACCAGTAGCCGATTTCAAAGAAAGCCCGCCCGGATTCGGGCACGAGCGTCGCATAAAGCGCGTCCTGCTCCGCTGGCGGCAGGCCATTTAGAACGCCCGAGCGCATCGCCGCCAGCGAGGGCAGTTGCGGCCGGCGCCAGAACCGCCCCGAAAGAACATGTTCGCTGAAGATCCGCATGGGGCCCCGGTCGAGTGTCACATATCCGGCGCAATGCGCCGAGGCGAGGCAGACGGCCGCCCGCGCGAGCTTCCGGGCGGCGAGTATCTGAGCAAGAAGGCCGCCCATGGAGTGCCCGACGATCAAGGGAGGGCTGCCGAGCTTTTCGATTTCCGCCGTGAGGTCCGCGGCGTAGTCGGCGATGCTCGTGGTGCCGAGATCGGGGTGCGGGGCGACACCGGGTTCCGTGCGATGGCGCAGTGCAGGTGTAACGGTGCGGTAGCCGCGTGCTTCGAAAAAACTGCGGAAGTTGTCCCAGACGGGAGGGCGGCTCCACATACCATGAATGAACATCACGACCTGCTGGCCGCTGCCGGTGTCCATTCGAGATACTGTGCCCGCGCGATGAAAATCCGCACTCATGCAAAACGCCCCCACGTCCAGATGCACGACATCGAGCGGCCGATCGACCGGCCGCGCTACGGGGCCGAGTTAACGACGGAAGGTCTTACGAAATTGCGAATAGGGAGGCGTCTGCCGTTGCTTCCGCGCATCGGTCCCCTTGAAACCCTCCGTTAATCGCGCCACTCTCCCTTGTCGGCGCGGATTGCGCCGAGGATGACCCTGACGGGAATGTTAAAGCGAGGCTTTCGATCATGACGGATACTCGTAGGAGGCGTGGAGCGGGTGCGGGCCGCACTTCGGCCTCGCGGACCAAGACCAAATCTCCCCGGCGGGCGGCTTTTGCGCCGGGCATCGAAATGACGCCGCCCGAGGGCAAGGCAATCTCGCCGAAGACCGGAACGGCCAAGACCAAGGCGAAGAAGGCAGTCACCAGGAAAGCGGTAGCGCAGAAGGGCCCCATGAAGAACGCGGCAACGAAAAAGGCGCCGGTAAAAAAGAGCGCGGCGCAGAAGAAGACCACTGTGAAGAAGGGCGCAGCCAGGAAACCGGCCGCAAAGAAACCCGCGCCCAAGCTGACGCCGGAAAAGACGAAGGTGCGCCGCGATCTGGAAAAGCAGATCGCCAAGCTCTCCAAGGAAGTCGACAAGGCGGAAAAGGAAGCAAAGAAGGCGCTGAAAGTGACCGAGCGGCGCTATGTCGGCGTACTGAAGCAGCTCAAGGCCGACCGGGCCCGGCTGCAGGTGCGCATGGCGCAGCTCGCGAAGCAGGGCGAAGGCGCGTTTGACGACATCAAGACGGGCGTCGAGGGCGCTTACAAGGAATTGTCGGAAGCTGTCCTCAAGGCTTACGGACACTTCAGATAAGCCATACCAGGCAGCGGAATGCAGAAAGGCGCGGAGCGGAATGCTCCGCGCCTTTTTCGTTTGCGCGGCTTGCGCGGCAATCCCGGCTGGGGCCTACTCCGGTCAATAAAAAATCAATATGGCTGGAGGAGCCCACATGAACCGCGTACTCGCCCATACGGGCGCGAAGTATCCGATTGTCCAGGCGCCGATGGGCTGGATCGCCCGCTCGCAGCTTGCCTCCGCCGTCTGCAAGGCGGGCGGCCTCGGCATCATCGAAACCTCGTCGGGCGAAACCGAAGCCTGCAAGGCGGAAATTTTGAAAATGCGGGAGCTGACGGATGCCCCCTTCGGCGTCAACCTGCCGATCCGCTTCCTGCGCGACGATGCGATGCTGCGCTTCGTCTGCGACGCGGGCGTGAAGTTCGTGACGACTTCGGCCGGCAGCCCCGCGAAGTTCATCGCCCCGCTGCACGATGCGGGCATCACTGTCTATCACGCGGTCCCGACCGTCGATGCGGCGATGAAATGCGTGGATGCAGGCATTGACGGGCTGGTAGTCGAGGGCACGGAAGGCGGCGGCTTCAAGAACCCGGAAGAGGTCGGAACGCTGGTCCTGCTGCAGGCGATCCGCGCGAAGTCGGACATACCGATGATCGCGGCTGGAGGCATTTGCGACGGCAAGGGCATGGCGGCGGCCTTCGCACTCGGGGCGGAAGGTGTCCAGATGGGCACGCGCTTCGTGAGCTGCGCCGAAAGCCCGGTACACGAGAACTACAAGCAGGCGATCGTCGATGCAAAGGAGACGGGCACCTATGTGCTCAACAAGAAGTCGACGCCCTGCATCCGCGCGCTGAAGACCGAACGCACGGCGGCGATCCACGAGGAAGGCCTGATGCCGCCGGACACCTTCGCTCGCATTCTCGATCTCTATTTCGGCGGCGATATGGAAGCCGCGGTCGGCCTCGCGGGCGAAACGGCGGGTCTCATCACCTCCGTAAAGCCGGCAAAGGAAATCATCGACGAGACGATAGCGGAGTTCTTCGCCATCACCTCGCGCATGGGAGAGCTCGCCTCGGCGCGAAGCTTCGGCTGACCTCTCAGTGAAGGAGGCGCGGCATGGCTTCCGGAAAGGGAACGCTGGAATGGCACGCCGTTCCCAGAACGAGGCCGGCTGCGGAAAGCGCGAGTGCGAGCCGTTGAGCCGGCCCCCAGATCGGTGAGGCGCCGCAAGGCGCGGCTGCCCATGCAGGATCGAGCGCGGCGCTCGGCGAAGCGCCATGGCGCTGCAAGGCTGCTACGAAACACAGCACACGGACTTCGTCGCTGGTGAGGACGCGCCAGCGAGGGCAGGGGATGGAGAGCGGACGCTGCACGGTGCGCGTGAGCGCGGAAGCAAGATCGGCCACCATGGCCGCACCGCCCGGCAGCTCCAATGCATCGAATGCACGTTGCAGCAGCACCGACCTCTCGGCGCCATCTTCCGCGACGCGCCACTGCACCCGCAGGCTCCATACGAGAAACTGCTCCGCGAAACCAAGTTCGGCCAGCGGCTGATCTGGCGCGTAACCACCGGCCGGACGAGAAAAAAGATCGAGGGTGGCTTCGGCGGATTTCATGACGTCTCCTTCAGTGGGACTCATTCGGAAGCGTGGATGATGATGCAAATGAGAATGACTCGCAAATAAAAAGGACAATGTGAGTCCGGAAGAAGCTCTGGCCTCCAGTTATGGAAACGTCACTTTTCCGCGGAAATCCTAGGTTTTCATTGACAGGGGCCAGCATGGCCATTACACACGCGTCCGAACGCAATCGCACGTGCCACTGGCCGATCCAGGTTACGTAACGGCGTACGCGTCTCTTTGGACAATTTCGGCGGCATGCCCGAGGTCGGGCATTGTTCAGGTACCTCCGCCGGGTTTCGAGGGAGATTGCATATGTCCGGTTCCAGACCGAGGGGCTGAGGCCCCTGATCAAGCCGCGCAAGCGGGAGCGATAGCCCCGCAAATCGGCAAACTGAGCGGTCCGTCAGGACCATCCGCGTTCAATCCACGAACATTCCCATTGGCTCCGGCGCGCGCAGTTGAACCTGCGTCTCCGTCCGGCAAGCCAGGTCCATCTACTGGTTGGAGAGAGGCACATGCCCGATACCAATGCCCTCTTCCAATTGGGGATCGACTTGAATCGCGATTCAAGCAGCACCCAGGCGGAAGTACTCGAGTTTCCCGTTCACCCCGCTCATGAAGTGAAGGCATCGCCCGTCACGTCATCGGATGAACGCAAGGACTTCTTCATCGAGCGCGACGGAGACCGTTTCGCCGGTACGCACCTCATCATCGATCTGATCGGGGCAAGCCGCCTCGACGATCTCGCGCATATCGAAGCGGCGCTGCGGCGCTGTGTCGAAGTGTCGAAGGCGACGTTGCTGCACATCCATCTCCATCACTTCACGCCGAATGGCGGCGTGTCGGGTGTGGCTGTGCTGTCGGAGAGCCACATCTCGATCCATAGCTGGCCGGAAGCCGACTATGCGGCGCTCGACGTCTTCATGTGCGGCGAGGCCGAACCGCACAACGCGATCGAAGTGCTGCGGGAGGCTTTCAGCCCGAGCGACATCCGCGTCGATGAACACCGTCGCGGACGGGGCATGGTCTGATGACCGAGGCCCCGAAAGGCCGCTGGATCGTGGAAACCCTCTATGAAAAAGAGGGTTTCACCTGCGCCTTCCGCGCCGACAAGGTTTTCCACGAAGAGAACACGGCCGAACAGAATCTCGTGATTTTCGAGAACGCGCTGTTCGGACGGATGATGGCGCTCGACGGCATCACGCAGGTAACGGAGCGCGACGAGTTCATCTATCACGAGATGATGACCCATGTGCCGATCCTGGCGCATGGGCGCGTGCGCCGCGTGCTCATCATCGGCGGCGGCGACGGCGGCATCCTGCGCGAAGTGCTCCGCCACAAGAAGGTCGATAAGGTCACGATGGTCGAAATCGATCCGGCCGTGACCGACTTCTGCAAAAAGCAGCTCCCGAAAATTTCGGACGGTGCTTTCGACGATCCGCGTCTCGATCTCGTCTTCGCGGATGGTGCGAAATTCGTGGAGGAAACGACCGAAAAATACGATGTGATTATCGTGGATTCGACCGACCCGATCGGGCCGGGCGAAGTTTTGTTTCGCGAGAGCTTCTATCGCGCGGCGAGCGGCGTGCTGACGCCGGGCGGCGTGATCGTGACGCAGAACGGCGTACCGTTCATGCAAGGCAGCGAACTGAAAGCCACGATGGAAAAATTCCGCCGCCTCTTCAAAGAGGCGACCTGCTATCTGGCCACCATCCCCACCTATGTCGGCGGACCGATGGCGATGGGATGGGGCACGGATGACGCGACACTGACCTCCCTGCCGCTTGAGGAAATCGAACGGCGGTTTGCGGAGGAGGGTTTCGCGACCCGCTACTACACGCCTGAGGTTCACAAGGCCGCCTTCGCCTTGCCGCGCTACGTCCTCGATTGCGTGGCTCCCTGAATGTGCGAAGCGGCGAAGAAATTGCTGCACTGCATACAACTAACGTCGATTGACACGAATCGATGAAGGTCGTTTGCTGAATGCAAGGCTTATTGGGTCCAGGGTGGTGAGACCCAAATAAAAAAGCGGGGTCCGGGAATGGCTGATATCGACCGGGACGTGCAGAACGTGACCTGGCTCGAAAGCTTCGCAAGCAGGAAGGCGGGACGGCGGCGCGACCAACAGCCGGCGGAAGCCGAAGCGCCGGGCTTTGCCGATATGCTGATCGTGAATCTGGGCGGTCTTTTCTCTGTCGCTCTGGCGTCGCTCGGTGTGTGGAAGCTCGCGGAGCTGATCATCTGAAGACAGATGAGTGGCGTGAAGGTCAGCCGATCTTTTCGGCCGACACGATGATGCCGTCGCCATCCGCGTAGAGCCACTCGCCGGGCGCGATCGTCAAGCCGGCGAAATTCAGAACCACGTCTTTTTCGCCGAGACCGCGTTTTTCGCTCCGCTTCGGATGCGCCGCAAGTGCCTTGACGCCGATGGCGCATAATGCGAGTTCGGCCGTGTCGCGCACACAGCCATTGACGACCACGCCGGCCCAGCCATTTTCCTCCGCCAGCTTGCCGAGATTGCCGCCGAACAGCGCGCAGTCCATCAACCCCTCGCCATCGACGACGAGTACGCGGCCTTCGCCTTTCGTCTCCACCGCTTCGCGAACCTTGCTGTTGTCGCCGGGTGCGTGAAGTGTCGCCACTGGACCGGAAAAGGCGAGTCTGCCGCCATAGTCGCGGAAGACAGGCGCCGCATGACGAACAAGCGCCGGATGGGCATCCGAAAGATCGGTGGTAGCGGGCGAGGAAGATTTGGTCATTGTGCTTTCCCTAAGGTAACGGCGCTGTTCTTACCTCCCCGGCGGCGCTTTGTCTGCCCCTGTTCGGCAGGCCGCGTCACCATCCTTTGAGGCGGTTCCGCCACATTGGAAAAGGCGTTAGGCTTTCGCAATCGGTATCGGGAAAACCCGGAGGCGGCCTTCAGGGAGGACCGCCGAACCGGCAGGAGGAACAAATGGCATTAGCATATGATGCGCCGGCAAACCCGCAGGCGGCGTCCGGTCCGGACGTTGCAATTCTCGGCGCTGGCGTCGCCGGCATCTGCACCGCGATAAAGTTGAAGCAGGCCGGCATTCACAATTTCACGATCTACGAGAAGGCAAGCGAGATCGGCGGGACATGGCGCGACAACACCTATCCGGGTTGCTCCTGCGACGTGCCGCTGCACATGTATCAGTTCTCCTTCGACATGCGACCGACCTGGACGAAGAAGTATGTCTTCGCCGCCGACATCAAGGCCTATCTTGAATCCGTGGTCGACAAATACGGACTGCGCGGACACATTCGCTTCAACACCGAGATCGACGACGCCCGCTTCGACGAACAGTCTGGCATCTGGACGCTCAAGTCGGGCGAGCAGAGCTTCACCGCACATGTCGTCGCGGCGGGAACGGGACAGCTGCATCGCCCGGTCTGGCCGGACATCAAGGGGCGCGAAACATTTCGCGGCGATCATTGGCACTCGGCGCAGTGGAACCACAATGTCGATCTGAAGGGCAAGCGCATCGCCGTGATCGGCAACGGCGCGAGCGCGATCCAGTTCGTGCCCGAGATTGCAAAGGAAGCCGGCAGCGTCACGATTTTCCAACGCTCCGCAAGCTGGGTGCTGCCGCGCCCGCAACGCGAATTCCATGGCTGGGAAAAGGCGCTTTACAAGGCGCTGCCCTGGACGATGAACATCCAGCGCTGGAAGATCTACTGGTTCGGCGAACTTCTGTTCCGCACGTTCCACACATCCGGCGACAAGCTGAAGCAGATGGGCATCGACGAGATGGAGCTTTATGTCTCCGATCCCGAAAAGAAGCGCAAGCTGACGCCCGATTACGAACCCGGCTGCAAGCGCGTTCTCTTCGCGAATGACTGGTGGCCGGCCATGGGCATGGATCATGTGGACGTCGTGACCGACGGCATCGACGAGATCACGCCGACCGGCATCAAGACGAAGGACGGCGCCTTGCGCGACTTCGACATCATCGTCTACAGCACCGGCTTCGACACGACGCATTTCCTCGGGCCGATGTCGATGAAGGGGATCGCCGGACGCGATCTGAAAGATGCCTGGAAGACGGGCGCCGAAGCGCATCACGGCATGACAGTGGCGGGCTTCCCGAACTTCTTCATGCTCTACGGACCGAACACAAATCTCGGCCACAACTCGATCATCTTCATGATCGAATGCCAGGCGAACTACATCACGCAATGCGTGAAGAAGATCAGGGACGACAATCTGCTCTATCTCGACGTGAAACCGGAAGCGCAGCGCGCATCGAACGAGAGCGTGCAGGCGGACAATGCAAACTCCGTTTTCGCGAGCGGCTGCACGAGCTGGTACAAGACGGAAAGCGGCAAGGTCACGAATAACTGGGCGAACTACACGTTCAAATACTGGTGGCGGACGCGGCGGCCGGACTTCGCGGAATATAACCTCCGTACAAGGACGGAAGTCCCTCAAGGCGCCGGTGCGGAAGGTGTAGGAAGCAGGGCGGCAGCGGCGGAATAGACGTCTCCGAACCGGTTTTGACGGGGCCAAATGGGGTATCCCGATACCTCTTTTGGCCCCACTGTCATCGAACCGTCATAAAACCGTCATGAGCTGCTTCCGCGCGTCCGAGGGTCGCGAAAACCGGGGATAAGATGCGCGGGGTGGAGTGAATTTAGGGTCCAGGAAAAAACTTGTCCCCGCTTTTCGGATACCTCGATCACTCGGGAGGCATCATGTCGGACGGCATCGAGATCGACTTGTCGGAGGCAAGAAAATCAGCCGAGCTTGTCAGGGACGTCCTGCGCAGACTGCGCTCAAACTTTGACCTCACACCCTATGAATTTACAAGAAGTGTCCGGATCGCTCCTGGCGAGATTCCGCATAGCCACCCGACGCTGACGCTAAATACGATGATACGCGGAGAGGAACAGCTTCTGTGCACCTATCTCCACGAACAGATGCATTGGTATGTAACGTGGTATTCCTATGCCAATCGTCCCGGCTGGCAGGCGATCTCTGAAGCCATCAAACATATGATGCCGTCGGTGCCGGTGCAGTTCCCGCAAGGTGCGCATACCGAGGCGTCGTCATATCTCCACATCATTATCAACTGGCTCGAAGTGGAGGTTGCTGCGGCCTTGCTAGGGCGCGCTGAAGCTATGAAGCTCGCCGCGGAGAATTTTGTCTATAGCGGCATCTATGAGCTGGTGCTTCAAGATTGGAACAACCTGGAAAGTCTGTACCTCAAACACGGCCTTGTTCCGATCCGACCGGCCACCGAATTCTCGAATGAGGACTTGCTTCTCGCTGCACGACAAGATGAAGCGGAGGGTTGAGAAAGGCTATTCCCCCATCGCCTCGCGCACGGCGGCGGCGGTGAAGGCGTCGCCGGGCATGAAGGATTCGATGATGAGTTCCGAGAAGGTGATGTCGACGGCGGTGCCGAAGACGGTGGTAGCGGTGAAGAAGGAAAGCGTGCCGGCATCGCTTTTGAGTTTCAGCGGCACGATGAGCCCGCCGAATTCGGCCTCGTGGTTTTCGCGCGGCTTCAATCCGCCCGGATAGGTTTCAAGTTCCTTCACCAGCGCGATCAGCCCTTCGTCATTCGTCAGGTCGATCTGATGTTGAAGCCGCATGAAGACATGCGCGCGCCACTCGCCGAGATTTTCGATGCGGGAGCCAAGCCCTTGCGGATGCAGGCTGAGGCGCAGCACGTTGATCGGCGGCTGAAGCAGCTCCTCCGGTATGCCCGCAAGGAAGAGCGGAACGGCGCGGTTCGCCGCGACGAGATGCCAGTGCCGGTCGACGGCGAGGGCGGGAAAGGGCTCATGCGACGCGAGCACGAGGTCGACCGCGCGACGCGCGGCGGCGGCATCCGGACTGTCGAGCCGCGTTTCCGAATAGACCGGCGCGTAGCCAGCCGCGAGCAGCAGCGAATTGCGCTCGCGGAACGGCACTTCCAGAAGATCGGCGAGATGCAGCAGCATCTGGCGGCTTGGGCGCGAGCGGCCGGTTTCGAGGAAGCTCAAATGGCGCGCGGAAATCTCCGCGTCGCAGGCGAAGGCAAGCTGGCTGAGGCGGCGGCGCTGGCGCCACTCGCGCAGGAGGTCGCCGACGGGTTGAGTGTGCATTTTCATGGGAGAAAGCTACTGCGCCCCACGCCGCCGGACAATTACCTCCCGCGTAATCGACCCGGGGCAGCCGCCTCCCCAACTATGGCTCCAGAAACCCGCGCCTTCATGCGCGAGGCAAACAAAGGAGAAAACCAATGGCTATCGCACTCGCAAACGCATTTCCGCTCCGCCATGTCGTACTGGTGGACGGCATCGTCAGCGGCGCCATGGGCGCGCTGCTGATCGCAGGCGCGGGCCCGCTTTCGGGACTGCTCGGCTTTCCCGCGCAATTTCTCTTCTGGGTCGGTGTCGCGCTGTTGCCCTGGATGGCGGCGCTTGTCGTGCTCGGACGGCGGGAGCCGGTGAGCCGGCCGGGCGTCGAAACCGTGATCGCGCTCAATGCGCTCTGGGTGCTCGGCAGCATCGCGGTGCTGGTGGGCGGCTTCTTCGAGCCGACGGCGCTCGGCATCGCTTTCGTGATCGCGCAAGGCGCGGCGGTGGCGCTCTTCGCCGAGTTCCAGTTCATGGGCCTGCGCCGCGAGGCCTGAGGCGGATGGTCTTCGCACAAAAGAAAGGGCCGCGACGGCTACCGTTCGCGGCCCTTTCCTCTCCGGCTGCCCCCCAGCTCCGCCGGAAAAGAACAGAGGAAGAGTAAGCGCGCGCACCGGCCTTCGCCCCCTCGTCTTCGAGGGGAAACGGAAATATTCCGGGTGAGGGGAGGCCCGCGCCATCGAGCGAGCCTCCCCTTTTGCCGTTCAGTGACAGGTGGCGTCCTCGATCACGCTGCCGTCGCTGAAGGCGATGGAACCGGACACGCCGCCGGGAGGCGCGGTGCAGAGAGTGCCCCCGGCCGTGGCGGCATTCTCGTTGCCGCTGCCGGAAAGAACATTGCCGAAGTCGTTCACGAGGAGGAGGTCGCCGCCGATCGTTCCCCCGATCAGCGTATCCGACAGGGCGAGGCGGTTGTCCTCAAGGAGATAGATCGCGTCCCAACCCGCATCGCGGAAAGTGGCGCCTGTCACGGTGATGTCGTTGTTCGCCATGGCGGAAAGCGAGGAGCCGAAAGTATTCTCCACCAGGCTGTCCTCGAGGATGAATGTGTTGTTGTCGTAGAGGTCGATGCCATGCCCGCCCGTATCGCGGATGGTGAGGCCGCTCGCCCGCACAATGTTTCCATCGACGGCGAGAAGGGCGGCATCGCCCGTGCCGCTGAAGACGGCATTCTCGATCACGGCTTCATTGCCGGAATTGAGCAACAGGGCGCCGGTCATCGAGACGTTGGAAATCTCGACATTCTGCATATGGAGGAAATTATCCGTGTCGAGATAGAGCCCGGCCAGCATGACGTCATCCATGGTCGAGTTCCGCATCACGATAGTGTTGCGGTCATTGGCCATGACGCCCGCAAAGCCGATCCGCGACATATGGACATTGTCCATGACGATCCCGTTGCCCATCCCCAGATCGATGCCGCCGCCCGACAGATCCGACAGGGAGAGGTTCGTCAGGTGGATGTTGCCTTTATTATTGCCGACCACGATGCCCGAATTGGCCATACCGGAATTTCCATCGAAGGCGATACCGGTGACATGCGTGTTGCTGCCATGGAGGAGCAGCATGTCGTCGCAGCCGCAACCGCCGCCAAGCAATGTCGGCGCGGCGCCGGGGACGGTGTAGGTGACGGCGATGCCGGAGGCGACGCCGCGCAGCGCGAGCTGAGATCCGCCGCCCGCCAGCGTGCGGTCGCCATCTAGGACGATGCCCGAGGCGGCGACGGCGCCTGCCGAACCATCGAGCAGGACGAGACTGTTCGCACCGGCGGCATGGGTTGCGGCATAGAGATCCTGCGTTGAATCCACGCGCACGACATTCTCGAAGACGGTGCCCGTCAGCGCATCTGCGACCTTTTCGGCGCGGCTCGGCGCGGTGACGATATCCGTGTCGCGGATGATGGGTTCGGCCATGCGCCGCTCGACGGGCGAGAGGGTCTTCGCCGCATCGCCGCCATAAAGCGGAATCCGCAGGCGGAAGCCCGCTTCCCATTGGTCGTGGCGGTAGCTGTCATGCTGGAAGCTGCTTTCGAAGGAAAGCCGCGAGCCGGCAAGGCCCGGCACCGCATCCAGAATGCGCCATTCCGCGCGCAGCCTCGGCCCCTGCACCGGCTTGGCGAGGTCGCTGTCGTCGAAGCGATAGCCGCCCGCATAGAGACGGAATTCATGACGCTCGCGATCCGCGCCGAGCGCCTCGAGCGGCAGGCGCCAGCCGACTTCGCCCTCGAAGCCGCCAAGCACAAGCTCGCGTCCGCCGGTGAGGAGGATTTGCGAACCGCTCAATTCCACACGGGCCATGCCCGGCGCCGCCTTGCCATCGGCGAGCGGCACGAAACCATTGAGCCGGAAATCGTAGTCGGCGGCAAGCGCCTCGATGCCGAACGCCGCCTGATCGAATGTGTTGCCGGAGACGGACTCGCGAATATCGTAGCCGCCCCAGAGACCGAGATTGACGTCCCACGCCGTCATCCGGCGATAGCCGAGCGCGAAATTGCCTTCCGTGACGCCCTCGCTGAAGAGTTTGCCCTTCACATCGGCGAAGAGGAGGCTCTCGCCGCTCTGGAAGAGGGGCATGAAAGCGGTGGCTTCGCCGCGATCGCGCTCCGTGGAGAGAAAGCCGCCGGCCTCGATCCACGGCCCCCATTTCGCGGCGCTCTCGGCGAAAGCCGGCGCCGCGGCGGCGAGCGATACTGAAAATGGCAATGCAAACAAAAGGCGGCTCAACCGGCTCATGCGTCTTCCTCACTGGTACTGGGTGCGATTCGATTTCGGCCAGTATGGAAAGCAGAAAATCGAACCGCCCCCTCGCGAATGAGGGTGACAAAGCTAAAGACATTTACTGCCGGAAGCAGAAGCCCCCGGAGTGAGGCGAGCCGCTTACGGGCAGGACCCGTCGACAATATCCGGGCCGCCATCGAAGCCGATGGTGCCGGTGAAGCTGCCCGGCACGGCGGTGCAGAGATTGTTGCCCACAACGGCATTGTTCTCGTTGCCGGAGCCGGAGAGCGTATTACCCGACCCGCCAACGGTGAGGATGTCCTCGACGACCGTGCCTTCGAAGACCGAGCCGGAAACGCTCACGGAGTTGTCGTCCTCGATATAGAAGGCGCTCAGGCCGATGTTGCGGAAGGTCAAGCCCGAAAGGGTGAAGTCGTTATCCAGCAGACCCGAAACGCCGTCATTGCCGATCTCTTCCAGGAGACCGCCGGTCACGTTGACCGTGTTGCCGATATTGAAATTGAGGCCGTTCCAACCCGTCTGCCGGATCGTCAGCCCCATAGCCTCGATCGTGTTTCCGGTGTCGCCTTCGATGCCGGAGTCCAACACGTCCTCGATGGTGACATCGGTGAGGGCGAGATTGTTGTAATCGAAAAGCTCAAAGCCGCTGCCGCCCGATTCCGTAATGGTGAGGCCGCTCGCGACGATGGTGTTGTCCGTTCCGACATAGACCGCCGATGCGGCCGTGTCGTCGAACAGCGCGTTCGCGATGGTGACATCGTTGGTGGAATTCAGTATGAGCGCCGAGCCAAAGTCGACGCGCCTGATTTCCATGTTCGAGATCGAGATGACGTTGTCGGTGCCTGCGTAAATACCCGCGGCATAGAGCACGTCCATGACCGAGTTTCTGACGGTGATACTGTTCCGGTTCTCGAAATAGATGCCGAAGATGTCCTCGTAGAAGTTCACGCCGTCGACGAATATCTCGTTGTCTTCGTTGCCACCGATGCCGGCATACGCCACTTCGCGTATTTCGAGATTTGTGAAATGCAGATTGCGCTGGTTGCTGTCGAGGAAGATACCGAAGTCGGCGAAGCCGCTGTCGCCATCCAGGACCATACCGGTCACATGCGTATTGCTGCCGGCGAGGGACAGGATGTCGCAACCGCAAAGTTGCGAAACGATCGTTGGCGTGACGCCCGGGATCGCATAGTTGACCAGGATGCCCGAAGTGACGCCGCGCAGCCCGAGGACCGATCCCGCGCCTGCCACGGTCTGATCCGGCTCGATCCATGCGCCGGGGACGTCGCCGTTTCCGCCGTCGACGATGATGAGGCTGTTGGCACCTGCCGCAAGCGACGTGGCGTCGAGATCGCCCGATCCGTCGACGCGCGCCACGCGGTCGAAGGTGACGCCGGTAAGGGCGTCGGCGACTTTTTCCGTCTTGCTCGGCGCCGTAACGATGTCGGTGTCGCGGACGAGCGCTTCCGTCATGCGGCGCTCGATGGGCGCGAGGTTCTTCGGGGCGTCGCCGGCGAAGAGCGGGATGCGCAGGCGGAAGCCGGCTTCCCACTGGTCGTCGCGGTAGCTGTCGTGCTGGAAGCTCGTCTCGAAGGAGAGGCGCGAGCCCGCGAGGCCGGGAATGATTTCGTTGATGCGCCATTCGGCGCGGACGCGCGGACCCTGCACCGGCTTCGAAAGGTCGCTGTCGTCGAAGCGGTAGCCGCCCGCATAGACGCGGAATTCGTTGCGCTCGGCATCGGCGCCGAGGTTTTCGAGCGGTACGCGCCAGCCGAGTTCGCCCTCGATGCCCCAGAGCGGCACTTCGCGGCCGCCGGTCATCAGAATTTGCGAACCGGAGAGTTCGATGGTTGTGAGGCCGCCGCCTGCTTTCGCATCGCTCGTCGGCACATAGCCGTTGAGGCGCGCGTCGTAATCGACGGAGAGAGCTTCGAAGCCGAAGGCGGCCTGGCCGAACGTGTTGCCGGTTTCGGATTCGCGGATGTCGTAGCCGCCCCAGACGCCCAGGTTCCAGCCTTGTTCCGTCATCTGACGATAGCCGAGCGCGAAATTGCCCTCCTTCACACTTTCGGAAAAGAGCTTGCCTTTCACATCGGCGAAGAGGAGGGAGTTCTCATTCTGAAGAAGCGGCGCGAAGCCGGTGACTTCGCCTCGGTCGCGTTCGCTGGAGAGAAAGCCGCCGCCCTCGATCCAGGGGCTCCATTTGTCCGCATGAGCGGGCGAGGCCGAGACCGCAAGGAACGCCGATGCCGCCAGAACGCCTGCCGCCACGAACCGAACCCGTGCCTTCCAGACCATGAGAGCCCCCGCTTCCCACCCCGTGCCATTCCGGCACGCTTGATTCCTAGGGCAGACCGGGAAAGCTGTCTATTAAAACCGGCATTTCGGGAAATAATGGCGGTCATGACAGCGGGGGAGACAAGGAACCAGCCATGAATTGCGCCGTTCCGAGCCGCAATTCTTCCACCCTCCCACAGGGGGAGGAGGGCGTGGCAAAGAAAAAAGCCGCCGGGTTGCCCCGGCGGCTTGATCGTTTCGTCCGTAGAAAGAGCGGCTTAGTGGGCGCCGGCTTTCTTGAACTGGTCGGCTTCGGTCGAGTCACCGAGCGCCGTGGTGGAGCTTTCGCCACCGGCCGCCGCGATGGAGACCATGTCGAAATAGCCGGTGCCGACTTCGCGCTGGTGGCGGGTCGCGGTGTAGCCCTTCGACTCCGAGGCGAATTCGGCCTGCTGGAGTTCGGAATAGGCGGCCATGCCGCGGTCGCGGTAGCCCGACGCGAGTTCGAACATGCCGTGGTTGAGCTGGTGGAAGCCCGCCAGCGTGACGAACTGGTACTTGTAGCCCATCGCCGCGATTTCCTTCTGGAACTTCGCGATGGTCGCCTTGTCGAGATTCGCTTCCCAGTTGAAGGAGGGCGAGCAGTTATAGGCGAGGAGCTGGTCCGGATATTCCTTGCGGATGGCCTCGGCGAAACGCTTCGCATCGTCGAGGTTCGGCTTGGAAGTTTCCCACCAGAGCAGGTCGGCATAAGGCGCGAAGGAGAGGCCGCGCTTGATGCAATGATCGACGCCCGTGCCCGGCTTCAGGCGGTAGAAGCCTTCGATGGTGCGGCCCTTCTCGAAATCGATGAACTCGTGATCGCGCTCGTCGATGTCCGACGTGATGAGGTTCGCGCTTTCGGCGTCGGTACGCGCCATGATGAGCGTCGGCGTGCCGGAAACGTCGGCGGCGAGGCGCGCGGCGTTCAGGTTGCGCTCATGGGCGCGGCTCGGGATCAGAACCTTGCCGCCGAGATGGCCGCACTTCTTTTCCGACGCGAGCTGGTCTTCGTAGTGGACGCCGGCGGCGCCCGCTTCGATATAGGCCTTCATGATTTCGAAGCAGTTGAGCGGGCCGCCGAAACCGGCTTCCGCGTCGGCGACGATCGGCAGGAACCAGTCGCGCTTGGCGCCGCCTTCCGAATGCTCGATCTCGTCGGCGCGCTTGAGCGCACGGTTGATCTTCTTCGCGAGTTCCGGACCGGCATTCGCGGGATAGAGCGACTGGTCGGGATACATCGCGCCGGCGGTGTTGGCGTCGGCGGCAACCTGCCAGCCCGAGAGATAGATCGCCTTCAGGCCCGCGCGCGCCATCTGCATGGCCTGGTTGCCGGAAAGGGCGCCCAGCGAATGCACATAGTCGGTCGTGTGCAGGAGTTCCCAGAGCTTGTTCGCGCCGCGCGTGGCGAGCGTGTACTCGATGGGGAAGGAGCCGCGCAGCTTCTCGACGTCTTCGACGCTGTAGTTGCGCTTCACATTGTCGAAGCGGCCCTTGGGCGCTCCGGGGACGAGATCGTAAAAGGTCTTCTTGCTCATGGTGCTGTCCTCAGCGGGGTCAGGATGGTTGGATTCAGGGGCGGGTTTCGTTTTCGAGAATGAGGCGGTAGGCAGGCAGCGTCAGGAACTCCTCGCATTCCCTGGCCGTGGTCATCTCTGAGAAGAGGCCGATTGCCTGCTCGAAGTGACCTTCATTCCAGCGCGTCTCGCCAAGCGTTTCGCGCAAGCTTTTCATTTCGTCTTCCAGCACGTCGCGGAAGAGTTCCGGCGTGACCTTGCGGCCGTCGGAAAGCGTGGCGCCGTGATAGATCCACTGCCAGATCTGCGTGCGGCTGATCTCGGCGGTGGCGGCGTCTTCCATGAGGTTGTAGAGCGGCACGGCACCACGGCCGCCGATCCACGCCTCGATATACTGCACACCGACGCGGCAGCATTCGCGCATGCCATGCTCGGTGCGCTCGCCCTTGTGGGGCTGCAGCAATTCCTTCTGGCCGACATTCACGTCCTGGCGCTGGCGGGCGAGCTGGTTCGGGCCTTCGAGCTTGCCGAAGATTTCCATCGCGACCTTCACGAGATCGGGATGGGCGACCCAGGTGCCGTCATGGCCGTTATTGGCTTCGCGTTCCTTGTCGGCGCGGACCTTGTTGAAGGCGGCTTCGTTCGCCGCCTCGTCGCCCTTCACGGGGATCTGCGCGGCCATGCCGCCCATCGCGAAGGCGCCGCGCTCATGGCAGGTCTTCACCAGCAGCAGCGAATAGGCATTGAGGAAGGCATCGCCCATCACGACCTGCGCGCGGTCCGGCAGGATGAAGTTCGGGTTTTTGCCGAGCCGCTTGATATAGCTGAAGATGTAGTCCCAGCGGCCGCAATTGAGGCCGACAATGTGGTCCTTCAGCTCATAAAGGATTTCGTGCATCTCGAAGGCGGCGGGCAGCGTCTCGATCAGGACGGTGACCTTGATCGTGCCGTTCGGGATGCCGAGCTTCTTCTGCGCATGGACGAAGACGTCGTTCCAGAGGCGGGCTTCCTTGTGGCTCTCCATCTTCGGCAGATAGAAATAAGGGCCGGAGCCGGATGCGATCTGGCGCTTGGCGTTGTGGAAGAAGTAGAGGCCGAAATCGAACAGGCTGCCGGACATCGCCTGGCCGTCGATCTCGACATGGGCTTCTTCCAGATGCCAGCCGCGCGGGCGGACGATCAGCGTCGCGGGCTTCGCGACCACGTCGTAACGCTTGCCGTTCGTCTCGTCGGTGAAGCCGATTTCCTTGTCCCAATAGGCCATCATGTTCAGTTGGCCGCCGATCATGTTGTCCCAGGTCGGCGCGGCGGCGTCCTCGAAGTCGGTCATGTAGGACTGCGCGCCGGAATTGAGCGCGTTGATGACCATCTTGCGGTTGTCGACCGGGCCGGTGATCTCGACGCGGCGGTCGAGCAAATCCTTCGGGATCGGCGCGACCTTCCAGTCGCCCTCGCGGATCGACTTCGTCTCGGGCAGGAAGTCGGGCAGCTCGCCGGCATCGAACTTCTTCTGGCGTTCGGCGCGGGCGGCCAGCAACTCGCGGCGGCGCTCCCCGAAATTGCGCTCAAGCTCCGCGACGAAGGCCAGCGCCTCCGGCGTCAGCACCCGCTCATAGCCCGGCTTGAGGGCGCCCTTGACGGCAACGCCGTCCGCGATCGTCGTGGCTGCTGCCTTGCTCATGCTCGCCCGCCTCCGTACTTGAATCATGGGGTTCGTTTGCGCGAGGTCATACAGGCTCGACACCCGCTTGTCCAATATTTACTAAGTCATTGAAATTATTGAAGTAAAGAACTTCACAAGATTCGTGTGCGATTCTGTTGAATATGTAAATCCTGTAAATTAAAGTGCCCGGAAACCGGGAGATTGCGGACATGGCTTCGGACAAAAAAGTCTTTGCGGGCCCGCGCATTAGGCGGCTCCGGCGCGAGCGCGGACTGACCCAGGCGCGGATGGCGGCCGATCTCGGCATTTCGGCGAGTTATCTCAATCTGATCGAGCGCGACCAGCGGCCTGTCTCGGTGCAGGTGCTGCTGAAGCTCGCCGATGTCTATGACGTGGAGCTGCGGACGCTGGGTGGCGACGAGGAGGCGCAGGCGCTGACGACGCTGCGCGAGGTGTTTTCCGATCCGCTGTTCCGGGATGCGGGGCTGACGACACAGGATTTGCGCGAGATCGCCGCGGCGAGCCCGGCGGCGGCGGATGCGATCAGCAATCTCTACCGGGCCTATCAGGAGAGCACGGTGAGCGGTTCCATGCTGGCGGAGCGCCTTGCCGACCGCGATTTGAGCGAGGGGACGGAAGCACCGGGCCTGCCGCTTGAAGAGGTGCGCGACTTCATCAACAGCCGCAACAACCACTTTCCCGAACTGGACGACGCGGCGGAGCGGCTCTATGCGAAGGCGGGCATCGGCTCGGACGAGCCCTATGTGGCGCTCCGGACGGCGCTGCGCGACCTTCACGGCGTCTCGACCCGCATCGCGCCCGCCGATTTGATGCCGCATGAACTGCGTCGCTACGACCGCCACCGCCAGACGATCTTCCTGTCGGAACTGCTGGACCAGCCGGGACGCTCGTTCCAGCTTGCCTATCAGCTCGGCTATTTCGAGCAATCGCGCACCATGGAAGACATCGTGGAAGCCTCGGGCCTCGAAAGCGACGAGGCGCAGCGGCTCTGCCGCGTGGCGCTGGCGAATTATTTCGCCGCCGCGCTGCTGATGCCTTATTCGGCATTCCAGAAGACGGCGGAGGCGACGCGCTACGACATCCGCCTGCTCGGTCGGCGCTTCGGCACGAGCTTCGAGCAGGTCTGCCACCGCCTGACGACGCTGCAGCGGCCGGGCGCGCGCGGCATCCCCTTCTTTCTCATCCGCGTCGACAATGCAGGCAATGTCTCGAAGCGCTTTTCGGCGGCGGGCTTTCACTTCGCGCGTTTCGGCGGCACCTGCCCGCGCTGGAACGTGCATGACGCTTTCCGCGTGCCGGGCGAGGTCTATACGCAGGTCGTGCAGATGGAAGACGGCACGCGCTATTTCTCAATCGCGCGGACGGTGAGCCGCGCGGGCTCGGGGATAGGCGTACCCGGCGACCAGTATGTGGTGGGGCTCGGCTGCGAAATCGCCCATGCACGCAAGATCGTCTACAGCCAGGGCTACGATCTCGACGACGAGCGAGGCGCCATGCCCATCGGCGTCAATTGCAGGCTTTGCGAAAGGCTCGACTGTTCGCAGCGCGCCTTCCCGCCGCTGAAACACCGGCTGACGGTTGAAGACCATGTGCGCGGCGTCTCGCCCTTCGGCGTGCCGGTGAAGGCGGTCTAGAGTCCGAGCAGCGCGCGCGTTCCGAAGGCGAATGCGGCGAGCGCCAATACGCCGGCGAGCCATATCCCCGCGAACCAGAGAAGCTTGCGGCCGGTGCCGGGTTTCTTTTCGCCGCCAGTCATGCCGTCTTCAGTCATGCTCGGCATAGCCGCCATGCTCGCTCGCCTTGCCGTGGAAGACGCTATAGGCGTAGACGGTGTAGATCAGAACCATAGGCAGCACCACCGCGACGCCTATCAGCGCGAAGATGACGCTTGAGGCAGGCGCGATGACATCCCACACCGTCACCGATGGCGGGATGATGTTCGGATAGAGACTGACCGCAATGCCGAAGAATCCGAGGATGAAAAGTCCGACGGAGGAAAGGAACGGTACCAGCTCGCGCTTTGTGAAGATCGACCAGAAAAGGACCATTGCGAGGGCGAGGGTGAGGAAAGGCACCGGCGAGAGATAGAGGAGATTGAGCCCGCTGAACCAGCGCTCCGCGATGGCGGGACGGAGCAGCGGCGTCATCACGCTCACCGCGGCCATGGCGATCAGTGTGCCGCCGCCAAGCACGACGGCCGCGCCGCGCGCCCAATCCTGCACCTTGCCGGCGGTCTTGTAGATCGTCCATGTCGCGCCGAGAAGGCCATAGCCCGCAACGGTGCCGATGCCGGTGAGGATCGAGAAGGGCGTCAGCCAGTCGAACATGCCGCCCGCATAGCGCACGCCTTCGACATTGACGCCCTGCACCAGCGCACCGAGCAGCACGCCCTGCATGAAGGCCGCAATCAGCGAGCCGAAAAAGAACGAGCGGTTCCAGAGATGGACACTGGTATGCGCGGAGTGGCGGAACTCGAAGGTGACGCCGCGAAAGATCAGGGCAAAGAGCATCGCCATGACGGGAATGTAGAAGGCGGGCAGCACAATGGAATAGGCGGTGGGGAAGAAGACGAGGAGGCCGCCGCCGCCCAGCACCAGCCATGTCTCGTTGCCGTCCCAGACCGGCGCCACGGAATTGATCATCGCGTGGCGCGCGCCTTCATCGGGCGCGAAGGGGAAGAGAATGCCGATGCCGAGATCGAAACCGTCCAGCACGACATACATGAGGATCGCGAAGCCGATGACGCCGGCAGAAACGATGGCAAGGGTTTCCATGACGATCTCCTATTCCGCCGGAATGACGAGGCCGGGCCGCGCGCCGCGTATCGCTTCGGGCTTCTCGCCTTCCTCGCCCACGGAAAGCGGATCGGGGCCTTTGCGGACAAGCTTCGTGAGGTAATAGAGATAGGCGCCGAAAAGCCCGCCATAGACGATGAGGAAGAGGACGAGCGTCGTCGCGACGGCCTCTGCCGTGACGGTGGGCGAGACGCTGTCGGCGGTCCGGACCATGCCATAGACCGTCCAGGGCTGGCGGCCGACCTCCGTGACGAACCAGCCGGCCAATGTGGCGATGAAACCGGCAGGCGTCATGACAAGGGCTAGGCGCTGGAGCCAGCGGTCCTCGAAAAGGGTGCC
Source organism: Parvibaculum lavamentivorans DS-1 (assembly GCF_000017565.1). Classification (NCBI taxonomy): domain Bacteria; kingdom Pseudomonadati; phylum Pseudomonadota; class Alphaproteobacteria; order Hyphomicrobiales; family Parvibaculaceae; genus Parvibaculum; species Parvibaculum lavamentivorans. Next base: position 658,027 of record NC_009719.1, read on the forward strand.
GCGCCAGCGCGACCAGACGCCCCATAGGCCGAGCAGGAGAAACAGGAAGCCGATACCGACCATGACGCGGAAGGACCAGAAGACGATGCCGACAGGCGGCTGGTCCTCGATCGGCACTTCGTTGAGCCCCGGCACGACGCCCGACGGACTATGCTTCAGGATGAGGCTCGAACCCAAGGGAATGGAAAGTTCCAGATGATTGGTCTGCGCCTTCTGGTCCGGGATCGCGAAGATATGGAAAGGCGCGTGAGACTGCGTCTCCCAATTACCCTCCATCGCCGCAACCTTCATCGGCTGATGTTCGAGCGTGTTAAGGCCGTGCTGATCGCCGAGAAATATCTGCAGCGGCGCGAGCACGAGCAGCGCCCAGAAAGCGGTGGAGAAGGCAGGCCGCGCGATTTCAGCATTCTGGTTTCGCAACAGATAGAAACCGGAGACACCGGCGATGACGACGCTTGTCGTCAGGTAGGACGCCGCTGTCATGTGCATCAGGCGATAGGGAAAGGACGGGTTGAAGATGACCGCGAGCCAGCTATCGACCACGAAATGGCCGTCGATGAAGGTGGCGCCCTGCGGCGTCTGCATCCAGCTATTGGCGGAAAGAATCCAGAAGGCGGAAATCGCCGTGCCGATGGCGACGAGGCAAGTGGCGAGGAAGTGGAGACGGGGCCCCACCTTGTCCCAGCCGAACAGCATGATGCCGAGAAAGCCCGCTTCCAGGAAAAAAGCGGTGAGCACCTCGAAACCGATCAACGGTCCGAGCACGGGGCCCGTGATGCGCGACCATTCCGACCAGTTGGTGCCGAGCTGATAGGAAAGCACGATGCCGGAGACGACGCCCATGCCGAAACTGAGCGCGAAGATCTTCACCCAGAAGCGATAGAGCCGGTACCAGACTTCATCGCCCGTGCGCAGGAACTTCGCCTCGAAGAAGACGAGAAAGCCGCCGAGGCCGATGGTCAGCGTCGGAAACAGGATATGGAAAGCGATGGTGAAGGCGAATTGAAGCCTGGCGAGAATTTCTGCGTCCAGAGGCGGCATGGCACATCTCCGTCACGAAAGCGTCGAACTCGCGAATAGTAGCGTTTTTCGCCGGTGCGGACAGCCGGGATGGGAAGAGTGCCACGAAATGTCACGCGGCGAAACCGCGCAAGGCGCCGGTGGTTCGCGCTCGCTCACACCATCCGTCAGCGGATGACGCGTTCCGACGGAAAATGGACGCTGATTTTCATGCCGATTTCCGGCCGGTGCCCGGGCTGGCCGCGTTCCGCGCGCATGATATTGAGCCGGCCGCCATGCAATTCCATCACCTTGCGGGTGAGAGAGAGGGCGAGGCTTTCCTCGCGCGGCGCGCTGCTGTCTTCCGCGCTGACGAAGGGATCGTCCGTGCCAACGATATAGGGGAATGCATCCTGCTCCATCAGAGCGTCGGTATGCGTCCTGATTTCGTCGAGCGTCACGGCAATGCCGCCATCTTCTTCCGCCACGCTGAGGCGGATGGTGGAACCGCGATGCGCCGTATGCACGGCTTCCGCGAGAAGACGGAAGAGGCCCTGACGGAGACGACGCGCATCGCCCCGGAAACCGGGCAGGCGCTCGGGACAGGAAACCTCGATGGTGACGCCCTCGATAGCCGCGTTCTGACGCTGGCTGGCGACGGCGATCTCGGCGAGCTGGCCGAGATTGCAGATTTCATCCGTGAGATCGATCTGGTCCATTTCCGCTTCGGCGATGCCGAGCAGATCCTCGATCATGTCGAGCAGCATGGTGCCGCTCGAATAGATGTCGCTCGCATATTCCTTGTAGCGGTCGGTGCCCATGGGCCCGAGGCGCTCATTCTTCATCATTTCCGAGAAGCCGATGATATGCGTGAGCGGCGTGCGCAGGTCGTGATTGACGTTGGAGAAGAAGCTCTGGCTGCGCTTGCGGGTTTCCTGGCTGCGCGCTTCCACGGCCTGCATCGTCTCTTCGAGCTTGCGCCGGACGGTCACGTCGTTGAGCGCCGCGACGCGCGCGGGAACGCCGCCCCAGCGTGTGTCGACGATGCGCATTTCGGCGAAACGGTTATCGCCGTCGGGCCGCCGGATCGTGATGTCGTGCTCGCCGGGCTCGCTCGGCAGACCAAAAGGCTGGCCGACCAGTTCGCTGCCGCGGCCGAGAAGTTCCTGCGCCGCACCGTTTGCGAAGCGCACGGTGCCCTGGCTGTCGAGAATGACGATGGCTTCCGGCGTTTCCTGGACGAGCGTGACGTGAGGGCCGGCTTGCGGGGTGGGCACAGGCTCGCTTGCACCGTCTTCGCGCATGATGCGCCGGGCGACGGCGCGGCGGATCGCGAGGCCGACCGCGCGCGGTTCGTCCGTATCGGTGGAAAGGCAGTCTTCCGCCCCTGCGCCGATCACCTCGGCCTGGAGCGCCGCATCGTCGGCACCGATGGCGATGACCGGCGCATTGGGGCCAAGCGCGATGACACGGCGGAGAAAGCCGAGCGCAACGGGACCGCCATCGCCGATGTCGATAATGAGCGCGTCGATGCCGGGCTCGAGCAGCGGCTCGATGCCGTCATCGGGAACGGAGAAACTGAAATCGATCGGACCCGCGGCCGCCGAGGCGGCAACTTTGCCGAGCTCTTCACGCAGCGCGGTGGACGCGCTGACGAGATGTGCCGCGAGCGGGGGCAATACATGCAAGCCGCCTGCGAAACCGGAGCTGTTGCTCATTGCGATGCCTGGACGTGCCAAGATCTGACCTGCTTTCGCCCCCCAAGGGCCCCGCAACCTGATTCATATTAGTGCGCGCAGACGATTTGCCGCGCCGTGTGGGTTAACGTTCCGCTTATTTGGTAAACAGAACGTAAAGGGATCGGCTATTTTGTGGTTTCAAAATTTAGACACACAAAAGCCATAATTGGACCCTTACGGAAATTTTCTTTTATTTCAATAAGTTAAGTAGAAAATGCTGCCCGCTTGGGGAAAACGACGGTTTTCCTCAGGCGCCCATTCTGAAAACCGTTTCGTTGCCGAAAAGAGGATGCCCGAGGCTCCTTTGTACATTCATTCCGCTCAGTGATTCGCCGCCAGCGGCAGGGGCGCCGGAGCTTGTGAGGCGGGGAGCGATGGGCTAGGTATGCGCCCGCGCGGTTTCCCTGAGATTCAAGGCCCATGAACAAGAGCCAGAAGAGTTTCCGCCCCAAGGCGCGCGTGCCGAAGGGGCTTCGCGATATGTCCGCCGGCATGGTCCGCGCGGAAGAGCGCATGCTTGCGCGCATTCGCGAAGTCTATGAACGCTACGGCTTCGACCCGCTGGAAACCTCCGCCTTCGAATATGCCGATGCGCTCGGCAAGTTCCTGCCGGACGAAGACCGCCCGAACGAGGGCGTGTTTTCCTTTCAGGACGATGACGAGCAATGGCTGGCGCTGCGCTACGACCTGACGGCGCCGCTCGCGCGCTATGTCGCGGAAAATTACGACGCGTTGCCGAAGCCCTTTCGCCGCTACCAGACGGGGCCGGTGTGGCGGAACGAAAAGCCGGGGCCGGGCCGCTTCCGCCAGTTCACGCAATTCGACGCCGATACCGTGGCGGCACCCGGCGTCGCCGCCGATGCCGAGATGTGCATGATGGGCGCCGATTGCCTTGAGGCGCTCGGCATTCCGCGCGGCAGCTATCGCATCCGTGCCAACAACCGCAAGGTTCTGGACGGGTTGCTTGAGCGGATCGGCATTGCCGGCGAGCCGGGCAGCACGACCTATATGACGGTGCTGCGCGCCATCGACAAATATGACCGGCTGGGCCGCAAGGGCGTGGAACTGCTGCTCGGGCCGGGCCGCAAGGACGAGTCCGGCGACTTCACCAAAGGCGCAGGCCTGTCGCCCTCGCAGATCACCGCCGTGGTCGACTATGTGGAGTCCGGCGTCGGCGAAGGCGCAAGCGACCGCAAGCTCGTGCTCGACGGCTGGCGCAATGTCGTCGGCGAGAGCGCCATCGGCCGCGAAGGCCTCGACGAGCTGGCCGAAATGGACGCGCTGTTCACGGCGGCGGGCTACGGGCTCGACCGCATCGAATTCAACTCATGGATCGTGCGCGGGCTCGGCTATTACACCGGCCCGGTTTTCGAATCCGACCTTCTTTTCGAGGTGAAGGACGAGAGCGGCAATCCCGTGCGCTTCGGCTCCGTCGGTTCGGGCGGGCGCTATGACGGGCTCGTCGAACGCTTCAAGGGCGTGAAGGTGCCCGCGACCGGCTTTTCCATCGGCGTGAGCCGCTTGCAGGCAGCGCTCGAACTTCTCGGCAAGCTCGACGTCGAAGACGTGCTGGCGCCGGTCGTCGTGCTGACCCTCGATGCGGAGAACATGGCAGGCTACCAGTCGATGGTGTCCGAGCTGCGGGCGGCGGGCATCCGCGCCGAGCTTTATCTCGGCGGCTCCGGCATGAAGGCGCAGCTCAAATATGCCGACAAGCGGGGCGCCCCCATCGCCGTCATCGAGGGCGAGGACGAGCGGATGAAGGGCGAAGTGACGCTGAAAGACCTCATCCTCGGCAGCGAAATGTCGAAGGAAATCGAGGACAACGCGGCCTGGCGCGAGGGCCAGCCGGCGCAGGTGGCCGTGCCCCGCGCCCGCCTCGTGGAAGAAGTGATGGCGATGCTCGCCCGGCATCGCAGCGTCCGGGGCCATCACGGCTGAAAAAGCCGCCATCCTCCACGCTCGATATTTACCATTTCCGTGATAGATAAGGCCCCGTCCGAAGGGTTCGGCCGGGCCGGGAAGTAACCGATATGTCGTCAACATCCATGGCAGCACTGGACGGAGAAGGCCTCCGCGCCCGCGAGGCGCTGGCGGTGGCCGTGCGCGCGGGCTTCGAGGGCGCGGGCTATGCGCCCGTTTCCGCGCCCGTCATGCAGCCCGCCGATATTTTCCTCGACATGTCCGGCGAGGATATCCGCCGCCGCATGTATGTCTTCGCCGATCCGGCGGGCGAGGAATTGTGCTTGAGGCCCGAACTCACCATTCCCGTCTGCCGCCTCTATCTGGAAGGCGCGGGCGGACCGAAGAAACTCTGCTCCGTCGGCGCGGTTTACCGCTACCAGCAGAAGGGGTCGGCGAAGCTGCGCGAATTCACGCAAGCGGGCCTCGAATGTCTCGACGCGGCGGACGCGGAAGCGGCGGATGCCGAGGTGATCTCGCTCGCCGCGCGGGCGCTGGCCGATGCGGGCCTGAAAAATTATGAAATCGAAATCGGCGATCTCGCGCTGTTCGATGCGCTGGTCGATGCGCTCGACCTGCCGCCCGGCTGGCGCTCGCGCCTGAAGCGGCACTTCTGGCGGCCGGATTATTTCCGCGAATTGCTGGCGCGGCTCGCGGCAGGAGATGCAGGCGACGAGACGGGCGACAAGCAGGCGCTGATCTCGGCGTTGGCGGGCCTCGACGAGGAGCGCGCAAAGGATGTGATCGAGGATGTGCTGAAACTTGCGGGCATTGCGCCTGTCGGCGGCCGGACGGTGGAAGAAGTGGCCGAACGACTGCTGGAGCAAGCGGAGCTGGCATCCTCCAGCGTGCCACGCGCGGCGGCCGAACTCATCTCGGGTTTCCTCGCCGTATCGGGCACGCCGAAAGAGTGCATCGCGCGCATCAAGGCGTTGACGGGCGGGGCAGGCGTCTCCATCGACGCGGCGATTGCGCGCTTCGAGCGGCGCATGGAACTGACGGCGAAAGCGGGGCTCGATCTTTCCCGCGCACATTTCGCCACCGGCTTCGGCCGCAACATGGCCTATTACACCGGCTTCGTTTTCGAGTTCCGCGTGGCGGCGCTCGGCGTCGATGCGATGATCTGCGGCGGCGGACGGTATGACGATCTCCTCTCGGCGCTCGGTGCGGCATCGCCCGTGCCCGCGGTGGGCTGCGCGGTCGGCATCGAGCGGCTGCTCGCGGCCGTGGCGAAGGAGGCCGGCAAATGAGCGGCAAACTCGTGATCGGCCTGCCCTCCAAGGGAAGGCTCCAGGAAAATGCCAATGCCTTCTTCGCGCGTGCGGGGCTGAAAGTCCGGCAGGATGGCGGGCGCGGTTATACCGGCCGGCTCGACGGCATGGCGAATGTCGAGATCGCGTTTCTTTCGGCATCCGAAATCGCCGGGCAATTGGAGCAGGGCATCATTCACCTCGGCGTGACGGGCGAAGACCTGATCCGCGAGAAGCTCTCCGCGCCCGAACGCGACGTGGAGCTGCTGCTGCCGCTCGGCTTCGGCCATGCCGATGTCGTGGTTGCCGTGCCGCAAAGCTGGATCGATGTCGCGACCATGGCCGACCTCGACGACGTGGCGCTCGCCTTCCACACGAAGCGCGGAAGGCGGCTGCGCGTCGCGACCAAATATTTCAACCTGACGCGGAGCTTCTTCGCCGAGCACGGCCTGACGGATTACCGCATCGTCGAAAGCCTCGGCGCGACCGAAGGCGCACCGGCGGCGGGCACGGCGGAAGTGATCGTCGATATAACGTCCACCGGCGCGACGCTGGCGGCGAATAATCTGAAGATCCTCGACGACGGCACGATCCTGAAGAGCCAGGCGAACCTTGTCGCGAGCCTGGGTGCTGAATGGAGCGATGCGGCGCTGAAGGCGGCGGGCGAAATTCTCGACCGCGTCTCGGCACAGGCGCGCGCGGCCAAAGTCATCGAAGTCCGCTTCGCGGGCGAGGGCGACGACGCCGCGCTGCTGGATGAACTGAAGAAACGCTTCGGCGTGACGCTGCCCTTCGGCAATGGTGTCGCACCCGTGCGCATCGCGCATTGCCCGGAGGCCCGGCTCTACGATCTCGTTGCCTTCCTCTATGCGGAAGGCCGCGACACCGTAACGGCGGTGCGCGCGGATTATGTGTTCGAGGCGAAGAACCCGCTGCGCGAGCGGCTTGTCGCGCGGCTGAAGAACGGAAACTGATTTCATGACCGCTACTCTCGCCTTCACAACGGCCATTGTGGTTCTTGTGACGGCGACGCTTTCCGGCATTTTCGGAATGGCGGGTGGCATGATCCTGATGGGTTTTCTGACCGCCGCCTATTCGGTCGGTGCCGCGATGATGCTGCATGGCGTGACGCAGGCCGTGTCGAACGGCTACCGCGCCATCATCAACCGCAAGGACATCGTCTGGCCGATCGTCGCGACCAACATGGCGGGCGGCGTCGCCGCACTTGTTCTCTTCCTGCTGGTGAGCTTCGTCCCGGACAAGGCGACGGTCTTTCTCGTTCTCGGCGCCATCCCCTTCGTCGCCTTCTCGATCCCGAAAAGCTGGGGCCTCGACGTGACGAAGCCCGCGGTGGCGATTGGCGGTGGCTTCGTGGTGACGGCGCTGACGCTGACGGCGGGCGTCGCCGGACCCATCCTCGACATCTTCTTCGTGCAGAGCCCGCTGACGCGCCACCAGATCGTCGCGACCAAGGCGGTGACGCAGACGCTGCAGCATCTGACGAAGCTGCTTTATTTCGGCGTGCTCGCCGCGCATCTGCTGCCGGATGCGGATATTCCCTGGTGGATCTATGTGATGGTGGCGCCGCTCGCCATGCTCGGCACGACCTTCGGCAAGATGCTGCTCGACCGCATGAACGACGGCCAGTTCAAGAACTGGAGCCGGTACATTCTCTACGTGCTGGGCGCCGTGTTGATCGTGCGCGGTTTAATGCTGCTGGGCTGAGAGGTCCTTCCGGGCGAGAAACTTCCGCCGACCCTGTTCGCCGAGCTTCTCCATGAGCGGCAGGATGGGCCGGATCATCCACGGAAACGAACCGAACAACCGCGCCATGAGGCTGGCACTCCAGGGCGAATAGACTTCGAGTCTGCCCGTGTCGATGGCCTTGAGCGTCGCGGCGGCGATATCTTCGGGCGTCATCACCCTGTCGACGAAATTGAGCACCGAGCCGCCATGCAACGCCTCGTGATGAAGCATGGGCGTGTCGACGGCGGCAGGATAGACGCCGGAGACTTTCACGCCGAGCGGCGCAAGTTCCTGATGAAAGCCGCAAAGGAAGCCGCGCAGGCCGAACTTGGAGGCGGAGTAGATGGCGCTGTCCTTGAGCGAAATGACGCCGCCGAGGGAGACGGTGGCGACCATCGCACCCCGCCGGCGGGCGATCATCAGCGGTGCCGCGGCGCGCATGAGCCTGATCGGCGCGCGAAGATTGATTTCGAGATGAAGGTCGAGCGCCGCCTGATCGAGGCCGGTCACGGCACCCGGCACGACGATGCCGGCATTGTTGACGAGCACGTCGAGATCGGCGTGTTCTCTGCCGAGCCGGTCGCAGAGCCGCTCCACCTCCTCCCGCGAGGAAAGATCGCAGAGTATCTTTTCAGGCGCGGCGCGGAGAGTGGCAGCAACCGCATCGAGCGGCGCCATTTCACGGTCCACAAGGATGAGGCTGTAGCCGCGAGCATCGAGCGCCCGCGAAATCGCCGAGCCGATGCCGCCGCCTGCGCCCGTAATCAGCGCCTTGCGCGAGATGCTCATGCCGCCGCCCTTGCGCGCGAGACGCGCAGCGCGTCGAAACAGCCATCGGCAAGGTTCGGCCAGCCGAAACGCTTGCGGATGCGTTTCATCTGTTTGCGGTAGGCGTCGATCTCGACATAAGTGGCGTGGCGGGACGAGCCGACGAATTTGATGCCGCCCGTCAAATCCGGCCGGTCTGTGGCGATCAGCTCATCGAGTGCGGCATCGCCTTTCGTACGCGCCATGATGGTGCGGGCGATGAGGTCGGCCATTTCGTCGAAGAGCTTGTAGGCACCGCCATTCGTTTCCATGAAGCCGAGCGCGTAGAGCGAGGGATGCTCGCGGCTGAAAAGGTTCATATAGAGATCGGGCTTGTTGCCCTTCCACGAGAAGAGGGCCGGATCGACATAAGGCACCTTCCACGTATAGCCCGTGGCGCAGATGATGAGGTCGATCTCCTCCGAGGTGCCGTCCTTGAAATGAACCACCTTGCCCTCGAAGCGGGCCACGTCCCGCTTCGCCTTGATGTCGCCGTGGCCGAGATAGTGCAGAAGCTGCGTGTTGAGGATCGGGTGTGTTTCGAAGAGCCGGTGGTCGGGCTTCTGCAAGCCGAGCCGAGTGATATCTCCATTGAGGATGCGCAGGATGACGCCGAAGATGCGCTGCGTCAGCCACATCGGCAGATGCGGACCTTCATGTGCGACGACATCCGCCGGAATGCCGAAGAGGTGCTTCGGCAGGAAGTGATAGCCGCGCCGGAGGCTGATGAAGGCGGCATCCGCGCCCTTCGCCGCGTCGCAGGCGATATCGCAGCCGGAATTGCCGGCGCCGATCACCAGCACGCGTTTGCCGCGGAACTCGTCCATCGAGCGGAAAGTGACAGCGTGACGCATCTCGCCCGTGAAGGTGCCGGGATAATCCGGCATCGCGGGATGCCAGTTTGTGCCGTTGGCGCAGACGAGCGAGCCGTAGGTCTTGGTCTCGCCGGTCGAAAGCGTGACGGCCCAGGTGCCGTCCGGCTGCAAATCCGTCTTCTCAACGGATGTGTTGAAGCGAATGTGCTCGCGCAAGCCATAAGCATCGGCGAACAGCCGCATGTAGCCGTGAATCTGCCTGTTGGAGGGATAGTCCGGATAGTCGTCCGGCATCGGGAAGTCGTGATAGTGCGACTGCGTTTTCGACGAGATGAAATGCGCCGAGTTGTAGACGGGCGAGCCCGGATTGCTCTGGTCCCACAAGCCGCCGACATCCGAATGGCGCTCATAAATGTCGAAGGGAATACCGTGCCGCAGAAAGGTGCGGGCGAGGCTGAGCCCCGCCGGACCGCCACCGACAACACAAACACGTCCGATCTCGCTCATGACCCGCTCCCAGAATAAAGTGAATAATCCTCACATTTGTGATAAGTGATAATCCCTCATATTCTCGCTGGCAAGAAAAATCGAAGGAAGCGGCATGATCCTCGCAACAACGCGCCGCCAACCGACACAGGCCCGGGCGCGCGAGCGCGTCGAACGCATCCTGACGGCGGCAACAGAATTGATCGCGGAAACGGGCAGCGATGCCGTGCGGATGACGGAAGTCGCCGAACGGGCCGGTGTGCCCATCGGCTCGCTCTATCAGTATTTCCCGGACAAGCCCGCGATCCTCAGGATGCTCGCCATGCGCGTCATGGAGCGCGTGCGCGACGGACTGAAGCAAAATCTCGACGGTGTCGGAAGCGCCGCCGACGCGCTTGCCCGCGTCGATGCGATCATGACCGGATATTACGGTCTCTTCCTGACCGAGCCGGTGACGCGCGATATCTGGTCGGCGACGCAATCCGACAAGACGCTGCAGGAACTGGACATCGCCGACAGCCGCGAGAACGGCCGCATCTTTTTCAGCGCGTTGAAACATCTCGTGCCGAGGCGCGAACATGCTCGCCTGCAAGCAGCGTCCTTCCTGCTGATGCAGCTCAGCGGCGCGGCGGTGCGCCTTGCCATCGCTGTCGACCGGGAAGAAGGCGACCGCCTTGTCGAGGAATACCGCCTCATCATGCGGCGCGAGCTGGAAAGCCTCTTCGATAAATGACGCCGGTTGCAACCGGCGGCAAGCTCGCCTAGCATCCGCCCCGCAATGGTTCCGAAGGCGAATAGCCGGAGGATGAAAAGGGAACCCGGTTAAATACCGGGGCTGCCCCCGCAACTGTAAGCAGAGAGTTCTGCCCAACCACGCCACTGGCGCTCCACCTCGGAGGCCGGGAAGGCTGGGAAAGAACAGTGACCTGCGAGCCAGGAGACCTGCCATTGCCCGTCAACGCGAACCGATGGGGCGGGGTGTCCCCTGGAGGAATGGATGCAGACAGGATCTGATCGCCGGCATTGTGTCCGGCCTCTCTTCATCGTGCCGTGGCATGCGCCGCGGCTTGCATTTTCCCATACGTGTCCGCTGACGGATTTTCCCGTGGTTCCAGCAAGGACACAGTCATGGAAGATCTGCTTGCCGTTTGCGCACCCACGCGCCTGCCCGCCATCCCTTTTACCCGATTAGCCGAACTCGTCTTTCCCGAACAGACGAACCATCACGGCACGCTGTTTGGCGGCGCATCGCTCGCGCTGATGGACCGCGCCGCCTATATCGCCGCGACGCGCCTGACACGGCGGAAAATGGTGACGGCGGGATTCGACGGCGTCGAATTCGGCCGGCCGGTCCTGCCGGGAGAACTGGCGGAGGTGACGGCGACGGTTCGCAAGACCGGCCGGTCGTCCGTTGTGTTCGACGTCGAGCTGCTGGCCGAAAACCTGCTCACCGGTGAGCGGGAAAGAGCCGTGGGCGGCACCATCGCGATGGTCGCGCAGGGCAAGCATGACGACGAGCCGCTGCCCATGCTCGTTGCCGCGCCCCCGCCGCACCCGGGGCTCACCAGCTTCGTCGAAGTCGTCTTTCCCGATGCCGCAAACCACCGCGACATTCTGTTCGGCGGCAACGCGCTGGCGATGATGGGGAAGGCTGCCTTCATCGCCGCTACACGCCACTGCCACCAGACGGTGGTCATGGCCGCTTCGGAGCGCATCGACTTCCGCGCACCCGTGAAAGTCGGCGCCTTTGCCGACGTCACCGCCCGCATCGTCATGACGGGGCGAAGCTCGATCTGCGTCGAGGTCGAACTCGTCGCGGAGGAGGCGCTGAGCGGCGAACGCGAGCTGAGCGCGCGCGGCCGCTTCGTCATGGTGGCGATTGGCGGGAATGGACGGCCCGTTGCCGTGCCCCCACGCGCCATCTGACACCCATCCATCCCGATTTTCCGCCTGCGTGACAGGCACAACGACAGGAGATTTGTCCATGACATTGACCAGCACTCTCGGCTATCCGCGCGTCGGCCCGCATCGCGAGCTGAAGGCCGCGCTTGAAACCTATTGGCGCGACGGCGAGGAAGCGCCGCTTCTCGATACGGCAAAGTCACTGCGCCGTGCCTCGTGGCGGCTTCAGAAGGAACACGGGATCGGCCATATCCCGTCGAACGATTTCACGCTCTACGACCATGTACTCGACACGATCTGCATGACGGGTGCGGTGCCGGAGCGGTTCGCTGCGGGAGCGGAAATCGATCTCGCCACCTATTTCGCGATGGCGCGCGGCGCACAGGACGGCACGCGCGATGTGGCGGCGATGGAGATGACCAAATGGTTCGACACCAACTACCACTACATCGTGCCGGAATTTTCTCCGGAGACGAATTTCCGGCTGGCCTTCACCAAAGCCATCGATGAATTTGCCGAAGCGAAGGCGCTTGGTGTTCACACGCGGCCGGTTCTTGTCGGGCCTTTCTCGTTCCTGAAACTTGGCAAGGCGACGGTGGCGGGCTTCGACCCGCTCGACCTGATGGGACGACTCCTTCCCGTATACGAAAACGTGCTGAAGCGTCTCGCCGAAGCCGGTGCCGATTGGGTGCAGATCGACGAACCCTGCCTGGTGCTTGAACTCGGCAGCGGCGACCTTGCGAAATGCCGAGCGGCCTATTCGGCTCTGTCGGCCGCCGCGCCCTCCCTGAAGCTGATGGTCGCGACCTATTTCGGCGCATTGCCGGAAGCCTCGCTCGAAACGGCAATGGCGCTGCCGGTTGCCGGTATCCATCTCGACATGGTGCGGGGACGCTCCCAATACGAAGCGGCGCTCTCGGCCCTGCCGCGCGACAAGCTGCTGTCGCTCGGGCTCGTAGACGGGCGCAATATCTGGCGGACGGACATGGAAGCGGCGTTGACGCTGGCTGAGCGCGCCGTGCTGACGCTCGGGCCCAAGCGCGTCATGATTTCGGCGGCCTGCTCGCTGCTGCACGTGCCCTTCAGCCTCGCCGGTGAAAAATCGCTCGATCCCGAATTGAAGAGCTGGCTTGCCTTTGCCGAGGAAAAGCTCGGCGAACTTGCCGTGCTGGCGCGGGGCGTGAAGGAGGGCCGCACCTCGATCTCCACCGAACTGGCGGAGAACGCGGCATTGTTCGAGGCGCGGCGCAATTCGCCGCGTATTCACAATCCAGCTGTCCGCGCGCGGGTGCGGGATATCGATCCCCATGCCGACCGGCGGGGCCGCCCCTTCGCCGACCGGCAGTCTATCCAGCAGAAGCGCTTCGGCCTGCCGAAGCTGCCGACCACGACCATCGGCTCGTTCCCGCAAACCTCGGATGTGCGCAAGGCCCGCGCCAGCCTGCGGCGCGGCGACTGGAACGAGGCGCAGTATGACGCCTTCATGAAAGCCGAAATCGAAAAGACAATCCGCCTGCAGGAAAGGATCGGGCTGGACGTGCTGGTGCATGGGGAACCGGAACGCACCGACATGGTGGAATATTTCGGTGAGAAACTGGAGGGCTTTGCGTTTACGTCGCTCGGCTGGGTGCAGAGCTACGGCTCGCGTTGCGTGAAGCCGCCGATCATCTTCGGCGATGTGTCGAGGCCGGAGCCGATGACGGTCGAATGGTCGCGCTACGCCCAGTCGCTGACGGACAGGCCGGTGAAGGGCATGTTGACCGGCCCGGTGACGATCCTGCAATGGTCCTTCGTGCGCGACGACCAGCCGCGCAGCGAGACTTGCCGCCAGATCGCACTGGCGATACGCGACGAGGTCTACGACCTCGAAGCGGCGGGCCTCGGCATGATCCAGATCGATGAGCCGGCACTCCGCGAGGGATTGCCGCTGCATCGCTCCGAATGGGACACCTATCTCCGGTGGGCATGCGAGTGCTTCCGCCTCTCCGTCTGCGTCGCTCGCGACGAGACGCAGATTCATACCCATATGTGCTATTCGGAATTCAACGACATCATCGAGGCGATCGCCGATCTCGACGCCGATGTGATTTCCATCGAGACGTCCAGGTCGCGCATGGAATTGCTCGACGCCTTTGTCGACTTTTCCTATCCGAACGATATCGGTCCCGGTGTTTACGACATTCATTCGCCCCGCGTCCCCGCGCGCGGCGAAATGCTGTCGCTTCTGCGGCTCGCCGCCGAACGCCTGCCGAGCGAGCGCATATGGGTCAATCCGGATTGTGGCTTGAAGACGCGGGGCTGGCCGGAAACGGAAGCGGCACTCGTCGAGATGGTCGAAGCGGCGCGGGAGTTGCGAAACGCCATCGGTGCTTGAATACGGCGTCCCCTTCCTGCCAGCGGGAAGGGGACATCCGCTTGCAGCCTCGCCTGCGCCTATCTAGAGTCGCTTTATTGCGGCGGAGATTGGCATGGCGAAGAAAATCCGGGTGGGCATCGGCGGCTGGGTGTTCGAGCCATGGCGCGGCACGTTTTATCCCGACGGGCTGACGCAGAAGCGCGAACTCGAATATGCGAGCAGCAAGCTTTCGACCATCGAGATCAACGGTACCTATTACGGCTCGCAGAAGCCGGAGAGCTTCCGGAAATGGCATGACGAGACACCGGACGGTTTCGTCTTCGCACTGAAGGGCCCGCGCTTCGCGACCAACCGCCGCGTGCTGTCCGAGGCAGGCTCTTCGATTGAACGGTTTCTGGAAAGCGGCCTGACGGAGCTGAAAGAGAAGCTCGGACCCATCAACTGGCAGTTCGCGCCGACGAAGAAATTCGATCCGGAAGATTTCGAGGGGTTCCTGAAGCTACTGCCGAAGACCCTGGGCGGGCGCGATCTCCGCCACGCCGTCGAAGTGCGTCACGAAAGTTTCAAGTCGCCCGACTTCATCGCGCTGGCGAGGGAATATGGCGTCGCCGTGGTGACCGCCGCCGATGCCGATTATCCGCAGATCGGCGATGCCACTGCGTCTTTCGTCTATGTGCGCGCCATGGGAACGAGCGAGGACGAGAAGCTCGGCTATCCGAAGAAGGCGCTCGATGCATGGGCGACGCGTGCGAAGGAATGGGCCGCGGGCGATGCGCCGAAAGACGTCGAGACCGTGAGCAAGCACAAGCCCCTCAAATCCGGCCGCGACGTCTTTCTCTATGTCATCAGCGGCGCCAAGGTCCGCAATCCCGCTGCCGCCATGGCGATCGCCGAGCGGCTCTAGAGCCCGTCCACGGGGAAGCGCGAAGTGAGCTTGTGCGTGCGGGCGGCGAGCGCTGTCTCCGTTGCGGCGTCTCCTTTCGCGTTGAGCGCGGCGGCGATGATTTCGGCTATCTCCGCCATTTCCTTGTGCCCCATGCCGCGCGCCGTTGCTGCCGGTGTGCCGAGACGAAGGCCGGACGGGCGCATCGGCGGGTTCGGATCGTCCGGGATCACCTGTTTGTTGGTGGTGAGGCCGACGCGGTCGAGCGCCTCCTGCGCCACCGCGCCGTCGATGCCGAAACTCGCGACCGTGTCGATGACGAGGAGGTGATTGTCGGTGCCGCCGGTGACGAGCTTCACCTGACGTTCCATGAGTGCAGCGGCGAGCGCCTTGGCGTTGGCGAGGACCTGTTCCGCGTAATCGCGGAACGCGGGCATGGCGGCGAGGCGGAAGGTGACGGCGGCTGCCGCGACCTGATTCATATGCGGACCGCCCTGAAGGCCGGGGAACACGGAAGCGTCGATCTTCCTCGCGAACTCAGCCTTGCAGAGAATGAGCCCGCCGCGCGGGCCGCGCAGCGACTTGTGCGTCGTCGTCGTCATCACGTCGAAGCCCGCATCCAGCGGGTTGCGCATGACGTTGGCCGCGATGAGCCCGCCGATATGGGAAACATCCGCCATGGTGAGCGCGCCCACTTCGTCGGCAACGCGTTTGAAATCCGCGTAGTCGTAGTCGCGCGGGTAAGAAGAGTAGCCACAGACGACGAGCCTCGGCTTCGTCTCCCGTGCGACGGCACGGAGGTGGTCGAAGTCGATGGCGCCGTTCGTGGGGTCCGTCTTGTAGCGCACGAAATTGAAGAGGCGGCCCATATGGCTGACCGGCGCGCCATGCGTGAGATGACCGCCATGGCTGAGATCCATCGCAAGGATCGTATCGCCGGGCTCGAGCAGGCCGAGATAGACTGCCTGGTTCATCGGCGAGCCGGACAGCGGCTGCACATTCGCGTGCTCCGCGCGGAAGAGAGCCTTGGCCCTGTCGCGGGCCAGCGTTTCGATACGGTCTGTATAGTCCTGTCCGCCGTAATAGCGCCGCCCGGGATAGCCTTCCGAATATTTATTGGTGAAGGCGGAGCCGAGCAGCGTCAGCACTTCGGGGAAGGCGTAGTTTTCCGACGGGATGAGTTCGAGGCCCGCGCGTTGCCGCGCTTCCTCGCCCTTGAGCGCGAGAAAGATTTCATTGTCGGATTGGGCGAGCCGGGCTCGTTCCTGTGAGGTCGTCATGGGGCGGTCTCCTTCGATGCCTGAAAACAAAAACGCCCGGCCAGCATTTAGAAGTGCTGCCCAGGCGATCGGCTCGAAAGACCAGTCTCCGCGCTCCCCGATGGTGACCCATCTGATTTCGCCAGTCGCGCGGAGGATATGTGCGACCGGAAGTGAAGGGAGTTAAGACCCGCGAGCGGCGGGAGTCAATTCCCTCGTCAAAGACCCAGTATCCGCTTGGCGATGATGTTCTTCTGGATTTCGTTGGAGCCGCCATAAATCGACTGCGCGCGGGCACCGAGATAGGCGGCGACGGCGGGCGCCGCGCCCGCGGGGAGCGCCGTGTTGCCGGTCCATGCGGGGGCGACGGAATCCGGGAAGGCCGGTTGCACATAGGGGCCGTAGGTCTCGGCGCCGAGCTCCGTGATGTCCTGTGCGAGTTCGGTCGCGATCACTTTCAGGATCGAGGATTCGTTGCCCGGCGCGCCGCCTTCCGCCACTGAGGAGAGCGTGCGGAGCACCGTTATTTCAAGCGTATCGAGCCGCGTTTCGAGTTCGCCGAGCTTGCGGATGAAGGCGGGGTCGGCCAGCAGTCCGCGTTCGCGCGCGGCTTCGCGAATGTTGCGGAGCTGCTTCCGCTTGCCCGCGACATGGGCATAGGAGGTGCGCTCATGGCCGAGCAGGTAGTTGGCATAGGTCCAGCCCTTGCCCTCTTCGCCGATGCGGTTTTCCTGCGGCACGCGCACATTTTCGAAGGTGACGCTGTTGAGCGAATGCTTGCCGTCGATGGTGATGATCGGCTGCACGGTGATGCCCGGCGTTGTCATGTCGATCAGCAGGAAGGTGATGCCTTCCTGCTTCTTCTCTTCCTGGCTGGTGCGCAGCAGGCAGAAAATCCAGTCGGCATGCTGAGCGAGGCTGGTCCAGATCTTGGTGCCGTTGACGATGTAGTCGTCGCCATCTACAACGGCGCTCGCCTGCAGCGAGGCCAGGTCGGAGCCGGAGCCGGGCTCCGAATAGCCCTGCGCCCAGAAGGTCGTGCTGTCGAGAATGCCGGGCAGCCAGCGCTTCTTCTGTTCGTCCGTGCCGAATGTGTAGATGACGGGACCGACATAGAGGAGGCCCATCGGCACGACATTGAGCGCGCCCGCGCGCTCAAGCTCCTCGTCGAAGATGTATTTCTCGTTCGCGCTCCAGCCCGTGCCGCCTGCCGATTTCGGCCAGTTGACGGCAAGCCAGCCACGCGCAGCAAAGGCTCGCTCCGATTTCTGGTAGTCGGCCTTGGTCGGTGAAGCGCCGCTCGCCATCTTCTCCACGATCTCGCGCGGATACTCGTGCTCGAAAAAGTCCCGCACCTTCATGCGAAACTCTTCGTCCTTTGCGGAGAATGAGAAATCCATGGCCTTCCTCCCGAATTTTGATTGGGGTGAGTGTAGCCGGTTGCCGATACGGCGTCAGTGGCGGGAAGGCAGGTGCCGCGACGTCACCTCTCGAAAAAGTGACAAAAGAAAAGGGCCGGTGTTTCCACCGGCCCTTCGCATTTTGGAGTGAGGAAGCTGGACTTAGAAGTCCATGCCGCCCATGCCACCCATTCCGCCCATGCCGCCAGGCATGCCGGCAGCGGCGCCGTTGTCCTTCTTCGGAGCGTCGGCGATCATGGCTTCCGTCGTGATGAGGAGGCCGGCGATCGAGGCTGCGTCCTGAAGCGCCGTGCGCACGACCTTGGTCGGGTCGATGATGCCGGCGGCGACGAGGTCGCAATACTCTTCCTTCTGCGCGTCGAAGCCGAAATTGGCCTGCTTCGACTCGAGGACCTTCTGCACGACGATCGAACCTTCGACGCCGGCATTCTCGACGATCTGACGGATCGGCGCTTCGAGGGCCCTGCGGATGATGTTGATACCCGCCTGGATGTCGCGATTGTCCTCGACGAGCTTGCCGACGGCCTTGCTCGCCATGAGAAGGGCCGTGCCGCCACCGGGGACGATGCCTTCTTCAACCGCGGCGCGGGTCGCATTGAGCGCGTCGTCGACACGGTCCTTGCGTTCCTTCACTTCGGCTTCGGTCGCACCGCCGACCTTGATCACCGCAACGCCACCGGCGAGCTTCGCCAGACGTTCCTGCAGCTTTTCCTTGTCGTAGTCGGACGTCGTGTCCTCGATCTGCCGCTTGATCTGGGCAACGCGAGCTTCGATGTCCTTCTTCTTGCCGGCGCCGTCGACGATCGTGGTGTCGTCCTTCGTGATCGAAACGCGCTTGGCCTTGCCGAGCATGTCGAGCGTCACGGACTCAAGCTTGATGCCGAGGTCTTCGGAGATGACCTGGCCGCCCGAGAGAACGGCGAGATCTTCGAGCATCGCCTTGCGGCGATCGCCGAAGCCCGGCGCCTTCACGGCAGCGACCTTGAGGCCGCCGCGCAGCTTGTTGACCACGAGCGTGGCAAGCGCCTCGCCTTCGATGTCTTCCGCGATGATGAGCAGCGGACGGCCCGACTGCACAACGGCTTCGAGCACCGGCAGCATCGGCTGCAGGCTGGTCAGCTTCTTCTCGTGGAGAAGGATGAGCGGCTCGTCGAGCTCGACCACCATCTTGTCGGCATTGGTGATGAAGTAGGGCGAGAGATAGCCACGGTCGAACTGCATGCCTTCGACGACATCGAGTTCGGTGTCGAGGGACTTGGCTTCCTCGACCGTGATGACGCCTTCATTGCCGACCCGGCTCATCGCCTGGGCGATCATGGCGCCGATTTCGCTTTCGCCATTGGCCGAGATCGTGCCGACCTGGGCGACTTCGTCGTTCGACTTCACCTTCTTCGAACGCTTCGTGATGTCTTCGACGGCGGTGCGGACGGCAATCTCGATGCCGCGCTTCAGGTCCATCGGGTTCATGCCGGCGGCAACCGACTTCGCGCCTTCGCGAACGATCGCCTGCGTCAGAACCGTCGCCGTCGTGGTGCCGTCGCCGGCGGTGTCGTTGGTCTTGGAAGCGACTTCCTTGACCATCTGGGCGCCCATGTTCTCGAACTTGTCTTCAAGCTCGATTTCCTTGGCGACCGTCACGCCGTCTTTCGTGGTGCGCGGCGAACCGAACGACTTTTCGATGACCACATTGCGGCCCTTCGGACCGAGCGTCACCTTTACCGCATCGGCGAGAATGTCGACGCCGCGAAGCATCTTCTCGCGGGCTGTGCGGCCGAATTTGACTTCCTTAGCCATGTTTTTCTGATCCTTCTGAATTCATGAAACGGAACGAACGGCCGCCGGGGCAATAAAAAAGCCCGCGGCCGGGTATCCGGTTGCGAGCCTTGTCAGGCAGCGGCCTTCTTCTTGCTGGCAGCGCCTTCGAGCACACCCATGATGTCGCTCTCCTTCATGATCAGCAGCTCTTCGCCGTCGATCTTGACTTCGGTGCCCGACCATTTGCCGAAGATCACCCGGTCGCCGACCTTGACGTCGAGCGCGACGAGCTTGCCGTCATCGCCACGGGCGCCGGGGCCCACCGCGACGACTTCGCCCTGCGAGGGCTTTTCCTGCGCCGAGTCCGGAATGATGATGCCGCCGGCGGTCTTGGATTCTTCCTCGACCCGGCGCACTACGACGCGGTCATGCAGAGGACGGAATTTCATCTCTGGCTTCTCCTGTGTCCCAACCGCTAAGTTGCGGATATTTCTGGATTTTTTGAGCCTGTTAGCACTCACTCAATATGAGTGCCAAAGCACTGGGCAGAGATAGGAGCTGTCCGCCACGCTGTCAAGCGGGGAGGCGCCGTATTTCACGAATTTGTAGCGAGGATTCGCCTCAGGCGCGCAGGCCGCGCAGGGTCAGCTTGATGATGGCGGCGAGCTGGCGGCGGAAGGTTTCCTCGTCCGGTGCCTTTTCGGCGCCGCAGGCGGCGGCGATGAGGGTTTCGGCGGCGGCTTCCTGGGTGAGGCCGCTGGCCTTGGGATCGAGCTCGCCGCGCTGGGTGCCTTCGCGGACAAGCTGGAGGACGGCGTTCTGGAACTGAACGTGAACGTCGCCGAAAACATTTTCCTTCAGGCGGCTGCCGCTGTCGACGAGCTCCGCCGCATGCGGGCTCGAAAGAATCCAGCGATAGACGAAACCGAGCTTCGCCTCCATCAGCGCGGCAAGCTTCCGCTCGAGCGGCAGGTCGAGCGCTTCCGCCGCCGTGACGCCTTCCGCGACCTGTTCGGCCAGCGTCCGGCAGATCGCTTCGAAGAGTTCGTCCTTGCTTTTGAAGTAGAGGTAAAGCGTGCCCTTGGCGACGGCGGCGGCGCGCGCGATGTCTTCCATCGAAGTGCGGCGGTAACCATAGTGACGGAACAGATCGAGCGCGGAGGAGATGATCACCTCCCGCTTGTCCGCCAATCCTGCCGTCTTCTGCGCGGCGCCGCTCTGTCCCGACATTTGTCCTAGCGTCTGATGGTGAAGGCGCAGGGCCGTCCTGCCGCGATCACGATGGTCCGTCTCGATCCACCGCAATCGTAATAGCAATATTTGCGCGCGCCAGCCCTCGTTTCGCCGCTGAGCGAACAGGTCGCGCCCGACGCATACTGGTCGTGAGCGGGCATTTTGCTCATCGCCGCCTCGGGTTCCGCCGCCGTCAGCGCGGCAAGGAGCATCAAACCGGAAAGCGTCGTTGTCGCCATTTCATCCCCCAACAATAGACAGTATAAATGCCAAAATTATACGGTCTCTCCTCCCGAATCCATCGCTTTCATGAACCAAAACGAAGACGCGATGCGTTGTTGTGCATCGCGCGGGCCGCTGTAGGATGCGTGCCGCGCGGCAGCAAAGGGGAAGTCATGACAAGCGAAGCATTGCAGGCGGCGAAGGCCATGATCGGAAAGAAGGGCTCGCGCGCCGCGATCCCGACACCGGCGCTTGTGCTCGATCTCGACGCCTTCGAGCGCAACGTCGCGCGGATGGCGGAGCACTGCAAGGTAAGCAACCTTTCGATCCGCCCCCATGCGAAGACGCATAAATGCGTGACCATCGCCAAGGCCCAGATCGCGGCCGGCGCCGTCGGCCAGTGCTGCGCCAAGCTCGGCGAGGCGGAGGCGATGGCGGCGGGCGGCATCGAGAGCATTCTCATAACCTCGCCCGTCGTGACGGTGCAGGGCATCGAGCGGCTGATGGCGCTGAACGAGAAAATGCCGGACCTGATGGTCGTGGTCGACAATCCGGTGAACGCGCGCGCATTGGCGGCAGCGGCGGCGGAAAAGAAACGTGTGCTGAAGGTTCTGGTGGACCTCGATGTTGGCCTCCACCGCACAGGCATCCGCCCCGGCGAGGACGCGCTGGCGCTGGCGGAACTTCTCGACGCGGCGGAATTTCTCGAACTGCGCGGGCTGCAGGCCTATGCCGGACACCTGATGCATATTCACGACTTCGCCGAGCGTCGCGAGAAATCGCTTGCGGCGATGAAGGTGCTGGGCGATCAGCGCGACGCGCTGAAGGCCAAGGGCTTGCCCTGCGATATCGTGTCGGGGGGCGGCACCGGCAGCTACAATATCGACCCGGAAGCGAAGGTGCTGACCGAGCTGCAGGGCGGCTCCTATGTTTTCATGGACAAGCAGTATCACGACGTCGCGCTCGGCAATGGCGCGAGCTTTCCCTTCGAGACGTCGCTCTTCGTGCAGATGTCGGTCGTCTCCGCCAACACGAAAAATCTCGCGACGACGGATGCCGGTTTCAAATCCTTTTCGACCGATGCCGAGTCGCCGAAACTTCTTTCCGGCGCGCCGGAAGGAGCGGGCTATTTCTTCTTCGGCGACGAGCAAGGCGGCGTTCTTCTACCGGATGGCGCGTCGCTGCCGATCGGCAGTGTACTGACGGCCATGACGCCGCATTGCGACCCGACGGTGAATTTATACGACGCCTACCACGTCGTCCGGGGCGACACGCTGGTCGATATCTGGCCCATCGAGGCGCGCGGCAAGAGTGCCTGATGGGGTATCCGGATACCTCAAAATGGCCGACTGTCACCGAACTGTCATGAAACTGTCATGCGATGAGGAAGAGCGGTTTCCGGTACGTGGTTGAGCACCGAATTTCGCTCCTTCGTCGTCTCCGGGGAATGTGCGGGACGCCTCCGGTGCAACTTGTCCCCGGTCAGGTCGCGAATTCTTATCCCCGGGAGCCTTATCCCCGGATTGAGTCAGCGACCCCGCCCCATAAAATTCTTCGCGTGCCGCTCGAATTTTCTGACCCTCCCCCAAGGGGAGGGTGGGGAGACTTATCGGGCGTTTAACTCCTTCTCCAGCCTCTCCCACATCGGCCGGCAATCCACGACGCCGCCTTCGCGCATGGCGCGGTCGACGGCGATGACGGTGAGGCCGGCCACCATGGCGTCCTCGACCTGGACGGGGAAGGGTTTGCCGTCGAGGAGGTGGGCGGCGAGGTCGCGGCCCATTTGCTCGTCGGAGCCGTAATGGCCTTCGGCGCTGGCGCCGAATTCCTCCGTCTCCGGAGGATTGATACCGAGCGCGTCGCGGAAGGTGAGGCGGTTGGTCACGAGATCGGCTTCGAGCGCGCCGCCTGTCCCTGCGAAGTACCAGCGGCGCTGCGGCAGGCCGGCATGGGTGTTCGCGTGGAAGGTGAGGCGGACGTTGTTTTCATATTCGACAAGCGCGACCTGGTTGTCGGCGGTATCGGCGTCGGAGTGGAAGGTGTTGTTGCCGCCGTTCCAGCCCGCGCGCCATATCTCGTAGGCGGGTGTGCCGTCCGGGTAGCGGCGTTCGGCCAGGGCCTCGTTGGCGGGCGTGAAGATGTCGCGGCCGCCGAAGCTCGCGACGCGAGCGGGCAGCGCGCCGGCGAAGAGGCGGTAGAGATCGAAATCGTGGCAGCATTTGTCGAGCAGGAACGAACCGGCATGGGCTTCGTGGCGCCGCCAGTCGCGCATAAGGAAGGCGCCGTGCTCGGGATGGAGATGCTCGTTGCCTTCGAAGCTGACGAGGCGGCCGAGTTTCGAGGCGTGAAGATGACGCGTGACGGCGGCGACGAGCGGTGCGGAACGGAGGACGAGGCCGACAATGACGGAAGATTGCCCATGCTCTCGCAGGAGCCGGGCGAGCGCCCATGTTTCTTCCTCCGTGCGCACGACAGGTTTTTCGGTGAAAACGCGCAAGCCGCGCTCAAGCCCGGCGCGTATATGAGCGAGGTGGAGATGATTGGGCGAGCCGACCATGAGGAGGTCCGGCTTTGTATGAGCGAGCATCGCATCGACGCTCTCATAGGCCGTGCCTGCACCGATGCCCCGCTTCTCCAGCGTGGAGAGGCCCATGGGTGCGGGATCGGCATGGGCTACGATCTCGATATGGGGCGCGGCAGTGGCGAGATGGCGGATGACGGTGGCGATGCGCCGCCCGAGGCCAGCGACGGCGATAGTGTAACGCTCGCTTGTTTTCATGATCGGGATTTCTAGCTGTTAGTATGCGCGGACGGTAGCGCGGCGGAAAATTCGATGGAGTGTTCATCATATTGGAGGGACGTCCCCCTCCCCGAAAAATTCTTCGCTTCGCTCGAATTTGTCGACCCTCCCACGGGGGGAGGGTGGAGAATGAAGATGACCCTCGGGCCACTGACGTAAAGGAAACGGCGATATGCGACTTGGAATCCTGACCGGCGGCGGCGATGTGCCGGGGCTCAATCCCTGCATCAAGGCGGTGGTGCGGCGCGCGACTGAACTTGGCTGGGAAGTGCTCGGCTTCCGGCGCGGCTGGGCAGGGCCGATGAGCTACAATCCCGACGACCCGGAAGGGAGCGAGAAGCACCTGATGCGGCTCAACAACGATGCCGTCAGGACCATCGACCGCAAGGGCGGCACGATACTGCATACGACGCGCACCGACCCGCAATGGATGGTGGAGGAAAAGCTCCCCGATTTCCTGAAGGGAAAGTTCAAACCGAGCGAAAAGGGCACGGTCGACACGACGCCGCATATATTGCGCGTCTTTGAACATCTCGGCATCGATGTGATGGTGACGATCGGCGGCGACGGCACGCTGAACTATGCCGCGCAGCTCGACCGCGAAGGCATGAAGATCGTCTCGATCCCGAAGACGATGGACAATGATGTTTTCGGCACGGATTACTGCATCGGCTTTTCGACGGCGGTGACGCGCTCGGTCGATGCCATCAGCGCACTTCGCACATCGACGGGAAGCCATGAACGCATCGCCGTGGTGGAGCTTTTCGGACGGAACTCCGGCGAGACGGCGCTGATCTCAAGTTATCTCGCCGACGCCGACCGGGCGATCATAGCCGAAGTGCCGTTCAACGCGGAGAAGCTGGCCGCGCTGGTGGCGGCCGACCGGATGGAAAATCCGGCGCGCTACGCGATGGTGGTGATTTCGGAAGGCGCGATGATGGAAGGCGGCGAGGCGCAGACCTATGGTCAGGCGGATGAATATGGCCGCAAGCGCCTCGGCGGTATCGGCCATCTGCTCGGCGAGGAACTGACGCGGCTCACCGGCGTCGACACGATCACGCAGTCTCTCGCCTATCTCATGCGTGCGGGCGCGCCGGACGCGCTCGACCAGATGGTGGCGAAGGGCTTCGGCACGCTGGCGGTGCAGGAAATTGCGGCGGGACGCACCGGCTTCATGACGGCGGTGCGCGACGGCAATTACACGACGGTGCCGGCATCCACATGCGCCAGCGGCGGCAAGCGCGTCGACGTTGCGTCCTTCTACGATGCGGAGGCCTATCGCCCGCGCATTGCCGAGGTGAAGGGCAAGCCGATGTTTTTGTATTGAGGGCATCTCCCCACTGCCACCCTCCCCTTGGGGGAGGGTCAAACGGCTGCAAGCCGTTTGGGGCGGGGTCGCTGAAGTGCAGCGTGTGCTGACGATAGCGTGTTCGCCGGATGAGCGCGGCGCCCCCGCCCCGAAAAATTCTGCGCTGCGCTTGAATTTTGTCGACCCTCCCCCGAGGGGAGGGTGGGAAGAGAGGCGCCGGCCGCTCGTCCCTACCGCTTCAACTGCATCAGTTGGCGGGCATCGCCGTCGTCGCCGATGGTGACGAAGCCGAGGCGTTCGTAGAGGGAATGGGCGTCTGTCGTCGAGAGCATGATGCGGTGGACGGAGGCGAGGGCGGGGTCGTTGACCATTGTCTCGACGATCCACTTGCCGCGCCCGTCGCCGCGATGGACGGGCAGCACATAGACGTCGCTCATCCAGGCAAAGCGCGTGTAGTCCGTCACCATGCGGCCGAAACCGGCCTGCTCGCCATCCGGCGAATAGAGCCCATAGGCGCGTGAATTAACGATACTTGTCCAGAGATTCTCGGGCGAAACGTCGCGCGCCCAATAGGTGGCGCCGAGCATTTTCAGAATGGATTCGCGATCAAGCCGCGACTTGTCGGTATTGATTTCGAAACCGTGCCGGCTCCAGGACGAAACATCATCACTCATACGCACACTCACTCTCGGCGTTGTTCTTGTTATTCCGCTCCCGCGCGTTGGGCATAGACCCATGCCTCTTCTGCCAGCGGCCGCACATTGGCCGCCATCTGTTTGGCATGTTCGCTGGATGCTGTCCCGTCCCTTACCCGCCCCGCGATTCCCTGCAGGATACCGGCAAGCCGAAAGAAATTATATGAAAAATAAAAATCAAGATTCTCAATACCATTGGGCCTGTTGGTCCGTTCGCAATACATGCGGATGTATTCGTCCAGTGTAGGGATGCCCAGCGACTTCAAATCGGCCGTCCTGATGGAGCCTGTACCGCCGCCGGTGCCCTGGCCGGGCATCACCCATTGCATGAGGCTGTAGGTGAAGTCGCCGAGCGGATGGCCGAGCGTGGAGAGCTCCCAGTCGAGCACGGCGATGACTTTCGGCTCCGAGGGATGCAGCACCGTATTGTCGAGGCGGTAGTCGCCATGGACGATGGAGTTCGAATCCTCCTGCGGAACATTGGCGGGCAGCCACTCCATCAGCCGGTTCATCTCCGGAATGGTTTCCGTTTCGGAGGCAACATATTGCTTCGTCCAGCGCGAGATCTGGCGCGCGAAATAGTTGCCCGGCTTGCCGAAATCGGCGAGGCCGATCGCCTCGTAATCGACCATGTGAAGCCGCGCCAGCGTCTCGTTCAGGGAGTCGTAGATTTTCCAGCGTGTCTCCGGGTCCTGGCCGGGCAGCAGCGGCTCCCAGAGCACGCGGCCATCGACCATGTCCATGATGTAGAACATGGTGCCGATGACGCTGTCATCCTCACACAGACAATAAGTGCGCGGCGCGGGAAAGCCGGTGCCGTGCAGCGCGGTGATGACCTTGTATTCGCGGTCGACCGCATGGGCGGAAGGGAGGAGCTTCCCCGGCGGCTTGCGGCGCAGCACATATTTTTTCGACGGCGTGACGAGCTGATAGGTCGGGTTCGACTGGCCGCCCTTGAACTGCTTGACGGTGAGCGGGCCCTGAAAGCCTTCGACATGCGCCTGCATATATTGTTCGAGGCGCTTCTCGTCGAATTTGTGGCTGTCGGCAACGTCCTTGGTGCCGGAGAACTGATCCTGCCGGCTTTCGGCTGCATCGCTCATTTTTTCTTTCTCCCCGTGTCGTTTATTCTGTGTACGTATTTTAGTGCGGTTTTTTTCCTTCTCACCCTCCCCTTGGGGGAGGGTCAAACGGCTGAAAGCCGTTTGGGGCGGGGTGCGGAGTATCCGCTTATTCAACCGATCGTCATTTCATCGAAGCTGTCGCCGCGACCCCGCCCCATAAAATTCTGCGCTTCGCTTGAATTTTCTGACCCTCCCCCAAGGGGAGGGTGGAAAGAAGAAGTTGATGTTGCGGCGCGCTCTTCATTGCCCTCATTTCCTCACGCGTTCTGCTTCTCGCGCTCGATGGCGCGGTAGCCGATGTCGCGGCGGCAGAAGCCTTGCGGCCAGTCGATCTTCGCGACGGCGCGGTAGGCGCGGGCCTGGGCTTCGGCGGTGCTTTTGCCGGATGCCGTGACGTTCAGCACGCGGCCGCCTGTGGCGTAGATCTTTCCGTCTTCGGCTTTCGTGCCGGCATGGAAGATTTCGACGCCGTCGATGGCGCCGGCTTCGGCGAGACCTTTTATTTCGGTGTTCTTCTTGTAGTCGCCCGGATAGCCCTCCGCCGCCATGACGACGGTGAGCGCGACCTCGTCCTTCCAGTGGCATTCGGCATCGGCGAGCGTGCCGTCATGGCTGGCGATGAGGAGGGGCAGCACGTCGGAGGCGAGGCGCATCATCAGCACCTGGGTTTCGGGATCGCCGAAGCGGGCATTGTATTCGATGAGCTTCGGGCCCTCGGCCGTGATCATGAGCCCGGCATAGAGCACACCCTTGAAGGGCGTGCCGCGCGCGCGCATGGCGGCGACGGTCGGCTCGACGATCTCCTTCATCGCGCGCGACGAAAGCTCCGGCGTCATGACGGGAGCGGGCGAATAGGCGCCCATGCCGCCGGTATTCGGGCCCTGATCGTTGTCGAAGACGCGCTTGTGATCCTGCGCGGTGGCGAGCGCCAGCACATAATTGCCGTCGCAAAGAGCGAAGAAGCTCGCTTCTTCGCCTTCGAGGAATTCCTCGACCACGACTTCGGCGCCTGCGCTGCCGAAGCGGCCCGAGAAGATTTCGTCGATGGCGGCGGCGGCCTCCGCTTCCGTCATGGCGACGGTGACGCCCTTGCCGGCGGCGAGGCCATCCGCCTTGACGACGATGGGCGCGCCCTTCGCGGCGACGAAGGATTTGGCGGCGGCGGCGTCCTGGAAGCGGCCATAGGCGGCAGTCGGGATGCCGAATTCGGCGCAGAGGTCCTTGGTGAAGCCCTTGGAGCCTTCGAGGCGGGCGGCGGCGGCGGAGGGACCGAAGCTCTTGATTCCCTCGGCATCGAGCCGGTCCACCAGCCCGTTCACCAGCGGATCCTCGGGGCCGACCACCACGAAGCCGATTTTTTTCTCGCGGACGAAGGCGACAATGGCGTCGAAATCATTCGGCGAGAGGGAGACGCATTCCGCCACCCCGGCAATGCCGCCATTGCCCGGCGCACAATAAAGAACGTCGCAGAGCGGGCTCTTGCGGATGGCCCAGCAAAGCGCATGCTCCCGGCCGCCCGAGCCGATGACGAGAATGTTCATGGGTTGGCATGTCCCTAGGAATGATCGGTGCCCCGCGGGCCCCCAAGGGGTTGGGGCGCGGAGGGGTTCCCTTGTAACATGGGGGTCACATCCGGCAAACCTTACCGCCTCCCGCCAGAAAGCCCTTTATGCCCCCTTCGGACACACAAAGCCCCGCCGCCAACAACGCCCATGAATTCTCGGTCAGCGAGATTTCCTTCGCGCTGAAGAAGACGGTGGAGGAGACCTTCGGCCATGTCCGCGTGCGCGGCGAGATTACGGGATATCGGGGGCCGCATTCCTCCGGCCATTGCTATTTCGGCCTGAAGGACGACAAGGCACGGATGGACGCCGTGATCTGGAAGGGGAATTTCGGCAAGCTCCGCTTCAAGCCCGAAGAGGGCATGGAGGTGATCGCGACGGGGAAGCTGACGACCTATCCGGGTAGCTCCAAATACCAGATCGTGATCGACCATCTGGAGCCCGCCGGCGTCGGCGCGCTGATGGCCCTGCTGGAGGAACGGCGGAAGAAGCTCGCCGCCGAAGGATTGTTTGCCGCCGAGCGAAAGCGCGCGCTGCCGTTTCTCCCCGAGGTGATCGGCGTGGTGACGAGCCCGACCGGCGCCGTCATCCGCGACATTCTCCACCGCCTGCAGGACCGTTTCCCGCGCCATGTCATCGTCTGGCCGGTGCGCGTCCAGGGCGAGACGAGTGCGGCGGAAGTGGCCGCCGCGATTCGCGGCTTCAACGCGATGGAGAAGGGCGGGAAGACACCGAGGCCGGATTTGCTGATCATCGCGCGGGGCGGCGGCTCGATAGAAGACCTCTGGTCGTTCAACGAGGAAATCGTCGTGCGGGCGGCGGCGGAAAGCGCGATCCCGCTGATCTCGGCCATCGGCCACGAGACGGACACGACGCTGATCGACTTCGCCTCCGACCGCCGCGCGCCGACGCCGACGGCAGCCGCGGAAATGGCGGTGCCGGTGCGGGCGGAACTCCTCGCCGATGTGCGGGACAAGGGCTCGCGGCTCATCCGCTGCGAGGCCCGCGCCATCGAAAGCTACCGCACGCAACTGGGCGGGCTGGCGCGCGGCCTGCCGAAGCTGCAGGACCTGGTGGCGCTGCCCCGCCAACGCTTCGATACGGCGGCGGACCGGCTCGGCCGCGCATTGATAAGGGCGGCGGAAGTGAAGCGCGCGCGGCTTTCCCGCGTCGAGGGGCGGCTCTCCGACCGGCCGATAAGGCTGCGGATCGCGAATGAACGGAAAGGCCTGCCGCAATTGCTGCAACGGCTGACGCGGGCGGAGACAAGACGCGTCGCCGATCTCGCCCGCTCACTCGATGGCTCCACGAAGCTGCTGGAGAGCTATTCCTATCATGGCGTGCTGAAGCGCGGCTATGCGGTGGTGCGCGACGAGACGGGCAAGCCCATCCGCGCCGGCGCGGGACAGACGGCGGGCGCGCGCATCGAAATCGAATTCGCAGAGGACAGGCTCGACGCCGTGGTCGCGCCCGGCGGCACCGTCGCGCCGCGAAAGGCCCCGCCAAAAAAGCCCGGCGGCGGACAAGGCAGCCTGCTTTGATCGGAGCGGCTGGCCGCGCTATGCTGCGCGGATGAGGATTTGCGAATGAACAGAATAGATAAAATGGGCGGAGGCCCGGCGGAGCTCGTTTACGGTGACGGCGAATTTCACGTCGTGCGCGCGGGCGCTTATGTCGTTTGCGCGGTCACGGGCGCGCGCATTCCGGTGGATGAATTGCGCTACTGGAATGTCGACCTGCAGGAAGCCTATGCGACGCCGGAAGCTTCGCTGAAGCGCGTACTCGAAATGAAGAGCCGCGAATGACGGCGCGGCTTGCCGCGCTGCTGCTCGGGCTTGTGCTGGCGGCGCCTGCCTTCGCCGATGCGCCGCTCGACCTCAAGGGACGGATGGAGCAGGGCGGCTTCGTGGTCGGACAGGCGGCGCCCGGCGCACGCGCCGTGCTTGACGGCATGGCGCTCGATGTCGACGAGGCCGGCCTCTTCGCCTTCGGCTTCGACCGCGATCAGGGAGCGACGGCCAAGCTCACCGTGACCTATGCGGATGGCGGAACGGCGGAACGCCTCATCGAGGTCGCGCCGCGCGACTGGCAGATCCAGCGCGTCGAAGGCGTACCTCAGCAATATGTTTCGCCCCCGCCCGAAGCCATGGCCCAGATCGCGCGGAGCACGGCGCTGAAAAACGCGGCGCGCGAGAAGCGCATGGCGGGCAGCGGCTTTGCCGAGGATTTCATCTGGCCGGCGACGGGACCGATCTCCGGCGTCTTCGGCTCGCAACGCTATTACAATGGTGAGCCGCGCCGCCCGCATTACGGCGTCGATGTCGCCGCGCCGACGGGAACACCGATCGTCGCGCCCGCCGCAGGCATCGTGACGCTCGCCTCGCAGGAAATGTATTTCGAGGGCGGGCTCGTCTTTCTCGATCACGGGCAGGGCGTGACCAGCGTGATGATGCATATGAGCCGCATCGACGTGACGGCGGGCCAGCAGGTGGCGCAGGGCGACGTGCTCGGCGCCGTCGGCGGCACGGGACGGGCGACAGGGCCGCATCTTCACTGGGGGCTTTACTGGCGCGGCGCCTGGCTCGACCCGCAAAGGCTGGTGCCGCCGATGGAAGAAGCCATCGCGGCGAACGGCGGCAACTGACGATCAGTCCTGAATGCGGTTGTAGATTTCGGCCTGGGCTTGAAGCTGCGCCTGCCGGCGCGGGCCTACCTTCCGCTGGGGCGTCCACCTGTCATGAAGCCATAGCCATTCCTCGGGATGCTCGCGGATGCGCGCTTCAAGGAAATCATTCAGCTCCTGCGTGATGCGAAGCACTTCCTCGATAGGCTCCACACCTTCGCGCGCCGTGATCGGATTGTAGACCGTGACGCGGAAACGCGCGCCGCCGAGCCGCTCGATATAGGCGGGCACCACCGGCACGTTGTAGCGGATGGCAAGACCGGCGGGAGCGGCGGTCGTCATGGCGCGCTGGCCGAAGAATTTCACCTCGACGCCATCGTTCATTTTCTGGTCGGTGAGCATGGCGACGAACTTGTTCTCGCGCATCAGTTTCACGATGATGCGCGCGCCGGGATTGCCTTTCGGTATCTGCACCGCGCCGCCCGTCAGGCGTTCGCGCATGGAAACCATCCAGTCATTGACGAAGGGATTGTTTGCGTGGCGGTAAACCTCGCCGCCCTCCATGTTTTCGAGCCGCATCACCAGCGGCATCAATTCCCAGTTCGCGAAATGACCCGAAACGAAGACGCCGCCATTTCCCGATGCCGCCACCGCGCGCAGCGCGCCCGCATTGACGATTTCGATGCGATGCCTTTCTTCGGGCAGGGCGAATTTTTCCAGATGCGCGTATTCCGCGATGGTACGGCCGAGATTGTCCCACATGCCGACAACGATCCGCTCGATCTCTTCCGGCGTGAGCTCGGGCATGGCGAGCGCAATGTTCTTGCGGGCCCTGCCGGTGATGCCGAATTTCGGGCCGAGCGTGCGGCCGAGCCAGCCGCCGACCGCCGAGGCCCGGTCGAGGCCCATCGCGCCGAAGAAGGCCAGCGAGAGTTTGAGCCCGGCATATTCCAGGAAATGAACGATTTTGCGTTGTGTGGCCATGCGCTTCCGGCTGCTCGTCTCTTTATTCTGGTTGCAAGGCTTATAGCAGCTTCAGCGCCGGCGCGCCCGAGAGACGGCATCGTCGATCTGAGCCATCAGGGAAGGGAAATCGCCGATCAGCGCGCGAACGGGCAGGCGCAGCGCCGCCTCGTCGAGACGCCACCGCGCGCTCGATACGGGAGCATGGCTGAGCCGCGCCGCGTCTTTCTCGGTGGTGATGAGCCGCGCGCCAAGCTCGCGCGCACGAACGAGGAGCTTCAACGCCTCGCTCTCGCTGAACATGTGGTGATCGGGAAAGGAAATCGTCTCGGCGAGCTCGGCGCCGAGTTCGCGGAGCGTCCGGTAGAATTTTTCGGGGCGTCCGATGCCCGCAAAGGCGAGGAAGGGCCCGGCACCGAAATCCGGCGCGACGGCGGGGCGGACGATCGAATTAAAAACGGGAATGCCGCGCGCGCGCGCCCGCGCGGCAATGCCATCTCCCGCATGGCCGCGCCCGGTGAGGATGAGGGCGTTCGCGCGTGAGAGCGCATCGTCCACCCGCTCGCGAAGCGGACCGGCGGGAACGAGGCGGCCATTGCCCACGCCGCTCGCGGCATCGACGACGAGAATGGAAAAATCCTTGGCAAGGCCGGGGTTCTGGAAGCCGTCATCCATGATGATGAGACCGGCACCGCCACGCACAGCCGCAGCCGCGCCCTCGGACCGGTTTGCCGCCACCCATGTGGGCGCGGCTGCGGCGAGAAGAAGCGGCTCGTCGCCGACATCGGCGGCGGCATGGCGCAGCGGATCCACACGGATCGGGCCCTGCTCGCGGCCGCCATATCCGCGCGTCAGAAAATGGACCTTCTCGCCTTTCGCGATCAGCCCTTCGGCAAGCGTGAGCGCGACCGGCGTCTTGCCCGCGCCACCCGCCGTCAGATTGCCGACGCAGATGACGGGCACAGCTGCGCGCTGCGGCTCCGCCCTGCCGCGCCGGATGCGCCCGGCAAGCCCGTAGACATAACCGAGCGGCGCGAGAAGCCGCGCGGCGAGCGGCACGCTGTTGCGCTGGGCGGGATACCAGAAGCGGGGCTCACGCATCGCCGCTCCTTTCCGCGCCTTGCGGCAGCAGCCGGAGCAGGGCGGCAAGGGCGCGGTCCGTTGCGCCGCTATCGGCATTGACGATTTCGAATGCGGCGCGGCAGAGCCTTTGCCGCTCGGTCTCGTTGTCGAGAAGGCGGCCGATAGTGACGGGGAGGGCGGTGCCATCCGCAATGCGTAACATCGCGCCGCCCTTCTCGAAGGCGGCATAGGCTTCCGCGAAATTGAAATCGCTGGGGCCTGTGACGAGCGCGCAATCGAGCCGCGCCGCCTCGAACGGATTGTGGCCGCCCTGCGCGCCGAGCGTGCCGCCGATAAAGGCGATGCCGGAAAGATTGTAGAAGAGGCCCATCTCGCCCAGCGTATCGCCGAGATAAATCTGTGTATCCGGTCCGATGTCATCGCCGGACGAACGGCGCGCGACGGCAAGGCCCATCGCGGCAAGTTCGGCGGCGATGGCCGCGCCGCGCGCGGGATGGCGCGGCACGATGACGGTGAGAAGGCCCGGATGCGCGGGCGCGAGGGCGAGATGCGCTTCCGCCGCCGCGCGTTCCTCGCCTTCATGGGTGTTGCTGGCAAGCCAGAGCGGCCGCCCGGCCGTTGCCGCGCGCAGATGCGCAAGCGCCGCCGCGTCATGTTCGAGAGGGGCGGCATCATGCTTGAGGTTGCCGGGTTCTTCGACATGCGCCGCACCGAGATCGCGCAGGCGCTCCGCGCTGGCGCGGTCCTGCGCCATCAGCAGGCGGAAGCGCGACAGCAGATTGGCAATGAAGGCGGGCGCGCGCTTCCAGCTCCGCCACGACCGCTTTGTGATACGCGCATTGACGAGCGCCAGCGGAACGCCGCGCTCATGCGCGAGGATGATGAGGTTGGGCCAGAATTCGGATTCGACCCAGACCGCGAGATCGGGCCGCCAGTGATCGAGAAAGCGCGTGCAGTAATCCGGGTGATCGAGCGGTACGAACTGGTGGACCGCACCGGAGGGCAGCCGCTCCGCCATCAGCCGCGCGGAGGTGACGGTGCCTGTCGTCACCAGCACATGAAGGCCGGGAACGGCGGCGATCAACCGCTCCGTCAACGGAAGAATGGAAAGGGATTCGCCGATGCTTGCCGCATGCAGCCAGACAAGCGGACCTTCTGGCCGGGCAAGCGAGGAAACGCCGAGACGCTCGGAAACGCGCGCCGCCTCTTCCTTGCCGCGCGCCTCGCGCCTCGCGAGAAAGTAAGGCACGGCGGGTGCCAGCGCATGCGTCAACGCCTTGTAGGCGACGAGGGCTGCGGAGCGAGGCTTTGCTTTCATATCGGAGAACGGCGGCTCAATGCGCTACCGCTCCCTCGTCGCTCGGCAAAGGGGCGCGGCCGACCATGCGCTCGGCTTCCGCCGCAACGGCGTTGAGGCCCTGCTGAACCAGAAGACGCGCCGCCTCTATCTCCTCGGGGCCGGCATCGCGCGCCACATAGATCGGTTCGCCCCAGACGACCGCTCCCCGGGAGAAGGGAAGGTTGATGGTGAAGCTGTCCCAGTTGTTGAGCCGGATGCGGGCGCTTGTCGTCGCCGCGATCGGCACGATGGGCCGCCCGGAAAGACGCGCCAGCATGACGATGCCGTCGCCCGCGCGCCGCGCGGGGCCGGGCGGCAGATCGGCCGTGAGCGCCACGGAGATATTTTCGCCCAGCGCACGCACCATGGCGCGCAGCGCGCCCGCGCCGCCCTTGCCCTTCTGCTTGTGGGCCCGTTCCTCGCCCTTCGGCACGCCGGCGCCGCGAATGGTGCCGACGCCGAGAATGCGCATGATGTTGGCGACGATTTCTCCATCGCCATGCTTGGAGACGAGAACGCGCACCTCGCGCCAGTTATGCCAGAAGCAGGGCGTCAGCATGTTCTGGCCATGCCAGCTCGTGGCGATGAAGGGCTTGTCCTCGGCCCAGAAGCGGGCCGCGATGTCGCCGCGGCGAACCTCGAAGCGGCCGGTGCGGCGCACGATGCGGATGAACTGCGCGATCAGCCAGGCGACGAAGGTCTGGAAGGTTTCGCTTTTCGTTATTCTTTTTTTCTTGCGAGCGGGCATCGGACCTTATTCTCCCGCGACAGCCTGGGGCAGCTCGTCGGACGCCGCGCGGCCGGCTACCGGCTCCTCGATGAATTGCGAGCGGGAAAGCTCCGCATAGAGGCCGCCCTGCGCGACAAGCTCCTCGTGGCTGCCTTGTTCGACAACGCGCCCGTCGTCGATGACGTAGATGTTGTGTGCGTGCTTGATGGTCGAGAGGCGGTGCGCGATGACAAGCGTCGTCCGCCCCTGCATCAGGCGCGCAAGCGCGCTCTGGACCTGCATTTCGGATGCCGTATCGAGCGCGGAAGTGGCCTCGTCGAGCAGCAGGATGGAGGCGTTTTTCAGCATGGCGCGCGCGATGGCGATGCGCTGGCGCTGGCCGCCGGACAATTTGAAGCCCGCCTCGCCGACGGTGGTTTCGTATCCACGGGGCAGGCCCGCGATGAATTCATGCGCGGCGGCATTGCGCGCCGCTTCCTCGATTTCGGCGTCCGTCGCATCGGGCGAGCCATAGGCGATGTTCGCCTTGATGGTGTCGTCGAAGAGGAAGGGCTCTTGCGTGACGAGCGAGCTTGCGGCGCGGAGCGAGCCGAGCGTGACCTCGCGCACATCCTGGCCGCCGATGGTGACGCGGCCGGTTGTCGGATCGTAGAAGCGGGGCACGAGATTCAGGATGGTGCTCTTGCCGGAGCCGGACGGGCCGACAAGGGCAACCGTATGTCCCATCGGCACTTCGATGTCGATGCCGTTAAGGGCGGGCGTGCCGTCTCCATAGTGGAAATGCACGTTGTCGAAACGGATCGCGCTGTTCGCCACTTCGAGCTTCTTCGCGCCTTCGGGGCTCGCGATGGTGGGACGGATGTCGAGAATGGGGAAGATGCGGATGGCGGCGGCGACGCCTTCCTGCATCAGCGTTTGCGTGTTGGCGAGCTTCTTCAGCGGCTCATAGGCGAGCATCATGGCGGAGAGAAAGCCGCCGAGATCGCCGATGGTGAGGAGGCCGGTCTGCACGCTGCGACCGCCGAAATAGATGACGGCGGCGATGCCGATGCCGGACAGCGTGCCGGTGACGGGGCTCGCCATGGCGCGGCTTTTCATGGCGCGCAGCGCATGGTGGCGGACTTCCATGATCCGGCGCGTGGTGCGCGCGATCTCGGTTTCTTCCTGGTCGTAGGCCTTGACGACACGGATGCCGCTCAGGGCCTCGGAGATGACGGCGGTGAGATTGCCCGAGCCTTCCATGCCCTGCTTGGCGGCCTTGCGCGTCCGCCGGCCGAGCTGACGCACCAGAACGGCGATCACCGGAATGACGGTGGTGCCCATGAGCGCGAGCTGCCAGTTCAGATAGAACATGGCGCCGATCAGCGCGAGGACGGTGAGGAAATTCTGGCCGAGATCGATGATGGAGGTGGTGATGGAGTCGCGGACGCGGGTGGCGTCGTAAAGGAAGCTCGACAGGAAC
This sequence comes from Parvibaculum lavamentivorans DS-1, assembly GCF_000017565.1. Lineage (NCBI taxonomy): Bacteria > Pseudomonadati > Pseudomonadota > Alphaproteobacteria > Hyphomicrobiales > Parvibaculaceae > Parvibaculum > Parvibaculum lavamentivorans. The sequence continues at coordinate 694,552 of NC_009719.1, forward strand.
CGGCCGGAATGCGTGCCGCTGACCCAGGCGAGGTCGGCATGGACGATGCGGGCGAACATGCTTTGCTGGATCGTCGCCACGATGTGCTGGCCGATCGTGTTCATGTTCACTTTGGAGATGTAGGTCGCGATGGCCTGTACCGCCGTGGCGCCGATGGCGCCCGCCGCGACAAGCATCAGCATCCAGGAATCCGAACCGACGATATTGTCCAGCGCATGCTTGATGAGAAGCGGCAGGACGCCGGTTGCGCCCGCCACCACCACGCTGGCAAGGAGCGCCGTAACCGCGAGCCGCCAATGGGGCTTCAGGTATTCGCGCGCCATGCGGCTGAGGACGTCGCGCGTCGTCAGCTCCGGCGGCCGTACGGACAGGGGATTGGGCACGGAATCGGGACGATTGCCGGGGCTGTCGGGGCCGGGTCTGGCGTCGGTCTTCTGGCTCGGCATGATGGCCTGTCTCTGTGGCTAAGCCCGGCGCGCATGCGCGTCCGCGATCGCGCGGACAATATCACGGCCCGCCCCGTGCCGCCATAAAGGCAGCAAATGGTAAACGCTTCATCTAATTGGCATTTTCGCCTTTATCAAGCGTTCAATACGGCAATGGCGATGGTCAGGTAAGTCGCGAACAACGTCCATCCGAGATAGGGCACCAGCAACAGCGCCGCCAGCCGGCTGATGCCGAAAAAGGCAAGCATGGTGCCGATGATCGCGAGATCGAGCGCGATAATGGCGGCGATGCCGAGCGAGGGGCTCATCAGACCGAAAAAGACGATGCTCCAGCTGAGGTTCAGCGACAGCTGGATGCCGAACAGCGACAGCGCGAAGCCCGCCCTGTCGAAGCTGCCCGCCGCCCGCCAGACCAGCCAGGCCGAAATCGCCATCAGGAAGTAGAGGAAATTCCAGGCCACGGGGAAAACCCAGCGCGCGGGCGTGAGCGCCGGCTTTGCCAGGTCCTGATACCAGGTGCCGACGCTCGTGGACGTGATCGCGCCACCTGCCGCGGCGGCGAGAAAGACGACGGCCAGAAAGACGAAGAGATAGGCAAGGGAGACGAGCGGGCTCGGTCCTGTGGCGGGCGCCTGTGTCCGGTCAGTGGTCATGCGTCCCTTCTTCCTGGTCGGGGTCCATCAGCCGGTGCAGATGGACGATGAAATAGCGCATATGCGCATTGTCCACGGTTCGCTGCGCCGCCGCCTTCCAGGCCCGGTGTGCCTCCGCATAGCTCGGGAAGATGCCGACAATGTCGAGCGCCCCGGTATCCTTGAACTCATGAGCCTCGAGATGGGTGAGTTCGCCGCCGAATACGAGGTGGAGAAGCTGTTTAGCCATAGGGGGTTCCGTTGAATGATGGTACCGCCGAAGCCCGTGACGAAGCCTAACACGCGATTCGCCCCAGGTGCGAAGCTTAGCTACGCAATTTAACGGCTCCGACTCTGGCAAAAAGCGCGTCGTAAAGCGCGGGTCCGGCAGCGAGCAGGCTTGGATGGCGCGTCGTTGGCCGGTTGTAGAGGAGCTGCGTGCCGTCATGGGTGGTCATGCGTCCGCCCGCCTCGTGGAGGATGAGGTCGGCGGCAGCGAGATCCCAGTCGTTCTTGCCGTTGAGCGCTAGCGTGGCATCGGCCTGCCCGCTCGCCACGAGTGCGATACGATAGGCGACGGAATTGCGGTCCGATATGTCCATTTCGGGCCATGCGTCCGGCCAGGCCGGATGCTTGAACATCGGCGCGAAGGCGACCATCCGGCAGCCTTCGATCTCGCGGCAATCGCTGACCCTGATCGGTTCGCCATTGAGCCGCGCGCCCTCGCGAAGCGCCGCCTCGAAGAATTCACCTGTGGCGGGATTGAAGAGCGCGGCGAGCAGGGGGCGCCCCTCGGCGACAAGCGCGGCCGATATGGCGAAATGTGGCTTGCCCTTGGCGAAGGCCCGAGTGCCGTCGATCGGGTCCACCACCCAGACGAAGGGACGGGAGAGGCGCGAGTCATCGTCCTCGGTCTCCTCCGACAGCCAGCCGTAATCCGGCCGGGCACCCATGAGCCGCGAGCGGAGAAGATCGTTCACCGCGATGTCGGCCTCGGTGACGGGCGTATCGTCATGCGCCTTCGACCATTTTCTGAGGTCGGTCTGGTAATAACGCATGGCAAGCGCACCCGCTTCCCGCACGACATCCTTCAGCAATGTGAAATCGGCGGTACGCGCCTCAGGTTCCGGCAACTGTCATTCCTTCGACGCGAACGGTCGGCGCATTGGTGGTGTAGCGGAAGGAGAGATCGTCCGCGGGCGTGAGGTTGAGGAACATGTCGAGGAGGTTTCCCGCGACCGTGATCTCGCTCACCGGATAGGCGATCTCGCCATTCTCGATCCAGAAACCGGAAGCGCCGCGGCTGTAATCGCCCGTGACGCCATTGATGCCCATGCCGATCATCTCGGTGACATAGAGCCCCTGCTTGATGTCGGCAATAAGCTCGGAGACGGAAAGGCAGCCCGCTTCCATATAGAGATTGGTCGTGGAGGGCGAGGGCGGGCCGCCGGTGCCGCGAGCGGCATGACCCGTCGTCGTGAGCCCGAGCTGACGCGCCGTCGCCGTGTCGAGCAGCCAAGTGGTGAGCGTGCCGTCCTCGACAAGTTGCATGCGGTGGTTTCTCACGCCTTCGCCATCGAAGGGCTTGGAGCGATGACCGCGCTTCATATGCGGATCGTCGACGATGGAAATGCCGTCCGCGAATATCTTCTTGCCCATCGAGGTCTTGAGAAAGCTCGTGCCACGCGCGATGGACGAGCCGGAAATCGCGCTCGCGAAATGACCGACAAGCCCGCCCGAGACGCGCGGATCGTAGACGATGGGAACGGATTGCGACTTCACCTTGCGCGGATGGAGGCGGCGCACCGCCTTTTCGCCCGCAGCGCGGCCGATATCCTTCGGGCTTTCGAGATCCTCCGCATGTCGCTTGGAGGAGAAATCGTAGTCGCGCTCCATCGCCGTGCCTTCGCCCGCAAGTACGGAGCAGGAGAAGGAGGACGAGGTGCCGGCATAGGCGCCCGCGAAGCCGCCACTGGTGACGAGGGCGACGCCGGAGCGCCCCCAGCTTGCGCCGGCACCGCTGGAATTGGTGACGCCGGGAACGGCAAGCGCCGCTTCTTCCGCTTCCGCGGCAACGGCGGCAAGCTGCTCCGCGCTCGGCTGGGGCGACTTGTCCTCGATATCGAGATCGGGCCAGTCGCGCGCGAGGAGCGAGGCATCGGCGAGGCCGCAATAAGGATCTTCCGGCGCGACGCGGGCCATGGCGACCACGCGCTCGATCATCGGGGCGAGCGCGGCTTCCGAAATATCGGTCGAGGAAACGCTCGCCTGTCTTTTACCGACAAAGACGCGCAGCCCCACATCGCGTCCCTCCGACCGCTCGACATCCTCGAGGCGGCCGAGCCGCCAGGAGACGCCGAGCGAGGTGCCTTCCAGTACCATGGCCTCCGCCGCATCCGCGCCTGCCTTTTGCGCGCGCTCGACCAGCATGGCTGCAATGTCGAGCACCGTTTCGGGCTTGTGTGCGGTGGCGGATGAGGACATGGAATGAAAGCCTTTATGAAGCGAGGTTTCAGACGAGCGCATACCACAGGCAGCCGATGCCGGCGACGAGCAGCGCAATCCAGGTCAGCAGCGTGCCGACAAGGCGCGGCGGCGTGGAGGCCCCGGTGCGCGAGACACCGATGGCGTGCAGGATGCGGCCGATGGTGAGCGCGAGACCGACGATATGAAGGACATAGATCGAAGCGGCCAGAAGGTGAAGGACCACAAGGCCGATCAGCGCGATGGGCGTGTATTCCACATTCACGATATGGGCGCGGCTGGCATTATAGAGCGGCTCGTCGCTGCCCGTGCCGGTCATCACGTTGGACCGCACGCGGTTCGCGGAAACGCGGTAGGCGAGGAAGAGATTGATGAGAATGTTGAGGCCGGCATAGACGCCCACAATGGCGAGCGACGCGGAATAGAATGTCATGAGTTCCTCCGGTGATGTGTCACGCTTTTTGAGGCAAATGGCGCCCTTGGCGGCCGTGCCGGGGCATGATTCGCTTGGTACGGGGAGACGCTAGCACGGGAAAAATGCCATGACACCCGAAGGAACCGCCATCGAGATAAGGGTAGGCGACATCACGAAGCTCACGTCAGACGCCATCGTGAATGCCGCAAATGAGCGGCTGGCGCCGGGCGGCGGCGTCTGCGGGGCGATTTTCCGTGCCGCCGGAGCGGGACTGGCGGAGGAATGCCGGGCGCTCGGCGGCTGTCCGGCGGGCGAGGCCCGGATAACGGGCGGTTACGGCCTTCCCGCCCGATGGATCATTCATGCGGTGGGGCCGGTCTGGCGGGGCGGCGGCGAGGGCGAGGCGGCGCTGCTCGCCGGCTGTTACCGGAACGCATTGGCGCTGGCCGCGGAAAAGAAGCTGGAGACGATTGTCTTCCCGGCGATATCGACCGGCATTTTCGGCTATCCGGCGGACGAGGCCGCAAAGGTTGCGGTAGCAGCCTGCCGCGATCATGCGGGAAGACATGAGTTTCCGAAGCGGATCATCCTCGTCGCCTTCGACGAGGCGCAGGCAAAGCCGCTGAGGGCGGCGCTGGTGGGCTGATTTCAATCGTCGTTGGGACGCAGGCTGCGCAGTTTCTTCGTCGTGCCGCGCTTCACCTTCTCCTCGACGCGCTTTTGCTTTGCGGCGCGGCTTGGCTTCGTCGGCACACGGAATTTCGGTTGATGCGCGGCGGCGGCGATCAACTCGACCAGACGGTCCACCGCGTCGCGGCGGTTTGCCTCCTGTGTGCGGAAGCGATTGGCCGTGATGACGATGACGCCATCCTTGGTGAGACGCGCCCCCGCGATCCGCTCCAGCCGCTCCTTGGCGCGGCCATTGAGCGACGGCGAATTGCGGACGTCGAAACGAAGCTGCGCCGCGCTCGACACCTTGTTGACATTCTGCCCGCCCGGCCCGCCTGCGCGAATGTAGGTGATGGAGATTTCATCATCGTCGATGGACAGCGCGTCTGTGACGGGGATCATGAGGCTACCGGTGGCTTTTCGAGCGTTATACTCAATCTGCGGCGTGAGTATAACGTCTCCATCAGGGACTCGCGGCGTAAAAAATGTACTTGAAAACATATGCCTTTGAAAGCATATTTAAATGAAGCAGTGGCAAGTTGAATTCCATGAGGAATTCGAAGCAGAGTTTGCAGATCTGTCTTTAGCGGTACGTGAGGAGCTTTTGGCTCGCGCCCTCATGCTTGAAGAGTTTGGCCCTGCATTGGGCCGCCCTGCCGTGGATACGCTGAATGCGTCGAAGCACGCCAATATGAAGGAGCTGCGTTTCGAAGCGGATCACGGGGTCTGGCGCGTCGCCTTTGCCTTCGATCCCGGACGGAAAGGCATTCTCCTTGTTGCAGGAGATAAATCGGGAGCAGGCAACGGAAAGCGCTTTTACAAGCAACTGATTGCGAAGGCCGACAGGCGCTTCGACGAACATCTCAAGGCGACAAAACAGGTAAAAGGCAAAAAAGGAAAGAACAAGAACTGATGGGCAAGTCACTCAAGGAGATGATGGAAAAGCTGCCTGCGGACCGGCGCGAAGCCGTGGAAGCACGCGCGGCCTCGCTGATCGCCGAGGAGATGAGCCTGCGTGACCTTCGCAAGGCCATGCAGCAAACTCAGTCCAGTATCGCCCGCAAGCTGGATATTGGGCAGGAGGGCGTTTCCCGTATCGAACAGCGTGCAGACCTGCTCTTGTCGACCGCCCGCAGCTATGTTGAAGCCCTCGGAGGAGAGCTCGAACTTGTGGCCCGCTTTCCGGGGCGTGGGGAGGTCGTTATCTCCCATGTGTCGGAGTTGACCGACAAACCGGCACGCCCGCCGAAAAGACAGCGAAGTCCTGCTCCGCGGAAAAAGAAAGTTTCTGCATAGAAGACAAATATCGAGCCCTCACTTCCAGATCGGCTTGCCCGTGCCCGGCAGGCCGAGCTTCGACCATTTGTTCGTTACCGTGTCGATGACGTCCTGGTCCATGCGGATCTGGCGGCCCCATTCACGCTTTGTTTCGGGCGGCCATTTGTTCGTCGCGTCGAGGCCGATCTTGCCGCCGAGGCCGCTTTCGGGCGAGGCGAAGTCGAGATAGTCGATCGGCGTGTGCTCGACCAGTGTCACGTCGCGCACCGGGTCCATCCGTGTGCTGATCGCCCACATGACGTCCTTCCAGTCGCGCGCGTTGATGTCGTCATCCACCACGATGATCCATTTCGTATACATGAACTGACGCAGATAGGACCATGCGCCCATCATCACGCGCTTGGCGTGACCGGGATAGGCCTTCTTCATCGAAATGACGGCGATGCGGTAGGAGCAGCCTTCGGGCGGCAGCCAGAAATCCGTTATCTCCGGGAACTGCTGCTGCAACAGTGGAATGAAGACCTCGTTCAGTGCCTCGCCGAGCACGGAAGGCTCGTCCGGCGGGCGGCCGGTGAAGGTCGAGAGATAGATCGGGTCCTTCCGCATAGTGATCGCGGAGACGGTGAAGGTGGGGAATTTCTCTACCGAATTGTAATAGCCGGTGTGGTCGCCGTAAGGGCCTTCGTCTTCGTAATCGTCGAGCGAGACATGGCCCTCGATGACGATTTCGGCCTCGGCCGGCACCTTCAGCGGCACTGTCTTGCAATCGACGAGCTCGACCTTTTGCCCCCGCAGGAGGCCCGCGAACTGGTATTCCGACAGCGTGTCGGGAACGGGCGTGACAGCGGCGAGGATGGTGCCGGGATCGGCACCGATGACGCAGGCGGCCGGAAGCGGCTCACGCTTTTCCTTCTTCCAGCGCGCGTGATGCTGCGCGCCGCCGCGATGCGCCAGCCAGCGCATGATCGTCTTGTTCGGGCCGAGCACCTGCATCCGGTAGATGCCGAGGTTGAAATCGTCTTCCTTCGTGCCCTTCGGCCCTTTGGTCACGACGAGCGGCCAGGTGATGAGTGGTGCGGGCTCGCCCGGCCAGCAGGTCTGGATCGGCAGATCGTTGAGGTTGATGTCGCTGCCCTTCAGCACGACCTCCTGGCAGGGCGCGGAAGAGACCGTCTTCGGCTTCATCGCCATGACCGTGCGGAGCAGCGGCAGCATGGATATGGCCTCACGAAAGCCTCCCGGCGGCTCCGGCTGGCGGAGGAAGGCAAGAGCCTCGCCGACCTCGCGGAGATCCTTCGCATGGCGGCGCTCGATGCCGCCCATGGTGACGCCGCGCGCCACCCGCTCCACGGTGCCGAACAGGTTCACCAGTACCGGCATGGGCGAGGGGCGGCCATCGGCCATCTGCGCCTGCTCGAAAAGGACCGCCGGCCCCTGCTCGGCCAGCAGGCGGGTCTGGATCTCGGTCATCTCCAGAACGGTCGAAACAGGTTCCTTCACCCGCGCGAGGTCGCCGCTGGCATCGAGCATTGAAAGGAATTCGCGGAGGGAGGCGTAGGACATGGGGGGCTTTCCGGGATCGTCTGGCTTTTTCGACGGTTTATGCGGGCTGGAGCATGCCGCAAAGAGGCCTCGCGGCCCAAGCGCCAAAGCCGGGAGCGTCGGGATTTTGCGTGCCGAATTGAATTCAACCGTTAACAGGGCGCCAACCCTTCCATGCCTAAGCTGCCGCCAGTTCGCCCATCCGGGCGGGCAGAAGAGGGAGCGGATCGTGACGGCGGAGCGGGTAAGGCAACGGAAGAGACTATGGCGCGGCGAAGAGCTGGATGCCGACCCTTATGATCTGCCGCAGAAAATTGCCGTGAAGGCAACCAAACTTCACGAGCGCCTTTTCGGCTTCATCCGCTTTGCCGAAATCCACGATACGGCCATCACCGCCGCCGACAGTTCGCCGATACTCGGCCGTTTCGAATGGTCCGAGCCTATCTCGGCCTATGATGGGGTGGCGCTCAGGGTTGTGCCTTGTGACAAGATGGCAACAAAGCTCTTTGTTGTTGTTGAGCTGAGCCACAGCGGCAATGGAAACCGCAACCTGGTGGTTTATGCGGGCGAGGACGGCGTGGACGCCGCCTCCCGCTGGCGCTCATGGGGCCGCATTCTGCATCTGCCCCTGCTGGTCGAGGACCGCGAGGGCCGACTTCACCCCGCCGAGCGGCGCCTCGGCGCCATCCGGGTGAACGATCCTCAGCCTCACGCGGGGGCGAACCCGCTCTCGGCCCGCCGCCCGCTCACTTTCGGCCAGTCCGGCCAGTCCCGCCTTTGGGGCCCCCGCCTTGCCATGGGCGCAAGGCCGCTCGCCTACTGATCTAGCCGAACTTCGAGAAATCCGGCGCCCGCTTTTCAAAAAAGGCGCTGATGGCCTCTTTGACTTCATCTGAACGCAGCTGGGCACCGAAGACGCGGGCTTCGGCTTCGCGCGCCTCGCCGACGCGGGGACGGTCATTATCCTTCAGCAGCGCCTTTGTGGCGCGGACCGCATTCGGCGCTTTTGCCGCCAGGGCTTTGGCACGGGTGAGCGCCTCGCCGGGCAGTGCATTATCCGGGAACACGTCCGCCACGAGCCCGATAGCCTCCGCCTTTTGCGCATCGAGCTTTTTGCCGGTGAGGAAAAGATCAGCCGCCTTCTGAATGCCGATCTGGCGCTGCAGAAGGAAGGTCGAGCCGGCCTCGGGCACCAGGCCGAGATTGACGAAGGGCATCTGGAAGGTTGCGCTGGCGCTCGCATAAACGAGGTCACAGTGAAGCAGCATGGTGACGCCGACGCCGACAGCAAGGCCGTTCACCGCCGCCACGATGGGCTTTTGGGCATTGGCGAGGTTTTCAAGAAAGCGCGTCACATGCGGCTTTTCCTTCGGCTGCTCGTCCACCGGGGTCGTACCCGCCTTGGCGAAATCTCCAAGGTCGTTGCCTGCCGTGAAGGAGCCGCCGGAGCCGGTGTAAAGCGTGACGCGGATCTTCGGATCGGCATCCGCCGTCTCGATGGCGTCGGCCAGTACCTTGTACATTTCAGCCGTCAGCGCGTTCTTCTTGTCAGGACGGTTCATCGTGACGATCTGGACGCCGTCTTCGACGGTGACGAGTACATGGTCGGTCATCGGGTCGATCCTTCGGCTGTTGCAATGGCAGCAATAAGTTCTTTTTTGGAATTAGCACCGGCAAGGGACTGAGGCAAAGCCAAACAACGCAAAACGATGTGCGCGAATGGAGGCTGAACTGACTGTAATTGAACAGTCAGAGCGGCAGGACGCGCCAGACGCTGGTGTTGCGGACATCGGTATCCTCAAGCTCGCGGGTGGTTTTTACCGCATAGGAGACGAGCTTTTCGAGGCCGCTTTTTGGAAGATAGGTGCGGCCCGGGTCGCCGATCAGGACCTCGGCGCCTTCGCCCGCGAGGCGCCGGAGCCAGGCCTCGATGCGCTGCGCAAGCGGGCCCTCATAGCACATGTCTCCCACCAGAATGACGTCCCAGCCCCGGTTCTCAACGCCCACCAGGTCTTCGGCGGTCGCCGTGACGACTACGTCGTTGATAGTGGCGTTCAACTGGATTGCCGCAACGGCAAAGGCGTCTATATCCGCCGCAAGAACCGAAGCTGCACCGGCTTTCATGGCGGCGATACCGATCAGGCCGGAGCCCGAACCGAAATCCAGCACCCGCTTGCCGCCGACAACTGCCGGATTGTCGAGAATATAGCGCGATAAAGCCTGCCCGCCCGCCCAGGCAAAAGCCCAGAAAGGGGGAGGAAGGCCGGATTTTTCCAGCTCTTCCTCCGTCATTTGCCATATAGGCACAATTTCGGAAGCGAGATGCAGCCTGACTTCCGGAACAAGTGGCGGCTCGTGGAGGAGGGTGTTCTCGCGGATGAAGCGCAGAGGGTCGCGGACCGGCGCTGCGGCGGAACTCATGAGCCGGCCAGCAGGGTGCGGGCCTTCTCGCTGTCTTTGGCGATTTGCGCCTTCAGGCTCTCCAGACCATCGAATTTCTGCTCCGGTCGGAGATATTCGATGAAGGAAATCGCCGCGTGAACGCCATAGAGATCGCCGTCGAAGTCGAAAATATGAACCTCGAGCAGCACGTCCTGCTTGTCGAAGGTGGGCCGCCTGCCGAAATTCGCGACGCCGTTATAGGTGCCCTTGTGAGGGCCGTCCTCGATTTCGACCTTCACCGCATAGACGCCGAGCGCCGGCTGTACATGGTCCCCGAGGGGCAGGTTGGCGGTTGGGAAGCCGATGGTGCGGCCGCGCTGGTCGCCCTGCTGGATATGGGTTTCCACTGTCCACCAATGGCCGAGAAGATCGGCCGCGCCGCGCGGATCGCCCTTCGCCAGCAACTCGCGGATGCGCGTCGACGAATAGGTGACGCCGCCCGCCTGCACTTCCTCGACGATGCTGACGCCGAAGCCTTCCATCTCGCCCATATAGGACAGCGCCGCGACATCGCCGCCGCGGCCCTTGCCGAACCGGAAATCATAGCCGGCGACGATATGGACGGCGTGGAGGCCGTTCACCAGCACATCGAGGACGAATTCGGGCGCGAGCTTCTGCGCCATGTGCGCGTCGAAGGGAAGCGCGGCGAGAATATCGACCCCCAGCCCTTCGAGAAGGCGGGCCTTGGCGCGGAAGGGCGTCAGGCGGAAGAACGGACGCTCGGGAAAGAAGAATTGCTGCGGATGCGGCTCGAAGACGAGAACGCCGAGCGGCGCGCCGAGTTCACGCGCGACTTCCGCCGCCTTGCCGATCACCTGTTGGTGGCCGAGATGCACGCCGTCGAAATTGCCAAGCGCATAGACCGCGCCCCGAAGGCCGGGCGGCACATGCTCGTAGTGGCGGATGATCTGCATCGGTTGGGATCGGGGCTCCGGCCGGTGGTGGTCCGGCCAAGGTCATGGCGGATCGGCTCCCCAGCGTCAAGTACGGGGGGCCGGACACCGGCTGCCGTTGCGTTATTACCAGATCAGCCGGGGCATGGCGCCGACGGCCCTGACCCCGGCCCGGGACAGCACCAGATCGACACGCGCCTCCTCCGGCGCCTCGACGGAAGGGCCGCAATCGGCCGCCGCGATGCCGCCGGTAATGAAAAGGGCGTCGATGCCGGCATCGTTCGCGCCCTTGATGTCGGTGAGGGGGCCGTCGCCGACCGCGAGGACGCGGGCATCGGGAATGGCGCCGCCCGCAAGATCGGCGAGGCGTTTGCGGGCGATCTCGTAGACGGGGCCGTGCGGCTTGCCGAAATAGACGACTTCGCCGCCGAGCTCTTCATAGAGCCGCGCGAGAGCGCCGGCGCAATAGATGTGTCGGTCGCCCCGCTCGACGATGATGTCCGGATTGGCGCAGATGAGCGGCAGCTTGCGCGCGGCGAGTGAAGTGAATTGCGCGCGGTAGTCTTCCGGCCCTTCGGTCTCGTCGTCGAAGGGCCCGGTGACGAGAATGAATTCACCCTCCGCTTCGCCGACGCTGGAGACGCCCGTGCCGTCGAAGAGCGACAGGTCGCGGTCGGGACCGATATAGTAGCAGCGCGTGCCGCGTTCATGCGAAGCGAGATAGATTTTTGTTGCATCGCCCGACGTCAGGATGCCGTCATAGACATCATGCGGAATGCCCATGCGCACGAACATGATGGGCAGCGCATCGGACGGGCGCGGCGCATTGGACAGCAGCAGCACATGACCGCCCTTCGCCTGGAATTTTCCCAGTGCCTCGGCGACGCCCGGATAGGCCTCGCGGCCATTGTGGAGCACGCCCCAGACGTCGCAGAGAAGCGCATCATATTGGTCGGCGAGGACGGAGAGACCGGGAAGAAGGAGGTTGGTATTGTGCATAGGTGGCCACCATTGAGAAATGGGCTAATGTCTATAATGCCGTTGAACGAGGAGGGCTGAGATGGCTGGTCGTGAAGAATTGCGAAACTGGGTTTATGAAGCTGTTCGTTCAAATGGGGGAAAAGCCAGCATTGTCACTGTCGCCAAGCACATATGGGAGCACCACGAAGCGGAGCTCCGGACTTCAGGTGATTTATTTTACAAGTGGCAATATGAAATGCGATGGGCAGCCCAACAGCTGAGAAACTCCAAGAAGATGACCTTCGCCGGAAAAGACTGGGCATTAGTTGCTTAGCTTCATGAAGATGATTTCGGTATCGCGGTAGCGGCGCCGGTCGAGTTCCTCGAAACCTTCCGGCGAGACGAAATCGGCAAGCGCGGTTTCCTCCAGAACGCAGAGTGCGCCGGGCGCGAGCCAGTCGCCGTCGCGCGCGGACAGAAGCGCCGCCGCGCCGAGGCCTTTGCCGTAGGGCGGGTCGGCGAAGAGCAGCGTGAAGGCGGGACCGACGCTGCCGGGACGGGGGCCGAGCTTCGTCGCGTCGCGCTTGTAGAGCTTCGCGTTTCCGTTGAGGCCGAGATGTTCGAGATTTTCGCGGATGGCGCCACGGCTCTCCGCGTGATCGTCGACGAAGAGCGCGAAGCTCGCGCCGCGCGACAGGGCTTCGAGGCCGAGGGCGCCGGTTCCCGCGAAGAGATCGAGTACGCGCGCGCCTTCAAGCGTGAACTCGCCAAAGTCCGCATGGGCGAGAATGTTGAACAAGGCTTCGCGCGTGCGGTCGCTTGTCGGCCGCACGATGTCGCCTTTCGGCGCCGCGATGGCCCGGCCCCTATGGACGCCGCCGACGATCCGCATTCGGAGCCTTTCTCTTGCCGGCCGTATCGGCCTTTTTCTCACGGAAGGTTTTCAGTTTCGGCTTCGTGCCACCCGGCTTTGTCCGCTCCGGCTTTGCAGGCGGTTTGTCGCCTGCTTTCCTGCCGACAGGTTTACCGCCAGTCCATTTTCCGGTGCTGCCGGTCGCCGCGCCTTTCGACGGCCGCACTTCGGCCGGCGCGAATTGTTCGGCATGGGCGCCAAGCTGATCCATCAGCACCCGGTTCGGCACCTGCTTGATGTCGCCCGGTTCGAGATCGCCGATCTGGAACGGACCGAAGGAAAGGCGGATGAGGCGGTTGACGCTCAAGCCGAGTTCGGCGAGGACGCGCTTCACCTCGCGGTTCTTGCCTTCCTTCAGGCCGAGCGTGAGCCAGACATTCGATCCCTGCACCTTGTCGATCGTCGCCTCGATCGGGCCGTAGCGCACGCCTTCGACAGTGATGCCGTTTTTGAGCTTGTCGAGATCGGCCTGGGTGATGCGGCCCCAGGCGCGCACCCGGTAGCGCCGCGTCCAGCCCGTGGCGGGCAGTTCGAGCAGCCGCGCCAGCTCGCCGTCATTGGTGAGAAGCAGCAGACCCTCGGTATTGATGTCGAGCCGGCCCACCGAGACGACGCGCGGAATATCGTCCGGCAGCTTCTCGAATACGGTGGTCCGGCCTTCCGGGTCCTTCGCCGTGGTGACGAGGCCGGCCGGCTTGTGGTAGCGCCAGAGCTTTGTCGGCTCCTGCGCGGGCAAGGCCTTGCCGTCGACGATGATGGTCTCGCGGCCTGTGACGTTGAGGGCGGGGCTTTTCAGCACCTTGCCATCCACCGTGACGCGGCCTTCCTCGATAAGCTTCTCGGCCTCGCGGCGCGAGCAAATGCCGGCGCGCGCAATCACTTTCGCGATGCGGTCGCCTGCGGGGGTGTCTGGTGAGGATTGGGGGCTCGGTTTCATGGCCTCTCTTTATCAGGCGGCCCGCCGGACAGGAAGCCGTGCTTGACGGATGGAGAGAAGGGAAGGCACGGTCCCCGCCATGAACGCCCCCGAACCCGCAGATCGCCCTATGGATATTGCCTTTGCCGAGGCCGAGGCGGCGGCTGCGCGCGGCGAGGTGCCGGTGGGGGCCGTGGTGGTGGATGGTGAGGGCCGGGTCCTCGCCCGGGCCGGCAACCGGACACTGGAGCTGAAGGACCCGACCGCCCATGCCGAATTGCTCGCCATCCGGGCGGCCTGTGCGGAAATCGGCTCGGAACGGCTCATCGGCTGCGATCTCTATGTGACGCTGGAGCCCTGCGCCATGTGTGCGACGGCGATCTCTTTTGCGCGTATCCGCAGGCTTTATTACGGAGCCGCGGACGAGAAGGGCGGCGGGGTGGATCACGGGCCCCGCATCTTCACCCAGCCGACTTGCCATCACCGGCCCGACGTCTATGGCGGCATCGGAGAGAGACGGTCGGCGGAGCTTTTACGGAGCTTTTTCGCGCTGCGGCGAGACTGAAAGGCCGCAGAGGTCTTTGCGGCTTTCCGCGTGATTTGCACGCGCCAACCCGTTAGAGTGCCGCCATTCGTCATTTGAGAAGGAGGCTCAAAGCCTCCAACCCACAAGAAATACGAAGGGGAGACCTCATGAATTTCGAACATACCGACAAGGTCAAGGAACTGCTGGCTCGTCTCGAGCGGTTCATGGACAAGTACATCTATCCGAACGAGAAAACCTATGACGACCAGATGAAGGCCTTCCGCGAGGCGGGCAATCCTTGGCAGGTGCCGCAGATCCTCGAAGACCTGAAGCCGAAGGCGCAGGAAGAGGGCCTGTGGAATCTCTTCCTGCCGGAATCCGAGCGTGGCGGCGGGCTGAGCAATCTTGAATATTCCTCGGCCTGCGAAATCATGGGCCGGGTCGGCTGGGCGTCGGAAGTCTTCAACTGCTCCGCGCCCGACACCGGCAACATGGAAGTGTTGGAACGCTACGGCAACGAGCGCCACAAGAAGGAATATCTGGAGCCGCTGCTTCAGGGCAAAATCCGCTCGGCGTTCCTGATGACCGAGCCGGATGTCGCTTCATCCGACGCCACCAACATCGCGACGCGCATCGAACGCGACGGTGATGAATACGTCATCAACGGCCGCAAGTGGTGGTCCTCGGGCGTCGGCGATCCGCGCTGCAAGATCGCGATCGTGATGGGCAAGACCGATCCGAAGGCCGACACCTATCGCCAGCAGTCGCAGATCCTCATGCCGCTCGATGCCAAGGGCGTCAAGATCGTGCGCATGCTGCCCGTGTTCGGCTATGACGACGCGCCGCACGGCCACGCGGAAGTCATTCTCGAAAATGTCCGCGTTCCCGCCGAGAATCTTCTCCTCGGCGAAGGCCGCGGTTTCGAAATCAGCCAGGGCCGCCTTGGACCTGGCCGCATTCATCACTGCATGCGCACCATCGGCGTTGCGGAACGCGCGCTCGAAAAGATGTGTCAGCGCCTGCTCTCGCGCGAAGCTTTCGGCAAGAAGATCGCCGATCACTCCGTGTGGGAACAGCGCGTGGCGGAAGCCCGCACCGAAATCGAGATGTGCCGCCTGCTGACGCTGAAAGCCGCCTACATGATGGACACGGTGGGCAACAAGGTCGCCCGCACCGAGATCGCCATGATCAAGGTGGCCGCGCCCCGCATGGCCCTCAAGGTCATCGACGATGCCATCCAGGCTCATGGCGGCGGCGGCGTGACCACCGATTTCGGTCTTGCGAAAATGTATTCGGGTATTCGCACGCTGCGCCTGGCCGACGGTCCGGACGAAGTGCACAACCGCACCATTGCGCGGCTTGAGTTCAAGAAGCACATGAACAAGGTCCGCGCCGCGGCGGAATGATCGTGAAAAGCGATCGTTTCATTCGCCGGTTTTGGGCTTTCGGATGAGCGAGCATGGTTACGGCCGGTCCCGACAGGGCCGGCCGTTTTCATGCGACGGACAAATCACGCAGCGGACAAGATCATGAGCATTGCCACCGGAATGAAACTCTACAACGCGCAGCTTTCGCCCTTTGCCGCGCGCTGCCGCCTGGCGATCTATGCCAAGGATCTGGACGTGGAACTGCTCGACATGCCGAACCCGGAGCTGGAACCCGAGTTCAGCCGCCTTGCGCCGATGCACAAGGTGCCGCTGCTTGTCGATGGCGACATTACGGTGCCGGAGTCCGAAACGATCCTCGAATATTTCGAGGACAAGGGGCTCGGCATACCGATGCGGCCGAGCGACCCCGTAGCGGCGGCGCGCATGCGGCTTCTCGCGCGGATCGGCGATCTCTACGTCATGGTGCCTATGGGCGAACTCTTTACCCAGATCAATCCCGCCGGCCGCGACCCGAACGTCGTTGCCCGCGAAATGGCCGAGCTGACAAAGGCGATGGGCTGGCTGGATCATTACATCGGCAGCCCCGAATGTGCCGTCGGCAACACACTGACCATTGCGGATTGCACGCTGGTGCCGATCCTGTTTTTCTTCGATCAGATAGGCCCGATGTTCGGTGAAGTCGATCCGCTCAAGAATTTTCCTTCGGCGCAGGCCTATTACAAGGGCGTGCAGAAACATCCCGCCGCCGCGAAAGTGGTGGCCGAACTGGACGCAGCCCTGCGCCGGATGATGGGAAGCTGACGGCTAGATTGTCGCCGCGATGGGACCGGGCTCCGGCTCCGCGGCCGGTGCGGACGAGGGCAGCGCGCAATAGGGGATCTTCGGAAGCGTTACAGTGACCGTTGTGCCGACGCCGAGTTCGCTGTCGATCGCCATGCTGCCGCCATGCAACTCGGCAAGAGAGCGCACCAGGGCAAGGCCGAGGCCTGTACCCTCCTTGCTGAGCGCCGCATCTGTCGCGATCTGTTCAAAGGGTTGGCCGAGCCGCGCGATCTGATCGGCCGGGATGCCGCGCCCCGTATCGGCGACGGCGAAACAGATCGTTTCTTCCGTCTCCGTAAGCGCAACCGAAATGCGCCCGCCCGCCGGCGTGAATTTCGCCGAGTTGGACAGAAGGTTCAGCATGATCTGCTTGAGGGCGCGCTCATCCGCGACAAGGGTGCCGCCAAGCTCCGCGCATTGGATTTTCTTGACGAGGTGAATGCCGTTCTCCTCGGCCCGGCCGCGGACGAGGCGCACGCAGGATTCGATGAGAGCGGCAGCGTCCACCGTTTCGGGATGCAGTTCGTATTTTCCCGCCTCGATCTTCGACATGTCGAGAATGTCGCTTATGAGATCGAGGAGAAGCGCGCCGCTTTCGTTGATGAGCTGCGCATATTCGGTATATCGCGGATGCCCGAGCGCGCCGAACATCTGCATACGCAGAATTTCCGAGAATCCGATGATCGCGTTGAGCGGTGTCCGGAGCTCGTGGCTCATATTGGCGAGGAAGCGGGACTTCGTACGGCTCGCGGTTTCTGCGCGCTCACGCGCATCGAGAAGCTCCATCTCGTGCCGCTTGCGCTCGCTGATGTCGCGCGTGATACCGATCACTTCCGCCGTCTGCCTGCCATCCGTGTCGCACGCCCGGCGCATCGTCGACTCAAGCCAGACATAGTGTCCGTCCTTGTGAAGGAACCGGTAGTCGAAATGGACCGACTCGCCGCTGGTAATGCACTGGATGAAGGCATCCCGCGCGCGCGGAAAATCTTCCCGGTGGATCATCTCTTCCGAAATCGGATTGCCGATGAATTCCTCGGCCTTCCGGCCGAGGATCGGCTCGACGGCAGGTGAGATGAAGATGACTTTCGATTCCGCGTCGTAATGCGCCACGACGTCGGAGGCCTGCTCCGTCATCAGCCGGTATTTCGCTTCGCTCGCCTTGAGCGCGAGTTCGGCCTCGACCTCCTCATGCACATCTTCTGCGAGGCCGACAAGCGCGCCGATCTCGCTATAGGCATCAGCCTCGGCATAGGCATAGGTCTTGATGTAGCGGTAGTTCCCGTCTCCGGCACGAAAGCGGGTAATGGAATTTACGGGCTCGTGCGTCTCGAAGGCGTCGATGAATTGTGAAAGAAGCTCGTCGCGGTCTTCCGGGTGAACGAGATGTTCGTACCAGTCGCCGGCGGCGGGAAGCTGACCCTCTTCAAGGCCGAGGATCCTGGCCACGCCGCGCGACCATTGCGGCGCCGGCTCGCCCTTCACCCAGCGCCAATGGCCGAAGCGCGCCAGCTGCTCGGCTTCGCGCAGCTTGCTTTCCAGCATATGGGTTTCGGTTACGTCGCGAGAGACGCACAGGATACCGGCCACATCGGGGTCGCCGATCAGATTGCATCCGCGCGTTTCCAGGCGGCGCCACGTTCCGTTGAGATGCGGCAGGCGCACGAGTTCCAGGACTTCCGAGCCGGGGACGCGCGCACATTCCGCAATACGCCGCTCGATGCGCTCACGGTCGTCGGGATGAACGAGATCCGCGATCCGGCGCCCGACGAGAAGATCTTCCGACGTGCCCATCGCCTTGCGCACAGCCGGGCTCTGATAGGTGATGACGCCGTCGCAATCGAGAATGGTGAGGATGTCGCCGACATTTTCGACGAGGGCGCGATAGAAATCGCCCGATGCCGCGCGGAATTCTCCCGCACTGGTCTCGGACTGCTTCGCCGCTTGTCCCTTGTCTGCGGGACGGCCCATGGATTCTCCCCACTCACGGATGCGCCGGCTGCTTTCGCGAACCGGCAGGTGCCGCTACAGGGAGGATGCTAGGGACATTTGTTTAACTTTCCATTGCCCGTCAATACGACGTTAACGGAGCGCTAACCGTATTTTCGGCGCAAAGCCTGATTAGTCCGGGCGCTGTATGATTTGCCATGCGCGATCCGCGAGCAGGCGGCAGGAATCTCCCAGCGTCATCGCGCGCTCCGAACTCGCATTGCCGTCGAGCCCGCGCTTGTAGACACCCTGACTGATGGAAGCGAGACGGAACATCGAGAAGGCAAGATAGAAATTCCAGTTCGGAATGCCGTCGCGGCCGGCATGGCGGCAATACTCGGCGACGAACTCCTGCTCCGTCGGTATGCCCGGCGTTTCATTGCGGTCGATCTCCGTGGCGCCGCCTGCGATGCCCAGAAGATCGTACATGCAGGTGTAAGCGACATCGGCAAACGGATGGCCGATGGTGCAAAGCTCCCAGTCGAGCACCGCGATCATGCGCGGCTCGGTAGGGTGGAACATCGTGTTGCCGAGACGGTAATCGCCATGTGCGATCGTTACCGAGGGCTCGTCGGGAATATGCGCCGGCAGGTAGTCGATGAGCTTTTCCATCGACGGAATGTCGGCCGTCTGCGCGCCGCGATACTGCTTGATCCAGCGGCCGGTCTGGCGCTCGAAATAATTGCCCGGCCTTCCGAAATCGCCGAGGCCTACCTTCTCGTAGTCGACCTTGTGAAGCTTCGCGAGATTTTCCGCGAGGTTGGCGTAAACGGCGCGGCGCTCCGCCTCGCTCGCCCCGGGCATGACCGACTCGCGGAAGACGCGGCCTTCCAGATATTCCATGACATAGAAGGACGTGCCGATGACGCTGTCATCCTCGCAAAGCGCATACATATGCGGAACCGGAACATCGGTTTCGGCGAGCGCCTTCATCACCCGATACTCGCGATCGACCTGATGGGCACTGGCGAGAAGCTGTCCCGGTGGCTTCTTGCGCATCACATAGCGTTTGCCGCCGCCTGCACCTGTTGTTGTCAGCAGGAATGTGGGGTTTGACTGCCCGCCCTCGAACTGGCGCACTTCGAGCGTGCCGCCGAAGCCTTCGACGGCGTCGCGGCAATAGGCCTCGAGCCGCTTCAGATCGAAGCGATGCGCCTCGCGGATGGCGGTGGTTTCCTGCTCGGCACCGGCTGCTTCGGCCATGTTTCTCTCCCGGAATTAAAATCTTGTTGGGAGAGACTTACCACGCGGGCGAGGCGCGACAAAGGCGGCGGATCGGACGCAGCGGAAAGCTCAAGCCGCGTCCTGGCTCTCCGCAAAGCCTTCGCCCATGGTGCCGGAAACGCGCTGCCGCCGTGCATTGTGGACGACGCTGCCAGGCTTGTCGTCCGTGTCCGGGCGCGAAGTCGCCATGCGGATCACCTCGACATAGTTCTCCTTCGTCTCCATGCGGGGGCCATGGCCGTTCGCGATCAGGAAGCGGCGCGCGAGGGGAAGGTTATAGCAGGGCACCCACATCATCAGGTGATGCTCGACGTGATAATTCACCCAGTAGGGGGCGATGAGCGCGCGTTCGATGAGATTGGCCTTGGTCGTCCGCGCATGGCGGAACGGATCGTTATCGTCCGGTACCATGGCATGTTCCGCGATGTTGCGGATGCGCGTGATCGCCTGTTGCCAGGTGAGGAACGGCACGAGCCAGAGGACGAAATAGAGATACCAGTGGCCGGCGGCAGCAAGCACCGTAAAGATCGCGAGTTGGGCAACGGTCGCCCGGCCGAGCTTGCTCCAGAAGTGCCGCAGACGCTGTTCGAGCGGCCAATCCGCTTTCCCGATGGCGTTCAATATCTGCGCCTTGCGCTGCTGATAGCCGGTCTGGCCGGTGAGATCGCGGATCATCTTGCGGCGGAAGCTCTTGCGCGTGATCGGAAAGGGCGCCGACAGGATGAGGTCGGGATCTTCGGGCTGCTGCGTATTCGCGTGATGCTTCAGGTGGTAGCGGCGATAGGTGCCCGTCTCCGCCATCATCGGATAAGCGCAGAGCCACTGGCTCAGAAACGCGTTGAGCTTCGGATTATGCGTGAGGATGCCATGCGCGCCGTCATGCATGAGGATCGCCAACCCAAGCTGGCGTGCACCGATGACCATTACCGCGAGGATATAGGTGAGCGGATTGGGAAAGGCGACGAAGACGGCCATGGCGCCGAAGATGACGCCCCAGGCGTGAACCACCGCCCATGTGCCGCGGATGTCCGAGCGCTGGCGCACAATGGCGAGTTGTCCTGGCGTGAGAAGGTCTTTCGCGGCGCTCATAGCGATGCTCTCCGTTCTTTCGTCTGGTTCGATTTTCGTGGCGCCGTCACGCCGGCACCTGCCATGCAGAAACTGACGATCTCTTCCACCACGCGCTCGGGCGCGCTGTCGAGCTCGTGCGATTCCGGTGCGAGGGGACCGATCAACGCCGTGGGTATGGCGCCTGCGATGCAGGCGGCCGCAATCCGCGCATTGGTCTTTGGAAATTCGCCGGTCTCAATGCCGTCCTCGAGAATGCCGGCGAAGATCTCGGCATGGGTGCGACGGAAGAAGGCGCGCTCCTCGGCAAGGTTCACATCCACAGGCTCGGCGAGCAGGACATAGGCCAGGCGCCGGCCCCGAACGGCGCGGCTGGCGAATGTGCGCAGCACCTCGGCCAGCCTCTCGCGCGCAGGTTCGTTCCCCGAAGCGATTGTCGCGAGCATGTCCATCTCCCGCGCGGACACTTCGCGAAATACCTGTCGGCAAAGTTCTTCCTTGGAGGAGAAATAGCGGTAAAGCGTGCCTGTTGCGACGCCGGCTCTTTTTGCAATCTCGGTCATCTGAACGGCCGCAAAGCCGCCATCGGCCACAAGCATCCGCGCTGCATCGAGGATGCTGCGCCGGGTGTCCGCCAGCCGTGCCGCCACCTTGTCAGTCTGCCTGTAGGCCAAGATATGAACCTCCGTTCATCGATGAAATGAACCATGGTTCACCCAAGTCCGTCAAGAGTGCGCGCCCGCGGCCTCGCAAACAAAAACCCCGGCTTTCGCTTTTCCCGTAATCACGGGAGGCGAAAGCCGGGGGCTTTTTTAGACGTATACGGATCAATCGGCGGCGCGAAGCACCGGGACAAAATCATGATCGGCGG
The DNA here is from genome assembly GCF_000017565.1 of Parvibaculum lavamentivorans DS-1. Taxonomy (NCBI): domain Bacteria; kingdom Pseudomonadati; phylum Pseudomonadota; class Alphaproteobacteria; order Hyphomicrobiales; family Parvibaculaceae; genus Parvibaculum; species Parvibaculum lavamentivorans. The sequence continues at coordinate 716,027 of NC_009719.1, forward strand.
CGGACGCCTGAGCCTGTTTCGGCGCCGTCTGGCGCGCCCTCTCCTCGAACGCGCGCCAATGCGCCTGACCCGTGAAAACCTCGGCCGCCAGAGCGGCCTCATGAAGCCATTTTCTGAGCATTTTCTTCAACATAGCTGCCTCCTTCCGGAGATATTGCGATGCAACATATTTAGCGATGCGGCGCAAAAATTCAAGCATTTGCGCCTGCGACAAAAGGGCTTGCGCGGATGGGCAGCGACAAGGGAGAGGGGTTGGGGCATAAAGCGGCAAAACGGAATCCGGAAGATGACTTCAACACCGCCGACCGACCGCATGACCGAGGACACGACCGCCGGGCTTTTCCGGCTGCGCGACTTCAGGCTCTACATTTCCGGCAGGTTCCTCGGCACGCTCGCCATGCTGATCCAGTCGGTGGCGGTGGGCTGGCAGGTCTACGACATCACGGAGAGCCCGATGGCGCTCGGCTATGTCGGCCTCGCGCAATTCCTGCCGATCGTGCTGCTGACCCTGCCGGCAGGCGACATCGCCGACCGCATCGACCGCCGCATCATCGTGGCGGTGAGCGCGGTGATGGAGGCGGCGGCGGCAGGCTGGCTGATCCTCCTCACACTGACGCATTCAGGCGACGTCACATATTTTTACGCGGCGCTGGCACTGTTCGGTTGCGCGCGCGCCTTCATGGCGCCTGCCTCCCGCTCCTTCGTGCCGCTGCTCGTCTCGGCGGTGCAATTGCCGCGCGCGGTGGCGGTAAGCTCATCCTCGTTCCAGATCGCGGTCATCACCGGACCGGCAATCGGCGGCGGGCTCTACCTCTTCGGCCCGGTCCTCGTCTATGCGCTCTGCGCCGCGCTTTTTCTCTGCGTCGCCGCCGCCTTCCTCGCGATCCGTACGCGCCCGCCCGTCGGAACGACCGGCTCCACCGTCGGCGCGCTGAAGCGCGTGACGGCGGGCATCGCCTATATGCGCCGCACGCCCATCGTGCTCGGCGCAATCTCGCTCGATCTCTTCGCGGTGCTGCTCGGCGGCGCGGTGGCGCTGCTGCCGATCTTCGCGCGCGATATATTGCATGTCGGACCGGAAGGGCTCGGGCTCATGCGATCCGCGCCCGCCATCGGCGCCATCATCGTCAACCTGCTCATCATCTGGCGGCCGATCAGGAAGCGCACCGGCCACATCATGTTCGCCTGCGTCACCATTTTCGGTGTCGCCACCATCGCGTTCGGATTGTCGGAAGATTTCCTGCTGACGCTCGGCGCGCTGGCGATCATGGGCGCCTCCGACATGGTGAGCGTCAACATCCGCTCGACGCTTATTCCGCTCGCCACCCCACAGCCCATGCTCGGCCGCGTGACGGCCGTGGAAATGCTCTTCATCGGCGCCTCGAACGAACTCGGCGAATTCGAATCCGGTCTTACGGCCGCATGGTTCGGAACCGTTCCCGCCGTCGTGATCGGCGGCCTCGGCACGCTCGGCGTCGTCGGCATATGGATGTGGCTTTTCCCGGACCTGAGAAAGGTCGACAAGCTCTCCGACGTGAAGCCGCAGGAACCCGGCTAGAAGAGTTTTCCCGCGACGATGGCGGCGAAGACGATGAAGCCGAAATCGCGATTGGAGCGGAAGAGGTGAAGGCAGAGCGCCGGATCGTCGACATCGAGCTTCACGATCTGCCAGACGAGCTGCAGGGCGGCGAGCGCGACGCCGAGATAGAAGAACATGCCGATGGAGGCGGCGGCGCCCGACGCGACAAGCGCCGCGATCATCGCACCATAGAAAACCCAGAGCCATTTCCGCGTGGATGCCCCGAGCTTCAGCGCCGATGACTTGACGCCGATCAGCGCATCGTCGTCCTTGTCCTGATGCGCATAGATCGTGTCATAGCCGACGGTCCAGAAGATCGCGCCGAGATAAAGCAGCGCCGGCGCGAGCGCGAGCGAACCCGTGACGGCCGCCCAGCCCATCAGCGCGCCCCAATTGAAGGCGAGGCCGAGAACGATCTGCGGCCAATACGTGACGCGCTTCATGAAAGGATAGATCGCGACGAGCGCGAGCGATGCGAGGCCAAGCGCGATGGTGAACGCATTGAGCGAAAGAAGAACCGCGAGACCGGCGAGACATTGCGCGGCAAGAAAAATCCACGCGGCCTTGACGCTGACGGCGCCCGATGGAATGGGACGCGACCGCGTGCGCTCCACCGCCGCGTCGATGTTGCGATCCGCGATGTCGTTCCATGTGCAGCCCGCGCCGCGCATGACGATTGCGCCGATAGCGAAGATAAGCATGAGGCCGAGGTCCGGGCCCGCATCGCCTGCAAGCGCGATAGACCACCAGCAAGGGAGCAGCAGCAGCCATGTGCCGATGGGCCTGTCGAGGCGCGCGAGCCGCATATAGGGACGCGCGAAACGAGGCGCGAAGCGGTCCACCCAGTTCGCGGGCGGCGCATCGGCGACGCGGGTTTCGGCCTGCTGGGTCATCTTCGGATCCGCTGCGAGGAGGCGCCCAGGGAGCATTTTCCGGGGCTGTTTCGACGGGCCGACACTAGCGATTCGGAGCCTTGTTTGCACCCCGGGAGAGGGCATGGATATGCCATAATGCAGGCGACTGTCATCCAACCGTCACGAAACCGTCATCTGGTGTTTTGCCGGCTCGTCAGGGTGCGATTGCGAAGGGCAAAGCGGGGATATCTCCCCTTGTCAGGGCGGGGATATGTTGCGGCAGCGAAGTGGGGAAAATGGTCTCCTCCGTCGCCTGAAGCTCACCCGGCGTCCACCATTTCATCTCGTGAATGACCTGCCGCTCCAGCTCGGTCCACGCGCTCTGGTTGAGATCGGTTGCATCGGTCCAGGCGGGGAGGAAGGTCTCCTGAAGGAGACGGGTTTTGCCGTGGATGCAAAGCGAATGTTCGGTGGTCCAGACGGGTGGACCGAAGCGGACGCCGCTCAGTCCCGTCTCCTCCCGGAGCTCCCGCCTTGCCGCTGTGGCAACGTCCTCTCCGGGCTCGATTTCCCCGCCGATGGTCACCCAATAGGGCGCGGCCAGCACCTTGCCCGCGGCATCGCCGACATCCGGGTCATGCATGCGGACGAGGAGGAGACGGTTCTGCGGATCGAAGAGGAGGACACGGGCGGTCTTGCGGGGGTGCATGGGGGTTTTGTCGACTACAGTCGGAAGGGGCGCAACATTAGAGTACCCAAGAAGAACAGCATTTGCTTTCGACAGGGACAAGGAGGGGGAGGGCGCGCATGTGGAGGTTTGGCGAGTTGGTTCCGCGTCCGAAGTTTCCCACGGATGAGGAACAGTGAGAATGGGATGCTGAGCGACGCGTCGTGGCGCGCCTCAATGTGGCCAGCGCCGTTCTCCTCTCCCTCTACTTCCTGTGGTTCTACGTTCTTGGGCGCGGTTTCTATGGTGATCTGGATTCGAGTTTCGCAGAGTGGATCATCGAAACCACGGAGACCATTCTTGGGCAGCCAAGCGCGGATAAGGCACTCAGCGAGACGATGGCGCTCTTTCAGGCGCGTGCCTTTCTGCTGGGTGCTGTCGAAATCGTCGTGTTCGGCCTCGGCTTCATGCTTTCCGGGCGGGGCATATTTCGACTGCCCGACAATGGCGAATTTCTGAAGTCAAAACCGGAGGTCACTGCCTTAACGCTGGGCCTCTTCTTCGTACTTTTTGTCTATGTCCTGTTTGGTGTCCCGAACTCCTGTGCGTATCAGGAATGCGATCTTCGTAAAGAGAGGGCCGGTTTGGGGCTAATCTACTTTCTTCATCTCATTCTCCTGTTTCTGGTGCCAGTCTTGCTGTCGTACGTTCTTCGCCTCATCCGATTCCAGAGGACGGAGTATTGAGTGGCTTCCGGATGCGCCGCTTTGCGAGGTTGCTTGAGGCGAACTTTGTGGGAGCGGAAGATGGTGACCCGGTAGGGCTCGTGCAGCACCACGCCGACGGACTGCCGACATTGGGATCGGGCTACCTGAATGAGAGAATGTCATTCCGGCGAAAGCCGGAATCCATCTGAAGCCGTGGCAAGGCGAGAGGCCCATGGGCCCCGGCTTTCGCCGGGATGACAATTTTGTTTTTGGCAAAGGTAGTGCGCGCCTTACAAGGTGAGTGACGACAGAGGGTGCGATGGCCGACACAACTCCCGACATCACCGACGACGCCCCCCGCTGTGCGAGCGGGAAGGCGCGGCTCTATATAGAAGAGCCGTTGAACGCGGGCGCGAGGCTGACGCTCGAGCGCGACCAATCGCATTATCTCGTCAATGTGCTGCGGATGGGCGAGGGGGCGGCTGTGCTGCTTTTCAACGGGCGGGACGGGGAATGGGCGGCGCGGATCGCGGAAGCGCACAAGAAGAATTGCGTGCTGGAGCTGACGGCGCAGACGAGGGTGCAGGAGCCGCTGCCCGATATCTGGCTGCTCTTCGCGCCGGTGAAGAAGGCGCGGCTCGATTTCATCGCGCAGAAGGCGACGGAGATGGGGGCGGCGGTGATCCAGCCGGTCATCACGGAGCGCACCGTCGTGACGCGGCTGAAGGATGAGCGGCTGCAGGCGAATGCCGTGGAGGCGGCGGAGCAATGCGGCCTCGTCGCCGTGCCGGAGGTGCGGGAAGCGGAAAAGCTCGGCAGCCTGCTCGCGCGGTGGGAGGAGGCGGCGCCGGGACGGCGCATCCTCTTCTGCGACGAGAGCGAGGAACCGGGCGCGGCGCGCGAGGCGCTGGCGCGGCTGGCGGAAGAGGGCTGGCGCGGCGCGCCGCTCGCCATATTGATCGGGCCGGAGGGCGGGTTCTCGCCGAAGGAACGCGATATGCTCCGGGGGCGGAAGGATACGGCGGTGCTCTCGCTCGGGCCGCGCATCATGCGGGCCGACACGGCGGCAATTGCGGCGCTGGCGGTTGTGGGGCTTGCGCTGGGGGACTGGTGAGAAGCCAACGTTTTTGCGACGTATTTCCGCCTGCGGAACCGGGATGGAACCCGATGGAACCCGGCGCGTTTTGTCAGGGTCCTGATTTCGAAAATCCGCGATGTCTGAAAGGAATGACACGGAATGCGCGTGCTGGTTGTTTATTGCCACCCGGTAGAGAAGAGCTTCGTCGCGGCGATGCGGGACGCGGCTGTGAAAGGGCTTGAGCAGGCCGGGCACGAGACGCGAATAGTCGATCTCTATGCGGATGGTTTCGATCCGCGCTTCACGGCGGAAGAACATGCCGCCTATGAGAACGAGCGGGAAGTGCCTGAAGGGCTCGGTTCCTATGCCGAGGATCTGAAATGGGCGGAAGGAATTGTCTTCGTCTTTCCGACCTGGTGGTACGACATGCCGGCGATGCTGAAGGGCTGGCTCGACCGCGTCTGGCTGCCGGGCGTCGCCTTTCACCTGCCGCCGGGCGGCGGGCGCATTCAGCCGGGACTGACGCATATCCATCTGCTGGCGGCCGTGACGAGCTGCGGCGCGCCCTGGTGGTGGTCGAAGCTCGTCGGCGAGCCGCATCGCCGGGTGCTGATGCGCGGCATGAGGGCGCTCTGTGCGCCGGACTGCCGCCAGCTCTGGCTCGGCTGCTACCAGATGGACGGCTCGACGCAGAACAAGCGGGAACGCTATCTGGCGGCGGTGAGACGGCGGATGGCGCGGGTGGTTTGAGGGGCTGCTTCCCGCACTATCTTTCCCACCCTCCCCTTGGGGGAGGGTCGAAATTTGGGCCGCGCCAGCGGAACAAATTTCGGGGCGGGGTAAGCGGCGAGGCAGAGCCCCCGCCCCGAAAAATTCTTCGCTATCGCTCGAATTTTGTCGACCCGCCCCCCAAGGGCGGGTGGGGGAGATGGATCGATGTCCTGCTAGTTCTTCACCCTCCCCCCAAGAGAGGGTGGGAAGTTGAGTGCGAGGGGAAGGAGCGAGGTGGAATGATTCCATTTCGCGCTCGGCGCCTTCGTATGCCCGTCCTTTCGTTCTCCTCGCCTGTTCCTTTATGAACCGACATTGGCGCTTGTCAGGCCCCGCTCCCGCTCCTACATCTTTGCGCATGTGAGGACCGGACCGGGGGCAGGGGCTGCCGACCCGCAACGAATAAGGTCCGTTCAGGAAAAGGGGCTCGCATGAGCATTCTCGTTGCCGGGCCCGAGCCCATCACCGACCGCCGCGATCTCGTGGCTGCGCTGGAGCGCGGCAACAAGCCGAAGAGCGACTGGCGCATCGGCACCGAGCACGAGAAATTTCCCTTCTGCGTTCATAACCGCACGCCGATCCCCTATGGCGGCGAGCACGGCATCCGCGCCATGCTGGAAGGGCTGACGCGCTTCGGCTGGGAGCCGGTGATGGAAGGCGAGAACATCATCGGGCTCGAAAGCGGCAATGGCGAACGCGGCAATATTTCGCTCGAACCCGGCGGGCAGTTCGAATTGTCGGGCGCGGCGCTGGAAACGCTGCACCAGACCTGTTCCGAGCTTCACGACCACCTGGCGCAGGTGAAGGAAGTGGGCGCGGAACACGGCATCGGCTTTCTGGGATTGGGCTTCACGCCCAACTGGCGGCGCGACGAAATTCCGGTCATGCCCAAGGGCCGCTACAAGATCATGACGGAATACATGAAGAAGGTCGGGACCATGGGCCTCGACATGATGTACCGCTCCTGCACGGTGCAGGTGAACCTCGACTTCGCCTCCGAACCCGACATGGTGAAGAAACTGCGCGTGGGCGTAGCGCTGCAGCCGGTCGCGACGGCGATCTTCGCCAATTCTCCGTTCACGGAAGGAAAGCCGAACGGCTATCTCTCCTATCGCAGCCACGTCTGGACCGACACGGACAAGGCGCGCTCCGGCATGATCCCCTTCGTCTTCGAGGACGGCTTCGGCTTCGAGCGCTATGTGGATTATGCGCTCGATGTGCCGATGTATTTCGTCTATCGCGACGGCAAATATATCGACGCGACGGGGCAGAGCTTCCGCGACTTTCTGAACGGAAAGCTGCCGGCGCTTCCCGGCGAGACGCCGACGCGGGGCGACTGGAACAACCATCTGACGACGATCTTCCCGGAAGCGCGGATCAAGAACTACATGGAGATGCGCGGCGCGGATGGCGGGCCCTGGGCGCGCATCTGCGCGCTGCCGGCCTTCTGGGTCGGGCTCATGTATGACCAGTCGTCGCTCGACGCGGCTTGGGACCTTGTGAAGGACTGGACGGCGGAAGAGCGGCAGGGCTTGCGCGACGGCGTGGCGAAGCACGGGCTTCACACGCCGTTCCGCGGCGGCACGTTGCTCGACGTGGCGCGCCGCGCGGTGGAGATTTCACGCGCCGGCCTCGACGCGCGCGGCAATGGCGATGGCGTCGGCGGGACGGAAGCGATCCATCTGAGCGCGGTCGAAGCGATCGTCGCGAAGGGGAAGTCGCCGGCCGAAGAGCTGCTGGAGCTTTACCATGGACGCTGGAACGGCTCGGTCGATCCGGTGTTCGAGGAGTTCGCGTTTTAGGGAAATATCCGGCGCTCATGCTTCACCCGCCCCTCGGGGGCGGGTCGACAAAATTCGAGCGATAGCGAAGAATTTTTCGGGGCGGGGGCTGAGCCTCGCCGCTTACCCCGCCCCGAAATTTGTTCCGCTCGCGCGGCCCAAATTTCGACCCTCCCCCAAGGGGAGGGTGGGAAGAGATCGGAAAAACTCTTTGGCAGGGGAGGGCACTCTTGTTCAGTCACATCACCATCGGCTCGCAGGACCCGGAGAAGGCAGCCGCCTTCTATGACGCGGTGCTGGCGACACTCGGAATCGTGCCGTTCTTCAAGGTGCCGGGCACGCTGTCCTATGGCACGGCGACGGGGCCGAAGGTTTTCGTCGTGACGCCCTTCAACGGCGAGCCGCATCATCCCGGCAATGGCTGGCACGCGGCCTTCCTCGCGCCGGACCGTAAATCCGTCGATGCGTTCCATGCGGCGGCGCTGAAGGCGGGCGGCACCAGCGAAGGCGAGCCGGGGCTCCGCCCGCATTACCATCCGAATTACTACGGCGCCTATGTGCGCGACCCGGAGGGCAACAAGCTGCAGGCGGTCTGCCACAGCTCGAAGGGCTGATCTTGACTTTGGCCGCCAAATTCCTTACTTTTTCAAGACAAGGTAAGGAATTCAGCGATGGGCTACAACGCCAAGCTCACATCCAAGGGGCAGATCACGCTGCCCGCCGAAATGCGCCGCGCCCTTAATCTGCAGGAGGGCGACAAGGTCGTTTTTGCGCAAGGCGAGGACGGACGCTTCTACCTGGAAGCGAAAACGGATTCGCTTGGCGATCTGCGAGGTGTCGTGAAGGGCGTGAAGGCGAAGCCGGGCGAGATCGAAAGCTGGATCGAGGAAGCCAGAGGCAGGCGCGCCCGGTGATCGGCCTCGACACCAATATTCTGCTGCGCTGGTTGCTCGACGATTCCGGCGTCGAGGACAATGCGCCGGAACAGGCGAAGCTTGTCGCGCGGGTCATTCTCGAAAGCGGCGATACCTTCTTCGTCAATCATATCGTTCTTGCCGAAACCATCTGGGTCTTGCGCAACAAGGCCGGACAGAGCCGGAAGGTAATCGAGGAAATCGTCTCGCGGCTGATTGCAAGCGCGAATGTCGAAATGGAGAGCGGCGAAACGGTGCGCCGCGCGCTCGATGCCTTCGTGGGCGGCAAGGCGGATTTCGCGGACTATCTCATCGCGGAAGTGAATGCGGCGGCGGGCTGCTCGACCACGCTCACCTTCGACCGGAAGGCCGCCCAACATCCGTCATTCTCGCGGCTCGGGAAATAGATGCAGCGCATCCTCGTCATCGGCTGCTCCGGCGGCGGCAAGTCGACGCTTGCGCGGAAGCTGGGCGAGAAACTCGGGCTGCCGGTAGTGCATCTCGACGTGCTGTTCTGGAAGCCGGGCTGGACCGAGAGTTCCTATGACGAGTTCCGCCCGAAGGTCGCGGCGGCGGTGGCGGAAGAGCGATGGGTGATCGACGGCAATTTCAGCCGCACCTTCGACCTGCGCCTGCCGCGCGCGGACATGGTCGTCTGGCTCGACCAGCCGCGCCGGATCTGCCTGTGGCGCGCCTTTCGCCGGACGCTGACACAGTTGGGCCGGAACCGCGCCGACCTTGCGCCCGGCTGCCCGGAGAAATTCGATCTCCAGTTCTACCGCTTCATCTGGAACTTCAAGCGCACGCATGACGCGATGATGGAAGAGACACTGGCGCGCGACGCGGCGCACGCGCAAGTGTTCCGCCTGCGGAGCGATGCAGAGATCGCGGCCTTCCTGAGCCGGTGGTGAGGCTCAGGCGCTCACGGCCTTCAAGGACCGGGTGAGGGAGAGGAAGTCGGGCAAGCCGGCTGTTCCCGACGGCACCGGAATGCCGTTTTTCAGCAGGATGACCCCGACATTGCCCCGGTGATAGGTGCCGTGATTGACGACATGCAGCACCATCTCGCCGCGCGACATGCAGCCCGGTTCGCCGCTCGTGAAACGGAAATCGACGCGCTCGTCGAGTTCGGCCGCTTTTGCCGAGCGGGCGTAGTCGACATACCAGTGGTCGGTGGAGCGGACATTGGCGGCGAGTTCGTCGAAAGGCAGCGGATCCGGATTGGCCGAGCGATAGGGATGCGTCTCGCCCAGAATATGCGCCTGGAAGATGCGGCTGACGGCATAGGCATGGTTGAGGATGGCGAGCATGATGGGCGCTTCCTCGACGTCGAGAGCGCCGGGCGCCGTTTCGAGGATGGTGTAGAGGCCGTCATTCTCCCACGCCCCATAGGCTGCGAGGGTATGAAATGCACTGCTTGGCGGCATGGCTGGCTCCCGGAGTTGCGAGAAAGTGCCTCACGCTAGGGCGTAGAGAAGGGCGGCACTTGAACGATCCTGCTATCGGCTCCCTGGCGGGGCGGTAGCAGGATCGTGCAAGTGCGGCGGTGGGGCTGCCGCTAAGGTCCGAGGGCAATGGCCGGGAGGACGAGATGAACGAACGAAACAGGGCGTCTATAGAGACGGGCAATCCCGAGAGAGAACTCTTTCACCTGAAGACATGCGGGGAGATAAAGCGCCGCGAATTTTCGCTGACGGCCATGCGGGAAGCGGGAGAGGAGGGCGGCTTGCTGCTTGCCCGCATGAAGGCGGAGGGACCGGACGACCTTCATGCCGACCAGTGGGAAATCCACCCGGAAGGCGACGAATTCATCCATGTGCTTGAAGGAGAGGTCGCGCTCATTCTCGAAGGTGCGGCTGATGGCGTGACGCTCACGGCGGGCGATGCCGCTATCGTGCCGCGCGGGCGATGGCACCGCTTCGACTGGATGGGTCCGGTGGCGCTGCTTTTCGTGACGCCGCCGGGAGGAACGGAACTCCGAGACGTTGCCGCAAGCGGCGACGACCGCTAGCCGCCGCAAAAAATGATGCTGGTGCCGGATTTCCGGCCGAAAACTTCCGAGGGCGGGATGCCGGTCATCGCCCTGAAGGTCCGGCTGAAATGGGCGGAGTCGGAGAAGCCCGCTTCATGCGCCGCGCGCGTTAGGTTGGCGCCGTCATGCAGCGCCTCGATGCCGCGGCGAATGCGGCACCACAGAAGATAGCGGCGGACGGGCATGCCCGCATGCTCGGTGAAGAGATGCTGGAAGCGGCCCGGCGAGAGGCCGGCCAGCGCCGCAAGCCGCTCTCCGCTCGGATGGTCGCTCGTATGCGTGGCGATGTGGCCGAGTATCTTTCGGATGCGGGGATCGACCGGCGGCCGCCGCGCGCCGGCGGGCAGGAGGAGCGCGAGGATGCCTTCCCTCGTTTCGGAAGCCTCCGCCTCGCCGAGCGGCGCCGACCAGCTCGCCGCGAGCCGTGCGCGGAGCGCCGCATCGAGCGTGGCGCGCAGGAAATATATGCCTTGTACGGATTGTCCGCTGCCCGCCGGGACGGGCCATTGGGAAAAGAAGGTTCGCTCGAGATAAAGGAAGGCGACATTCCCGCCGGGGCTTGCGATCGAATGGGTTACATTCGCATCGACGAACACGGCTTCCCTGGTTTCGATTTCGCAGCCGTCTTCCGTCCGCACGAGCAGGGTGCCGTCAAGCGCGACGGCGCATTGGGCCGCGCTGTGGCGATGCGTATCGGGCGCAACGTCGCGGCCGATATAAAGGGCGGCGTCCGGCCAGAGATAAAGCGCGCGGTCCTCGGGCGCGGTCTGCGATCGAACTTGCGGCATGGCGGAATTCCCTCGCCGTCTTGCGTCACGCTGTTGTGCGGCCTTTCTTATGCCGCCCGCGCCGTACCGCCGACCGTCAGCCCGTCGATGCGGAGCGTCGGCTGGCCGACGCCGACGGGGACGCCTTGTCCTGCCTTGCCGCAAGTGCCGATGCCGGGATCGAGCTTCATGTCGTTGCCGATCATGGAGACGCGGGTGAGGACGTCCGGTCCGTTGCCGATCAGCGTCGCGCCCTTGACCGGCGCGCCGATCTTGCCGTCCTCGATCATGTAGGCTTCGGTGCAGGTAAAGACGAACTTGCCGGATGTGATGTCGACCTGGCCGCCGCCGAAGGAGACGGCGTAAAGGCCCTTCTTCACGGAGGCGAGAATCTCGCTCGGATCGTGATGGCCGGACAGCATATAGGTGTTGGTCATGCGCGGCATCGGCTGATGCGCGTAGGATTCGCGGCGGCCATTGCCCGTCGCCGCCATGCCCATGAGGCGGGCGTTGAGGCGGTCCTGCATGTAGCCCTTCAGGATGCCGTCTTCGATGAGGACGGTGCGCGAGGTCGGCGTGCCCTCGTCGTCGATGGTGAGCGAGCCGCGGCGATCCGCGAGCGTGCCGTCATCGACGACCGTGATGCCGGGCGCGGCGACGCGCTGGCCGAGGAGCCCCGCAAAGGCGGAGGTCTTCTTGCGGTTGAAATCGCCCTCGAGGCCGTGGCCGATGGCTTCGTGAAGCAGGATGCCCGGCCAGCCCGGCCCGAGCACCACATCCATTTCGCCGGCGGGGGCGGGGACGGCTTCGAGATTGACCAGCGCCTGACGTAGCGCCTCGTCCACCTGCGCCTGCCATTTCAGCGGGTCGATGAAGACGTCATAGCCCATGCGGCCGCCGACGCCGTAGGAGCCCGTCTCCTGGCGGCCATTCTCGCCGGCGACGATGGCGACGTTGAGACGGACAAGGGGGCGGATGTCGCGCAGCGACGAGCCGTCGGCGCGGACGATCTCGACCGCCTGCCACTCGCCCGCAAGCGAGGCCGAGACCTGCTGGATGCGGGGATCCTTCGCCCGGGCATAGGCGTCAATCTCGGCCAGCAGCTTCACCTTCTCCTCGAAGCTCTGCGCGCCGAGAGGATTTTCATCCGAATAAAGATGCGTATTGGTGCGGGCGGGGCCTTCGGCGGAGACGCCGGTGTGACCCGTCTTCACCGCCTGCACGGCATCGCTCGCGCGCTTCAACGCGGCTTCGGAGAGTTCGGAGGCATGGGCATATCCCGTCGCCTCGCCCGCGACGCAGCGAAGCCCGAAGCCCTGATTGGTGTCGAAGCTCGCGGTTTTCAGGCGGCCATCGTCGAAGCCGAGCACTTCCGACTGGCGGTACTCCATGAAGAGCTCGCCATCATCAGCGCCGGAGAGCGTCTCGCCGACAAGCGCCGAGACGCGGTCGCGGTCGAGCCCGGTGCGGGTGAAGAAGAGATCGTCGGAAGAAGAGGTCATGATCCTGGCTTTCCAGTTGCTCCTGGATTGCTCCGCCCCTGCGGGGCTCGCAATGACGGGTATATATGTATTCCTTACCGCTCCAGCCACTCTTCGATGGGGACGAGGCGGCGGGGCAGGCCGGACAGGTCGCAGCGCACGACCTGCGGCGAGCAGCTATAGAGCGGATATTGCGTCACCTTCAGCGACCGGAGATCGACCAGGAAGACGCCGTTGATGCGGCCGAACCATGTGTCCCATTCGGCGAAGTGCCAGGTTTCCCAGCCGGGCGGCGGCGGCCCCACGACATCGCCGACGAGATCGGGATGGGCGGCGCAGAAGCCGACGACGCAGCGGCCCGGATCGCGCGTGTCGAGCCAGGGCGCGGCCTCGGAAATGAGCTCGGGCGCGGCGCCGCCATTTTGCGGCAGCAGCAGGCCGGCGGAGATACGCCGCCCGAGATGAAAATGGATAAGGGCCTCGTCGCGCATCGAATTCTGCCCTTCATGGGACCGTTCCGGGCTCCCGGAGCCCGCTTCAATATCCAACCATTACTGTAAGACATTTTGCGCGGCGAGAAAGGGCGGGAACGGGAATTTCATCCTTCCCGGCCCGGATCGGCAGGGCGGGCGGATTCTCCCGTTTATTGTGGCAAAACGTCGCAAAGAGCGGCCTTGGTTGTGGCCTCCGGCGCCGACGTGACTATACTGCCGGTGCGAGTCGTCCGCCCGGACAATGCGCCGCGTGCAACGGATATGCGCGCGCCCTGTCCGGAGACGCATAATTGGGGATGCCGCCGCCCGGAAACAACAATAGAAGCTGCGGCGGAACTTGCGGCGGCCTGCGGTTTATGGTTTCTGACGGCCATCTTCGCCGCCCGCCGATATGGTTCGCGGGCGCGGCCCGGATTGGACCGGATTTATCCGGACGTTGAATTGACTAGCTGGGGATAAGCATGCGGTTTCTGAACGGATTTGGCCTTTTCGCTCTGGCTCTGGGGCTCGGGCATCTCGGCGGCGGTTCATCCGCATATGCCCTGCCGGTCGATCGCGGCCTCGGCCTCCCCGAGGCGGTGACGCCGGTGATGCACGATATCGTCGCGCTGCATGACTGGCTGCTCATCACGATCAGCATCATCGTCGCCTTTGTTACCGTCCTTCTCGCCATCGTGATGGTCCGGTTCAACCGCCGCGCCAATCCGACGCCGACAAAGACCACCCACAACACGCTGCTCGAGGTCGCCTGGACGGTGCTTCCGGTCATGATCCTCGTGGCGATTGCCATTCCTTCCTTCCGCCTCCTCTACAAGCAGGTCGTGATCCCGGAAGCCGAGATGACGGTGAAGGCCGTCGGCTATCAGTGGTACTGGGGCTATGAATATCCCGACCAGGGCGACATCTCGATCATCTCGAACATGGTCGAGGATGCCGATCTCCAGGAAGGCCAGCCGCGCCTCTTCACGGCCGACGAAGCGATGGTCGTGCCTGTCGACACCACGGTCCGCGTGATCGTGACGGCGGCGGACGTGATCCACGCCTTCGCGGTGCCCCAGTTCGGCGTCAGGATCGACGCGGTGCCGGGCCGCCTCAATGAAACATGGTTCCGCGCCGAGAAGACCGGCATGTATTACGGCCAGTGCTCCGAACTTTGCGGCCAGCGCCACGCCTTCATGCCGATCAACGTGCTTGTCGTGACGCGGGAAGAATTCCAGCAATGGTCGGAACAGCAGCAGGCCGCTGCCGGCTCCGGCGAGAAACTGAAACTGGCGCAAGCCGCGGCGGCGGATGCGCGCTGAGCGCGCTTCGCAGTCTTTGACGAAGCAAACATCGTAAGAACGAAGGGTTAAGAGAGATGGCAGGGCAAGCTGCGGGCGCGCACGCCGATCACGCCGACCACCCCACGGGCTGGAAGCGGTACGTCTATTCGACGAACCACAAGGACATCGGCACGATGTACCTGATCTTCGCGATCATCGCGGGGATCCTCGGTGGCGGTCTTTCCGTGCTGATGCGCGCGGAGCTGATGTATCCCGGCGACGGCGTCCTTGGCGGCGACCACAACCTCTTCAACGTGCTGGTAACGGCGCACGGCCTCATCATGATCTTCTTCATGGTGATGCCTGCGATGATCGGCGGTTTCGGCAACTGGTTCGTGCCGCTGATGATCGGCGCGCCGGACATGGCCTTCCCGCGGATGAACAATATTTCGTTCTGGCTGCTTCCGCCGGCGCTCGGCCTTCTCGTGATCTCGATGTTCGTACCCGGCATGCCGGGCGGTAATGGCGCGGCCGGCGGCTGGACGATCTATCCGCCGCTCTCGACCTCCGGCACGCCTGGACCGGCGATGGACTTCGCGATCCTCGCGCTCCACATCGCGGGCGCCTCGTCGATCCTCGGCGCGATCAACTTCATCACCACCATCTTCAACATGCGCGCACCGGGCATGACGCTGCACAAGATGCCGCTCTTCGTCTGGTCGATCCTCGTCACCGTGTTCCTGCTGCTGCTTTCGCTGCCGGTTCTCGCGGGCGCGATCACCATGCTGCTGACGGACCGCAACTTCGGCACGACCTTCTTCTCGCCCGAAGGCGGCGGCGACCCGATCCTGTTCCAGCATCTGTTCTGGTTCTTCGGGCACCCGGAAGTGTACATCCTGATCCTGCCCGGCTTCGGCATGATCTCGCAGATCATCTCGACCTTCGCGCGCAAGCCCGTGTTCGGTTATCTCGGCATGGCCTATGCGATGGTCGCGATCGGCGTCGTCGGCTTCGTCGTGTGGGCGCACCACATGTACACGGTCGGCATGTCGGTCAACACGCAGGCCTATTTCGTGGCCGCGACGATGGTCATCGCGGTGCCGACGGGCATCAAGATCTTCTCCTGGATCGCGACGATGTGGGGCGGCTCGATCGAGTTCCGCACGCCGATGCTATGGGCGATTGGCTTCATTTTCCTCTTCACCATCGGCGGCGTGACCGGCGTGGTGCTGGCGAATGCCGCGGTCGACCGCACGCTGCACGACACTTATTACGTGGTGGCGCATTTCCACTACGTGCTGTCGCTCGGCGCCGTCTTCGCGATCTTCGCGGGCTGGTACTACTGGTTCCCGAAGATGTTCGGCTACATGTACAACGAGTTCATCGGCAAGCTGCACTTCTGGATCACCTTCATCGGCGTGAACCTGGTGTTCTTCCCGCAGCATTTCCTCGGACTGCAGGGCATGCCGCGCCGTTACTCGGACTATCCGGATGCCTTCGCCTACTGGAACCTGGTGTCGTCCATCGGCTCCTACATCTCCGCCTTCGGCGTACTGGTCTTCCTCTTCGGCATCGCGCAGGCCTTCATGAGGAAGGTGCCTGCGGGTAACAGCCCCTGGGGCGAAGGCGCGACCACCCTCGAGTGGACGCTCTCCTCGCCGCCGCCGTTCCACCAGTTCTCGGAACTGCCGCGGATCAAGTGACGACCGCTCCGGCCGGGCCCATCCCGGCCGGAGTACCTTTGACGACCGAAGACAAAGAAAGACGCATACGAGTTCATGTCGGATACAGCGATCAGCAACCAGCGCGACACCGCCGCCTTCCCCGAAGGCGGCATGGGAAGCGCACGCGACTTTTTCGAGCTTCTGAAGCCGCGTGTCATGTCGCTGGTGATCTTCACGGCGCTGGTCGGCATTGCCGTGGCGCCGGGCGGCATCCACCCGGTCATCGCCTTTACGGCACTCCTCTGCATTGCCGTGGGCGCGGGCGCGTCCGGCGCGCTGAACATGTGGTATGACGCCGATATCGACGCGCGCATGGCGCGGACCGCGAACCGCCCGATACCGGCGGGCCGCGTGACGGCGCGTGAGGCCGCGGTGTTCGGCTCGATCCTTTCGGTCTTCGCCGTGATGACCATGGGCGTGCTTGTGAACTGGGTGGCGGCCGCGCTCCTCGCTTTCACCATCTTCTTCTATCTCGTCGTCTATACGATGTGGCTGAAGCGGCGCACTCCTCAGAACATCGTGATCGGCGGCGCGGCCGGCGCCTTCCCGCCCATGATCGGCTGGGCGGCGGTGACGGGCTCCGTCTCCATCGAGCCTTTCGTGCTCTTCCTCATCATCTTCATGTGGACGCCGCCGCATTTCTGGGCGCTCGCGCTCTACCGGAGCGGCGATTACGAGAAAGTCGGCGTGCCGATGCTGCCCGTGGTTTCGGGCGAAAAGGAAACGCGACGCCAGATCATGCTTTATTCGCTGGCGCTTGTGCCGGTAACGCTGCTGCCGGGCTTTCTCGGCTTCGCGGGCGCGCTCTATATGGGCGCGACGGCGGCGCTCGGCGCGGGCTTCCTGTGGCTGGCTTTCGGCATCTGGCGGACGGAGCCGGGCGCGGCGCAGGACAAGGCGGCGAAGCGGCTTTTCGGATATTCGATTCTCTATCTCTTCCTGATCTTTTCGCTGCTGCTGGTGGAGAAGATGCTGGGCCTTGGCGGCACCGCCTTCGCCCTGGCGCTGTGAGGCGCGGATGAGCGAACAGGATGAAAGCGAACGGCACAAGGTGGCCGCTCCGCAATGGACGGAAGAACAGTTGAAGCGGCGCCGCCAGCGCAACCTCGCCATCGCGTGGACGCTAGCCGGCCTGATGGTACTGTTCTTCGTGGTGACGATTGTGAAGCTCGGCGGCAATGTCGTGAACCGGCCGCTTTGACGCGGCTCGTTGCTTCGATGGTTTATCTTTCCCGGCGTATGCCGGAGTGGAATTTGGTTAGTCGCATTTCCGGGCATGGGGCCGAACCCCGCCGGAAAAGCTCTGAAGCGGAGAAGAGGGGACATGGCTGACGCCCACGCCAAACATCACGACTATCATCTGGTAGACCCGAGCCCATGGCCGGTCGTCGGATCGATCGGCGCCTTCGTGCTCGCCATCGGCGCCGTCAACTGGATGCACGGCTCTTCCTCATGGGTCATGCTGATCGGCTTCGCGATCGTGTTCTACACGATGTTCGCCTGGTGGCGCGATGTGATCCGGGAAGCGCGCAGGGGCGACCACACGCCCGTCGTGCAGCTTCACCTGCGCTACGGCATGATCCTGTTCATCGCCTCCGAGGTGATGTTCTTCGTGGCCTGGTTCTGGGCCTTCTTCGATGCGAGCCTTTTCCCCGGCGACACCGTGCAGGCGGCGCGCGCGGAATTCACCGGCGGCCACTGGCCGCCCCAGGGCGTCGAAGTTTTCGATCCGTGGCACCTGCCGCTCATCAACACGCTGATCCTGCTGACGTCGGGCACGACCGTCACCTGGGCGCATCACGCGCTGCTGCATGACGACCGCAAGGGCCTGGTGCAGGGCCTCGCGCTGACGGTGGCGCTCGGCCTCATCTTCACCGCCGTGCAGGCCTACGAATATGCCCATGCGGCATTTTCGTTCGGCGGCAGCATCTATGGCGCGACTTTCTTCATGGCGACCGGCTTCCACGGCTTCCATGTGATCGTCGGCACGATCTTCCTGATCGTCTGCCTGCTGCGCGCGATGAAGGGCGACTTCACCCCGAAGCAGCATTTCGGCTTCGAGGCGGCGGCCTGGTACTGGCATTTCGTCGACGTGGTCTGGATCTTCCTGTTCTTCTCCATCTACATCTGGGGATCCGCAGGCGCCACGATCGCGGTGCACTGACGGCCGCCATTCGGCACGACCGGTAATGTGGAGGGCGGGGCGCATGTGCGGTCCGCCCTTCGACTTTTCAGGAGACGGGATTGACGGACAATCCGAAGCGCATGCCATCCTCCATCGAAGCGGGACTGCGGGCCTGCTGCCCGCGTTGCGGCAAGGGCAGGCTTTACGACGGCTTCCTGACGCTCGCGCCCGCCTGCCCGGAATGCGGCCTCGATTACGGCTTCGCCGATGCGGGCGACGGACCGGCCGTCTTCATCATGATGATCGCCGGCTTCATCATTGTCGGCCTCGTGCTCTGGGTCGAGTTCACCTGGTCGCCGCCCTACTGGGTTCATGCGGTGCTCTGGATACCGCTGACGCTGGCGCTGACCGTCGGGCTGCTGCGGCCGCTCAAGGGCTGGCTCGTCGCGCAGCAATTCCGCCACCGCGCGGAAGAGGGGCGCCTCGAAGGCGGACGGGACGAATGACCAACCGCTTTTTCCGCCCGCTCTTCTGGCCGACGCTCCTCACCGCGCTGATGCTGCCGGTGCTGCTGGCGCTCGGCTTCTGGCAGCTCGAACGGCTGCAATGGAAGGAAGACCTGCTCGCGCGCATCGAGAACCGGCTGACCGCAGCGCCCGCCGACCTGCCACCGCCACAGGCCTGGGCGGATTTCGACGTGGCGGCGCAGGAATATAGCCGCGTGCGGCTGACGGGGCGCTTCGCGAGCCCGCGCGAGCTGCATTATTTCATGCAAGGCCCGGACGGCACGCCCGGCTATGCGGTCATCAATGCATTCGAGGTCGAAGGCGGCGAGGGCGCGGTCGTGCTGGTCGACCGCGGCTTCGTGCCCGCCGGCCTGAAGGACCCGGCATTGCGCGACGCGCTGCCGGAAGGGCAGGTGAGCTTCACCGGCATCCTGCGCCAGCCGCAACGGCGCAACGCCCTGTCGGGCGCCGACGACCCGGACAAGAATGTCTGGATGGTGCGCGACACGGAAACGATGGGTGCGGCACTCGGTGCGGCGCAGGTGGCGCCGTTTTTCGTCGAGGCGGAAGAGGCTGCCTTTCCGGGCAAGTGGCCGCAGGCGGGCGCGACGCGCATCGAAATGCCGAACAACCATCTCGATTATGCGCTGACCTGGTTCGGCCTCGCGCTCGTGCTCGTGGCCGTTTATCTCGTTTATCATCGCTCCAACGGGCGCTTGGGAAGACCGAAGACATGAGCAATTCGACCGCGGCTTACGGCGCGCTGAAAAACAGGTTCGACCGGCTCGCCGCGCTGCAGGGCGCGCAGGCCGTGCTGCATTGGGACCGCGCGACGATGATGCCGGAAGGCGGCGCCCGCGCGCGGGCGGAGCAACAGGCGGCGCTCTCGCTCATCGCGCATGAGACGCTGACGGCGCCGGAAGTATCGGAGCTGCTGGAAAGTGCGGGCGAGACCGTGAGCGAGCTTGACCACTGGGACCGCGCGAACCTTGCCGAGATGCGCCGCATCCATGCCCATGCGACGGCGACGCCCGCCGACCTCGTGACGCGGCTCTCGCGCCAGAAATCGGCGACGGAAATGCTCTGGCGGAAGGCGCGTGCCGCGAATGACTATGCGAGCCTCGCGCCCGCGCTCGACGAACTCATCACGCTGATCCGCGAACAGGCGGCGGCGAAGGCGGAGGCTTTCGGCCTCGATCCCTATGACGCGCTGCTGGATGGCTACGATCCCGGCCGCCGCGCCGCCGAAATCGACGGGCTGTTTGCGGAGCTGGCAGGCTTTCTGCCCGGGATCATGCGGCAGGTGATGGAGAAGCAGAAGGCGGCGCTTCCGATCGAGGGGCATTTTCCCGTCGACCGGCAGGAGCGGCTCGGCCGCGAGGTGATGGG
This sequence comes from Parvibaculum lavamentivorans DS-1, assembly GCF_000017565.1. Lineage (NCBI taxonomy): Bacteria > Pseudomonadati > Pseudomonadota > Alphaproteobacteria > Hyphomicrobiales > Parvibaculaceae > Parvibaculum > Parvibaculum lavamentivorans. Next base: position 736,158 of record NC_009719.1, read on the forward strand.
CTTTCTCGGCTTCGACTTCGCGCATGGGCGGCTCGATGTGAGCCACCACCCGTTCACTGGCGGCGTGCCGGAGGACAGCCGCATCACCACCCGCTACGACGAGGCGGACTTCACGCGGAGCCTGATGGCCGTCATCCACGAGACCGGTCATTCGCTCTACGAGCGCGGATTGCCGGAGGAGTGGCGGGGCCAGCCGGTGGGCCGCTCGCGCGGCATGACGATCCATGAAAGCCAGTCGCTCCTTTTCGAGATGCAGGCCGGCCGCTCGGAAGAGTTCATCTCGTTCCTTGCGCCGCGCCTGAAAGAGGCGTTCGGCGGCGAGGGCCCGGCATGGGAGCCGGACAATCTGCTGCGCCACTACCGGAAAGTGGGCCCGAGCCTCATCCGCGTCGATGCCGACGAGGTGACCTATCCGCTCCACGTCATCCTGCGCTACCGGCTGGAGCGGCAGATGGTGGCGGGAACGCTCAGCGCGAGGGACCTGCCCGCCGCCTGGAACGAGGGCATGAAGACGCTGCTCGGCACCGTGCCGCCGGACGATGCCTCGGGCTGCATGCAGGATATTCACTGGCCGTCCGGCTCGTTCGGCTACTTCCCGACCTACACGCTTGGCGCACTCGCCGCCGCGCAGCTCTTCGCCGCGGCAAAGAGGGCGCGCCCGGAACTCGGCGAGCGGCTGGCGCGGGGCGATTTCACGCCGCTCGTCGAGTGGGTGAGGGAGCAGGTGCATGGCCAGGGCTCGCGCCTGGCGCCCGACGAGATACTCCTGGCTGCGACAGGAGAGCCCCTTGGCACGGCGGCCTTCCGGCGCCATATCGAGACCAGATACTTGAGTTAAACCCCAGCTTTTCAGCCCTTTTTTCGGTTCGGATTGCCTCTGGCCCGCGCCGGGGCTAGGTTACGCCCGTCCGGCCCGGCACTCTCTGCCGGCAGGCCATCCTGGAGATTATGGTGAAATACGTCAGCACAAGGGGCATCGCCCCGGAGCTTGAATTCGAGGATGCTTTGCTCGCGGGTCTCGCGCGCGATGGCGGCCTTTATGTGCCCGTGGAGTGGCCGCAACTCAGCGAACGCAAGATCAGGGCGCTGGCGGGACTGCCCTATGAAGAGGTCGCCTTCCGCGTCATGCGGCCCTTTATCGGCGAGGCGATCGGCGATGACGACCTGCAGCGGATGATCGGCGAGGCCTATGCCTCGTTCCGCCACAAGGCGATTGTGCCACTGCGGCAACTCGGCTCGAACGACTGGCTGCTCGAGCTCTTTCACGGGCCGACGCTCGCCTTCAAGGACGTGGCGATGCAGATTCTCGCGCGCCTGTTCGACCATGTGCTGGCCGCGAAGGGCCGCCGCGTGACGGTAGTGGGCGCGACCTCGGGCGATACGGGCTCGGCCGCCATCGAAGCCTTCAAGGGCCGCGACACGACCGACATTTTCATCCTGCACCCGAAGGGCCGCGTCTCCGAGGTGCAGCGCCGCCAGATGACGACGGTGCTGGATGCGAACGTCCACAACATCGCCATCGAAGGCTCGTTCGACGATTGCCAGGCGCTGGTGAAGGCCATGTTCAACGATCATGGCTTCCGCGACGAAGTGAGCCTTGCTGGCGTCAATTCGATCAACTGGGGCCGGGTAATGGCCCAGATCGTCTATTTTTTCACCGCTGCCGTGGCGCTTGGCGGCCCTGCGCGGCCGGTCGCCTTCTCGGTGCCGACGGGGAATTTCGGCGATATTTTCGCCGGCTATGCGGCGGCGCGGATGGGACTTCCGATCGAGAAGCTGATCGTCGCGACCAATGTGAACGACATCCTCGCGCGGACGATGGAGAGCGGCCGCTATGAGGTCGACAAGGTCGTGCCGACGATCAGCCCGAGCATGGACATCCAGGTCTCGTCCAATTTCGAGCGGCTGCTTTTCGACGCCTATGGGCGCGATGGCGCGACCGTGACGCGGCTGATGCAAAGCCTGTCGCAATCGGGCGCTTTCACCATCGACGCGCTGCGCCTCGAAGCGATCCGCGCCCAATTCGGCGCCGCCCGTGTCGATGAAAGCGAGACCTCGGCGACCATCAAGGAGACGCTGGCGGCGACAGGCGAGCTGCTCGACCCGCATTCGGCTGTGGGTCTTGCCGCTGCGGCAAGGTTGCGGGGCGATCCCTCGGTGCCGATGATTACGCTGGCGACGGCGCATCCCGCGAAGTTTCCCGATGCGGTGAAGGCGGCGACCGGCATCCACCCGGATCTGCCGCCTGCCATGGCCGATATTTTCACCCGTGAGGAACGCCTCGCGGCGCTGCCGAACGATCTCGGCGCGGTCGAAACCTTTATCCGCGAACGCGCGCGCTCCGTCGCCGCGTGAGGCGGCCGGTCCGATTTGCCGGCCAGTGCGAATTGTATGTGTGATTTGAATAAGGAGTATGCCCATGTCCGTTGAAGTGACCCGTCTCGAAAACGGCCTCACAATCGTGACCGACAGCATGCCCCATCTGCAGACGACCTCCGTCGGCGTCTGGGTGAATACGGGCGCCCGCCATGAGAGCGTGCGCGAGCATGGCGTCTCGCACATGCTCGAACATATGGCGTTCAAGGGAACCGAACGCCGCTCGGCGCTGGCCATTGCCGAAGAGATCGAGACGGTGGGCGGCCATCTCAATGCCCACACGACCCACGAGGCGACGGCCTATTATGCGCGCGTGCTTCGGCAGGACCTGCCGCTGGCGGTCGATATTCTCTCCGACATCCTGCAGAACTCGGTCTTCGATCCCGAGGAAGTAGAGCGCGAGCGCGGCGTCATCATTTCCGAGATCGGCCAGGCGCATGACACGCCGGACGATGTGGTGTTCGACGACCTGTTGGAGGCGGCTTATCCCGGCCAGCCGCTCGGCCGCTCGATCCTCGGCACGGTGGATACGGTATCCGCTTTCAGCCGCGACGAGCTTCAGGGCTATATGGGGCAGCGTTATCTCGCGCCCGGCATGGTGCTCGCGGCGGCGGGCGGTCTTGAGCATGAGCAGCTTGTGCGGCTTGCCCGCGAACGCTTCGGCGACCTGCCGCGCCGGGTGACGAACGGCGCCGAGCGCGCGGTCTTCAGCAGCGGCGAGCGCCGCAAGGATCGTGACCTTGAACAGGTGCATCTGGCGCTGGCCTTTGAAGGGCCGACCTATGGCGACCCCGATTACTACACCGCGCAGGTCTTTTCCGGCGTGCTGGGCGGGGGCATGTCGTCCCGCCTCTTCCAGGAAGTGCGCGAGAAGCGCGGCCTCTGCTATTCGGTCTTCGCCTTCTCTTGGTCCTTCGCCGATACCGGCGTCTTCGGGCTATATGCCGGCACCGCGCCCGACCATGTGGCCGAGCTGATGCCTGTGCTCTCCGGCGAGATGGGCCGCATCGGCGAGGATGCGACGGAAGAGGAAACCGCCCGCGCCCGCGCCCAGATCAAGGCGGGCCTGCTGATGGGGCTCGAAAGCTCCTCGTCGCGGGCCGAGCAGATCGCGCGTCAATACATGATCCATGGACGTGTGCTGCCGATCGACGAACTGGTGGCGAAGGTGGATGCGGTGGATGCCGCCGCCGTGCGCCGCTATGCGGGAAGGCTCCTGAGCGGCCCCGGCCTCGCGCTTTCCGCCATCGGCCCCCTCGCCGGCAAGGACGGCGGACTTGAATCCTACGACCGGATCGCGGCAAGATTTACACACTAGCGCCGCGAACAAGGAGGTGGCCATGAAGGCCGCCCGTCGCGGAGGGGGCGGCCCGTTTCATGGCATTTCTTCGCTCTATGTCGAAGCCGGACATGGCGCCGCTGATTCTCGGTCACGGCGTCTATCTGCGCACGCCGCAGCTGCCGGATCATGGCGCATGGGCGGACCTCAGAAGCCGCAGCCGGGACTTCCTGACCCCCTGGGAGCCGATCTGGCCGGCCGACGACCTGACCAGAACCGCCTTCCGGCGGCGCATCCGCCGCTATCAGCGCGAAATCCGTGAGGACCATGCCTACCCCTTTTTCATCTTTCGTGAGGAAGATGATGTTCTGCTGGGCGGGTGCACGCTTTCGGGGGTGCAGCGGGGCGTTCAGCAGAGCTGCACGCTGGGCTATTGGGCGGGGGAAGTGTTCGCGGGCCGGGGCTATGTGACGGCGGCGGTGCGGGCACTTGTCCCCTATGTGTTCGAGGAGCTGAAATTGCACAGGCTGCAAGCTGCCTGCCTGCCGGAAAACGAGCGCTCGCGCGCCGTCCTGCGCAAATGCGGCTTCACCGAAGAAGGTATTGCGCGAGGCTATCTCCGCATCAACGGCGCGTGGCGCGATCATGTCGTCTACGCCATTCTGCGCGACGATCCGCGCCAATAGGACAAGGAGTTTTCTTCCGATGCGGCGAGGGGGCCCGATGAAGGCGCGCATGGCGCATGCGCTGGCGGCGCTGGTTTTGGCGTTGCCGATGACGCTCGCGCCGACAATGTCGCGCGCGCTCGACGCCGTTGCCATGGACGACAAACGTCCCGTCGTGGACCTCACGCCTTATGTGGAGAACTTCGCCGCGGCAGGCCGCAAGCTCACGATCGAACCGCCATCAAACGGCACCGCCGACATCGACACGGCGCCCGCCCGCGACATGGACGGGGAAGAGAATGCCGATGCCGCCAGCATGGAGGACGGCTCCATCGTGCTGTCGGACGGCGAGGGCAATGCTTCGGGCATGTGGCGCGCGGTGGCGCTGCGCAACCGGAGCGAAGACCTGGTGACGCGGCTTCTGGTGGCGGACCGGCGAAGCGACGGACTTCTCGGTTTCTTCTGGCCGCAGCCGCATATCGAAATCGGCCGCGCGGTGACGGCCGGCGGCGAGGACCCGATCCCCGCACCGGCCGAAGCCTGGCCGGGCTTTGCGGTTTTCTCCCTCACCGGCAATCCCGAAACCAGCATGACGGTGGCGCTTCACGCCGAAGAGGAAACCGACGCCGGCATCTATCTCTGGCACGCGGAAGCCTGGTCTTCTTTCACGCGCCGTCTTTCGCTGATCGAAGGCGGGATGCTGGCCGTGGTCGCAGCCTTTGCCATCTACATGGCGGCGCTTGGCGTGCTGACCGGCGTGGCGGCTGCGCGTGCGACGGCGGCGCTGCTCGGCGCGGGCTTCCTCGTGCTGCTCGGGGAGTTCGGCTATCTCGCCATGATCTTTTCGCTCTCGCCATGGTGGGATCTCGTCTTCCGCACCATCGCGCTGGCGCTGTTCGGCTCCGCCGTCTTCATGCTGGAGCGGTTCTTCCTCGAAAGCGAACGCCACTCGGCAACGCTCGCCATGGTTTCCCGATGGCTCGGCTATGCCGTGCTGGCGGGCATTCCGCTCGCCTTCCTCACCGCGTCGGGGGCTGCGCTTTATGTGCGCCTCTTCCTTGCCGTGGCGCTTCTCGCAGGCGCGCCGCTGGTGGTGATGGCGGCATTGCGCGGCGTGCGCCCGGCGCAATTGCTCATTCCCGGCGCCGCGCTCTTTGCGATTGCGGGTTTCTTTTCCGCCTTCCATGCGGCGGGCTGGGTGCCCGGCACTTTCGCGGGAACCGTCTTTGCGGGCGGCATATTCACCACCGCGCTGACGCTTTTTGCATTCGCCGCCGCCTATCACGCACAAGGCGGACGCCGCCGCGCCGATATCGGCACGCTTCGCAGCGAGCAGCGCCACGCCTTCGCGCTGTCCGGCGCGCGCATGGGCGTATGGGACTGGGACATCGCGGGGGACAAGCTCTATGTGTCGCCTTCCGTTGAAGCCATGCTCGGCCTCGATGCGGGAACGCTGGATGGCAATGAAGTCGCATGGCGCGAGCACATGCATCCCGCCGACCGGGAAACCTATCGCAACGCTCTCAATGCCTATATCGAGCGCGGCACGGTGTCCTTCACGCTCGATTTCCGTATGCGGCACTCGGATGGCGTTTTCCGCTGGGTGGCGCTCAATGCAAGCTGCGTCGCCGGGCCGGAGAACTATGCGACGCGTTGCATCGGGACCGTGCGCGATATTTCCGCGCAGAAGCACGCAGAGGAAAGGCTCATGCATGACAGCGTGCATGACAGCCTGACCGGATTGCCCAACCGCGCGCTCTTCATGGACCGCATGAGCCGGGCCATCCGCCGCCGCGGGCTTCTGGAACGGCCACGCGCGGCACTGCTGCTGATCGATCTCGACCGCTTCAAAACGGTCAATGACAGTCTCGGCCATTCGGGCGGCGATGCGCTGCTGATAGCGATTGCGCGGCGGCTTGAATCCCTCGTCACGCAGGACGATACGGTGGCGCGGATCGACGGCGATGCCTTCGCCGTATTGCTGACGACGCGGACCGAACGCGAGGACGCGCTCGCCTTCGCCGAGCAGGCGAGTGAATTTCTGCGACAGCCTATCGAGGTGGCGGGCCACGAGGTCTATCCGACATGTTCCGTCGGTGTCGCGATCTGCGAGGACGCGCATGAACATCCCGAAGAGCTGTTTACCGAAGCCGAAATCGCGATGTACCGCGCCAAACGCTCGGGCAAGGCGCGGATCGAACTTTTTGAACCGGGGATGCGCTCCGAGACCGACGATCATCTGACGCTCGAAACCGACCTCCGCCACGCCATCGAGCGCAGGGAGATGGAGCTTTACTACCAGCCGATCATGTCGCTCACCGATGGCGGCGTGCGCGGCTTCGAGGCGCTGATCCGCTGGAACCACCCGAAAGAGGGGTTGCTCGCGCCGGACAATTTCGTGCCACTGGCGGAAGAGCTTGGCGTCATCACGGAGATCGGCCGTTTTGCGCTGCGCGCCGCGAGCGAGGAACTGGCGACCTGGCAGAAGCTTTTCCCGATGGAGCGCGCGCTGACCGTGAGCGTCAACGTATCGAGCAGGCAGCTTCTGCGCCACGACCTGATCGACGATGTGAAGCGCGTGCTGAACCGCATTGACATCGAGCGCGGAACGCTGAAGCTGGAAGTCACGGAATCGCTGGTGATGGAGAACCCCGAATTCGCCGCCAGCATGCTGACGCGCATCAAGGCGCTGGGGGCAGGGCTGTCGCTTGACGATTTCGGCACCGGCTATTCGAGCCTGAGCTACCTGCAACGCTTTCCCTTCGACACGCTGAAGGTCGACCGCTCATTCGTGGCCGGCATGTCTGTCGATCGCGAAACGCCGCTCATCATCCGCTCGATGGTGACGCTGGCGCATGATCTCGGCATGGAGGTCGTGGCGGAAGGAACGGAAAGCGAGAGCCAGGCGCGCGACCTGGCGGATATGGGCTGCGATTACGGGCAGGGATATTATTTCGGGCAGCCGATGCGCGCGGCCGAAGCCCTCGACTTCATCGCGCATCACTGGCAGCGATAAACTCAGGCGTGGCCTGCTTCGCCTGACAGCAGTGAAATGTTGATGCCGAGCTTCGCCAGCGCCTCGTGATATTTCGCATCGAGATTGCGCCCAAACAGAATATCGGGATCGGGGTCGCAATGGAGCCAGCCATTGGCCTGTATCTCGGCATCGAGCTGGCCGGGCGCCCAGCCTGCATAACCGAGGGCGAGCAGCGCACGGCTCGGCCCGCAGCCGACGGCCATGGCGCGCAGAATATCGACGCTTGCCGTCAATCCGACATTCTCATCGACCGGCAAGGTCGATTCTTCCGAAAAGTAATCCTGCGTATGAAGAACGAAGCCGCGCCCCATTTCCACCGGCCCGCCGGCGAGGACGGGGCAGCCGATTTTTTCCGGCGACTGCGCGGGAGGAACATGAATGGCGAGTCGATCCAGCAGGTCCGGAAAGGTGATGTTCTGCGCGGGCTTGTTGACGACGATGCCCATGGCACCATCGGGATTGTGCACGCACATGTAAATGACGGTGCGCTCAAACCGGCTGTCGCCTATCGACGGCATGGCGATCAGCAATTTGCCCTCGAGGAAACCATCGTCTCCGGGGCGGTAACTCAAATCCGCCGACATAGGGCTCATGCTCATGACTGCCTCCACGCCGCATGATGCGCACATCGCATCATCAATGAAATCCTGCACCCTCCTGCCTGCGATGTCACAGGTTTTTGTGAGCGGGTGGCCGCCACCGGATGATAAGGTGGCGTGAAAGGATGTGGCGCGATTATGCGCGGCATCAAGCCGGGATCGGATGACGGAACGGAAATGCCGCGAACTGCCCCATACAAGCCGGGATTCTTCTTGTTGTTGTGCGCGGCACTGCTTCTTTTTTCCGTGCCGGAACGGGCGGAGGCAAGCGGGGTGACGCGGCTCGCGCTTGTCGCCGCATCGACGGCGCATGATGGCGGGCCGGTGCTGGCCGGGCTCGACATGGGGCTCGACAGGGGCTGGAAGACCTATTGGCGGGAACCGGGCGATTCGGGCATCGCGCCCACCTTCGACTGGTCGCAATCGGAAAATGTCGCCGATATCGAACTCCGCTGGCCGGCGCCGCGCCGCTTCGACGATCCGGGCGACATCACCTTCGGCTACACGGACGAGCTTCTGCTGCCGCTGCGCGTGACGCCGGCGGACCCGTCATTGCCGGTGACGCTGCGGCTCTCGCTGTTTTACGGCATCTGTTCGGACACCATCTGCGTGCCGCGTGAGGCGGAGCTTGAGCTGATGCTGCCGGCGGGCCCGGCGGAGGGCGGCATTATGCCGACGGCGGATGCGGCCCGTTTGCGCGCGGCGCTCGCCCGCGTGCCGGTGGCACCCGCCGATCCCGGCAGGCTGAGCGTGGGCTGGCGGCCGGATGCCGCGCCGACACTGGAGGTGCGCCTTCACCGCTGTGGAACCGGTTGCGTTCCGCCTGCGTTGATCGTCGACGGACCGGCAAACGTCTGGTTCGATACGCCGGCGGTGACGCGCGAGGGCGAGACGGTGCTCTACAGCGTGCCGGCGGAAGTATTGTCGACCGCCATGCTCGAAGGCGAGGAACTCGTCTTTATATTTTCCGGCCCGGACGAGGCCATGGCCTTTCGCAAGACATTGCCCTAGGCCGGGCGCTGAGGTTCCGGCTGGCGGCGACCCGCGAATGAGGCTTTAATGCCGCCAACCGCACGGGCCGCGAGGCACGCAGTGAAACAACCGAGGAGGCTCGCATGACCATCAATGTCGGAGACAAGATTCCCGAAGCCACGCTGATGCAGATGACCGACAAAGGCCCCGCGCCGGTGAAGACCGGCGAGTTCTTCAAGGGGCGCAAGGTCGTGGTCTTCGCGCTGCCGGGCGCCTTCACGCCGACCTGCTCGAACCAGCACCTGCCGGGCTTCATCAAGAATGCCGACACGATCAAGGGCAAGGGCGTGGACGAAATCGTCTGCCTCTCCGTCAACGACGCTTTCGTCATGGGCGCCTGGGGAAAGCAACAGGGCGCCGACAGCAAGGTGACGATGCTCGCCGACGGCAATGGCGACTTCACCAAGGCGCTCGGCCTTGAATTCGACGGCAGTAATTTCGGCATGGGCGTCCGCTCGTCGCGCTATTCCATGCTGGTCGATGACGGCGTTGTGAAAAGCCTCAACAAGGAGCCCGCGGGCGGCAAGGCCGAAGTGTCGGGCGCGGAAAACATCCTGCAGCAGTTGAGCTGATCTTTTCCGGTTGAGAAAAGCCTCCCCGGAAACGGGGAGGCTTTTTTATTTCGACGGCAAATAGGGCGCCATGCCCTGACGGGCGAGCGCATCCGCGCGATCGTTCTCCGGATGATCGGAATGGCCTTTTACCCAGTGCCAGCTTACCTGATGCGTCGAGATTGCCGCTTCGAGTCGCCGCCAGAGTTCGGCATTCTTGACCGGCTGCTTGGCGGCATTCTTCCAGCCGTTCTTTTTCCAGCCGTGAATCCACTTGGTGATGCCGTCTTTCACATAGTTGGAATCCGTGTGAATGCGGACATGCGCGTCGCGCTTCAACGCCTCGAGCGCCTGGATGGCGGCCATCAGCTCCATGCGGTTATTGGTGGTGGCCTGTTCGCCGCCGCAAAGCTCTTTCTCGCGATCCTTGTAGATCATCAAAACGCCCCAGCCGCCCGGGCCGGGATTTCCCGAGCAGGCGCCGTCTGTATATATCTCGACGATATCCTCACCGCTCATGCGTCGAGCCCGTAGCCTGCGGGCGAGGCGACGCCGCGGTGGAAGCGGAGCCGCGTCAGATATTCTTTCGGATCCTTCGGCTTCACGAATGCACCTGGCGGATGATTGATGAGGTCGTAGAGCCGCGTCAGCAGAAAGCGCATCGCCGAACCGCGCGCGAGCAGCGGCAGCGCATGGATTTCCGCCGGCTCGAGCGGGCGCACTTGCGTGTAAGCCTGAAGCAGCGCCCGCGCCTTGGTGATGTTGAACGAGCCGTCCGCCTCGAAGCACCAGGCATTGAGGCAGATCGCTAGGTCGTAAGCGAAGGCATCGTTGCAAGCGAAATAGAAATCGATAAGCCCCGACAGGCGGTCTCCTATGAAGAAGACATTGTCCGGGAAAAGATCGGCATGGATGACGCCATGCGGCAGGTCGCGCGGCCACTCGCGCGTCAGCACCGCGAGTTCCTTGTCGAGTTCCTGAGCGAGGCCGGGCTGATAGGCGTCGATGCCGTCGCGGCAGGAATCGAACAGCGGTCCCCAGCCATCCACATTGAGTGCGTTCTTGCGGGCAAGCTTGAAATCCGCGCCAGCCATATGCAGCTGCGCCAGCGCGCGGCCGAGCTCGACACAGTGGCGCGGCTGCGGCCGGCGCACCGAAATCCCCTCAAGAAAACTGACTATGGCGGCAGGCCGCTCCGCAAGCCGCCCGAGCATTTCGCCCTTCCGGTTGCGGATCGGCGTCGGGCAGCTGATGCCGCGATCGACAAGATGGTTCATCAGCCCGAGAAAGAACGGCAATTCGCTTTCCGCCACGCGCTTTTCATAAAGCGTGAGGAAATAGGTGCCGGCATCCGTATGCAGCATGAAATTCGAGTTTTCGACGCCCTCGGCTATGCCCTTGTAGGACATCAGGGTGCCGATATCGTATGTGGCGAGGAAGGCTTCGAGCTCCTCGTCGGGCACTTCGGTATAGACGGCCATAAAACCCCCGCTCAGCCGGCCAGCGCGCGCGGCAGCTTGAACTGTACCGATTCGCGCCGCACGGGGCTTTCTTCAACCGTCACTTCGAAGCGCTGCCGGAACGCATCGATCACTTCCTCAACCAGGACTTCGGGCGCGCTGGCGCCGGCCGTGAGGCCAACGATGGCGGGGGAGCCGAGCGCCGCCCAGTCGATATCGGTCGCGCGCTGCAGCAGCGCCGCATAGCGGCAGCCCGCGCGCTCGGCGACCTCGACGAGCCGCATGGAGTTCGATGAATTTGGCGCCCCGATGACGAGCATGGCGTCGACCAGCGGCGCTATCGCCTTCACGGCTTCCTGACGATTGGTCGTGGCATAGCAGATGTCCTCCTTGCGCGGCCCCGCTATGGCGGGAAAGCGGCGGCGAAGGATGGCAACAATGGCGGCCGTGTCGTCCACCGACAGGGTCGTCTGCGTGACGAAGGCGACTTTCTCCGGGTCTTGCGGCTGAAAGGCCTCTGCATCGGCGGCCGTTTCGATCAACCTGACCGATCCCTCGGGCAGCTGACCCATCGTGCCGATCACTTCCGGATGGCCGGCATGACCGATCAGCAGGATTTCGTGGCCTCGCGAATACAGCCGCTCGGCCTCCACATGGACCTTGGAAACGAGGGGGCAGGTGGCATCGAGGTAAAAAAGCTCACGCGATTGCGCGTCCGCCGGAACCGCCTTTGGCACGCCATGAGCCGAAAAGATCACCTTCGCGCCGGACGGCACCTCGTCGAGCTCCTCCACGAAGATGGCGCCTTTCCGCTCCAGCTCTTCCACGACATAGCGGTTATGCACGATCTCGTGGCGGACATAGACCGGGGGGCCGTATTTTTCTATGGCGAGTTCCACGATCTGGATGGCCCGGTCGACACCGGCGCAGAAGCCGCGAGGGCTTGCCAGCAGCAGCGTCAGGGGGGGCTTTGAAATCGTCTCGCTCATAAGCTCGCTCAAGGGTAATGCCCGAGGGGGCCGGCCCGTCCGGCAGGCGGAGGCGGCATCTCGTCCGCCTTGTGAGTCAGGAACCACTCCGATAGAGTTTCCGCGCCGTCGGGAACAGTCCGCAGCCTTGACTAACCTTATAAAAACCAAGGCTTTAGAGGCCGTTCACGCCGGTAATAGAGGGGGCTCGCCGGGGAAAGTCAAGAAAGCCCGCCGCAGCGTCCCTGCCAGTTAATATGCCTGCCGACCGACGCCAGACAATCCCGCCATACATCGCCAACAGATCGAGTGAGATCAAGATGCCGTTTCCGACCGCACCCTGCCGCCCGCTAGCCACCGTCTCCCGCATTCGCGGCAGCGCCGCGCCCGCGCTTCTTGCGCTGGTTGCGCTTGGCCTTTCCGGCTGCAGCTGGTTCGGCATGGGCGATACCACGAGGGCTGGCGGCACGGCGCAATATCCATGTCCGTCGGTCGGCGTCCTGAATGAAACCGATCATGTAACGCTGGTGCGCGGCGCGGGCACCGATCTGACGGACGTAATCGCCAAGGCGGAAATCGGCCGGGTCGTCTCCCAATGCAGCTACAATGTCGATGAATCGACAATCAGCGTCGACATCGCTTTCGACGGCGTGGCCGAGATCGGGCCAGCCGCGACGTCCCGCGAGATGACGTTCAATACGTTTGTCGCCGTGACGCGCCGCTTCAGCACCTTCGACAAGAAGCAGGTCTATGAAGTCCCGGTTACCTTCGTGCCGGGGCAGCGCCAGGTCCGCTTCGTGAAAACGGTCGAGGGCACAGTCCTGCCATATGGCGGCGACGCGGACGGGCGCATCTATCAAATCCTGATCGGCTTTCAGCTGACCGGTGAACAGCTCGCCTTCAATCGGCGCGTTCCCTACGCGCCGATCCGCTGATAGCCGTAAAAAGCGTGTGATTCGCGGTTTTTAGCCGCAATTTGAGGCGCGGGCGCGATTGACTCTCGCGGGCCCGCCCATATGATCGGCTTACACAGACGAACCCTGCGGGAGAGATCGTACCCGCCTATACGAGGGTCCGACGCCGAAGGAGCAACCGCCCCGGAAACTCTCAGGCATCAGGGACCGCAGGGGGATGAATCTCTGGAAAGTAGACCGGCGCATGTTTTTTGCCAGGTCTCACCGAAGGGCGTAAGCGGCGGGAAAATTCTCCCTCACCGCGAAATCTCTCAGGTTCAGCGACAGAGTGGGGCGCTACAAGCGGAGAAATCCGCCGGGTAGCGGCCAATTCGATTCGCTTTCGTCCAAAGGGACGAGCCTGGAAGCCCAATGTCGGAACCTGCCGTTCAAACGGAAATCCTGAAGACGACGCCGCTACACGCGTTACACGTCGAACTCGGCGCGAAGATGGTGCCTTTCGCGGGCTATGACATGCCGGTGCAATATCCGGACGGTGTGCTGGCGGAGCATCTGCACACGCGCAAGGCGGCGGGACTGTTCGATGTTTCGCATATGGGACAGGCATACCTTGTGGGCCCCGACCATGCGAGCATATCGGCCGCCATCGAGGCGCTCGTGCCGGGCGACATACTCGGCCTGGAGCCGCTCGCCATTCGCTATACGCTGCTGCTGAACGACAAGGGCGGCATACGCGACGACCTCATGGTGACCAGGACGGCGAAGGACGGCATGCTTTTCCTCGTCGTCAACGCCGCCTGCAAGGATGCGGACTTCGCGCATATCGCCGCCAACCTGCCCAAGGGCATCGAGCTGCGCCGTCTTGAGGACCGCGCGCTGATCGCGCTGCAGGGACCCGAAGCCGCCGCCGTATTCGCGCGGCTCGCGCCCGGGGCGGCGACGCAGGACTTCATGACCGGGGTCGAAATGACAGTGGCGGGCATTCCCTGCCTCGTCAGCCGCTCCGGCTATACCGGCGAGGATGGCTACGAGATTTCAGTGCCGGACGGCGAGGCGGTTGCGCTGACGAAAAAACTTCTCGCCGAACCGGAGGTCAAGCCGATAGGCCTTGGCGCACGCGATTCATTGCGCCTTGAAGCGGGACTATGCCTTTATGGGCACGATATCGATGAGACGACGACGCCCGTCGAGGGCGCGCTAACCTGGACGATTTCGAAGCGCCGCCGCGAAGAGGGGAACTTCCCCGGTGCGAAAATCATTCTCGATCAGGTTGCGAACGGCGTGACGAGGAAGCGCGTGGGACTGTTGCCGGAAGGCAAGGCGCCCGCCCGCGAGGGGACGGAAATCACCGATAAGTCGGGCCGCAAGATCGGTGTGGTCACGAGCGGCGGTTATGGGCCGAGTGTCGGCGGACCGATCGCAATGGGATATGTCGAGACTTCGCACGCAAAATCCGGCACGGATATCGAGCTTATGGTGCGGGGCAAGGGACGGCCGGCAAAGGTCGTGCCCATGCCCTTTGTCGAAAAACGTTTTTACCGGCCGGCTAAATAGAACCGGCACACAACAAGGATCAGGGGACTTTGCATGAGCGACATTCGCTTTACGGATCAACATGAATGGGTGCGTGTCGATGGCGACATCGCGACCATCGGCATCACGGATTATGCGCAGGAGCAGCTCGGTGACGTCGTGTTCGTCGAACTGCCGGAAGTCGGCAAGGACATCGCAGCCGGGGACGAGGCGGCGGTTGTCGAATCCGTCAAGGCGGCCAGCGAGGTCTATTCGCCGGTGAGCGGCGAAGTCATCGATGTCAATAGCGACATCGAGAAGACCCCGGCGGGCGTCAATGAAAATGCGATGGGCGACGGCTGGTTCATAAAGCTGCGGCTCGCCGACCCCTCCGAACTCGACAAGCTGATGGACGAAGCCGCCTACAGTGAATTTGTCGAGAGCCTTCAGTAAGGCTGACAAAAAGGAAATTCAGATCATGCGTTATCTGCCTCTGACCGAAAACGACCGGCGCGAAATGCTCGGAGTGATCGGTGCGAAAAGCGTCGATGAACTCTTCCGCGACGTGCCGGAGCGCGCGCGGCGGGAAGGGCTGGTCGATCTCCCTCGCCGCCAGGGCGAACTGGAGGTGGAGCGCATGCTCGGGCGCATGGCGGCGAAGAATACGCCCGCCGCCTCCGTGCCATTCTTCGTCGGCGCGGGCGCTTATCGTCATCACGTGCCTGCGGCGGTAGACCACCTGATCCAGCGGTCTGAATTTCTCACCTCCTATACGCCCTACCAGCCCGAAATCACGCAGGGCACGCTGCAATATCTGTTCGAGTTCCAGACGCAGGTTGCGATGATTACCGGCATGGAAGTGGCGAACGCCTCCATGTATGACGGCGCGACCGGCTGCGGCGAAGCCGTGCTGATGGCGCATCGCGTGACCAAGCGGCGCAAGGCTGTTCTTTCCGGCACGTTGCATCCGCAATATGCGGCGGTGGTGCAGAACCTGTCCGATTTCGCCGACTACGAACTCGAAGTGATGCCTCCCGCGCTGCCGGGGCAGGCGGAAGATATTCTCGCCCATATTCACGACGACATCAGCTGCGTCGTTGTGCAGACCCCGGGCTTCTTCGGCGAACTCCACGATCTGCGCCCGATTGCGGAAGCGGCTCACGCGAAAGGCGCATTGCTGATTGCGGTGGTGCCCGAAATCCTGTCGCTCGGCGCGGTGACGCCGCCCGGCGAAATGGGCGCCGACATTGTGGTCGGCGAAGGCCAATCCATAGGCAACGGCCTCAATTTCGGCGGGCCTTATGTCGGTCTCTTTGCGACGCGTGAGAAATACATGCGGCAGATGCCCGGACGGCTTTGCGGCGAGACTGTGGACGCGGATGGCAATCGCGGCTTCGTGCTCACGCTCTCGACGCGCGAACAACATATCCGCCGTGAGAAGGCGACGTCGAACATCTGCACGAATTCCGGGCTTTGCTGCCTGGCCTTCACGATCCACATGTCGTTGCTCGGCGAGGAAGGCTACAAGCGCCTGGCGCGCATCAATCACGCGGCGGCCGTGAAACTTGCAGAGCGCCTGGCGAAAGTGCCCGGTGTGGAAATTCTCAACCAGGCCTTTTTCAACGAGTTCACGATGCGTCTGCCGAAGCCGGCGGCGGAAGTCGTGGATGCGCTGGTAGACAAGGGTGTGATCGGCGGACTGCCCGCATCCCGCCTGCTGCCCGGCGTGGCTGAGGTAGAAGATCTGCTGATCGTCGCCTCGACGGAAATCAATACGGAAGCTGATCGCGCCGCCTATGAAGCCGCGCTGAAGGAGGTGCTGTAAATGTCGGGCATGAACAAGCAGGGCCGACCCACCTCTCTCGCCGGCACCGGAAGCGGCGGCACCCGCGAAACGTTCACGGGCAACCGCGCTTTGCATCTGGAAGAGCCGATCCTGTTCGAGCTCGATAATCCTGGCGCCTGCGGCGTCGATCTCGACGAGCCCGAGGAGTTCGCGCCGCGTCTCGGCAATTTCGCACGGGCTGGCCGCATCGGCCTTCCAAGCGTGTCGGAGCCGGAAGTCGTACGTCACTTTGTACGCCTCTCCTCCAAGAATTATTCGATCGATGCGGGGCTCTACCCGCTCGGTTCCTGCACCATGAAGCACAACCCGCGCCTGAACGAAAAGATGGCAAGGCTGCCGGGTCTCGGCGACGTACACCCGCTGCAGCCGGTGAAAACCGTGCAAGGCGCGCTTGAGCTGATGCACGAACTCTCGCATTGGCTGAAGGAGTTGACGGGCATGCCCGCCGTCGCGCTGTCGCCCAAGGCCGGCGCACATGGCGAACTCTGCGGCATGATGGCGATCCGCGCGGCACTCATCGCGCGTGGCGAGGATGAAACGCGAAGCCGCGTGCTGGTGCCGGAATCGGCGCATGGTACAAATCCCGCGACCGCGGCATTGCTCGGCTACAAGGTGGATGCCATTCCCGCGACAAAGGAAGGCCGTGTCGACCTTGAAGCCTTCAAGGCGAAGCTCGGGCCGGATGTGGCCGCCATCATGCTCACCAATCCGAACACATGCGGGCTTTTCGAGCGCGATATCATAGACATCGCCGATGCTGTGCATGAAGCGGGCGCCTATTTTTACTGTGACGGCGCGAATTTCAACGCGATCGTCGGACGGGTGCGGCCGGGCGATCTAGGCGTCGATGCGATGCACATCAATCTCCACAAGACCTTCTCGACGCCGCATGGCGGCGGCGGTCCCGGTGCGGGCCCCGTGGTCTTCTCCGAGGCGCTCGCGCCTTTCGCGCCGCTTCCTTACGTCGTGCACGACAAGGATGGCTTCCGCCTGGTCGAGACCGAGGGAGACGCGAAGGCGGACGGCACAAACCCCTTCGGCCGCATGGTCGCCTTCCATGGGCAGATGGGCATGTTCGTGCGGGCGCTGGCCTATATGATGAGCCATGGTTCGGACGGTCTCCGGCAGGTGGCGGAGGACGCGGTGTTGAACGCGAACTATGTGCTCGCATCGCTGAAGGAAGATTTCTCCGCGCCCTTTGAAGGACCTTGCATGCATGAGGCACTGTTCGACGACCGTTTCCTGAAGGGAACAGGCGTCGAAACGCTCGACTTTGCCAAGGCGATGATCGACGAGGGCTACCATCCGATGACGATGTATTTCCCGCTGGTCGTTCATGGCGCCATGCTGATCGAACCGACGGAAACGGAATCGAAGCAGTCGGTCGATCTTTTTATCGCCACGATGAAAGACCTCGCCCGCGCGGCCAAATCCAACGACAAGGACCGCTTCACCGGCGCGCCTTACATGGCGCCGCGCCGGCGCCTGGACGAGACGGGAGCAGCGAGAAAACCCGTGCTGCGCTGGGCGCCGCCGGCACCGAAACAGGCTGCCGAGTAATATGGATGAGGCACGGTTCCTTTCGCTCGCACTGACGAACGAAAAGAACCGCACCATTCTCCAGCACCTTCCTGAATTGAAGCTGCCCGACGCATGGCTTGTGTCGGGCAGTCTCTTTCAGACGGTCTGGAACGGCATGACGGGCCGGCCGCCGGAACACGGCATCAAGGATTACGATGTCTTCTACTTCGACCCGGATACCGGTTGGGATGCGGAGGACGCGGCGATCCGGCGCTGCCGCGAGATGTTTCTGCCGCACGGCATCGATGTAGAGCTGCGCAATCAGGCGCGCGTACATATCTGGTACGAAGAGAAATTCGGGACCCCTTATCCGCCGCTTCGCAGCTCGGCGGAGGGCATCGACAGGTTTCTCGCGCCCGCCTGCATGGTGGGTATCTCGCCCGGGTGCGGAGAGTTGGATATCTACGCGCCCTGTGGCTTCGGCGACATCGCGAACATGACAATTCGCCCCAACCGCATGCCGAATTTCAGCGCCGCCCGCTATGCGGAGAAGGCGGCGCGCTGGAAGGAACGCTGGCCCGAGCTGACGATTGTCGAAGCCTAGGCCCCAAGTAGCCTTTCCTGAAAGAAGGCGATGACGCGCCTTGCTGCTTCCTTCGTCGGCTCGCCGTCGCGGTCGATCAGGTCGACTGTCAGAACGCTGTGGGGCTTGGGCGCCGGCGACGCCGGATTGGCATGTTTGTCATCGAGCTCGATGCCTTCGAAAGCATCGCCGAGTTCGCGTCTGAGCGCCTCGAATTTCTCCGGCGGACACATCGGGTCGCCCTTGAAGCGAAGGCCCAGAACCTTGTCCCCCTTGGCGCATCGCTCCTTCACGCATTGAAGCTCTTCCGGCGAGACGTGAAGTGCCCCCTTTCTCGCCGACCCGATCGGCAGGGGCATGGAAGGCTGCGACAGTACGGGTGCCATGAGCGCAGGCTCCATCATCATCGACAGCGCAAAATTGCCCGAGAAGCACATGCCGATGGCGCCCACTCCCTTGCCTCCGGCTTCTGCGTGAGCGTGCCGGGCCAGCGCCCGCAACCAGCCCGTCACCGGACTGGAGCGATGGGAGGCCAGAACATGGAATTCGCGGCTGATACAGAGCTTCGCGATGGAGCCCAGCGCATAGGGCAGCGTAATGGGCTTGCCGGCCTTGCCCAGCAATTCGGGCATGTAGACGCGGAAACCCGCAGCCACGACCCAGTCCGCGAAGCGGATCACCTCCGGCGTGATGCCGGGGACCTCATGGATGACGATGACTGCAGGCCCCGAGCCGCGCACATAGACGGGCTTCGTTACGCCCTCATCCGTGAACTCTGTCTTGCTGTACGTCTCAAGCATGCCCGCCTCCCATTTCCTTGTTCCCCTTGTTCCTCATTCAACGGGAGGCGCGGCCTTGAAAGCAAACAAAAACCCCGCCCGGCAAAAATTGCGGGGCGGGGTTTTGGAAGAGTTTGGGCTCAGTGAAGCTTGGAGGTGAGTTCGGAGATCGACTTTTCGACGAACTCTGCGTCCTTGCCGGCATCGACCTTGGCGGCGATGACGCGGCGGGCGGCCCCGACTGCGACTTCCGCGGCGGTTGCCCGGACGTCGTTGAGGGCCTGGGTCTCGGCCTGGGCAATCTTGTCCTCGGCGAGCTTCGTGCGGCGCTCCACCTGGATTTCCATGTTGGCCCGGGTTTCCTTCGCCAGCTGTTCCGCCTCGACCTTCGCCTGCGCGACGATGTCTTCGGCTTCCTTCATGGCTTCGCGCTGCTTGCGCTGATAGGAGGCGAGAAGCTGCTGCGCTTCCTCGCGGAGACGGCGGGCTTCATCGAGCTCGGCCGCAATGTCGGCGGCCCGCTTGTCGAGCGTGGCTGCAAGCGTGCGGTGCACTTTGAAATAGCCAAGGATCGCGAAGAAGGCCACGAGACAGGCCAGGATCCAGAATTCGGCGGTGGCGAACATGGTTTTCCGGTCCTTCGCTTAGCTGAGTTCTGTGTCGACGGCGCGCTCGGTCGCCGAGCGGTCGCTGTCGCCGAGAAGTTGTGCCACGATCGTGTCCGCCACATCGACGGCGACGGCGCGCACATTCTGCAGAGCCGCGTCCTTGGTGGCCGCGATCTGCTTTTCCGCTTCCGAAATTTTCTCGGCGAGACGGGCCTCGATGGCGAGGCGTTGACGCTCGGTCTCTTCCTGCAGTCTGTCGCGCGTTTCCTGCGCGATGCCCTGTGCCTTGGCCCGGGCTTCGGCAAGGGCCTTTTCGTAAGCCCCGATCGCTTCCTCGGTCTGCAGCTGGAACTGGGCAGCCTGGTCGAGATCGTCGGCGATACGGTCGCGGCGCTCTTCCAGCACGTTGGCGATGCGGGGCAGCGCCACGCGCGACATGAGCAGGTAGAGAGCGGCGAAGCTCAGTACCAGCCAGACGAGCTGAGACTCGAAAGAAGCGGCGTCGAAAGGCGGAAAACCTCCCGCATGCTCGGCATCCGGGACTTGCGTCTCGGAGATGAGCTCGGAACCTGGTTCCTGGGCCATGGCTTCGGCGATCATAGGGGACTCCGGTCGTTCAGGCGGGCTGCCGGCTGCCCCTCGGGGAACAGCCGGCAAACCGACCCGAAAAGGATCAGACGAAGAGCAGGATCAGCGCGACGAGCAGCGAGAAGATGCCCAGCGCTTCCGTCACGGCGAAGCCGAAGATCAGACGGGCGAACTGGCCATCTGCGGCCGACGGGTTGCGGAGGGCGCCGGCGAGGTAGTTGCCGAAAATGTTGCCCACGCCGATGGCTGCGCCACCCATGCCGAGGCAGGCGATGCCGGCGCCGATAAACTTTGCTGCTTCTGCTTCCATAATCAGGTGCTCCTATTAGGACGTTTAGAGGTTAGGGAACGGCCATGGAGCCGCAACCATGTCATTTATTGGGGTGGTTTGCCCCGAACCCGGGATCAGTGACCCGGATGCAGCGCGTCGTGAAGATACATGCAGGTCAGAATGGTGAAGACGTAGGCCTGAAGGGCGGCCACGAGAAATTCGAGCGCGGTGAGCGCGACGATCATGAAGAGCGGCAGGATCATGCCGGCCCAGCCGACGACGCCCATCGTCATGAAGGTGAGAACGAAGCCCGCGAACACCTTCAGCATGATGTGTCCCGCCAGCATGTTGGCGAAAAGACGTACCGAATGGCTGATGGGCCGCGAGAAATAAGAGATGATCTCGATCGCCACGACGAGTGGCAACAAGGCCATAGGGACGCCGCTCGGAACGAAAACCTTGAGGAAGCGCGGGCCGTGCAGAACGAAGCCCGTCAGCGTCACGCCGAGGAAGACGACGATGGCGAGGGCAAAGGTCACGACGATATGGCTCGTCACGGTGAAGGCGTAGGGGAACATCCCGATCATGTTCGCGAAGAAGATGAACATGAAGAGCGAAAAGATGAACGGGAAGAACCGCATGGCATCATGGCCGGCATTGTCGCGGACCATGTTGGCGATGAAGGTGTAGAAGCTCTCGACCACCGATTGCATTCGGCCCGGCACCATGGCGCCCGAGCGCATGCCCAGTGTCATGAAGAGGCCGATCGCCACAACCGTCACGACCATCCAGAGACTGGCATTGGTGAAGGAGGCATCGAGGCCGCCTATGTTCAGGGGAATGAGGGGCTGCACAACGAACTGGTGCAGGGGATCGACGGGAAAACCGCCTCCGGTTTGTTCGGCGCCTGTTGCCACGGTATTGCCTCAGCCTCAGTTCTTGTCGCCGGATGAAGGTCCGGCCGTTGCGTCGCCGGGCGGTAGCCCGGATGGATCTTGTTTCGTGTCCGCCGCGGTCGCATTCATTGCCTGCGTCGCGCGAAGCACATTCTTTACGCCCGCCACCGTTCCCAATCCGGTGAAAATCACCAGGAAGATCGGCAGCGTGCCGAAAAACCAGTCTACGAACCAGCCGATGCCGGCCCCGAGAAGTACGCCGGCCACGAGCTCCGAGGAGAGCCGCATGGCCACACCCATATCGGAGGGCCTGCCCGTCGGTGCCCGCCTTGGGCCGGTCGCCTCGTCCTTGCGCCGCGCGTTGCGCGCGGCGGCGATGCGGCTTCCGAGAAGGTCGCGTTCTCTCTTCTGGGCGGCGCTGTCGCCTTCCGTGGGAGTCCCGGCTTCCTCGTTCCGTGTCAAAGCGAAGCCTCGCCGTCAGAAAATGCTCTTTTTCGAGCCCGCCCCCGGACCGAAGCCGCGCGCACCCTACTGTCAGGGTCATAACCTGTCAAGAACCGCTGGAGCCTGATTAAGTCATTGATCCACAAGTATTTTTGACGGCTTTTCGCGGCTGCGGCATTCGGCCTCGGCACAGGGCGCCGGCGAGTCTCCTTTCGACAAGAAAAAGCCCCTCGCCGAGGGGCCTTTTCGACTGCGCCGGAAGGTGCCGAAAGGGTCTCAGGACGCCTCGCGGAGCCCCTCCGCGGCGTCAAGATCGACCGATACGAGGGTCGAGACGCCGCGCTCCTGCATGGTGACGCCAAAGAGGCGGTTCATGCGGGCCATGGTGAGGGCGTGGTGGGTGATGATGAGGAAGCGCGTGTCGGTTGTACGCGTCATCTCGTCCATCAGGTCGCAGAACCGCTCGACATTGGCATCGTCCAGCGGCGCGTCCACTTCGTCCAGCACACAGATGGGCGAGGGGTTGGTGAGGAAGACGGCGAAGATGAGCGACATGGCCGTCAGCGCCTGCTCACCGCCCGAAAGCAGCGACATCACCTGCAGACGCTTGCCAGGCGGGCGGGCGAAGATTTCGAGGCCGGCTTCCAGCGGATCGTCGGATTCGGTGAGTTTCAGATGCGCTTCGCCACCGCCGAAAAGGTGGGTGAAGAGGCGCGAGAAATTGGCGTTCACCTTCTCGAAGGCTTCGAGCATGCGCTCGCGCCCCTCGCGATTGAGACTGCCGATACCCTGACGCAGTTTCGCGATGGCGCTGACGAGATCTTCGCGCTCGCTTGTCATGGTTTCGAGCTGCTCTGTCAGTTCGCGTGCTTCTTCCTCGGCGCGCAGGTTGACGCCGCCAAGGCTTTCACGCTCGCGCTTCAGCCGTTCGAGCTTTGCGTCTATCTGTTCGAGGTTCGGCATCTCCGCGCCTTCCTCGAGATTGGCCTGGGCGAGCGCTTCGGCCGGTTCGCATTCCAGCACTTCGCGGATGCGGGCTTCTGCTTCGGCGCGGCGCTCGCGGCCGCCATCGACCAGACCGTCGATGCGGGCGCGCTCTTCGCGTGTCTCGCCGAGATTGTGTTGCACTTCCTTGGCATGTTTTGCCGTTTCGGAGAGCAGCTTCTCGGCCTCGGCGAGCGCGTCCGCAGCTTCGCCACGTCCCGTTTCCGCCTCGGCGATCAGCGTCAGCAGCACATGGCGCTTCTGTTCGATCTCCGCGGGCACGCCCTCAAGCGCCTTGAGCTCGGCTTCGGCCTCCGCCTTGCGCTGTTCCAGCGTCCCGATCTGGCGTTCGGCATTGGTTGCGCGCAACTGCCAGGCGTTGCTTTCTTCCGCGATGGTCGAGAGGCGCCGGGTGCGCGCTTCGGCTTCGCGCCGCAATCCTTCATACGCTGCGCGGGCCTCCGACAATTCGAGCCGCAGGCTTGCGACCTGGTCGCGCAGCTCGCTTGCGCGGGCACGCGGCTCCTCGTCGGGCTTCAGGTTCTGTAGTGCGATCTCGGCTTCTTCAAGGGCGCGTGCGGCCTCTACATTGTCGCCGGAAAGCCGTTCATGGGATTCCGCCAGCGCCGCCAGACGGGAGAGCTGCGCCGATGCCGCACGTTCCGCTGCCTGCAGCGTGTCGCGGATACGGTTGTGCTCGCCCTGCGCCTCACGGAGAGCCGCGCGGCGCGACTGTTCTTCCTGCAGTGCCTTTTCGGCGGCGACATGGGCGGCGTCGAAAGCGGCGCGCGCTTCGGCGGCTGTCGCCCGCGCGGCGGCAAGTTCGCCTTCGAGATCGATGAGCCGGTTGCGCTGTTCGAGCCGGCGGGCGGAAGCGGTCGGCGCATCGGCGGCTGCCGTGTAGCCGTCCCAACGCCACAGCGCACCTTCGCGTGTGACGAGGCGCTGGCCTGGCGTCAGCAGCGGTTGAAGCCGGTTGCCTTCCTCGACCGAGACGACAATGCCGATTTGCGAAAGACGCCGCGCAAGCGCGTTCGGGCCCTTCACGAAATAGGAAAGCGGCGTTGCGCCGTCGGGAAGGGCCGGTGTCGTCTCGAAGGCGGGAAGCGATCCCCAGTGGATCGGCGCCGCCGCATCTTCCGGCACCGCGAGATCGTCGCCGAGCGCCGCGCCAAGGGCCGTTTCATAGCCATGCTCCACCGACACGGCATCGATGACCGGCGGCCAGAGATCGCTTTCGCCGACGGCGAGAAGATCGGCGAGCGTCTTGGCTTCCGCCGCAAGGTCGCCGGCGGCGCGATCGGCAATCTGCATCGGCTCGCGCGAAGCCTTTTCGGCTTCCTGTGCGGCCCGTCGCGCTTCCTCCGCATCGAGCGCGGCACGCTCGGCATTGGCCACCTTGCCTGCGGCTTCTTCAAGCTCTGCGGATTGCAGTGCGATCTGCGCCTTTTTCTCTTCCGCGTCGGACAGCGTTTCGCGTTCGCGCGCGATCTCCGCGAGTTGCCGCTCCAGCTTTTCGATGCGCTGACGGCCCGCTTCGACGGTGCGGACAAGGCTGGTGCGTTCCGCGCTGAGGCGGGCGATTTCCTGATTGAGCTGGTCGAGTTCGCGCTCGCTTGCTTCGAGCTTCGTCTGCGTTTCGCCGACGCGGGCTTCGGCGGCGGCTTGCGCTTCCGCCTGGCCTTCTTCGGCGCCGCGAAGTTCCTGCGCTTCCGTTTCCAGGCGTGTCATCGCGCCTTGCGTATCTTCGATCAGATGGCGCTCGCGGCCGAGATCCTGTCCGATTTGTTCGAGGCGCGCCGTGAGGCGGCCGGCCTGATCGCGGGCGCGGGCTTCTTCCGCGTCGAGGTTGTCGCGCTCCACTGTGAGGCGGTGCAGACGGGCGGCGGCTTCCGCTTCCTTTTCACGCAAGGGCGGCAGACGATCAGCCACTTCCGCTTCCATGGTGACGGCGGCGGCGGCTTCGCGGGTGAGTTCGGCGACGCGCACATCCGTCGCCGCGAGGCGCTCTTCCGAGTGCTTCAGCGTCTCGACGGCCTGCGTCCAGCGGAGGTGAAGGAGGATCGCTTCCGTCTCGCGGATCTGGCCGGAAAGATTGCGGTAACGCACGGCCTGGCGCGCCTGACGCTTGAGGCTTGCGAGCTGCGATTCCACCTGCGCCACCACGTCGTCGAGGCGAGTGAGGTTCGTTTCCGCCGCTTTCAGGCGAAGCTCCGCCTCATGACGCCGCGTATAGAGGCCGGTGATGCCCGCCGCTTCTTCGAGAATGCGGCGGCGGTTGATCGGCTTGGATGAAATGAGCTGCGCGATCTGGCCCTGACGGACGAGGGCAGGCGAATGCGCGCCGGTGGAGGCGTCGGCAAAGAGCAACTGCACGTCGCGGGCGCGGACTTCGCGGCCATTGATGCGATAGGTCGAGCCCTGGTCGCGCTCGATCTTGCGCGACACTTCGATGACTTCGCTGTCGTTATAGGCAGGAGGTGCGGAGCGGTCCCCATTGTCGATATAGAGAACGACCTCGGCATGATTGCGTGCGGGGCGCCCGGATGTGCCGGCGAAGATCACATCTTCCATGCCCGAGCCGCGCATGTTCTTGAACGAATTCTCGCCCATCACCCAGCGCATGGCCTCGAGGAGGTTCGACTTGCCGCAGCCATTGGGCCCGACGATACCCGTCAGCCCCGGCTCGATGATGAGATCGGTCGGGTCTACGAAAGATTTGAAACCTGAAAGCCTGAGGCGATTGAACTTCACTGTGGGTCTCGATCCTTAAGAGGTGTCGGTCTTCTTGAACGGAGCATCGTGCCCCGCGACGCGCGTGCGGGGATTACTCCTCCGCGGGCGCCGCCGGTGTGGACGCGCCATCGGCGGGCACGTCCGAAATCCTCTGTCCCGCAAGGGCTTTTTCGATCAGGGGCTCGAACTCGCGCCACGGCAGCGCGCCTTCGATCTTTTCGCCATTGATGAAGAATGTGGGCGTGGAGCGGACGCCGAATGTCTTCGCGCCGCGCGTCGCCACTTCCTTCACGTGATTGAAAACCTTCTCGTCTTTCATGCAGGCGTCGAAGCGTTCTTCCGAAATCCCGCCCTGCCGCGCCAGCGCCTTCAGGTCTTCCATCGGCGTCTGCGTGAAGGCCCATTGCGCCTGCTGGCGGAAGAGGACGCCGACGAAACCGAAATAGCGCTCCGGCCCCGCGCAATGCGCGAGCATGAAGCCCGCAGTGGCGACGGGATCGAAGGGGAAATCGCGCAGGATGTAATGAACCTTGCCGGTCTCGATGTATTTTTCCTTGAGCTGCGGCAGCGTGTTGATCTCGAAAGCCGCGCAATGCGAGCAGGTGAGCGAGGCATAGTCGATCACCGTGACCGGCGCGTCGGGATCGCCGAGCGTCATGTCGCCCAGAGGGCCGGCAACGAGCAGTTCCTGCTCGAAGGCGCTGCCACCCGCGCGGCCCGGCGTGGCCCCGTTGGAAGAGCCGAAAAAGAGATAGGCCCCATAGGCGAGCGCGATGAGAACGACGGCGGCGAAGCCGATAATGATTGCTCTATTTTGATTCACGACAGCTTCTTCCTACCAGATGTTGGGGCATTATGGCCGCGGCGGGCAGCGCCCTCAACCAAACCTTTCAGTTGCCTTGGACCGAGAATCGGGACTCGCGCGGCTCAGCGCCGCCGCTGCGCGCCGATGACCCGCTCGCCAAGCTTTTCCAGCGACTTTCTGAGCGCCGGTTCTTCAATTTTTTCAAGGCCTTGGTCAAGCGCCGCGCGCTCCTCCGGCGCCAGCGGCCTGATCTTGCGATAGCGCGGCCGCGCCTTGACCGGCAGCGGGCCTTGCACGAGTTTCAGCCGCGCGACGGCGCTGTATCCATAATAGGAATTGATGCGCTCGACGATCTGCGGTTCGAGGTGACGGATTTCGACCGCGACCGGACCGTCGACACGGATGGTGAGAACCGCGCCGCTGCGCCGGCCCTTGCCCGCGTCGTCACCGGAAGTCCTTGGAAACACAAGCTTTTCCGGCGCCGAAAATTCCGCGAGGCCGCCGCCGACGATCTCCGGCCAATGCGCCAGCACATGCGCTTCCTGGAAGCCGCGCTTCACGAAGGCGGCGCGCGCCACCTGCATCACCCGCGCGCCGACGGGCGGCAGGCTGAAGCGGCGCGACGCAATCCTGTTGCCGGTGATGCCGTTCATCTCGTTTCCTCTGAACCGGCGCGCATTCTGACTCGAAATCGTCATCCATGCGAATTGACGGATGAGGGCATTCCAAGCGAAGACTGGTGCATGAGCATGAAGGCGAAAAAAGCCAAGGAAATCAGCGGGAAAGCGGCCGCCGCGCCGCTGCTCGCCTGGTATGACAAACATGCCCGCGTGCTGCCCTGGCGTGCGCGAAAAGGCGAACGGGCGGACCCTTATGCGGTCTGGCTTTCCGAAATCATGCTGCAACAGACGACGGTGGCGACGGTCGGGCCTTATTTTACGGGCTTTTTGAAGCGCTGGCCGAATGTGGAGGCACTGGCCGCCGCGCCGCAGGAAGAGGTGATGAAGGCATGGGCGGGGCTCGGTTATTACAGCCGGGCGCGCAATCTTCATGCCTGTGCGAAGGAAGTATCGTCCGAGTACGGAGGGAAATTTCCCGATACGGTGGAAGGACTTGAGAGCCTGCCGGGCATCGGCCCCTATACGGCGGCGGCAATCGCGGCGATCGCCTTTGGAAGAGCTGCGACGGTGGTGGATGGAAATGTCGAGCGCGTGGTGGCGCGGCTTTTCGAGATCGAAACGCCGCTGCCGGCGGCGAAGCCGGATATCCGGGAGAAGGCCCGCACCCTGACGCCGGAGCAGCGGGCAGGCGACTTCGCGCAGGCCATGATGGACCTCGGCGCGACCATCTGCACGCCGCGCTCTCCCGCCTGTAATCGCTGTCCGATCAATGACTTATGCGATGCACGGGCGGCGGGCACGCAAAATCTCCTGCCTGCCCGGGCGCCGAAAAAGGCCCGCCCGACGCGCCGCGGCGCCTGCTTCTGGCTGGTGCGGGAGGGGCATGTCTGGCTCCGCCGGCGGCCCGACAAGGGGCTCCTCGGCGGCATGCTGGAAGTGCCCGGAACGCCCTGGGATGAGAGCGACCGTCATCGAACTGTCATCGAACTGTCACACGACGAAAATGGAGGCCGCCGGGGTGTCGCCGGAGAGGTGCTCGACCACGCGCCGATGGAAGCGGAATGGCGACTTGTCCCCGGTTTGGTTGAACACACGTTCACGCATTTTCATCTCGAGCTGGAAGTCTTCACCGCGACGACGCGAAAAAAAATTGTCCCCGGGCGCGAAGGCATGTGGGTGCCGCTTGAGGAGGTCGCCGGCGAGGCGCTGCCGACCGTGATGCGGAAGGTCGCGGCACATGCGATGCCGGATGCGGGACCGCTTTTTGTGAAGCGGTGAGGTTTGTCCGTGTACAAATAATAAAAACAAATGTCATCCCGGCGAAAGCCGGGACCCATTGGTTCCCTCAGCAAGGGCTATTTAAAATGACGCCGTCGACCTGGAGCGCATCGGGCGCGGGGCAAGGGGCGAGGTGGATTGGGTCCCGGCTTTCGCCGGGATGACAATTTTATTTGGAGGGGAAAGGCACGTGTGGCGCCTTACGCTTCCCCCATTTCCGCACGCACCTTCTGCCGCAGGATGTCGATGGGTTTCAGCTTTCCGTCGGTCTTGAAGTGCCAGAAGGTCCAGCCGTTGCAGGCATCCAATCCTTGCACATGGGCACCGATCTTGTGGATGGAGCCGGTGGCGTCGCGGCAGACGATGGAGCCGTCGGCGCGGACGCGGGCGGCGTGACGCTTGGCGGGGTCGGTCAGCACGGCGCCGGGTTCGAGCAAGCCGCGCTCGATGAGCGTACCGAAGGGAATGCGGACTTCGGCTTTCTTCGAGGTGGTGACTTTCAGATCTTCCGGCGCGCCGGTCTTGATGAGGCGGATGCGTTCGCGCGCAACCTTGATGTAACGCTCCTCGCGCTCGATGCCGACGAAGTTGCGGCCGAGCTTCTTCGCGACGGCGCCCGTGGTGCCGGTGCCGAAGAAGGGATCGAGCACGGTGTCGCCGGCATTGGTGGTGGCGAGGAGAACGCGGTGCAGCAGGGCTTCCGGCTTCTGCGTCGGATGCGCCTTGTCGCCATCGCCATCCTTCAGGCGCTCGCCGCCGGTGCAGATCGGCAGCAGCCAGTCGGAGCGCATCTGGAGATCGTCGTTCAGCGCCTTCATGGCGTCGTAATTGAAGGTGTATTTCTTCTGATCGGCGCTCTTCGTTGCCCAGATCAGCGTTTCATGCGCGTTGGTGAAACGCGTGCCGCGGAAATTCGGCATCGGGTTCGACTTCCGCCAGACGACATCGTTCATCATCCAGAAGCCGAGATCCTGCAGCGTCGCGCCGACGCGGAAGATGTTGTGATAGGAGCCGATCACCCAGATCGCGCCGGTGTCTTTCAGGACGCGGCGCGCGGCGTTCATCCAGTTGCGCGTGAACTCGTCATAGACCTGGAAGCTCGCGAACTTGTCCCAGTCGTCATCGACCGCATCGACCTTCGACTGGTCGGGGCGGGTGAGGCCGCCACCGAGCTGCAGATTGTAGGGAGGGTCCGCGAAGATGAGGTCGACCGATTTTTCCGGCAATGCGTTCATCGCCTCGATGCAGTCGCCCTGAATGATGATCTCGGCCGACTGCCCGGCCTTTGAATTGACGCGCCCCACTCGAACTACCCCTTGAGAATGACAAGGCGGCGATCATGAGTCAGCGCGGAATCGCGGTCAATAAGCTTTTTGAATCAAGAGGTTAACAGATTCGCCGGACACAAGATCGAGTCCCTCTTCGAGGCCGGGACTCAACATCTTGCGTACCGGCGCGAAGGAGCGGCGGTGGATCGCACACGGCCCGAGGCGCGAAAGCGCATCGAAATGCTCCGGCGTCGAATAGCCCATGTGTTTTTCGAAGCCGTAGCCCGGATGCGTTTCGGCGAGCGCGGCCATCATCCGGTCGCGCGTGACCTTGGCGACGATGGAAGCGGCGGCGATCGAGCGCGCCAGCGCATCGCCGCCGATGACGGCGCGCGACGCGCAGGCGAGCGAGGGCGGACAGCGGTTGCCGTCGATGAGCGCGATATGCGGCGCGCGGGGGAGGCTCGCGACGGCGCGCGTCATGGCGAGCATGGTGGCGTGGAGAATGTTGATCTCGTCGATCTCCTCGACGCTGGCGATGCCGACGCCGATTTCGGCGCAGTCCGCGAGCTCGGCGAGAAGATCGGCGCGGCGCGCGGCATCGAGCTTCTTGGAATCGTTGAGCCCTTCCGGGCAGCGCGTGAGGTCGATGATGACGGCGGCGGCAACGACCGGCCCGGCAAGCGGCCCGCGCCCCGCCTCATCGACGCCGCAAACGAGACGCGCGGGCGCCCCTTCCTCGATCTCGAAACGGAAATCGGGCAGAAGCGGCAGAGGCTTCTTTTTCTGTGCGGGTTTTTTGGCAGGCGGCGGCATGGGGCGGAGTGTGCCGCAAGCGCAGGGGAGAGGGAAGGCCGGTCGTTCTCTCCCGCTTTCTCCAGGCACGGAAAAACCGGGCCGCATGGCTGCGGCCCGGCTTCGGTGCGGCTGAGGTCTTGCCTCAGTTCCGGATGAACGCCAGCAGGTCGGCGTTGACCACGTCCGGGTGGGTGGCGAAGAGGCCATGCGGCAGACCGGGATAGGTCTTCAGGCTGCCTTTCGCGAGCAGGGCAACCGCCCGGCGCGCCGTTTCATCGACCGGCACGATCTGATCGTCCTCGCCATGCAATACGAGAACCGGCACGGTGATCGCCTTCAGGTCTTCGGTGAAATCCGTCTCCGAGAAGGCCGTGATCGTGTCGAGCTGCGCCTTCGCGCTGCCGGCCATGCCCTGGCGCCACCAGTTCTGGATCAGACCCTGGCTGACTTCCGCGCCCGGCCGGTTGAAGCCGTAGAACGGGCCGGAGGGCAGATCGAGATAATATTGCGACCGGTTGTCGATCAGCGCCTTGCGGAAGCCGTCGAACACTTCCAGCGGGATGCCGGTGGGGTTCGATTCCGTTTTACCGAGGATCGGCGTGATCGCGCCGATCAGGACCGCCTTGGACACGCGGCCCGGCTCTGCCTGCGCCACATAGCGGGCGACAACGCCGCCGCCGGTGGAATGGCCGATCTGGACCGTGTTCTTCAGGTCGAGCGCGGCGACGAGGTCGGCCGTGTCGGATGCAAACGTATCCATGTCATGGCCGATATCGGTCTGGGTCGAGCGGCCCTGGCCGCGGCGGTCGAAGGCGACGACGCGGTAGCCCTCCGAGAGGAAGAACAGCATCTGGTTGTCCCAGTCGTCGGAGGTCAGCGGCCAGCCATGATGGAAGACGATGGGCTGGGCGTCTTTGGGGCCCCAATCCTTGTAATAGAGCTGGTTCCCGTCCTTGGTTGTGATCGTGGACATGTGCGTATTTCCCTGAGTTGAGGTTTCGGAACTGATTGCAGGGTCCTGACAGGCCGCGAGGGAGATCAGAGCGACCGCAGAAAGAAGGGATTTCAACATCTTGAGCTCCTTAAATGTTCCGCGATAATTGTTATCGCGATAAGGAACAGATAGGGGCTTGCACTTTTCCCGTCAACAATTATTTTTATCGCGATATAGGATTTCGCGATAAATATCGTTCCGGCGTTGCAGTAAGGAGTAAGAAAATGACCAAATCCGACCCGGAGCCTGGCTTTCCGCCGCCGCTCACCGACCATCTCTGCCTGTGGATCTATGGGACGAACCTCGAAATCCAGCGCATTCACAAGGTTGTGCTGGATGAACTCGGGATCACCTATGCGCAGTATCTCGTGCTCAACCTTCTCTGGGAGCGGGATAAGCAGCCCGTCGGCGAACTCGCCGCCCAGCTCCGGCTGGAGACCAGCACGATGACCCCGCTGCTGAAGCGGCTCGAAGCCGGCGGCTATGTTACCCGCGTCCGCAATCCGGAAGACGAGCGTCAGGTTTTGATCGGCCTGCTGGACAAGGGCAGGGATCTGCGAAAAGTAGCCGGCCGCGTGAGCGCCAACCTGGCCGCGCGGATTGGTCTGTCCGAGGACGAACTACGCCAGCTCAATGAAACTATCCGGAAGCTGCACAATCAATTGATTGCCCCCGCCCCGGAGGAAAAGGGCTGAGAGATTATTTTCTGTGCTGATTGCTGTTTTCCGACAAAAACAGAATGTCACCCCGGCGAAAGCCGGGGTCCATGGGCTTATCGGTTCAGCGTTTCGGTGAGGTCGTTCCACTCCGGATTGGCGCCTTCGATCAGTTCGATCTTCCAGTCGCGCTTCCATTCCTTGAGCGCCTTTTCCCTTCGGATGGCCTGCTCCGCGTCGTCATGCGTTTCGGCATAGACGAGACGATGCACGCCGTATTTTCTGGTGAACTGCGAGCCGGTTCCCTCGCGATGCTCCCATGCGCGCCGTGCGATGTCGTTCGTCACGCCGACATAAAGGGTACCGTTTCTCTGATTGGTGAGGATGTAGACGAAGTAACTCATCTGTTTGCCGTTCCGCACATGGACCCCGGCTTTCGCCGGGGTGACACTCTGTTTTTAGTTCCGCGTATTCAAAGCAGGTCCAGTTGCTTGCCTCTGCCGGGGACCATGAACTGCGTGCAGTCGAGGGTTCGGGATTCGAGGGGGCGTTTGTTGAGGTTGAGTTTCTTCGTGGCGATTTCGAAGCGCCGCGCGATCTGCCAGGCATAGGGGCCGGTGCCGGACTGGCGTTCGCCCCATGTGCTGTCGTAATCCTTGCCGCCGCGCATCTGGCGGATGAGGGACATGACGCGGGACGCGCGGTCGGGCACATGTTCCTCCAGCCATTCGACGAAGAGGTCGCGGATTTCGAGCGGCAGGCGGAGGATGACGAAATTGGCGCTTTCAGCGCCGGCATAGGCGACGCCGGTGAGGAGCTTTTCGATCTCGGCGTCGTTCAAGGCCGGGATGATCGGTGCGATCATGGCGCCGGTGGGGATGCCGGCTTGCGCGAGAATGCGGATCGCCTCGATGCGGCGCGCGGGCGTGGAGGCGCGGGGCTCCAGCGCGCGGGCGAGCCTCGGGTCGAGCGTCGTGACCGAGAGGGCGACGCGGACGAGATTGCGCTTCGCGAGCGAGGTGAGGATGTCGAGGTCGCGCGTGATGCGCGCCGACTTCGTGAGGATCGTCACCGGATGATTGAACTCGGACAGCACTTCGAGAAGGCTGCGCGTGATGCGGTATCGCTGCTCGATCGGCTGGTAGGGATCTGTATTCGTGCCCATGGCGATGGGCGCGACCTTGTAGCCGGGCTTTGCGAGTTCCTTGCGGAGAAGGTCCGCCGCGTTCGGCTTGGCGAAGAGCTTGCTCTCGAAATCGAGCCCGGCGGAGAGGCCCATATAGGCATGGGTCGGCCGCGCGAAGCAGTAGACGCAGCCATGCTCGCAGCCGCGATAGGCATTGATCGACCGGTCGAAGCCGATATCGGGCGAGGAATTGCGCGTGATGATGTGGCGCGCGGTCTCTTCCGTCACATGGGTCTTGAGGGGCGGCGGCGCCTCCTCGATCGTGTCCCAGCCATCATCGAGCACCGTGCGGGACTGCGGCTCGTAACGGCCGCTCTTGTTGGTAAGCGCGCCCCGGCCGCGGCGGCCGCTCTCGGGCAGAATAGGCTCGCGGACGCTCGGGGGTACGAGGGCGGCCCCACGGGGGGAGGGGCTGTGGTCCGGGAGCCCGCGGGACCGCTGAACGTCACGCGCGCCAACCGGGGAATTGGCATTTGCGCGGACGGGGCGGCCGGGGGGCGCTATGTCGCGACTCATCGTCATGGAAATGAGTATAGCGCAGCATGAGAACATAACAAGAACATTTCGTTCTCTTCACCTGCCACCCTCCCCCAAAGGCAGGGTGGCAGGTGAAGAGAGGGGAGAGGCGCTTTTCTCCACGGGAATGGTCGCGCCTTCATTTGGCTAAAACCTTTGGATCGTTATGATGCGCGCCATGTTGAGCGTCATCATTCCCACACTGAATGCCGAAGAGACCCTGACCCGGACGCTGGCGCCGCTGGTGCCGGCGGCTGTGCGCGGGCTGGTGCAGGAGGTGATCGTGGTCGATGGCGGCTCCGGCGACGAGACGCTGGAGATCGTCGAGGCAGCGGGGGCGAAGCTCGTCAGGGCCGAGCGCGGCCGGGGCAAGCAGCTCATGGCGGGCGCGAAAGCGGCGCGCGGCAACTGGCTGCTCTTTCTCCATGCCGACACGGTGCTGGAGCCCGGCTGGGTGAGCGAGGTCGAGAAATTTTTCGAGCAGATCGAGAGCGGCCGCTTCCGCGACCACGAGATGGCGGCGGCGTTCCGCTTCGCGCTGGACGACTTCTCCGGCTGGGCGCGCTTCATCGAGTGGATGGTGGGGCTGCGCTGCTTTTTGTTCAGGCTGCCTTATGGCGACCAGGGCTTGCTGGTGAACCGCAGGCTTTATGACCGCATGGGCGGCTTCCGCGATCTGTCGCTGATGGAGGATGTCGATCTCGTCCGCCGCATTCCGCGCCGCCGCCTCGTCATGATGCGGACGCTCGCGGTGACGAGCCCGGCGCGCTACCTGAAAGAAGGCTTCGTCGCGCGCTCCTTCCGCAATCTCTTCTGCCTCGCGCTTTATTATCTGCGGGTGCCGCCGAGGGTGATCGCGCGGATGTATGGGTGAGGGCCATGTCCCTCGATCCGCAACTTGTCATCATGGCGAAGACGCCGCTGATCGGCCGTGTGAAGACGCGGCTGGCGCGGGACGTGGGCGGCGTCGAGGCGCTGCGTTTTTTTCGCGGGGCGAGCACGGGGCTGATCCGGCGCGTCGGCAACGATCCGCGCTGGCGGACCCTGCTGGCGCTGGCGCCCGACCGGGCGGTGCATGAGAAGGGCATCTGGCCGGAGGGCATTCCCCGCATCGCGCAAGGGCAGGGCGATCTCGGCCACCGCATGGGACGGCTCTTCCGCGACCTGCCGC
The DNA here is from genome assembly GCF_000017565.1 of Parvibaculum lavamentivorans DS-1. Taxonomy (NCBI): domain Bacteria; kingdom Pseudomonadati; phylum Pseudomonadota; class Alphaproteobacteria; order Hyphomicrobiales; family Parvibaculaceae; genus Parvibaculum; species Parvibaculum lavamentivorans. The sequence continues at coordinate 771,099 of NC_009719.1, forward strand.
CGGGGCCGGTGGTAATCGTCGGTGCGGATATTCCGGGCATCGGCGCGGCCCAAGTGGCCGCCGCCTTCGCGGCGCTGGGGCGGCACGACGCCGTGTTCGGCCAGGCGGAGGATGGCGGCTACTGGCTGGTGGGGCTGAAGCGGCGGCCGCGTGTCCTGGATATTTTCGAGGGCGTGCGCTGGTCGAGCGAATATGCGCTGGCGGACACCGTGAAGAATGTCCGTAGGCAGAGCATGAGCGTGGCGATGCTGGAAAGCCTGCCGGACATCGACACGGGCGCGGATTACGCCAAGTGGAAGCGCGGGTGAACGACGGCCTGTACGACACGCAATGCGCGGCCTGAAGTCGATATTCAGTTGAAAGTACCAATAAATATTATATATTGGTATCGACGCGGAGGCTGCTCATGGCAAAGAATACGTCCATTTCCCTCGGGGATCATTTCAACGACTTTGTCGAAAGCCGGGTGGCGCGTGGCCGTTACGGCTCGGCAAGCGAGGTCGTGCGTGCCGCCTTGCGGCTGCTCGAGGAGCATGAAGCGAAGGTGGAAGCGCTGCGCGCGGCCCTGATCGCGGGCGAACAAAGCGGCCCGTCCTCGCCGTTCGATTTCGATGATTTTATCCGCGAGAAACAGACGTCGCGCTCGAAATGAGCGCCTATGTCTTTTCGCCAGCCGCGCGAGCCGATCTCGAAGAGATATGGAACTACTCCGTCGAGCAATGGGGCGCGGAACGGGCTGAGACCTACATTCTGCAAATTCGCGATGCCTGCGAGGCGCTGGCGGGCGGGAAAAAGAAGGGCCGCGCGATCGACGGCATTCGCCCCGGCTATCTGAAGCTCGCCGCCGGTTCCCATTTTCTGTTCTTTCGTATCGGGAACGGCGGGGTCATCGACGTGGTGCGGATACTTCATCAGCGCATGGACGTATCCGCGCATCTGAACGAGCCGTGACAACGGCCGGTCGCACCGTTTTTCTTTATCAGCCCTTCGCCCGTAGCGCGTCGCGGATTTCTTCCAGCAGCACTTCCTGGCGCGGCGGGGCGGCAGGGGCGGGGGCTTCGCCTTTCGCAATGCGCGCCTTGAGGCGGTTCATCTGGCGGATGACGAGGAAGAGCGCGAAGGCGACGATCGCGAACTGGATGACGGCGTTGATGAAGCGGCCATAGGCGATGACCGGAATGCCGGCTTCCTTCGCGGCATCGACCGAAACGGGCGCGACATCGCTCCATGTGAGCGCGATGAAATAATCGGTGAAGTCGACCCCGCCCATGAGCACGCCGACGGGCGGCATGATGATGTCGTTGACCAGCGACTGCACGATGGTGGTGAAGGCGGCGCCGATGATGATGCCGACCGCCATGTCGAGCACATTGCCCTTGAGGGCGAACTCGCGAAATTCCTTGAACATTGGCCTCTCCTCGAAGTGATTCCCGCTACCCGAAGAAAGGGTGCCGCGCAAAGGAGGAGGGCACAACGGCAAAAAGCCTGCTATTGCGGCTTGTGTTCGGTCAGGCGCGGCATGATCTCGGCGAAGTTGCAGGGGCGGAAGCGATTGTCGAGCTGGTGGACGAGGATTTCGTCCCAGCCATCCTTGCAGGCGCCGGGCGAACCCGGCAGCGCGAAGAGGAAGGTGCCGTCGGCGACGCCGGCTGTGGCGCGCGACTGGATGGTCGAGGTGCCGATCTTGTCGTAGCTGATGCGGTGGAAGACGGCCGCGAAGCCTTCGATCTCCTTGTCATAGACGGACTGGAAAGCCTCCGGCGTCACGTCGCGGCCGGTGAGGCCGGTGCCGCCTGTCGAGATCACGACGTCGATCCGGCTGTCCGCGACCCACTGCTTCAGCAGGCGGCGGATGAGAACGATGTCGTCCGAGACGATGCTGCGCGCCGCGAGATTATGTCCCGCCGCCGCGATCCGCTCGGCCAGCACATCGCCCGATTTGTCGGTTTCCGGTGTACGGCTGTCGGAGACGGTGAGGACCGCGATGTTGAGAGCAATGAAGTCGCGTGACGTATCGATGCCGGGCATGAGGACACTCGCCTGTGAGGGGGCCTGTTGGAGGGGCCCTGTGTTGGGGGCGGCTTTCCGCAAGGGAAGGCGCCTTATAGACCAAAAGATTTCAAGAGTCCCGCCGTTGCCGCCGCGCCATCAGCCATGAAGACGGCGCGGCGGCGGTGCCCGGCGCGGAGAGCCGCCGCCCGAGGGAAAACGGCGGCAGTCCCGGAACGCGCCGGGGCGGGGGGCAGGGATCAGGCGGTCTGGTGGCCACCCGATACCTCGTTGCCGCCGGGCTCACCGATATCGAGCGCCTCGCCATGCTGGCGGAGCGGCCTGTTGCCGGTGAGACGGCGGAGCAGCACGTAGAAGACGGGCGTCAGGAAGATGCCGAAGATCGTGACGCCGAGCATGCCGGAGAGTACGGCGATGCCCATGGCGTTGCGCATCTCCGCGCCCGCACCCGTCGAGGTGGCGAGCGGCAGCACGCCCATGATGAAGGCGATCGACGTCATCAGGATCGGCCGCAGGCGAAGGCGGCTCGCCTCGACCGCCGCCTGATAGGGCGAGCGCCCCGCGAATTCGAGCTCGCGCGCGAATTCGACGATCAGGATGGCGTTCTTCGCCGACAAACCGACAAGGACGATGAGGCCTATCTGCGTGAAGACGTTGTTGTCGCCCGCCGAAAGCCAGACGCCGGTCATCGCGGCGAGAAGGCCCGTCGGCACGATCATGATGATCGAGAGCGGTAGCGTCAGGCTTTCATACTGCGCGGCCAGCACCAGGAAGACGAGGAAGATCGCGATCGGGAAGACGAGGATCGCGGAATTGCCCGCCAGGATTTCCTGATAGGTGAGCTCCGTCCATTCATATTCGAAACCCTTGGGCAGCGTTTCGGCGGCGATGCGCGCGACGGCGGCCTGCGCCTCGCCGGTCGAATAGCCGGGCGCGGCCCCGCCATTCACATCCGCCGAGGGGAAGCCGTTATAGCGCAAGGCACGCTCCGGCCCCGTGCTCGACTGCACGCGGACAAGGGCGGAGAGCGGCACCATCTCGCCGGAATTGGAACGCACCTGGAGCTTGCCGATATCCTCCGGCCGCGCGCGATAGGCGGCATCGGCCTGAGCGCGCACCGAATAGGTGCGGCCGAAGACGTTGAAGTCGTTCACATAGAGCGAGCCGAGATAGACCTGCATCGTCTCGAAGACGCTGGTCACGGGAACGCCGAGCTGGCGTGCGCGTGTGCGGTCGAGATCGACATAGAGTTGCGGCACGTTCACCTGATAGCTGGAGAAGAGGCCCGTCAGCTCCGGCGCCTTCTCGGCGGCGGCGAGGAACGCCTTGGTCACGGTATCGAGCTCGGCATAGCCGCGCCCTGTCCTGTCCTCGATCTGCAGCTTGAAGCCGCCGATCGTGCCGAGGCCCTGAACGGGCGGCGGCGGGAACATGGCGATATAGGCATCCTGTATGCCGCCGAACTTCTCGTTCAATTGTTCGGCAATGGCGATGCCGCTGAGGGCAGGGTCCTTGCGCTTGTCGAACTCGTCGAGGCCGAGAAAGACGATGCCGGCATTGGCACTGTTGGTGAAGCCGTTGATCGAGAGGCCGGGGAACTGGATGGCATTGACGACGCCCGGCTGTTCGAGCGCGATCTCGCCCATGCGGCGAATGACATCCTCCGTGCGGTCGAGCGTGGCGCCGTCGGGCAGTTGTGCGAAGCCGACAAGATATTGCTTGTCCTGCGCCGGCACGAAACCGCCCGGCACGACGCGGAACATCAGCGCCGCGAGCGCGACGAGCACGAGATAGACACCCATCGTAGCGGCCTTGCGCGAAAGGACGCCGGTGACGCCACGGCCATAGGCTTCCGAACCGCGCGAGAAAAGCGCGTTGAAGCGGCGGAAGAGCCAGCCGAGCCAGCGATCCATGAAGCGCGTCAGCCCATCCTTCGGCGCGTCATGGCCCTTGAGCAGAAGCGCCGCGAGCGCGGGCGACAGCGTCAGCGAGTTGATTGCCGAGATCACCGTCGAGATCGCGATGGTGAGCGCGAACTGGCGGTAGAACTGGCCGGTAAGGCCGGAGATCATGGCCAGCGGCACGAAGACCGCGACGAGGACGAGCGCGATGGCAACGATCGGACCCGAGACTTCGCGCATGGCCTGATAGCTTGCCTGCAAGGGCTTGAGGCCGCGCTCGATATTGCGCTCGACATTTTCCACCACGACGATGGCGTCATCGACGACGATGCCGATGGCGAGCACGAGGCCGAAGAGGCTCAAGGCATTGATCGAGAAGCCGAAGAGATACATGACGGCGAAGGTGCCGATGATCGAGACGGGAACCGCGAGCAGCGGGATGATCGAGGCACGCCATGTCTGCAGGAAGAGGATGACGACGAGGACGACGAGCGCCACCGCTTCGAGCAATGTGTGGATCACCGCCTCGATGGAGGCACGCACGAACTGCGTCGGATCGTAGACGATCGAGTAGTCGACGCCTTCCGGCATGTGTTCCTTCAGCTCCGCCATCGTCTCGCGGACATTGTCGGAAATCCGGATCGCGTTTGAGCCGGGCGCCTGAAAGATCGGAATGGCGACGGCGCTCTTGTTGTTGAGGAGCGAACGAAGCGCATATTCCGCGGCGCCAAGCTCGATGCGCGAAATATCGCGAAGCCGCGTGACCTCTCCGTTTTCGCCCGTCTTGACGATGATCTCGCCGAATTCCTCCGGCGTCTGGAGGCGGCCTTGCGCATTCACCGAAAGCTGCAGGTCGATGCCGGGCAGCGAGGGCGAGCCACCGATGATGCCGGCCGCCGCCTGCACGTTCTGCGAGCGGATTTCCTGCACGACATCGCCGGCGGAAAGATTGCGCTCCGCGATCTTCTGCGGGTCGAGCCATATGCGCATGGAATAGTCGCCGGAGCCGAAGAGGCCCACTTCGCCGACACCCTCGATCCGCGCCAGCCGGTCCTTCACGTTGAGGACGGCGTAGTTGCGCAGATAGGTCATGTCGTAGCGGTCGTTCGGCGAGGTCAGGTGGACGACCATGGTGAGGTCGGGCGAGCTCTTGATGGTGGTGACGCCGAGGCGGCGGACTTCTTCCGGCAGGCGCGGCTCGGCCTGGGAGACGCGGTTCTGCACGAGCTGCTGCGCCTTGTCGGGATCGGCGCCGAGGCGGAAAGTGACGGTGAGCGTCATCAACCCGTCGGTCGTCGCCTGGCTCGACATGTAGAGCATGTCCTCGACGCCATTGATGGATTCCTCAAGCGGCGTTGCAACCGTTTCCGCGATCACCTTGGGATTGGCGCCGGGATATTGCGCGCGGACCACGACGGTGGGCGGCACGACTTCGGGATATTCGGAGATCGGCAGGTTCGGCATGGCGAGCAGACCCGCGAGGAAGATCATGATCGACAGCACACCTGCAAAGATCGGGCGGTCGATGAAGAACCTGGAGATGTTCATGGCTGTGGCTCCGGTTTGCGGATGCGCTGGAGGCTCTGCGGCGCTGCAGCGTTCGGGTTTCGGGCCTCATGTTTTGCAGTGGGCTCCGGCAAGGTTCCGGCTCGCCGGCGCCCGCTGCAAAACCTGAGCGGTCTTCTTCAGTGAGGCGACTTACCGCGTCGCCGTCCGGCCATTACCGGCCTCTGCAACCTGGGCGGGATATTCCATCGAGGCGGACTGGGGCTCGATGAGATCGCCCGGACGCACGCGCTGCAGACCGTTGACCACGATGCGTTCGCCGGCGGCGAGGCCATGCGTCACTTCCCGCAAGGCGCCGAAGGATTCGCCAAGCGTCACTTCGCGGTAGGCGACGTGGTTGTCTTCTTCGACCACGAGCACGAACTTCTTGTCTTGATCGATTCCGACGGCGCGTTCCGTGATGGCGATCACCGGGCGCGACTGGGCCTGCCCCATGCGGAGCCGGGCGAACTGGCCGGGGATCAGGGTGCCGTCTTCATTGTCGAAGACCGCACGGACCCGGACCGTGCCGCTCAGCGCATCGACCTGGTTGTCGATGAGCTGGAGATGGCCGCGGAAGGGCGTGCCATCCGTGGCCGAGGTGCCCATCTGGACCGGGATCTGCCCGACCTGCGTGCGGGCATCGGCACCGGCGAGACCGTTCAAGGCACGCGCGACGACCCGCTCATCGGCATTGAAGCTGGCATAGATGGGGCTGACCGAGACAAGCGTGGTCAGAACCGGGGCGCCCGGACCGGCCGCGACGAGATTGCCCGTCGTGATTTCGGCCTTGCCGACACGGCCCGAGATCGGCGCGCGGATTTCCGTGTATTCGAGGTTGAGGCGCGTTGCCTCGAGATTGGCTTCGGCGCCGTGAAGGGCGGCTTCGGCCTCGCCGAAAATGTTGACGCGCTCATCAAGGGTGCGCTTGGAGATCGTGCCCTTGCTAACGAGCTGGCGGGCACGGTCGAGATCGACCTTCGCGAAGGCGTAGCTGGACCGGGCGGAGGCCAGCTGGGCTTCCGCGCGCTGGACTTCGGCCGCGTAGGGCGCGCGGTCGATGGTGAAGAGGAGGTCGCCCTTGCGGACGAGCGAGCCTTCACGGAAGTGAACGTCCTGGACGACGCCGGCGACGCGGGGGCGGATTTCGACGCGCTCGACGGCTTCGAGGCGGCCGGAGAACTCATCCCAGCCGGCGGCTTCGCGCTCATCGACGGTGGCGACCGAGACGGCGACGGCCTGGGGGGCGGCGGCGCTCTCCTCGTTTTCGGCGGTGAGGCCGAAGCCCGCAATGCCGGCGACGGCAGCGAGCGCAATACCGGCGCCCAGCAGGCGGCCACGAAGGGTGTGGGGGGCGAAGTTTTTCATGGCGAAACTCCTTTAATACTCAAGGTCTTGAAAAGACTGACTGTTTTGGCCGGAGGCAGACCGGGGGAGGGGCGGTCCGGCGGGTCGGAGAGGGGGACTTCTGTAACGACTTGTGTAGCGATGGATACGAATATGGGGGTTGAAGGCCACCTATCAAGATGCTTATGTACTGAGAACTAAAAAAAGAATTGGAGGAAAACGATGGCAATGGGACGTCCCCGCGCTTTCGATGTGAGCGAGGCGCTCGACAAGGCGCTCGTCGTGTTCTGGCGGAAGGGATATGAGGGCGCGTCGCTGTCCGACCTCACGGCGGCGATGGGCATCAACCCGCCGAGCCTCTATGCCTGTTTCGGAAACAAGGAAGGCCTCTTCCGCCGCGCGCTCGACAGATATGAAGAGATGCAGGGCTGCTATATAGAAGAGGCGCTGGCCGCACCGACCGCGCGCGAAGCGGTGGAGCGGCTGCTCTGCCAATCCGCCAAGCTTCAATGCGAGGAAGGCCATCCGCAGGGCTGCCTGCTGGTGACGGCCGGGCTTTCGGGCGGCGAGGAAAGCAGCGCCATCCGCGAAGAGCTGGCCGAGCGCCGCAAGGCAAGCGAGACCGACATAAAGAAGCGTCTCGAACGCGCGAAGAAGGAAGGCGACCTGCCCAAGGACGCCAACCCCGCCGCGCTCGCCCGCTACATCTCCACCATCATGCGCGGCATGTCCGTGCAGGCCGCAAGCGGCGCGACGGCGAAGGAGCTGAAGCAGGTGGCGGAAATGGCGATGAAGGTCTGGCCGGAATAGGGCCTAGCGGCGAATGCTGCCGACCGCGCTTTCATAGACCGGCCAGGTGCCCGAGGCCGAGGCGTCGAGCGTGCCGACGGGCTGGCCGAGGCGCTCGCTGTAGATCCAGTAATTGGTGACGACGCGCTCGATGTAGCCGCGCGTCTCGGCGGCCGGAATGCTCTCGATGAAGAGGAACGGGTCGCCCTTGAAATCCATGCTTGCGAGCCAGCGGCTGAGATTGCCCGGGCCGCCATTATAGGCGGTGGTGAGCATGAAGAGATTGCCGTAAGGCTCGCCCGCGCTCATCAGTTCGGCGAGATATTCCTGCCCCAGCGTGACGTTGAAAGTCGGGTCGAGCAGCTTGTCCTTGTTCGCCTGTGCGAGCGAACGGTCCTGTGTGATGTGGCTCGCTGTGGCGGGCATGATCTGCATGAGGCCGCGCGCGCCCGCATAAGACATCGCATCCGGCTGGAACTTGCTTTCCTGCCGCATGAAGGCCAGCAGCAGCGCGCGGTCGACTTTATATCCCGTGCTCGGCTTGTAATCCGGCACCGGAAAGAGGCCCGCATTGAGGGGGATGCGTCCGTTGCGCGCGCCGCGCGCCGGCAGATGGGCGGCATTCGCGACCTGAAGCTGCACCGCCGGAAGATCGTAGGCAATGGCGAGCGCGATGAGCGCCTGATCGAGCGACGGATCGATATGAGCGTGGGCGCGCACCAGTTCCTCGCGCGCCATGTCCCGCCGTCCGATCTGGACAAGGGCAACGGCGCGGGCAACGGCTTGATTTTCCGTCAGTGCACGGAAGGAAGCTTCATCGACGCGCGGCTCGATCCAGTCGATGCGGAGGTCGCGGCCAAGCTGGCGCGTTGCGAGAATGCCGTAGAAGGTGGGCCCGGTATCGGCGGCGAGTTCGAGCAGCGGCGCGACTTTTTCAGGCTGGCCGTCGGCGAGCCAGGCCCGCGCCGCCCAGAAACCGCCTGCCGCCTTCGACCAATAGGACACATTCGCCCGCGCCAGCCGCTCGAAATGCCGTCCGGCATTGTCGTAATTTCCCATGCGCCAGGCGGCGAGCCCCGCATACCAGTCCGCCAGCGGCACTTCGCGCGCATGAGCCTGGAGGATTTCATTGGCGAGCAGATAAGCGCGGTTGTCCTCGCCTTCGAGGAAATAGGAAGCGACGACGCGCTCGCGCACCTTGTCGTATTCGGCGCTTGTCAGCGCGGCCTGGATATTGCGGCTCTTGAGATAGGCATGAGCGGTCTCGCCCTTGCCGTCGCGCACCATGCGGCGGATTTCATTGTCGATCTCGCGGAAGCGCGGCGACGGGTTTTCCATCATGCCGCCATCGACGGCATAGGCGGCATGCACCGGCTGGCGCCAGCGGCGCTGCGCCGGCCGCTGCGGCACGGCGGCGGAGGCGGGCCGCCGCAGCATGGCGAGCTTGTGGATTTCGACCGCGCCGGGCAAGTCGTTATAGGCGGCAAGCCAGTCCCGCAGCTCCGCATAGCTCGTCCGGTAATGCGCGCCCATGTATTTCGCATGAAGGACATAGCCCATCAGGCGGCGGTCGCTGAGTTTCGCGGCGAGCTTGTCGGCTTCGGCGAACCGGCCCCGCTCGGTCGCCTCGAAGAGCTTGCGATAGGTTTCGCGGTCGGTGCCGCTGAGGATTTCGGGGCTCCAGATGCGCTTCGGCTGGAGGCTGGCCGTGGCGGCGGGGGTCTGCGCCGCCAGATTACCGGCCTGGACCGGCTGCATGGCGAGAAGCGCCGCACCGAGAAGCGGCAGCGCAAGAAGCGCCGCCCGCCTGACGAGCACAGTGAAAGGATGGTCCGCCGGCTGCGCGGCGGAAGGATGACGAGCCCCCCGGTTCATGGCCGGTATCTTAGCCAAGCAAGCCCGGCTCACAAGGCCGGATAGGTCCGGACGTGCCAGAAAAAGACGAAAAAGGTTAATCGGCAGAGGTCTCGTCCAGCCACGCGCGGAAGGACATGAGATCCCGCCAGGCGAGACGCTTCTGGGCGGGCTGACGCAGCAGATAGGCCGGATGGAGGGTGGGCAGGGCCGGGATATCGCATTCGCCGATCCGCGCCGTGGTCCACCGCCCCCGCAGCCGCATGATGCCGGTATCCGTCCGCAGGAGCTGCTTGGCGGAAACGCCGCCGAGGAGAAGCAGCACTTTCGGCGCCATGAGCTCGATATGCCGCTCGATGAAGGGCATGCAGATGGCGTGCTCGGCGGGGGTGGGCGTGCGGTTGCCCGGCGGGCGCCAGGGCAGGGTGTTGGCGATATAGACGGAGGTCCGGTCTAGGCCGATGGCGGCGAGCATCCGGTCGAGCAACTGGCCGGAACGGCCGACAAAGGGCAGGCCCTGCAAATCCTCGTCCCGGCCCGGCGCCTCGCCGACCAGCATGATACGAGCTTGCGGGTTGCCATCGGCGAAGACGAGGTTCTTGGCGGTGTAGCGGAGCGGGCAGCCCTCGAAGGCCGCCAGCGTCTGCCGCAATTCCTCGAGCGTGTTGCAGCGGGCGGCGGCGATCTGCGCGCTTTCGGCGGCCTGCGCATCCTCGAGCGGAATGGCGGCGGGCGCGGCGACGCGGGCGGCAGGCGGCGGCGCCATCTCGCCGCGCGGATCGGCGCGAATGGTGCGTGGCGCTTCGGGCGCGCGTGCGAGGGGAACGGGAGCAGACCGCGCCGCCTCGTCGGCCAGCGCATAGCGGTTGACCGGCTCATCGCCCAACGCATCCGTGACGCCCGCCTCCACATAGAAGGAAAGGAGCGCGGCGGCTTCCTCGGGCGTCATGTCTGGGCCGGAGCGGTTCATCGGCGGTCAGGGTTCCTTTGTGGCCGAGCAGCGCGTCACGTTTGACGGTCGGGGGCACACTTCTACACTTGTTACGTCACAGGCCAGAAGGGCGGCTTTGTTGAGAATAACACGCAACTAGCGTCTCGAAGGCTATGAGCCTCAATATATTGACCAATTGGGTCAATCGCACCATAACGGAGCCCTGTTTTTTGCGGCGGTCCGGCGGCGCGCGTAAGCGCGAAAACGCCGGATAAGGAGAAGAAATAATGAGCGACCAGGCGGCAGTCGAACGCGAATACATGGAATATGACGTCGTCATCGTCGGCGGCGGCCCGGCGGGCCTTTCGGCGGCGATCCGCCTGCGGCAACTGGCGGCGGAGGAGGATTTCGACATTTCGGTCTGCGTGATCGAAAAGGGCTCCGAAATCGGCGCACATATCCTGTCGGGCGCGGTGATGGACCCGATCGGTCTCGACACGCTGCTGCCCGACTGGCGCAACATGGGCGCCCCGGTGGATACGGAAGTGACGGCCGACCATTTTATCTATCTCGGCCCGGCCGGCGGCATCCGCATCCCGAATTTCCTGTTCCCGCCGCTGATGAACAATCACGGCAATTATATCGGCAGCCTCGGCAATCTGTGCCGCTGGCTCGCCGAACAGGCCGAAGGGCTCGGCGTCGAAATCTATCCGGGCTTCCCGGGCGCGGAAGTGCTTTACGACGATGAAGGCGCGGTGCGCGGCGTCGTCACCGGCGACATGGGCGTGGCGCGGGATGGCAGCCACAAGGACAGCTACACGCCGGGAATGGAACTGCGCGGCAAGTACACGCTCTTCGCCGAAGGTGTGCGCGGTTCGCTGTCGAAGGAGCTGATCCGCAAATTCAAGCTGGACGAAGGGCGCGAGCCGCAGAAATTCGGCATCGGCCTGAAGGAATTGTGGGAGGTCGAGCCTTCCAAGCACAAGAAGGGCCTTGTGCAGCACACGATGGGCTGGCCGCTCGACAATTCGACCGGCGGCGGCTCGTTCCTCTATCACTTCGGCGAGAACCTCGTTTCGGTCGGCTTCGTGCTGCACCTGAACTACAAGAACCCCTATCTCTCGCCCTTCGACGAGTTCCAGCGCTTCAAGCATCATCCGTCGATCGTCGACACTTTTGTCGGCGGCAAGCGCATCGCCTATGGCGCGCGCGCCATCACCGAAGGCGGTTTCCAGTCCGTGCCGAAGCTCACCTTCCCCGGCGGCGCGCTGATCGGCTGCTCGGCCGGTTTCGTCAACGTGCCGCGCATCAAGGGCAGCCATAACGCGATCCTGACCGGCATCATGGGCGCCGACGCGGCCTTCGAGGCGGTGAAGGACGGACGCCAGGGCGACGAACTGACGAGCTATACGGAAGCCTACGAACAGAGCGCGGTCTACAAGGACCTGAAGCGCGTCCGCAACGTGAAGCCGCTCTGGTCGAAGCTCGGCACCTTCATCGGCATCGGCCTCGGCGGCATCGACATGTGGATGAACAATCTCGGGATAGGCCTGCCTTTCACGCTGCGGCACAAGAAGGCGGATTTCGAGTCGATCAAGAAGGCAAGCGAGTGCAAGCCGATTGCCTATCCGAAGCCCGACGGCAAGATCTCCTTCGACAAGCTCTCTTCCGTTTTCCTCTCGGCGACCAACCACGAGGAAGACCAGCCGGTCCATCTGAAGCTGAAGGACCCGGCAATCCCGATCGCCTACAACCTGCCGATGTATGACGAGCCGGCGCAGCGCTATTGCCCGGCACAGGTCTATGAGGTGGTGCGGGACGATGACGGCTCCAATCCGCGCTTCCAGATCAATGCGCAGAACTGCGTCCACTGCAAAACCTGCGACATCAAGGACCCGGCCCAGAACATCAACTGGACGGTGCCGGAAGGCGGCGGCGGCCCGAATTACCCGAATATGTGAGATTATGGGCCTGAAACCGTGGCGATCCGCGCCACGGCCGCCTCTCGCAACTATATCCCGGGACCGGTTTTATATAGTGTGGTGAGGCTCGCCGCGTCGGCGGGCTTCAGTCCGAGGCTCGGAGGCCAGGCCCTTAAATGATGTGTGTCGTTACGGCGTTTGTCCGTGGAACGCCGATCGTGCGTTTGACGAGGGGGGTCTGCTTCGCAGCCTTGCTCGGCATGGGTCTGAGCGGATGCGCGGGCACCGGCGGCTTTTCCGGCGGACTTTTCAGCAAGGAAGCCGAAAGCCCCTATGGCGCCTATCTGGCAGGACGCCACGCCGCCTCCGTAAACGACAACAGGGAAGCCGCCACCTTCTATGACAGGGCGCTGCGGGACGAGCCGAACGATCCCATAATTCTCGAACGGGCCTTCATGGCATCCGTGACGGCCGGCGACATGGAGCGCGCCGTGCCGCTCGCGAGGCGGCTTGTGGCCATCGAGCCCGGCCAGCGCATGGCGCGGCTGACGCTCTCGCTTGCCGATGTGAAGAACGGCAAATATGCCTCGGCGCGCGAGGAAATCGCGCTGGCGGAGCCGGGACCCTTCACGGCGCTTGTCGGCGTTCTGGCCTCCGCCTGGGCGGCGGCCGGCGAAGGCGACAAGGCGCTCGCGCTTGAACAGCTTTCTGCCTTCGAGGGGCGGGCTGCCTTTGCGCTTTTCCGTGCCTATCACGAGGCTCTGATGCTCGAAATCCTCGGCGATGCCGAAGGCGCGGGCGAGGCCTACAAGGCGGCGATGGAGACGAGCGGCGGCGGCAGCATCCGCGTCGTGCAGGCCTATGCAAGCTATCTTTCGCGGCAGGGGCGGACAGACGATGCGCGCGCCGTTCTCGAAGGCTTCATCGGCCTTTCCCCGGATCATCCGTTGGCGGAATATGAGCTGAAGAAGCTGAATGCGGAAGGCACGCTGCCACCTCTTGTGAAGAATGCGCCGGAAGGCGTGGCCGAAGCGCTATACGGCCTCGGCAGCGCGCTTGCGACCGATACGTCGAGCAATCTCGCGGAGCTTTACCTCAACCTCGCCATCTATATGCGCCCCGATTTCGACATCGCCCGCTCGCTGCTGGCCGGATCCTATGAAGCGCAATCGCGCTGGGCCGACGCCATCGCCGCCTATGACGAGGTGGGCAAGGGCACGCCGCTCTACATGAACGCGCGCATCCAGTCGGCGCTCGCACTCGACCGGCTCGACAAGGAGGCTGAGGCCATCGCCGTTCTCGAACGGCTGGCGAAAGACGACCCGGAAGCGATCGAACCGCATGTCGCGATGGGCGATATTCTCCGCGCCAAGGAAAAATATGCGGAAGCCGCCGTGCATTACGACCGCGCCATCGCGATGTCGGGAGAGCCCGATGAGCGCGACTGGACGCTTTACTACGCGCGCGGCATCTGCGCCGAACGGCTCGGCCAGTGGGACCGCGCGGAAGCGGACCTGACGCTTGCGCTCGAACTGTCGGACGACCACCCGCTGGTGCTGAACTATCTCGGCTATTCATGGATCGAGCAGCATCATCGTCTCGACGAGGCGCTTGCGATGATCGAGAAGGCGGTGGAGCGCCGGCCCAATGACGGCTTCATCGTCGACAGCCTCGGCTGGGCGCGCTACCGGCTCGGCGAATATGCCACCGCCGTGAAATATCTCGAACGCGCCGCCGAACTGCAGCCGGGCGATCCGACCATCAACGAACATCTGGGCGATGCACTCTGGAAGGTGGGCCGCAAGATCGAGGCCCGTTTCCAGTGGCGTCATGCCCTGGCGCTTGAGCCCGAGAAAAAGCGCGAGGACATTCTGCGCACGAAACTCGATTTCGGACTGGAAGCCGGCGAGAACGCCGAGAAGGCCGAAAACGAGAAGACCGCGCCGGCGCCCGCGGGCTCCTGACCTGGTGTCCGGCCCGGTGACGGAAGCGGCGCGAGCGAAAATCAACCTGACGCTGCGCGTTCTCGGCAAGCGGGCCGACGGCTATCATGAATTGCAGAGCCTTGTCGTCTTCGCGCAGTCGGGCGACCGCCTGACCGCGCGCGAGGCGGATGAATTACGGCTCGATGTGGCGGGGCGCTTTGCCGCCGCGCTTCAGGGCGAGCCGGACAATCTGGTGCTGCGCGCGGCGCGGATGCTGCGTGAAGAGACCGGCATTAAAAGCGGCGCACACCTCACGCTGGAAAAGAACCTGCCCGTCGCCTCCGGCATCGGTGGCGGTTCGGCGGATGCGGCCGCGGCCCTGCGCGCGCTGACGGCGTTGTGGGGCGTCGCGCCCGGCGATGAAGTGTTGAGCCGTATCGCTGCGGCCCTCGGTGCGGATGTGCTGGTATGTCTCCACTCGCGCACCGCGATGATGTGGGGGAAGGGCGAGAAGATCATGCCGCTGGCGGACCTGCCGCGCTTCTGGCTGGTGCTCGCGAATGCAGGAATCGCGCTTTCGACGGCGGCGGTTTTCCGCGAACTGGCGGCGGCGCCGCTCGCTGCCGCGCCGAGTGATCCTGCTCCCGTGCCGCCGGGCACGCTCGACGATCTTGCGGCCTGGCTGGCGGCGGAGGGAAACGATCTCGAGCCGCCCGCCCTGACGCTCGCGCCGGAAATCGGCGAGACGATTTCAGCACTGGCGCTCACTGCCGGTTGCCTGCTCGCGCGCATGTCTGGTTCGGGCGCCACCTGCTTCGGCCTGTATGCCGCGGAAGAGGAAGCGCGCGAAGCGGCGCTTGTGCTGCAGGCGGCGCATCCCGGCTGGTGGCTGGAGGTCTCTGCCGCCGGCGGCTAGTGATTCCTGTTGATGCAGAAATCGACGAGATCCGTCAGCGCCTGGCGATAGGGGCTGTCGGGGAAGATCGCAAGCGCGTCATTGGCGATGGCGCCGTAATGCCTCGCGCGCAGGATCGTGTCCTCCAGCGCGGCATGCTTGTTCATCAGGTCGACGGCATGTTCGAGGTCGCCCTCCTGCCGGTCGCCCTGTTGCAGCGTGCGCTCCCAGAAGGCGCGCTCCTCCGCGTTGCCGCGCCGGAAGGCGAGCACCACGGGGAGCGTGATCTTGCCCTCGCGGAAATCGTCGCCGACATTCTTGCCGAGGGAAGCCGCGCGGCCGCCATAATCGAGCGCATCGTCGACAAGCTGGAATGCGATACCGAGATTGCGGCCATAGGATTCAAGCGCCGCTGCCTCGCTGCCGTTTTTCTCGGAGATGACCGCGCCGATCTCCGTTGCCGCGGCGAACAGCGCCGCCGTCTTCGCCTGGATGACGCGGAGATAGGCGTCTTCCGTCGTGCCGGTATCCTTGGCGGCGGCAAGCTGCATCACTTCGCCCTCGGCGATGACCGAGGCGGCATCGGCGATGATTTCCAGCGCGCGCAGCGATTTCGTTTCGACCATAAGCTTGAAGGCGCGCCCCAACAGAAAATCGCCGACAAGGACGCTTGCCTGGTTGCCCCAGAGCATCCGGGCGGTCTTCGCGCCGCGCCGCATGTCGCTCTCGTCCACGACATCGTCATGAAGGAGTGTCGCGGTATGAAGGAATTCGACGGTGGCGGCGAGCTTGATGTGGTCCGTACCATTATAGCCGCAGAGCCGCGAAGCCGCGATGGTAAGCATCGGCCGAAGCCGTTTGCCACCCGAATTTATGAGATGGCTCGCAAGCTCGGGCACCATGGGCACATCCGAAGCCATCCGTTCACGGATGAATTCATTGACCGCCTGCATCTCCTTTGCGACCAGTGCCTGAAGCTGCGCGACGGCGTTCTGTCCGCGTCCGCGATCGTCCTCAAGGGGTACAACAACGCCCACTCGCCACTCCTGAATTTGAGCGCGGGCCCCTGAAGCGGGGCCCGAATTTCCACATACGGCTTGTGTTATCCTGCCGTCACAGTGAGCATAGGTTGACCCTCCCCATGCGGCAAGGCCGGGAGGACCGCGAAAAACCAGCCGCTCGGGCAAAATCACGCCTTGTTGAGGGGCGATGTCTATATGCCGCACCTTTAATGTTCGTGGGGTATGGAGAAGGGAACCGTGTGAAGGAATTGATCCGAACCAATGACCCCGTGCTCTTGTCCTATCTGGTCCACAGATTGGGAGAGGTCGGCATTGAACCCTTCCAGATGGACATGCATATGAGCCTTATGGAAGGGTCGCTCGGGATACTGCCGAAGCGTATCATGGTGGTTGACGAGGACTACGAGGACGCGCGGAAAATTCTCGACGAGGTAAAGCGAGGCGAGGACGGATGAGCGGCACGGCGACGGAAGACGGCACGACCGATGACGGATTTCTCGGCGGCAGACTCAAAATGCTGCAGCCGGAAAAGGGCTATCGCGCCGGGCTCGATGCGGTGCTGCTCGCGGCATCCGTGCCCGCGCGCGAAGGCGAGCGCGCGCTGGAAGCAGGCGCGGGCGTCGGCGTTGCGAGCCTCTGCCTTGCCTCGCGTGTGAGCGGGCTTGAGGTGGCGGGCATAGAGCTGCAGCCGGAGCTCGCGCGTCTCGCATCGGAGAATATCGCGCGCAACGGTCTGGCGGAGCGTGTTTCAATCGTCACGGGCGATATCGGCCATCCGGTGCGCAACCTGGCGGCGATGGGGCTTGAGCCGAATGGCTGGCATCATGTTTTCGCCAATCCGCCTTTCCATGATCCGGCGACAAGCCCGGCGCCGCCCGATGCGAGCAAGGCGCAGGCGCATCTTACGCTTGGCTCCGATCTCGATGACTGGGTGCGCTTTGCCTGTGTGATGGCAAAGCCCAAAGGCACCGTGACCTTCATCCATCGGGCCGATGCACTCGGCGCACTTCTCTCCGCAATGGCGGGGCATCTCGGCGGCATCGAGATTTTTCCGCTCTGGCCGGCGGCGGGCAAGCCTGCTTCGCGCGTCATTATGCGAGGGATACGCGGTTCGCGCGCGCCGCTGACGCTCCGTTCCGGCCTGGTGCTGCATGGCCGCGACGGCCGTTTCACCGAGCGGACGGAGGCGCTTTTGAGAGGCGGCGAGGCGCTGCTGCTCGACCAGCCGGTCTGAGCCGACTTGCCGCGCGGCGGGCGGCCTCCTATCTATGGTCTTATGAAAAACATCATCGCGCCCTATCTCCCGAGCCCTCTTCGCAAGCGCGTCGCGCCCGACTGGGAGCCGAAGCCTGTTGTCGCCGTGGTGCGGCTTTCAGGCACCATCGGCCCCTCGCAGCCCCTGCGCGGCGGGCTCAACCTCGCGGCCGTCGCGGCACCGCTCGAAGCGGCCTTCTCGATGAGGAACGTCAAGGCGGTGGCGCTGCTTATCAATTCGCCCGGCGGCTCGCCGGTGCAATCCTCGCTGATCTACAAGCGCATCCGCGCGCTGGCGGAAGAGAAGAGCGTACCGGTCTATGCCTTCGCCGAAGATGTGGCGGCCTCGGGCGGCTACATGATCGCCTGCGCAGCGGACGAGATCTATGCAGATGAAAGCTCCATCGTCGGTTCCATCGGCGTCGTCTCGGCGGGTTTCGGTTTCACCGGCCTGATCGAGAAACTCGGCGTCGAGCGGCGCGTGCATACGGCCGGCGAGAGCAAGGCGATGCTCGATCCCTTCCAGCCCGAGCGGGAGGAAGATGTCCGCCGCCTTGAGGCGCTGCAGCTCGATGTCCATGAGAACTTCAAGAAGCTGGTGCGCGGCGCGCGCGGCGAGAGGCTGAAGGCGGACGACCCGGCGATCTTCTCCGGCGAGTTCTGGGCTGGGCAGGGCGCGGTCGAACGCGGCCTGATCGACGGGCTGGGCGACGTCCGCAGCAAGATGCGGAGCCTCTTCGGCGAGAATGTGAAATTGCGGCTCGTTTCGCCGCGCACGCCCTGGTGGCGGCCCGGCGGCGGCATCGCTTCCAGCCGATTCGGCGGCCTGTCCGAAGGATTTGGGGCCGGATTCGCATCACAAATTGGCGAGGGACTGATCGCCGCAGCCGAGAGGCGTTCCCTTTGGAGCCGTTTTGGCCTTTAATGGAGACTTCCGGGGCATGAGTTCCGGTAGTTGAGAGGACGATAAACATGACGAAGATCGTCTTTGCAGCCGTGTTCATCGCGGCCTGCTATGCGGCCTATCAAGCCCTGACACGCGCGGCTGAACGCCAGCGCCAGGCTTTCGCGCGTGCGCGGAGCCACCACCGGGTTGAGCCGCGCGATCTCGGCACGCTGCGCGATGCCGGCGATGGCATCTACGTGCCGGAGCACAGCCGCCGCGACCGCTGAGCGCGGCCCTGAATATCCTGTGATTCCCGTCGCTTGGCGGCAAATCCGCTTGCTTGACCCTAAGGGGGCTGGCGGCTACCTTGCGCGCGCCTTCAGGGGCGGCGCCCGCCGCCCGGCCCGCATGCTGAGCCGAGCCTGAGAGGCGCGACACGCGACAGGCCAAAATGACGGCGAAGCCCGACAATTCATTTCAGTCTTTGATCCTGAAACTGCAGGCCTATTGGGCGCGGCAGGGCTGCGTCATCCTGCAGCCCTACGACATGTCGATGGGCGCTGGCACGTTTCACCCGGCGACCACGCTGCGCGCGCTGGGGCCAAAGCCCTGGAAGGCGGCCTATGTGCAGCCCTCGCGCCGCCCGACGGACGGCCGCTATGGCGAGAACCCGAACCGCTTCCAGCACTACTACCAGTTTCAGGTGATCCTGAAGCCGAACCCGGACAATCTTCAGGAGCTTTATCTCGAAAGCCTCGAAGAGCTGGGAGTCGATGCGCGGAACCACGACATCCGCTTCGTCGAGGACGACTGGGAAAGCCCGACGCTGGGCGCCTGGGGGCTGGGCTGGGAAGTCTGGTGCGACGGCATGGAAGTCTCGCAGTTCACCTATTTCCAGCAGGTGGGCGGCTTCGACTGCTCGCCCGTCTCCGGCGAACTCACCTATGGCCTCGAACGCCTCGCCATGTACATCCAGGGCGTCGACAATGGCTATGAGCTCGACTTCAACGGCGCGACGGGCGCCGACCGCGTCACCTATGGCGACGTCTTCCATCAGGCGGAGGTCGAATATTCCGCACATAACTTCGAGGCGGCGAACACCGAAATGCTGTTCCGCCATTTCGAGGATGCGGAAAAGGAATGCGCGGCGCTGCTCGGCCGCGAGCAACCGCTGACGCTGCCGGCCTATGATCAGGTCATCAAGGCGAGCCACAATTTCAACCTGCTCGATGCGCGCGGCGTCATCTCCGTCACCGAACGGCAGGCCTATATCGGCCGCGTCCGCGCGCTGGCGAAAGCCTGCGCCGAAGCCTGGCTGAAAACGCCGGCGGGGGGCGCGGAATGAGCGAACTTCTGCTCGAACTCTTCTCCGAGGAAATCCCGGCCCGCATGCAGAAGCGCGCGGGCGAGGACCTTGTGCGTCTCGTCACCGATGCGCTGAAGGCGGCGGGTGTCGAGGGCAAGAATGCGCGTGCCTTCGCGACGCCACGGCGGCTGGCGCTGGTGATCGACGGACTGCCGGACAAGACGCCGGATGTGAAGGAAGAGCGCAAGGGCCCGAAAGTCGGCGCACCGCAACAGGCGATCGACGGCTTCCTGCGCGCGGCCGGCCTCGCAAGCATCGACGAAGCGACGGTGCAGGAAGACAAGAAGGGCGCCTTCTATGTCGCCGTCACCGAGAAGCAGGGCCGCGACACCGCCGCGCTGATCGCCGAGATCGTGCCGGCCGTCATCCGCGCCTTTCCCTGGCCGAAATCCATGCGCTGGGGCTCGGGCAGCTTGCGCTGGGTGCGTCCGCTGCATTCGATCCTCTGCCTGCTCGGCGGCAAGGTGGTGAATTTCGAGGTCGACGGCATCAAATCCGGCAACACGACGCGCGGCCACCGCTTCATGGCGCCGGATGCTTTCGTGGTGACGGATTTTGCCGACTACGAGATGAAGCTGCTCGATGCGAAGGTCGTGCTCGATCCGGCGAAGCGCGCG
The DNA here is from genome assembly GCF_000017565.1 of Parvibaculum lavamentivorans DS-1. NCBI lineage: Bacteria > Pseudomonadati > Pseudomonadota > Alphaproteobacteria > Hyphomicrobiales > Parvibaculaceae > Parvibaculum > Parvibaculum lavamentivorans. Next base: position 791,363 of record NC_009719.1, read on the forward strand.
CATTTCATCCATGCAGGCGCAAAGGCGCTGGCGGAGGCCGAGGGCCTCGTGCTGGTCGAGGACGAGGCGCTGCTGCATGAAGTGGCGGGCCTTGTCGAATGGCCCGTGCCGCTGATCGGCCGCATCGACGACGAATTCATGTCCGTGCCGCAGGAAGTGCTGACCAGCACCATGCGCGCGAACCAGAAATATTTTGCGCTCCACGACAAGACGGGGAAGCTCGCGCCGCGCTTCGTCGTGATCGCCAACCTTGAAGCTGAAGACGGCGGCAAGGCCATCGTCAACGGCAACGAGCGCGTCCTCCGCGCCCGCTTCGCCGACGCGCGCTTCCTGTGGGATCAGGACCGGAAGCACACGCTGACGAGCCGTCTGCCGAAGCTGCAGGAAGTCGTCTTCCACGCCAAGCTCGGCACGGTGCACGACAAGGCGATGCGCATCGGCAAGCTCGCGCGCGAACTGGCGGCCTTCGTGCCCGGCGCGGACCCCGACAAGGCGCAGATCGCGGGAGAACTCGCCAAGGCCGACCTCACCACCGGCATGGTCGGCGAGTTCCCCGAGTTGCAGGGCCTCATGGGCGCGTACTACGCGCGGAACGATGGATTGGACGACGAAATCGCGGCTGCGATTGCCGAACATTATGCGCCGCTGGGGCCGACCGATGCTGTGCCTTTGACGCCGCTTGGCAGGGTTGTTGCTCTCGCGGATAAGATCGACACGCTGGTTGGATTCTGGGCGATTGATGAAAAGCCCACCGGCTCCAAGGACCCTTACGCGCTTCGCCGCGCGGCTCTAGGGGTTATTCGCGTTGTCATGGAAGGTCAAATCAGACTTTCACTTGTGCAAATCTTTGAGACTGCGCAAAACGAATTACGACTTTCAACAGAACAGGTAAGCGTTGAACTTCTGAACAAGAGTGATGCTAAAGAAAGTGATACGCTGGGTCTTGATTTGGGCGCGAAATCACTTGGATATGCCTCTGTCCACGAAAGAAGTGTCCGAGGTGCTAGTGTTCGAGTTATTCGCTCTGGAAGGAGAGTTTTTGGTGAAAGTATTGAATCTCAACTCCTCTCCTTCTTTGCCGACCGCCTGAAAATCTATCTTCGTGATCGTGGCGCGCGGCACGATCTGGTCGATGCCGTCTTCGCGCTCGAAGGTCAGGACGATCTCGTCCTCATCGTGAAGCGCGTCGAGGCATTGTCGGAATTTCTTGCCACCGAAGACGGCAAGAACCTGCTCGCGGGCTACAAGCGCGCGACGAATATTCTTCGCATCGAAGAGAGGAAGGACGGCGAGGGCGCGTTCAATGCCGCGCCGGATGCCTCGCTCTTCGCGCAGGACGAAGAGAAGGCGCTGGGCGCCGCTATCGAGGCCGCGACGAAGGAAGCGAAAGCCGCCGTCGCAAAGGAAGACTTCGCCGCCGCCATGTCGGCGCTTGCGAAGCTCCGCGCGCCGGTCGATGCCTTCTTCGAGAAGGTGACGGTGAATGCCGACGATGCGGCCCTCCGCGCGAACCGTTTGAAGCTTCTGGCACAGATACGCGCGGCCTTGCACGAGGTCGCTGATTTTTCGAAGGTCGAGGGCTAGGCCCCGGCCCTCCCACCCGAGAAATTCGCGTGCCGCGAATTTCTCGACCTCCCCGCGAGGGGGAGGTGTTTGAAGTGAAGGCCCTGGCTCTGTGGCCGGGCTTTCGTGTGACGGCCAAACCAAAGGCGAGTGCGATGGCTGAGAAGAAGTGGGTTTATTCCTTCGGCGACGGCAAGGCGGAAGGCGCGGCGAAGTTGCGCGACCTTCTGGGCGGCAAGGGCGCGAACCTTGCCGAGATGTCGAATATTGGCCTGCCGGTGCCGCCCGGCTTCACCATCACCACGGAAGTCTGCACCGCCTTTTATGAAAACGACCGCGCCTTTCCCGCCGGACTGAAGGAACAGGTCGAGAAGGCACTCGCCGATATCGGCAATTCGGTCGGCGCGCATTTCGGCGATGCCGCGAACCCGCTTCTCGTTTCCGTGCGCTCCGGCGCGCGCGCTTCCATGCCCGGCATGATGGACACGGTGCTGAACCTCGGCCTCAACGACGAGACGGCGGCGGGCCTCGGCAAGCGCGCGGGCGACGAACGCTTCGCCTATGACAGCTATCGCCGTTTCATCTCGATGTATTCGGATGTGGTGCTCGGCGTCGAGCATCACAATTTCGAGGAGATACTGGAGTACTTCAAGGAAGAGCAGGAATATTCGCTCGACACGGAGCTCTCCGCCGACGACTGGAAGAACGTCATCGCGCGCTACAAGGAGCGCGTGCAGGAAGAGCTGGGCAAGCCCTTCCCCCAGGATGTGAACGAGCAGATCTGGGGCGCGATCGGCGCTGTATTCGGTTCGTGGCGCAACCGCCGTGCGGAAACCTATCGCCGCCTCCACAACATTCCCGAAAGCTGGGGCACCGCCGTCAACATCCAGGCGATGGTGTTCGGCAATATGGGCGACACGAGCGCCACGGGCGTTGCCTTCACGCGCAATCCCTCGACCGGCGAGAAGGCCTATTACGGCGAGTTCCTCGTCAATGCTCAAGGCGAGGACGTGGTGGCAGGCATTCGCACGCCGCAAAGCCTGACCAAAAAGGCGCGCCTCGAAGGCAACGACAAGAAGCCCTCGATGGAAGAAGCAATGCCGGACGCATTCGCGGAACTGGCGGCGACATTCGAGCGGCTTGAGAAGCACTACACGGACATGCAGGACGTGGAATTCACCGTGCAGGAAGGCAAGCTCTGGATGCTGCAGACGCGGAGCGGAAAGCGCACGGCGAAAGCGGCATTGAAGATCGCCGTCGAAATGGTGGGCGAAGGGCTGATCGACGAGAAGACGGCGATCGGCCGCGTCGATCCCGCCTCGCTCGATCAACTCCTGCATCCGACGCTCGACCCCGATGCGCCGCGCGATGTATTGGCGACGGGCCTGCCCGCCTCGCCCGGCGCGGCGTCTGGCACGGTCGTCTTCAATTCCGACGAAGCCGCCGCCATGCGGCAGGCGGGCAAGGACGTCGTACTCGTGCGCGTCGAGACGAGCCCGGAAGACATCAACGGCATGCATTCCGCTGTCGCGATCCTGACGACGCGCGGCGGCATGACGAGCCACGCGGCCGTCGTCGCGCGCGGCATGGGGCGGCCTTGCGTCTCCGGCGCGGGCTCCATCCGCATCGACTACAAGACCGAGACGTTCACGGCCTCGGGCGTCACCGTGAAGAAGGGCGACATCATTACGGTGGACGGCTCGACCGGGCAGGTCCTCAAGGGACAGATACCGACGTTGCAGCCGGAACTCTCCGGCGATTTCGCGACATTGATGACATGGGCGGACAAATATCGCCGCATGCAGGTGCGCACCAACGCCGAAACGCCGCATGACGCGGAAACAGCGCGCAAGTTCGGCGCCGAAGGCATCGGCCTCTGCCGTACCGAACACATGTTCTTCGACGAGGACCGCATCGTCGCCGTGCGCCAGATGATCCTCGCCGATGACGCGAAGGGACGCCGCGCGCCGCTTGAGAAAATCCTGCCGATGCAGCGCGACGATTTCCGTCAGTTGTTCGAGATCATGCAAGGCTTGCCGGTGACGATCCGCCTGCTCGATCCGCCGCTGCATGAATTCCTGCCGAAGGGCGACGAGGAAATCGCGCAGGTGTCGGAAGATACCGGCATTCCGGCCGACAAGCTGACGCGGCGCCTCGCGGAACTCGCGGAGACGAACCCGATGCTTGGTCATCGCGGTTGCCGCCTCGGCATTTCCTATCCCGAGATCTACGAGATGCAGGCACGCGCGATTTTCGAGGGCGCGCTTCTCGCGGCAAAGGAAACGGGCGCCCCGGTGATCCCCGAAATCATGATCCCGCTTGTCGGCATGAAGACCGAACTCGACTTCCTCAAGGCGCGCGTCGTGGCGGTGGCCGCGGAAGTTGAAAAGGAACAGGGAAAGAAGCTCGAATATTCCGTCGGCACCATGATCGAGCTGCCACGCGCGGCGCTGATGGCGCGTGAAATCGCCGCCTCCGCCGAGTTCTTTTCCTTCGGCACCAACGACCTGACACAGACGACCTTCGGCATCAGCCGCGACGATGCCGCGCAGTTCATGAATGATTATCTGGGCAAGAAAATCCTGACCCAGGATCCCTTCGTTTCGCTCGATATCGACGGTGTGGGCGAGCTTGTGCGTCTTGCAGCGGAGCGGGGCAGGGCGGCACGGCCCGACATCAAGCTCGGCATCTGCGGCGAACATGGCGGCGACCCGGCATCCATCGCCTTCTGCGAGGAGGTGGGCCTCTCCTATGTCTCCTGCTCGCCCTACCGGGTGCCGATCGCACGTCTCGCAGCTGCACAATCGGCTCTTGCCGTTGCGTCAGGTGCGGCGCAAGGCAGCGGCACCGCCTGACGGATGCCGGCATTATCCGTGAGCGGAATGTCCCGTATCGGGATAGATCGTGTACGGAGTATTAACGATTATGACTAAATTGAGTCAATCTCGTTAATGTTTGAGTCGCGTGAAAATGCATTTTGCATAATGATTTAACCACGCGCACACGACACATAATCACTGTGAATACAATTTGTCGCAGTGTAAAACCTGTTGTGGTTCAATGACATAGCCCTTGGCGCTAATACTGCCGCAATTATGACATTGTTGCGCCGGAATCCCCATGTTACTTCCCCCTCGCTGTTAATGACTAAGTGATTGCCCAGGTGTCGATGCGGCATCGGGCTCTGGCACGTTTATAGCGGTGCTGTCCGACAGGCTCTGAGAAGGCTCTCGCGAGAGGGCCGGGTGGTTCTCCAAAAGTGGCGAGCGCACCAAGGGGTCTGCAAGAACAACAAAGCAGACGGTTTAGAGAACGATGCGTAAATTGTTTCAATGGCTCGACCTGGGCCACATTGTCGGCGGTGCTGCCCAGACGGCTGCTGCACTCGTGTGCCTCGGTGTGGTCACCAGCACCGTCGTGGGCGCCATGAACACGCCGACCCCGCATATCGAACCTCTGCCCAATACGGCGCCCCTCGTCGCCTATGCGCCGTCTCATGGCCGCGACCTCGCAGGCGCCTTTGTGGGCGACGACGAGACGCTGGACGCCTATGTGGAGAACGCAAGCATCATCCTGCCGTCTCCGGGCGTCCCCATGGACGTGGATACGCCCCTGGTGCAGCTGAAGGCCCGTATGCTGGAAGAAGAGCGCCGCTGCCTCGCCGTCGGCATCTATTTCGAGGCGCGGGGCGAATCGACCGAAGGCCAGCTCGCCGTTGCACGCGTGATCCTCAATCGCGTCGGTTCCGCGAATTATCCCGACAGCATCTGCGGCGTCGTCTATCAGGGCGCCAGCCGCTCTACCGGTTGCCAGTTCTCGTTTACCTGCGACGGCAAGCTGAGCAAGGTGCCGAACGAACGCCGCGCCTGGGCCAAGGCGCGCCGGACCGCGCAATATGTGACGATGGGCAGGGATGCCGATCCGACGCTCGCACCGGCGATGTTCTACCATGCCGACTATGTGCAGCCTTACTGGGCCTCTGGCATGGTCGAGGTCAAGAAGATCGGCCGCCACATCTTCTATCGCCCCGCCGGCTCCGAGGGAAAATCCTGATCCCCCGGGCGGCTTGCGGTGCGGCCTAGCCCTTCGCGGCGTCTGCTTCCATCTGCTTGAAGAGCGGCGCCAGCGGCCCCGACATCGCGATCTGCTGACGTGTCGTCTCGGGCGCATTGCCCGCCGCCTTGTCGAGCTCCACAAGCTCCGGCGGCACGAACCAGTGCAGCTTGTCCGAGCCATAGGCCTCCCACACAACCTTCGCCACTTCGACTGGCGGTATCGCGCGGAACATGCCTTCCTTGGGCGCATTTGCGGCCGCGCCTTCCGGCAGGATCGGCGTGTCGATAAGCCCCGGCAGCACATCCGCCGCGCGCACGCCGATGAGGCGGAACTCGATGGAGAGTGCTTCGGTGAGGCCCTTCACCGCGTGCTTCGTCGCCGAATAGACGGCAATGCCCGGCATGCCATAGGTCGCCGATGACGAGGATGTGGTGAAGCAGAGCGAATTCTTCGTCGCTTTCAGAAGCGGCAGCGCCGCGTAGATGCCGTTCAGCACGCCGACGAAATTCACATTCACGACGGCCAGAATGTCTTCAAACGGCATCTGCTCGAAGAGCCCGCCGCGGCCGATGCCGGCATTGTTGAAGAGCAGGTCGAGCTTGCCGCCGGTCGCTTCGCCGAACCTTGCAACCGCTGCGTCGAACGCCTTCTTGTCCGTCACATCGAGCTTCGCGACGACGCAGTTCTCGGCGCCAAGCTCCTTTTCCAGCGCGGCCAGACCTTCGCCGTTCACATCATAGCCGCCGACAAACCAGCCTTTGCCCGCAAAGAGCCGCGCCGTTTCGAGCCCCATACCGGAAGCCGCGCCCGTGATGAAAATACTCTGCCGCCCGTTCGCTTGTCCCATGATCGTCTCCCGCTTTTTATGTTCTGGATTTTGTGGACCGTAGTCCACTTTTGCCACACGGGGAAGCGCGATCAGGAGGCCGTCAGGCTTTCGAAATCGAGGCCGACATCGAGACAGGGCGCGGAATGCGTAATCCAGCCACAGGAGATGAGATCGACGCCCGAGGCGGCGATGGCAGGCGCCGTAGCGGCTGTGATACGGCCAGATGCTTCCGCGACGGCGCGTCCGCCGATGCGGCGCACGGCTTCGGTGAGCATCTCCGGCGTCATGTTGTCGAGCAGCACCGCGTCCACACCCACGGCAAGCGCTTGATCGAGCTGGTCGAGTGTGTCCACCTCGACCTCGATCTTGACCATGTGGCCGCTCGCCGCCTTCGCGCGTGAGATCGCCGCTTCGATGCCGCCCGACATGGCGATGTGGTTGTCCTTGATGAGAACGGCATCGTCGAGGCCGAAGCGGTGGTTCATGCCGCCGCCGGCGCGCACGGCGTATTTTTCGAATATGCGAAGGCCTGGCGTCGTCTTGCGCGTGCAGCAGACATGCGCTTTCGTGCCTTCGATGGCACGGGCGATTTCGCGCGTCGAGGTCGCGATGCCCGACATATGGCCGAGGAAATTCAAAGCCACGCGCTCGCCCGTGAGAATGCCGCGCGCGGGCCCTTCGATGGCGGCGATGGTGTCGCCCGGCTCGACATCCGATCCATCGGCTTTCACCACCGCGACCTTGAGCGACGGATCCACTAGGCGGAAAGCCATGCGCGCGCAATCGAGCCCCGCAACACGGCCGGGCTGGCGCGCATTGATGAGCACGCGCGCCTTCGCCTCCGCCGGCACGGTTGCCTGCGTGGTGATGTCGCCCGCGCGGCCGAGATCTTCCGCCAGCGCGGCGCGCACGGCCGGCTCGATCATGAGGGCGGGCAGGGGCGTCAGCTGAAGCGTCATAGGCAAGCCTGTATCTCTGCCGCGCCGGCCGCGGGGGCTTCGGCGATGGCAGCATCCGCAATCCGTGCCGCTTCCTTCAGCGTGATGAACGTGCGGTGCCGCCAGGGCGCGCGTGGCGAGGCGAAGTCGCTCCGGTAGTGGCCGCCGCGGCTTTCCTCGCGCGCATAAGCGGCGGCGGTGACAAGCTTCGCCGTCGTCGCGATATTGCCGAAAAGGCTCGCCGGTCCCGCCGCGCGCTCAAGCCGCGCAATCTCCCCAAGCGCGAATGCAAGACCGCCCGCGTTGCGCTCGACGCCGACATGCGCCGTCATGATCTGGCGTAGCTGCGCCAGCATCGGCGCGTCGGGTATCGCAGCCGATGCGAGAACCGGGGGCGCGACATGCGCGCCCGCGCGTGCGCCGGGAACGCAGCCGTCGATGTCGGTGGCGATGCGTGCGCCGAAGACGATGGCTTCGAGAAGCGAATTGCTCGCGAGCCTGTTCGCGCCATGCATGCCGGTCGAGGCGACTTCGCCACAGGCCCACAGCCCCTCGATGCTGCTGCGCCCGCGCGCATCCACATGGATGCCGCCCATGTGGTAATGCGCGGCCGGTGCAACGGGGATGGGCTGGCGCGCCGGGTCGATGCCGAGCGACATGCAGGTCTCATAAACGGTAGGGAAGGTTGCCGCAAATTTCTCGCCGAGTGCCGCGCGTGCATCGAGAAAGGCACCGCGCCCCGCCTCGATCTCGCGAAAGATCGCGCGCGCCACGATATCGCGCGGCGCGAGTTCGGCGTCGGCATGAATAGAAGGCATGAAACGTCGGCCCATATTATCGATCAGGATTGCGCCCTCGCCACGTAGCGCTTCCGTGACCAGGGGCGCCGGATCGCGCGTGGAAGCAATAGCGGTCGGATGGAACTGCACGAATTCCGGGTCTGCGATCAGCGCGCCCGCGCGCGCCGCCATGGCAACGCCTTCGCCGCGTGCCTGCGGCGGATTGGTCGTGACGGCAAAGAGCTGGCCAACGCCGCCACTGGCGAGCACCACGGCACGCGCCTTGATGAACAGCGGTTGCGGCGCGGTCGCGGCATGAGCAGGCCGCGCGAAAACGCCGGCGGCACGCCCGTTTTCTATGGCGAGCTCATAGGCTGACAATCCTTCCATCACGCGAATGGAGGGCGTGGCGCGCACGGCGGCAACAAGCGCCTGCATGATCGCCTTGCCCGCCTGGTCGCCCTTCACGCGGACGATGCGGCGATGGCTGTGCGCAGCCTCCCGCCCCGCCGAGAGCTTGCCCTCTATGTCGCGGTCGAAGGGGACACCGAGCTTCAGCAAATCCTCGATGCGAAGCGCCGCCTCCCGCGCGATGGAAAGCGCGGCTTCCTCGTCCACCGTGCCGGCACCTGCCGCGATCGTGTCTGCGGCATGGGCTTCGGCCGTATCGCCCGGCTCTATGGCCGCCGCGATGCCACCCTGCGCCCAGGCGCTTGACGCGCCGTCGCCTATGGGCGCGCCCGCGAGAACGGTGACGGGGCGGGGACTGAGTTTCAATGCCGTGAAGAGGCCCGCAAGTCCCGCGCCGACGATCAGAACGTCGCCGGCATCGACGATGTTGCCCTGCGCCATGATGGCGTCTCCTGTGCGATCCGCGGCCTAGTTGCCGAGATTGATCATCCGCTCGACCGCCGCCCGCGCCCGTACCGCGACGGCGGGATCAACGGTCACTTCCTCGCGCATATAGACGAGGCTTTCGAGAATGTTCTTCAGCGAAATCCGCTTCATATGCGGGCAGAGATTGCAGGGCCGCACGAACTCGACATTTGGATTTTCCACCGCCACGTTGTCGCTCATGGAACATTCCGTCACCATGACGACGCGCTTCGGCTGGTTTTGCTTCACCCAGTTGATCATGCCGGAGGTGGAGCCGGAGAAATCGGCTTCAGCCACGACTTCCGGCGGGCATTCGGGATGCGCGATGATGACGATGTTCGGATCGTCGCGGCGATAGGCACGCAGTTCCTCCGCCGTGAAGCGCTCATGCACTTCGCAATGACCCTTCCAGGTGAGGATTTTCACATTCGTCTGCTTGGCGATGTTCTTCGCCAGGAACTCGTCCGGAATGCAGAGCACGCGGTCGACGCCGAAGCTCTCGACGATCTGCAGCGCGTTGGATGAGGTGCAGCAGATGTCGCTTTCCGCCTTCACGTCAGCGGAGGTATTCACATAAGTGACGACCGGCACGCCGGGATAAGTCTCGCGCAGCAGCCGCACATCGGCGCCGGTGATCGAGTCGGCAAGCGAGCAGCCAGCCTTCACATCGGGAATGAGAACGGTCTTCTGCGGATTGAGCAGCTTCGATGTCTCGGCCATGAAGTGCACGCCGCACTGGACGATGACATCGGCATCGACCTTCGCCGCTTCCTTGGCGAGCTGCAGGCTGTCGCCGGCAATGTCGGCGACGCAATGAAAGATTTCCGGCGTCTGGTAATTATGCGCGAGCACAACGGCGTCGCGCTCTTTCTTCAGCCGGTTGATGGCATGGATATAGGGCGCGAAGAACGGCCACTCGACCGAGGGAATGACGCTTTTCACCTTCTCGTAAAGCGGCGCCATCTCCTTCGCGAGGCCGGGCGTATATTCAAGCTCGGGCATTTCCAGCGGCTTGAACCTGCGCGCTGCCGCGGGCGTTGCGCTGCCCGTCTTGTGCTGCATGCTACCTGCGAGGGCCATGATGACCTCCCTGTTCGCTGCCCATATATACTCACAGTGAGTATATATAAGGGATCAAAAACACCGGCACCGAGAAAGGGGCCGGGCTCCATTGATAGATATGCTACGCTTGAGCATTATCAAGCGTCAACAAGGAATATCCGGCTGTTTCCACCTTGGCTGTTCAAAAGGGAACAGGCCAGAAAGGTCAATGTTTTCCTGTAGTTGAATAGAGGTAGCCGCCAAGGGCGCCAAGCGCGATATTGGCAACGAGTATGGCAGCCGTGAACGCCGTGGCGGGAACGAGAAAAGTCATGGCGATTAGACCCCACACCACGTTGAGGAAGGGCGACAGGGCGCCATGCAGAACGGGCTGCGCCGGGGCGAGCCGCGCCGCCAGATAGCCCGCCGCAACCGGCGCCGCGAGCGCCAGCATCGAGAACCACGACTGCTCGAAATCAGCCGCGGTTCCACCGCTGAACAGCAGCGGATAGAGCGCGCCCAGCACCATGATGAGAACGAGCATCAGCACGAAGCCGAAGATCGAGCTGATGAGAATTGCCTTGATTGAAATGCCGTTCATGGCCGCTCCCGATAATCAGCTATTTGCCCGGCTGCGCGAAGGCGCAAGCCTGAGGCCCGGCGCGGGGCGCTCGTTCAGCACCTCGCGGCGGAAACGGAATTGCTCGGCGGGCCGCCCGCCCGTCCGCGTCGACATGCGCCCTGTTCGTTCCACAAGGCCGGCATTTTCGACCAGCCGCCGGAAGTTCTGCTTGTGGACATGAAGGCCCAGAAGCGCCTCCACGGTCTTCTGCAGTTCATAAAGCGTGAAAGCCGGTGGCATCAGCTCGAAGGCAACGGGCCTGTATTTGATTTTTGCACGCAGCCTGCTCATCGCGGTCGCGAGAATGCGCCGATGGTCGAACTGCATAGGCCGTCCAAGCTGCGGCGCCTGTCCGTTGAGAAGTTTCTGCGCATTAGGGCGTTCGTCCCGCGCCGCTTCGAGCAGAAGGCCCGCGCTGTAGAGAAGTTCGTAACGCTCCAGCGCTTTCTCATCGTCCCACGGCACGCCGTCGACGCCGAAGCAGAGCCGCATCCGGTCGCGCCGCTTGCCGCGTGCGAGTTCTTCGGAAGAGGCTTCGTTTTGCCGTCCGGCCCATTCCCGAAGAAGCGGCACGATCACCTGGTCGATGATAGGCGGCTTTCCGTTGCGCCAGTCTTCCCATGGGAAGTGCTGATACCAGTCTCGCCACGCCGCGCCTTTCAGCGTTTCGTCATGGCTCCGCGTCAATGCGAGATAGCCGACCGAAACCACATGCTCCCCCGGCGCTTCCACTTCCAGCGAATGCCGCCCCCGATCGCCGAACGTGTAGAGTTGTTCGACATAGCCGAGATCGAGGCTCGTCTGTTCCTGCACCCATGAGCGCAGGCCGATTTCCAGCGTGCGATGCTGCGTCGGATTGAACGGCCCGAAAGGCAGCGCATCCCAGCCGCTCGCGCCATCCGTTTCACTATGCGGCACGACGAGAATTTTCGGTTCGTCGTCCGAGACGGTGACGATGGCAGCGTTGAGGCCAATAACGACGGACTTGTCCGCGCGCATCGCTGCCTCGGCGTTGGATTGTACGGAAGGCTTCGCCCGCGCCTTGGTCATTCTGTCCTCAGCGGCTTCGCGGGAAGCGGGCTGTCGAAAGGTCATCAGCGGGGCGCAGTGGGATCGCGAAAAGTTCGCCTTCCCAACAGGCGCGTCCCGGTCCGAGCGCCTCCACGGCCGCCGACATGCGTCCCTCGCGGGCGAGCAGTTCATCCGCCAGCTTGACCATCAGCCGGTTGGGGTGTGCGTGGGAACCGCAACTGCGCACAAGCTGCGCGAGTTCGTCCTCGGGGTGTTCTTCGTTCAATGCGCAAAGCGTGATGAAGGCGGCAGCCGTGGACCGGCTGATCCCGGCCCAACAGTGAACCAGCAGGGGCTGGCGCTGGTCCCACCCGCGCACGAAATCGATCAGCGCGGACACATGCTCGGTGCCCGGCGGCACGAGATCGTCGATCGCTTCCGCGATGTCGTTGATGCCGATCCGCAGGTGCCGGTCGGGCAGGATGCCCTCCGGCGTACCGATCATCGTTTCGGGGTCGAGCAGGCTCACGAGATGCGAGGGCCGCACTTCGCGGATCGCATCCTCGACCGCACTGAGGGGGCTTACATAGATCATCTGTTGCTCGTCATCGGCTGGGTTATGCCGGAATCGATCATATTTCCCTGATAGCACAGATTTGTGCAAAGCTAGGCCAAAATCCAGATTTGACAGCACTTTATCCTTTCAATCCCGGTCAAATAGGTTGTCAGATAGGCTCAAGCTCGAATGCGGGATGTGGGGGGAATATGAAGCGCATAATTATGACACTCGCCGCTTTGACGGTGGCGGGCGGCCTGGTCACGGAGGTTCGGGCCGAGACGCGGGATTTCACCGTCGATGTTTCCGACTACGCAGCCGAGCGCGAGCTGGAGATCGATGTGGAACTGTCTCTTCCCGCCGGGCGGAAGACCTGGCCGGTCGTCTTCGTGCTGCATGGTTGCGATGGCATAACCCGGTTTTCAGCGCCTACGCTGAAAAAGCGGGCGGCGTTTTACAGGGACCGTGGTTTCGCTACCGTCATACTCGATAGCTGGCGCCCGCGCGGGATCGACAATGTGTGCACGCCCGGCGCCGCCGACACCGCCCTTTATCTCGATCCGGTAAACCGCATCTCCGACATCGAGGCCGTCACTTCTCACATCGCGACGCTTGACGGCTTCGACGGCCGGATTGTGGTGGATGGATTGAGCCATGGCGGATGGACGGCGCTCAGCATCCTGTCGTCTCCGGGCGATGAACCGCTTCAGGCCGAGGTCGCCGGTATCGTCGTCTGGTATCCGCCATGCGGCATCGTGGACGCTACGCATCGGACACCGACGCTGATCTTCTCGGGCGGAAAGGACGCACACCCGGCAATCAATCCGCAGGCTTGCGTCGAAGAAGGAGAGCGTTACGGCTGGGTTGAAACCGTTCTCTTCAAGAATGCCACCCACGCCTTCGACTATTCCTATACCGGCCCGTCCGGCGGCCCCTCGGGCTTCATCCGCCACGATGCGCAGGCGACGCATGAAGCCTATCTCCGGCTGGAGGACTGGCTGAAAGAACAAGGCCTGCCGTAAAGGTCAGCTCTCCGTCAGTTCGGCGAACCGCGCCAGAAAGCGCGCCTGAGCTTTCTTCGTCGGCAGCGGCGAGAGCGCGATCGGCGTAAGCCCGCGCGGGCGGCCAAAAATTTGCGCGGCTTCAGCGTCGGAAAATCCGGCGATCTGGGTTGCCTCGAAGAAGGCCGATGCCTTGTCGGCCCGCTTGATCGTCTCCTCAACAGTCTGCGGCAATTCGGCGGGCAGGCCGAAACGCATATGGATCGCGGCGGCGAGCCGGTGCTCGAACGCCTTGTAGTCGATCCCGAGCGCCGCCTTGAACGGGCTGATCATATCGCCCACCACATACTCCGGCGCATCATGTAGCAGCGCCGCAAGCCGCCACTTCACCGGCCAGCCGGGCCGGAACCGGACGCAGATATCGTCCACCAGCACGCAATGCTCGGCAACGGTGAAGGCATGGTCGCCCTTCGTCTGTCCGTTCCACCGCGCCACTCGCGCAAGTCCATGCGCGATATCCTCGATCTCCACATCGAGAGGCGAGGGATCGAGCAGGTCGAGCCGCCGCCCGCTCAGCATACGTTGCCAGGCGCGGGGTTTGGGGGTGCTGTCGCGTTTCTTGTCGGACGGAGCCATGGATTGCCCGATGTGAAGTTGAACGCGCAACTTAGGCGGCGGGTGAAAGCTTGTCACCCGGCTGATCCGTCGCAGGGCGGAGTGTTTGCCCCGGACAGCAGCGCAGCCTAAAGTCATGGGAAGAAACGCCTGCGGCATGCCGCTGAAACAGGAGGAACATGGCTGTCGAACCCATTCCCGCGGAGATGCTGTATCGCGCCTGCGACGTGAGCCAGTTCGCGTTCGAGAACACGGCGGAGCTGGGCGAGCATGCGGGTCTTGTCGGCCAGGAGCGCGTGCTTGATGCCTTGCGCTTCGGCACCGGCATTCGCCGTCAGGGCTACAACATCTTCGTTTTGGGGCAGAACGGCGCCGGCAAGCATGAGGCGGTACTGCGCTTCCTTTCCGGCATCGCGCTCAAGGAGCGCGCGCCCTCCGACTGGGTCTATGTCAACAATTTCAGGACGCCCCACAAGCCTGTCGCCCTCGAGCTTGGCGCCGGTACCGGCCGCGCGCTGAAAGAGGGCATGGCCCGTCTCGTCGATGATCTCAAGGTCACCATCCCCTCGATCATCGAGAGCGAGGAATATCAGAACCGGCGCCAGTCCATCGACGAGGAATATCAGGAAAAGCAGGAACACGCCTTCGAGGAGCTGCGCGCCAAGGCCGAGGTGCAGGAAATTGCGTTGCTGCGCACACCCGCCGGCTTTGCGCTCGCGCCTGTGCAAGACGGCAATGTGTTGAAGCCGGACGAGTTCAACAAACTCCCCGAGCAGGAGCGCAAACGGATCGAAAGTGTCATCGAAACGTTGCAGAAGGAACTTGCCGAAATCATCGAGCATGTGCCGGGTTGGGAAAAGGAACATCGTCAGCGAGTTCGCGCGCTCAACCGCGAAGTCGCCGAACGCGAGGTGAAGCGCGCCATGCGCGAAGTGCGCGCGCTCTTCGAGGGCATGACGGCGGTCGCCGCCTGGCTCACGGCGGTGATGGGCGATCTCGTTGAGAATATCGGCATGTTCGCAAGCGGCGGCGATGCGGTGCCGGAGCAGCAGCGCGCGATCGTCACCATGCAGGCTGCAATGCAGGGGCGCGGTCCCGACCTTGGCGCGAGCGACCCCTTCCGCCGTTACGAGGTCAACATCGTCGTCGACAACAGCAATGAAGCCCGCAAGAGCGGCTCCTCCAAATGGCGCGCGCAGGATATTGCCGATGCGGGCGGTTATATCGGTGGCGGCGCACCGATCATTTATGAAGACCATCCCACGATGGCGAACCTGCTCGGCCGCGTCGAGCACATGCCGCAAATGGGCGCGCTCGTCACCGATTTCACACTCATCAAGCCGGGCTCGCTTCACCGCGCGAATGGCGGCTATCTCCTTGTCGATGCGCTGAAGCTTCTGCGGGAGCCGCTTGCCTGGGAAGCGTTGAAGCGCGCCATCCGCCGCCGCAAAGTGGTAATCGAAAGTGCCGGCGAATATATGAGCCTCATCAGCACCGTGACCCTGGAGCCGGATCCGATCCCGCTCGACATCAAGATCATCCTTTTCGGCGATCGTTATCTCTATTACGTGCTGAGTAACAACGATCCCGACTTCGGCGAGCTTTTCAAGGTCGCCGCCGACTTCGAGGACGAGATCGATCGCGAGCCAGAGAACGACCTGCTCTATGCCTGCTTGCTCGCCAGCACCTGCCGCGATGAAGGACTGTTGCCGCTCGACCGTTCCGGCGTCGGCCGCGTCATCGAGCGGTCGTCGCGGCAGGCGGAAGATGCCGAAAAACTTTCCACCGTCATGCGTCCCATCGTCGATCTTCTCTGCGAGGCCGACCATATCGCGCGCAGCGAAGCCGCGACCGCAATTTCGGCGCATCACGTCGATGAAGCCGTGGATGCGCAGATCGCGCGCGCCGACCGTTTGCGCGAGCGCAGCCTCGAGATGATCACGCGCGACATCGTCATGATCGACACCGAGGGCGAGCGTGTCGGCCAAGTGAACGGTCTTTCGGTCCTCTCCATGGGCAGCGTCTCCTTCGGCCGCCCGAGCCGCATCACGGCGCGGGTCCGCATGGGCCTCGGCAGCGCCCGCGTCATCGACATCGAGCGCGAGGTGGCGCTGGGCGGGCCGATACACACCAAGGGCGTGCTCATCCTCTCCGGCTACATCTCGGGTCAGTTCCTTCCCGCCATCCCGCTCTCCATGAGCGCCAGCGTCGTCTTCGAGCAGTCTTATGGCGGCATAGACGGCGACAGCGCCTCTTCCGCGGAGCTCTATGCGCTTATCTCCGCGCTTGCCGAAGCACCCATCGCGCAAGGCCTTGCCGTCACAGGCTCCGTCAATCAGCTCGGCGAAGTGCAGGCGATCGGAGGTGTAAACGACAAGATCGAAGGCTTCTTCGATATCTGCATGCGCCGCGGTCTTACCGGCGATCAGGGCGTGCTGATCCCGGCTTCCAATGTGAAACATCTCATGCTCCGCCAGGACGTGGTGGATGCGGTGGAGCGCGGCATGTTCGCGATCTATCCCGTCGAACACGTGGAGGAGGGCGTCGAGCTGCTGATGAGCGCGCCCGCGGGTATTCGTGGTGCGGACGGGCATTTCCCCGCCGGCAGCATCTATGCGCGCGCCGAGCAAAGGCTCGCGGCCTTCGCGGACAACCAGATACGCTTCGCCCAGCGGCCGGATGACAATACGCCCGGCAGGAAGGGGGCGTGATGGCGGCATCGGGACCTTCCAAAAGCACAATGCCGCAGGAAGCCGAAGCACCGCAGGCCCGCGTCGTCATCGGCCTCGACACGTCGCTTGTCGCGCGCGAGGCGCTGTCTCTCGCCGCGCGGCTCGCCGCCTCGGTCGATGCGCGGCTGAAGGGCGTCTTCGTCGAGGATGAGAACCTGTTGACGATGGCGGATCTTCCCTTTGCCCGTGAGATTTCCTTTTCCGGCGAGGTGCGGAGCGTCGATCCTGAACGCATGCTTCGCGCCATGAAGGCGCAGGCCGAAAGCGCACGGCGAATGCTCGCGCGCATCGCCGCCGAAGCGCATGTCGATTGGAGCTTCGACGTCCGCCGCGGTCGTCCGCTCGCTTCGCTTGCCGCCGGCGCCGGTGCTTCCGATACGCTTGTTCTGCGCTCGCATGGCGCTACCTCTCTTGAGGTTGGCCGTGCTGTCCGCGCGGCCACGCGTGACGCGCATGCGGATGTGCTGCTTGTCGGGCGCGGCGTCGGCGTCAGGGCCTCGCTTGCCGATACGCCGCCGGTCCCGCGCCTGCAGGCCGTCATGCCGGGCCGCCCTCTCATCTCCGTGGATGAAGGCTCAAGCATCGGCGAAAGCTGCAGCGCCTTCGCCGAAAGGCTGGCCCAGCGGATTGGCGCTCCCTTCCGCCGTTT
Organism: Parvibaculum lavamentivorans DS-1; assembly: GCF_000017565.1. Taxonomy (NCBI): domain Bacteria; kingdom Pseudomonadati; phylum Pseudomonadota; class Alphaproteobacteria; order Hyphomicrobiales; family Parvibaculaceae; genus Parvibaculum; species Parvibaculum lavamentivorans. The sequence goes on from NC_009719.1 coordinate 808,631, forward strand.
CGCGGCCAAGGGAAAGTCGCCCGCCGACCTCGCAGAGGGCGCGCGCGGCAGCGGCGCCGGGTTGATCGTGGTCAATGCGGCCTGGCTCGGCGATGATGACGATGCCGCTCGCCTTTCCGCGGCTGCGGGATGTCCGGTTCTTATTCTGGGTTCGGAACGCGCGCCGGGCGGCGCGCCGTTAAACAAGGAAGATGGAGGCTGATATGTCCGTCCGTAAGATTCTCGTCCCTCTCGCCGGCCGGCCGGAGGATGATGAAGTGCTCGCGACGGCTTTGTCGGTCGCCGCCGATTTCGAGGCGCAATTGGTCGGCCTGTTTGCCCGGCCGGATCCGAGTGAGGCCTTGCCTTACCTCGGAGATGGCGTCTCCGGCCAGGTGATCGAGGATTTGATGCAGGCCGCGCGTGAAGGCGCCGACCAGGCCTCGGGCCGCGTCCGTGCGGCGCTGGAAAAGGCGGCTGCCGCCAAGGGCATTCCGGTCGCGGCCAAAGGCGCCGAGCCGCAGCTGCCCTCCGCGCGCTTTCTCGACGTGACCGGCCGCCGCGATGAAGTCGTGGCCGCCCATAGCCGCCTTTCGGATCTCATTGTCTTTGGCGAAGGTACAACTGGGTCGGCAGGCGGCTCGGCGCTTGAAGCAGCCATGATGAGCGCCGGACGCCCGGTTCTCATCGCGCCGAAAAAATCATGGTCGCCCGTCGGCGGCACCGTCGCCATCGGCTGGGACGAGAGTGCCGAAGCCGCGCGCGCCGTGACAGCGGCGATACCGTTTCTCGAACGGGCGAAATCGGTCACGATCCTCTGCATCGGTGGCAAGGAGCTCGATCCTGGCCCCGGTTCCACCCTTGCGGATTATCTGGCGCTCCATGGCGTTATCGCGGACGTGCATCTGGTCGACGCGCAGACCCGCGCCCATGGCGAGGTGCTTCTCGAACAGGCTGAGAAGTCGAAGACCGATCTTCTCGTAATGGGCGGCTACAGCCACAGCCGCCTCCGGGAATTCATCATTGGCGGCGCGACGCAGCATATCCGTTCGCACGCCACGATCCCCGTGCTGATGGCACACTGAAATATCCAACGGAAAGAAACGGAAACGTCGATGACCCTCTATCACGTCCATATGACTCTCGCCCGCAACGAAGAATTCCCCGATGGTTCGCCCGCGCATGGCTACGATCTGGTGGTGCCGCTCGACGGCGAGATGATGCTGGATCCGCAGGGCTGGAAAGAGCACGCGAAGGAATGTGTTGTGCGCCGCTTTTGGCCGGGCGAGGGCGACCAGAAAGGTCTCCTGCGTCACGTCGGCCGCGGCTGGGCAATCGACTACGATACTTCGACGCCGGATGTCGATGAGCCTTTCTTCAAGCTCGACCGTCACGAGTTCAAGGCAGGTGAATATCTCTCCGTCACCGAACAGGACGGCGACATGCGCACCTTCCGCATCGTTACGGTTGAGCCGCTGAAGAAGTAGGCAGGTGCCGCGGGGGAGAGAGGCGGGAAATCAGGCCCGCTTCCTCACCAGCACATTGCCCGCGGAATAGCCCGCACCGAAGCTGCAGATCAGTCCCAGATCGCCTTCTTTCAGGTCTTCGCTGAATTTGCTGAAGGCGATGATGGAACCGGCCGAACTCGTGTTCGCATACTCCTGCAGGATGTTCGGCTGCTCGCCCGGCTCGGGGTCGCGGCCCAGCACCTTGCGGCCGATGAAGTCGTTCATGTTCTTGTTGGCCTGGTGCAGCCACATGCGCTTCAGGTCTTTCGGGTCTAGGCCTTCATCCGCCATATGCTCGAGAATGAGCTGCGAGACCATCGGCACGACTTCCTTGAAGACCTTGCGGCCTTCCTGCACGAAGAGCTTGTCCTTCGCGCCGATGCCTTCGGGCGTAGCGCGGTTGAGGAAGCCGAAATTGTTGCGGATATTGTTGGAGAACTTGGTGAGCAGGCGCGTCCCGAGAATTTCCCACGCTCCTTTTGCCGTGCAGGTTTCCTCGCGCTCCATGATGATCGCGGTGCACACGTCGCCGAAAATGAAGTGGCTGTCGCGGTCGCGGAAGTTGAGATGTCCCGAGCAGATTTCCGGGTCGACGATCAGCACGCAGTCGACCGAGCCGGAGCGCAACATGTCATAAGCGGTCTGGATCGCGAATGTCGCGGAGGAACAGGCGACATTCATGTCGAAGCCGAACCCCTCGATGCCGAGCAGTTCCTGAACCTCGACGGCAATGGCGGGGTAGGGGCGCTCGAGGTTCGAGCAGGCAACGAGTACCGCGTCGATATCCGCCGCGGTCTTGTTCGCGCGTTTCAGCGCCTTCTGTGCCGCGTCCACCGACATTTCCGCGAGGATCGATGGCTCGTCGTTCGAGCGTTGGCGAAGGCGCGGCGCCATGATGTCCGGGTCCACGATGCCGGACTTGTTCATGACATAGCGCGCTTCGATGCCCGATGCCTTCACGATGAAGTCGGCATTCGACTCGACCATCGGCTCAGCCTCGCCGCGCGCAATGGCGTCGGCATTATCCTCGTTGTGCTTTCGCACATAGGTATTGAAGGTTTCGACGAGTTCAGCATTGCTGACGGAATAGGGCGGCGTGAATACGCCCGTGCCGCTGATGACGACTTTAGCCACTTTTCACCTGATTCTTCTTGATCTCGTTGCCGGCGTGCATCCGGAGCATGGTTGCTTTTGTACCGGATTGAATGATGCGGCTTTCCCCCAGCCACTCCTATAAAATAGAACAGCTGAAGAATGGATTCCACTGCCGAACGGCGTGTGAGCGGAAGGAGTTGCAATGGCGGACGGCGCGGCTGCCGAAGGAGCGTCTTGTGCCCTGCCCGAGATGCCTTATGAGGGCGAGACGCTCCGCGCCTTGACCCTTTCGGACATGGGCGAGCTGGCCTTTGCCCTGCCGGCCCGGGGAGTGGCAGATGCCGCTTCGCCCCTGCGTAAACCTGTCTTTGCCACGCTGTCCGCTAGTGGCGCGCCGGCCGTCAGGACGATTTTCCTGCGGGCTCTCGATCGTGCGTCTCGCCGCCTTGTCGCTTTTACAGATAGCCGCTCGACGAAAGTGGCGGAGATCGCGCGGGACGGGCGGGCATCGCTCCTGTTCTACGATCCGCGTTCGGATGTGCAGGTGAGGCTCTCGGGCCGGGCGGTCATCCGTTCGGGCGATGATGAGGCAGCTGAAGCCGCGTGGCAGGGCGCGCCTCTTTCGAGCCGCCGCGCCTATCTTGTTACGGCCGCCCCGGGCAGCCCAAGCCTGGTGCCCGCCTCCGGCCTCCCGGCCGATGTCGAAGGAATGATTCCATCGGCCGAGCGGCTCGAAAGCGGCCGCGTTAATTTCGCGCTGCTGGAGTTCGCCTTCGATGAGGCGGACATCCTTGTTCTCAGCCGTACAGGCCACCGCCGCGCCCGCATCCGCTGGCAGGCGGATAAGGCGCGGATGGAGTGGCTTGTACCCTAGCTAGATCATCGACGCGGTGCGTGTGCCGTTCTCGTTGCTGTCGCTTCGCGTCGCGTCGCTCTTGATGTCGCCATTGCCGGACTTCGAGCCAATGCGGGCAGTCTCCTGCCTGTCGTCGGATTTGGTGTCCTCCGCCGCGCGGATTTCGCCGCTCACCTGGCCGCCTTGCTCCACCTTCAGCTCGCCATAACGCACCGTGCCGGTAACGCGGCCCGACGAATTGATGGTGAGGCACTTCTTCACGGTCAGCGTCCCGTCGAACTTCCCGTTCACTTCGGCCTCGTCGACCGTCGCCTCGCCGCGCACATCGCCGGTTTCGGAGATAGTCAGCGTTCCGCTTTCGATCGTCGCCTGCACGTCGCCTTCGATGACGAGCGAGTCGCAGGACTGGATTTTGCCTTCAAGCTTCAATCCGCGCCCGACATGCAGGTTTGCAGCGTGTGCGACGGAAGCGGATGACGAAGGAGCTGTAGATTGAAGAGTGCGCACGGGCGGCTTCCTTGCTTGATAGGATGGGGTGATGACGCGCGTACCGGAATTATCGCGGTCGCGCTCTTCGGGATTTATGTCTGGCGGTGTTTGCGTCGGATTGGCTTCCGCCGCGCGCGCGCCGGAAGCTTCCGGCGCTGGCGCCGGATCGGACTCGGAAACACCCTTTGGGCGTTTGAACATTTTGATTTTCCCCTCCACTGACTGGAACGGCTGAAGAATAGGGTTCCAACGTGGCCCGCATGTGCCGACAATGTGGCGGAACATTGATTCCGCCGACACAGCAGGACATAACGACGCTTAATTATTGGTTGGGGATTCAAACCATTGCGGAACAAGTCGCGTGCCGTGGACACGTGACGAGATGGTCGTTGACGATGCCGACCGCCTGCGCGAACGCATAAACGATCGTCGGTCCGCAGAATTTGAAGCCGCGCGCCTTCAGCGCCTTCGACATCGCAATGCTCATCGGCGTTTCCGCCGGCACATCGCCGATGCGCTTCCACTTGTTCACCTGCGGCTTGCCGTCGGTGAAATCCCACAGGAAGTCGGCGAAACTGCCATCCTTCTCCATGATGTCGAGCCAGGCGCGCGCATTGCCTATCGTCGCTTCGATCTTCCCGCGATGGCGGATAATGCCGGGGTTTTTCAGCAGTTTTTCCACGCGCGCGGGCGTGTACCGCACGATCCGCTCGGGTTCGAAACCGTCAAAGGCCTCGCGGAAACTCTCGCGCTTTCTCAGGATCGTGATCCATGAGAGCCCGGCCTGAAACCCGTCCAGCACCAGCTTCTCGAAAAGCGCCCGGTCGTCATATTCCGGCACGCCCCATTCCTCGTCGTGATAGGCCAGATAAAGCGGGTCTTCTCCCGGCCAGGGGCAGCGGCCCGCCTCGCTCGCCATTGCCTTATTCGCCATCGGCCGCTTCCTCTTCGCTGCCATCGAGATCGATATGCAGCCACGACGGCACTTCCGGCCGGATTTCGGCATATCCCGCTTCCAGCACAGAGCCGCGAATGAGGTCCAGCCGAAGCAGCGCCAGCACCCGCGATGTTTCCGCGTCGCCCGAAAGGATGGTGCCCACCTCGCGCGCCACGCCCTTCACCTGCGTGCCATGCGGCGGCATATCGCCTTCCACATGCGCGGGCAGCAGCCGTTTGCGCACACTGCCGCGCCGCTTCGTCCGCGACGTCACTTCCTGTCCGACGAAGCAGCCCTTGTGGAAGTCGATTCCGTTAAGCTCGGCTATATTCACCTCGAGAGGAAAGGTCCGGTCCGGTTCAAAATCCTGCGCGGCATCGCCCACCCCATGCATTATTCGCAGCCGGTGGTACTCATCCTCGCCTGCTTCCCGCGCTTTCGCCGCCGAAATCGCCTTCCCTACCTCGCCGGAAGCCAGGATCGCCCGCCGTCCCATGCCCGGAAGCCGGGGATCCGCAAAGCCCGGCCCTTCGGTGAGCGGGCTCCCGTCCTCGTTCCACAGCGCCAGCACCGCCAGCTTCTCGCTCAGGTCTTCGATCGTCACCTTGGCGCGTAATTTATACATGGTGAGCCGCTTCATCAGCGCCTCCGCCCGCGCGCCGTCGCAATCCAGCAGCACCGCGTCCTTGTCGGCCGGGTCGGCGGCTATGAAGAAGTCGAGAAGGAATTTGCCCTGCGGCGTCAGCAAGGCGGCATAGATGGCCGTCATGCCGGTCGCGAGATCGACATTATTGGTGACCAGCCCCTGCAGGAAGCTCCGCGCCTCCGGGCCCGCGACCCTCAGAACCCCGCGCTTCGAAAGCGCCGAGGCCAACGCCCCTGTCATGTCCTGCCTCGTTTCGTTCCAGGCACCAGATGTAGGCCCCGCATGCGCCATCCGCAAGCACCCCCAACCTTGGCATCGGCCCCGCCGCCACCTATAACGCCTTGGATCGGGAGGCCCCTGGCGGCGAACCTTCCGCCCGGGAGCAGGTTTTACATGCGCGTTCTCTTTATTGCCTCAAATCGCATCGGCGATGCCGTCCTCTCGACGGGCCTCCTGGGCGGTCTGATGGAGCGCTACCCCGGCGCCGAGTTCTGGGTCGCCTGCGGCCCGCTGGCGGTCCCGGTCTTCAGCCACGCCCCCGGCGTCACGCGCATCATCGTCATGCGCAAGGAAAAGCGCGCCGGTCACTGGCGCAAGCTCCTCAAGGCCACGATGTTCCGCCGCTTCGAGGCCGTGGTCGATCTGCGCGGCTCGGCCACCGCCTGGGCGCTCTGGACGAGGAAGCGCCACATCCTCAAGGCCGATCACACACTCCACCGTGTTGTCCATAATGCGCAGGTCGCGGGCTTCGAGCCGCCGCCGTCTCCCCGCGTCTGGCCGGGCAATGAAATGCGTGCCCGCGCCGCCGCCGCCATCCCGGAAGGGGTGCAGGTCCTCGCCATGGGCCCTGCCGCCGCCTGGGTCGGCAAGATGTGGCCGGCCGAGCGTTTCGCCGAGCTCGCCCGCCGCCTCCTCGCGCCCGGCGGCGCCATGGAAGGCGCCTATCTCCTCGTCACCGGCGGACCGGCAGACCGGAAAGTGTGCGAACCCGTCCTCGAAGCCGTGCCGGCGGATCGCCGTATCGACCTCATTGGCGCCGGCATCGACGAAACGGCCGCCTTCTTCGAGCGGATAAGGCTCTATGTCGGCAATGATTCCGGCCTCATGCATCTCGCCGCCGCCGCCGGTGCGCCGACCATCGGCCTTTTCGGGCCGAGCGACGACGCCATCTATGCGCCCTGGGGTCCGAAAACCGTCGCCGTCCGCGTGCCTCGCGCGCTGGGCGAGGTGAGGGCGGCGGAAGACACCGAGAAGGGTTGGCATAGCCGCTCCCATATGGAAGACCTCGCGGTCGAAACCGTCCTCGACGCAGCCCACGCCCTGCTGGCACAAACAGGCGCGAGCGGCCAGAATGCCGTGCCTGTCCCGGAAAAAGGAAATCCTTCGTGAGCATGACCTACGATCTCGTCTTCCGCGGCGGCACCATCGTCAATCATGACGGCACCGGCCTCGCCGATGTCGCGATAAAGGACGGCCGCATCGCCGCCATCGGCGATCTCTCCCGCGCCAGCGCGGCGGAAACGGTCGACGTGAAAGGCCTGCACATTCTTCCCGGCGTCGTCGACAGCCAGGTCCATCTCCGCGAGCCCGGCAACGAGCACAAGGAAGACCTCGCCTCCGGCGGCCGCGCCGCCGCGCTCGGCGGCGTCACGTCGGTCTTCGAAATGCCGAACACCGCGCCGCCGACGACAAATCCCGACGCCATCACCGACAAGGTCAATCGCGCGCGCCACCGCATGTATTGCGACTTCGCCTTCTATGGCGGCGCCACCACGCAGAATGTCGACATCCTCGCCGATATCGAGCGGACGCCCGGCTGCTGCGGCATCAAGGTCTTCATGGGCTCCTCCACCGGCACATTGCTCGTTGAAAAGGACGAGGACGTGCTGCGTGTGCTGAAGGCGATCAATCGCCGTGCCGCTTTCCATTCGGAAGACGAGTTCCGCCTGCGCGAGCGCCGCGAGCTGGCGCTGCTCGGCCATGTCGAGACGCATCATGTCTGGCGCGACGCCGAAGCCGCCCTTCTCTGCACCACGCGCGTTCTCCGTCTCGCGCGCGAAGCCGGCAAGCGCATCCATGTGCTGCACATTTCGACCGCCGATGAAATGCCGATCCTCGCGCAGAACAAGGACATCGCCACCGTCGAAGTCACGCCTCAGCACCTGACGCTCGCCGCGCCCGAATGCTACGAGGCGCTCGGCACGCTGGCGCAGATGAACCCGCCCATCCGCGGCCATGAGCATCGCGCCGGTCTGTGGGAAGGCCTCGCCGCAGGCATCGTCGACGTGCTCGGCTCCGACCATGCGCCGCACACCATCGAAGAGAAAGAGCAGACCTATCCGAAGTCGCCCTCCGGCATGCCCGGCGTGCAGACGCTGGTGCCGGTGATGCTCAATCACGTGAACGAGGGCCGCCTCTCGCTTCAGCGTTTCGTGGACCTGACATCGGCCGGCCCGCAGCGCATCTTCGGCATGTCCCGCAAGGGCCGCCTCGCGGTCGGCTACGACGCCGACCTCACCATCGTCGACATGTCGGCGGAGCGCACCATCGAGGATAAATGGATCGCCTCGAAATGCGGCTGGACGCCTTACAACGGCATGAAGGTCAAAGGCTGGCCCATCGGCACCGTCGTCCGCGGCCACCGCGCCATGTGGGAAGACGAACTCCACGCCGAAGCGACCGGCGAACCGATCACCTTCGTCGAGAACCTCCCGCGTCATTGAGCGAAACCACTTGAATGCTTGTCATTGCCGGGCTTGACCCGGCAATCCAGAAGCCGCGCAAGCGGCGTCGCCCTTCACGAGACTCGTGCTGCTTCCGCAAGCCTCAGTGAATCGTCGCCACGAAATCCGCCCGGATCAGCTCGCTAGGATGGATCACCCGCCGCGTGCCGACGCGCACCGAATGGATCGGTCCCTCAAGCTCCCGCGACCAGAAGTCGAGAAACTTGCTCAGCGCCGGATATTTCGGTTCGAGGTCGTAATCCTGCCAGAGATAGCTCTGCAGCAGCTTCGGATGGTCGGGCATCCGGTAGAGAATTTCGGCTGTCACCAGTCGGTAGCCTTCGATCAGCTTCTTCAGTTCCGAAACCTGTTTCACGCAACGCCTCCAGACCGAACAATCCAGAACAGAACATGTGTCAGTGAATCGTAGTCACCAAAATTACACACGTCGATATTGACAAACGCTGAGGTAAGCCGATTCGTTCAATAAAATCAGTGGCTTGGCACTCTCGCCCCTTGGTGAGTGCCAGCCGTCTCCCGCGCCGCCGCAGGTCCGTCCCTCGGCTGCTTGACCCCGCGCCGGATTTGGGTTCGTTTGTCGCCACAACAGGCACAAAAAACGCCACCCGGAGCCGTCAAACAGGAAGCCCTATCTCATGACCGATACGTTCCGCGCCATCCGTGTCTCCAAGGGCGAAGCCGGCCCGAAGGCCGATTTCGTGAACCTCACCGAAGCCGATCTGATGGAAGGCGACGTCACGGTCGCGGTCGATTATTCGACGGTGAACTACAAGGACGGCCTCGCCCTCACAGGCAAGGCGCCGATCATCCGCTCCTTCCCGCTCATCCCGGGTATCGACTTCTCCGGCAAGGTCGAAAAATCTTCCCATGCCGGTTTCAAGCCCGGCGACCGCGTCGTGCTGAACGGCTACGGCGTCGGCGAAGGCCATAATGGCGGCTATGCACAGAAGGCGCGCGTGAAGGGCGACTGGCTGGTGAAGCTCCCCGACGCGATCTCGAATGAGCGCGCCATGGCCATTGGCACCGCCGGCTACACCTCCATGCTCTGCGTCCTCGCGCTGGAGAAAAACGGCGTCACCCCGGACAAGGGCGACGTGCTGGTCACCGGCGCCGCGGGCGGCGTCGGCTCGGTCGCCATCGCGCTCCTCTCCAAGCTCGGCTACCGCGTCATCGCCTCCACCGGCCGCGCCTCGGAAGCCGATTACCTGAAATCCCTCGGCGCCTCGGACATCATCGACCGCAATGAACTCTCGGCGCCGGGCAAGCCCATCGGCAAGGAACGCTGGGCAGGCGCCGTCGATGCCGTCGGCAGCCACACGCTGGCAAACGTCCTCGCCATGACGAAATATGGCGGCGCTGTCGCTGCCTGCGGTCTTGCGCAGGGCATGGACCTCCCCGCTTCCGTCGCGCCTTTCATCCTGCGTGGCGTCACGCTCGCCGGCATCGACAGCGTCATGGCGCCGATGGAAAAGCGCGTCGAAGCTTACAAGCGCCTCGCCACCGATCTCGACATGAAGAAGCTCGACGCCATGAGCTTCCGCGCGAAGCTCGACGACGTGCCGAAGCTCGCGGAAGAAATCATCGCCGGTCATGTGCGTGGCCGCGCCATTGTCGATGTGAATGCGTAAGCGGAGCCGGGCCTCGAGATGACAAAACCTGAAGTGAACCTGCCGCCGTTCCGTTTCCCGAACTATGTCGAGCCGAGGCTCGAGATCGAGCATCGCGCCGATGGGTCGATCGTGATGCGCAATCCGCATCCCTTGCGCGGCGCGCCGGAAAATCTCATCGCGCCGATCCGCAAATGGGCGGTCGAAGCGCCGGATCGCGTCTGGCTCGGCAAGCGGAAAGCTGCAAAAGAAGGCTATGGCGAGTGGGAACTTCTCACTTATGCCGAAACAGACCGCAAGACCCGCGCCATCGCGCAGGCGCTGCTCGATCGCGGCCTCGATCAGTCTTCTCCGGTGATGATCCTCTCCGGCAATTCCATCGAACATGCGCTCATGACCTATGGCGCGATCCTCGCGGGCGTTCCCGTCGCGCCGGTCTCGCCCTCCTACAGCACCATGAGCACCGATTTCGACAAGCTCCGCTACGTCTTCGATCTCGTCGAACCGAAGCTCATCTTCATGCAGGAAGCCGCGCCCTTTGAACGCGGCCTCGCGGCGCTCAATCTCGATGGCGTCGAACTCGTCACCGTCGATGGGTCGCGCGGCACCGCCTTCGCCGATCTTCTCGCCACCGCGCCGGGCGATGCGGTGGAGGAAAGCTACGCGCGCCTGAACTACGACATGGTCGCGAAATATCTCTTCACCTCCGGCTCCACCGGCATGCCGAAAGCCGTCATCACCACGCAGCGCATGATGTGCGTGAATTCGGTGATGCCGAAAAGCGTGACGCTGGAAGAAGAAAACGAGGAGCCCTCCGTCCTTCTCAACTGGCTCCCCTGGAACCATTGCTTCGGCGGCAACGCTATCCTGAATAATCTGCTCGTCTCCGGCGGCACGCTCTATATCGACGGCGGCCGCCCCGTCCCCGGCGGCTTCGCGGAGACGGTGCAGAACCTTCGCGAGATCGCGCCCACCGCCTATTCCAATGTCCCCGCCGCCTACACCATGCTGGTGGACGAGCTGGAAAACGACGAGGCGCTGGCGAAGAATTTCTTCTCGCGCATCCGCACCCTTGCCTATGGCGGCGCTGCCCTGAGCCAGGATCTCTACGACCGCATCCAGAAGGTCGCTATCCGCACCGTGGGCGAGCGCATCGTCTTCTCGTCCGGGTACGGCGCCACCGAAACCGCGCCGACCATCTGCAACGTCCATTGGCCGACCGAGCGCATGGGGCTTCTCGGCCTGCCGCTGCCCGGCATCGAACTGAAGCTCGCCCCCGTCGGCCAGAAGATGGAAGTTCGTGTGCGCGGCGAGTGCATCACGAAGGGCTACTACAAGAACGAGGAGAAAACGCGCGACGCCTATGACGAGGAAGGCTTCTACCGCCTCGGCGACGGCGCCCGCTTCCTCGATCCGGAAAACCCGCTCGAAGGTCTCGTCTTCGACGGGCGCGTGGCCGAAGACTTCAAGCTCTCCACCGGCACATGGGTAAGCGCGGGCAAGCTCCGCGTCGATGTCGTCGCTGGCTCGAACGGTGTCCTGTCCGACGCGCTGGTCGCCGGTCTCGACCGCGCCTTCATCGGCATCCTCGGCTTCCCCAACATTCCCGCCTGCCGCAACATCGCGGGCGATCCCTCGCTTGCCGCCGAAGACCTGATCCGTCATCCAGCCGTGCTGGAGCGTCTCGCCGAAGGCATGCGCATGCACAACAAGGGCAATCCCGGCTCAAGCACCCGCATCGTCCGTGCGCTGCTCATGGCCGAGCCGCCCAGCGTCGATGCGGGCGAGCTCACCGACAAGGGCTATATCAATCAGTCGGTGGCGCTCGGCCGCCGCGCGGCTCTCGTGGAGAAACTTTATGCCGATCCGCCGGGCAACGACGTTGTCGTCGTATGACGATCGTTCCTGCCCATGATTGATTTCGGACTGGTTGCAAACGGCGTTGCAATCGGCGTGGCTGTTGCCGCGCCCATCGGCCCGGTCAACCTCATCGTCATTCGCCGCACGCTCCGCTATGGCTGGCTGAACGGCTTTCTGTCGGGCGGCGGGGCCGCGGCGGGCGATGCGATTTTCGCCGCCATCGCCGCCTTCGGCCTGACCGCGGCTGTTGATTTCGTCATCCGCTTTGAAACCGTGCTGCAGTTCATCGGCGGCTTCTTCCTCATCGGCCTCGGCTTGCGCACATGGTTTGCGCAGCCTCATTTCGGTGACGAGGCCCCGATCAGCATTTCCGGGGCCATGGCGGGCGTCTTCGCCGCCACCTTCGTCCTCACCATCACCAATCCGGCCACCATGCTCGGCTTCATCGCCATTTTTGGCGGTCTTGCCGGTCTGGCCGATGCGGGCGAGGATTACGGCCATGCCGCCACTATCGTCCTCGCCGTCATGGCGGGCTCGATCCTCTGGTGGGCGTCCGTCTCCGGCTTTGTCAGTCTGTTCCGCCATCGCATGAACGATCGCGTGCTGGTCATCGTGAACCGCGTTTCCGGCGCCTTGATAGGTCTCTTCGGCCTGATCGTGCTTGCGCGGGTCGTGGCGATATATTTGCTTTAGTCTCGGAAAACCGAAAACAATTCTATAGGGAGAGCGGCGACATGAACGGTGCGGAAAGTCTGGTAAGGACGCTGGTGGGCTCCGGCGTCGAGGTCTGCTTCTCCAACCCCGGCACTTCGGAAATGCATTTCGTCGCCGCGCTCGACAAGGTCGAAGGCATGCGCGCCATCCTCGGCCTCTTCGAAGGCGCCGTGACGGGCATGGCGGACGGCTATGGCCGCATGGCAGAAAAGCCCGCCGCCACGCTGCTCCATCTCGGGCCTGGCCTCGCAAACGGCCTCGCCAATCTCCACAACGCCCGCCGCGCGCAGACGCCCATCGTCAACATCGTCGGCGACCACGCCACTTATCACGCGCAGTACGACGCGCCGCTCGCCTCCGACATCGTCGGCTTCGCGCGGCCCGTCTCCGGCTGGGTGCATTCCTCCACCAGTCCGAAAACCGTTGCCGCCGATGGCGCCCGCGCGGTCCATGCCGCCATGCAGCCGCCCGGCCAGATCGCAACGCTCATCCTCCCCGCCGACACCGCCTGGCTCGACGCCGAACACCCCGCGCCGAAGCTGCCGCTGACGGCGCCCGCCGAGGTTTCTTCTTCCGCCGTCGATGCCGCCGCCAAGGCGCTGAAAAACGGCAAGAAGACCGCAATCCTCGTGCGAGGCCAGGCATTGAAGGAGCAGGGCCTCGCCGCCGCCGGCCGTATCGCCGCCGCCTCAGGCGCGCGCATCATGTGCGACACCTTCGCGCCCCGCCTCCAGCGCGGCGCAGGCCGCGTCGTCATCGAGCGCATTCCCTATTTCGCCGAGCAGATGGTCGAAACGCTGGCGAGTGTCGAGCAGTTGATTCTCGTCGGCTCGAAGCCGCCCGTCTCCTTCTTCGCCTATCCGGGAAAGCCGAGCTGGTGCACGCCCGAAAGCGCCGACATCATCTATCTCGCCCATCCGCATGAAGATGGCACCGCCGCGCTCGAAGCCGTCGCCTCCGCCATCGCCGCGCCGAAGGAGCCGGCGAATGTCGCGCCTCTGCAAAAGCCGGATCTGCCGAAGGGCGCGCTCGACCAGTTCACCGCCGGGCAGATCATCGCGCATTATCTCCCCGACGGCGCCATCATCTCGGACGAAGCCGCCACCTCCGGCATCGGCTCGATGATCGCGACGACAAACGCCGCGCCGCACGACCATCTCTCGCTCACCGGCGGCGCCATCGGCCAGGGCCTGCCGCTCGCTACCGGCGCGGCCGTCGCTTGTCCCGACCGCAAGGTCGTCTGCCTCCACGGCGATGGCGGCGCCATGTACACGCTGCAATCTCTCTGGACGCAGGCGCGCGAAAAGCTCGACGTGACGAACATCATCTTCGCCAACCGCTCCTACGCCATCCTGAACATCGAGCTGATGCGTGTCGGTGCCGAAAACCCCGGCCCCAAGGCGCTCTCGATGCTCGATCTCCACAACCCGGAACTGAACTGGGTGCAGCTGGGGCAGGGCATGGGCGTCGAGTCCACCCGCGTCGAAACGGCGGAAGAATTCGCCGAAGCCTTCTCCTCCGCCATGAAGCAGAAGGGCCCGCGTCTCATCGAAGTGATGCTGTAAGAGCGCGAAAAATAAAAAGGCTGCCGTCCCGGGATTCATTCCCTCGACGGCAGCCTTTTACATTTTGAATGTCTGAAGCGGTCGCGCGACGCCTAGTTCAGCACGCGGTTCAGCGAGAACTCGCCCTGGCGCACGCGGTCGGCAAGACCGTTCGCCATCTCGGCAACGGCATCCTCGCCATAGGCTTCGACCATGTCGGACAGCGCGGCGAAAATCGCCGTCGTCGCCAGCACGTCGGCTTCCACGCCTTCGCCCAGTGCTTCGTCCCAGGCGTCGAGAATGTTCTGCAAGGCAACGCGGCGCTGCTCGGATTCCGTCAGCGGCGAAACATCGTATCCGTCTTCGTCGAGCGGACCGAACGTGGCGTCTCCTGGAAAATCTTCTGCCATGGTCCCTCTCTTCGGCTCTTTCTTCTCCGGCAGTTGCGCCGGGGAACTCATCGCCTTTTTAACATACTCACGGCGAATGTCTCCCGTTTCGTGAAAGACAGGTTAACAACTCCCATATCGGTTGAATCACACAAGCCCCCGGCGATAACCACAAGCCTTCGGTGGATATTGATGAGAGGGCGCCCGCCGGTCTAGCGGCCATACCCGCCGGAAGCCAGTTCGTCCGCCAGTCTCTGCCCGTCCTGCATCAGCTTGTCGGCCTGGCCCGCCGCCGTCGATGTGCAGGTCTGATAGCTGTTCCGGTAGCGGTGATAGGCATCGTTGAAGCGCTGGATGAGCTGTTGCCGCTCCGTTTCGGAGGGATCGGCAACGCCCATCATCTCGATCATCTTGTTCCGCCACAGCGGCCCTTCATTGGTGCCGCACAGCGTCCGCAAATGGTGAACGGCGCCCAGCACCTCCGCGAGCTGCATCATGCTGCCGGGAAGCGCCGCGCGGGCAGGGGGCATCGGCGCGGCGGCAAGCATCAGCGCGGCCAGCAGCGCGCAAACCGCCCGCTTCCGCCCGCGCATGAAGCCTTCTGTCCCGAATATGGACAATCCCTGTTTCATTCCGCCTCGAATTCCCTTCCGTCTCTATGAAAGACGGGGTCCGGTGGAACTCGGTGCAGGAAACGGGCCCGCCGCCGGCCGGTTCGGTCAGGCGTATTGCTTCAGCCGCGCCAGAACCTCTTCGGCCTCCGCCATCGTCTTCTCGACGATCTCGGCTGCCGTCAGCACCTCGTGAATGCCGCCCGCGCCCTGGCCCATCGCGAAGCAGGAGCGGTCGCGCTCCAGCCCCTCGATCTGCCCGCCAATGCCGCCCATCACATTGTTCTGATGCGACAGGATCGCCTGCTGCGGGAAGGGCTGGATGTCCTGCGGGCGGCTCTCCCAGTCCTGCACATAGGGATTGTTGAACACGCGCATCGTCTTGCCGGAATAGCAGCGCGTCACGATCGTGTCCGTGTCCTTCGCATCCACGATCACCTGCCGGTACATCTCGCCCGCATGGCTTTCCTTCGCCGCG
This sequence comes from Parvibaculum lavamentivorans DS-1, assembly GCF_000017565.1. Lineage (NCBI taxonomy): Bacteria > Pseudomonadati > Pseudomonadota > Alphaproteobacteria > Hyphomicrobiales > Parvibaculaceae > Parvibaculum > Parvibaculum lavamentivorans. The sequence goes on from NC_009719.1 coordinate 824,088, forward strand.
ATGAAGCGCGTACCCATCCAGACGCCCTGTGCGCCGAAGGCCAGCGCCGCCGCAAGCCCGCGCCCGTCCACGATGGAGCCGGCCGCGATCACCGGGATCGACTTCACCGCGTCCACGATCTGCGGGATCAGCGCCATGCCGGCCACCTTGCCCGTATGTCCGCCGCCTTCCGTCCCCTGCGCGATCACACCGTCAAGCCCGGCCTGTTCGCCCGCCACCGCGTGTTTCACCGTGCCGCAGACATTCATCACCTTCATGCCTGCATCATGCAGCTTCTTCAGGATGTTGTTCGGCACGCCGAGACCGGAAATGAACGCCGTCGCGCCTTCCTCGATCATGATGTCCGCCGTCCGCTCCAGCGATTCCGGCACCGCCGCCAGAAGGTCGACGCCGAACGGCTTGTCCGTCAGGTCCTTCACCTTCTTCATCTGTACGCGGATTTCGTCCGGCTGCAGCCCCGCCATGCCAAGCGTGCCGAAGCCGCCCGCATTGGAAACGGCGGCGACGAGTTCCGCATAGGAAACCCCGCCCATGCCGGCCAGCATGATCGGATATTTGATGCCGAGAAGGTCGCAAAGCGGCGTACGGATGGTCATGAGAAGGCTCCCTGAAACAGGCGGGCGCATTCTGTCGCGCGCCCCGCAAAGTAGTTCGGATACCTAACTAAAAACCCGAAGGGCTTTTCTGTCAAGGTTCAGTGAGGAGAAGCCCTGCGTGAGCCAAGTCGCGGAAAGCCGCCACATTTCGCCGCGCCGCCACATTTTCGTCCCCTCCTGCGGCGAAGCTCCGGTTATGACAGCTTTTCCCAGGCACTCCATGGGCTCTCGCCCCTTTATTCCCCTCGCTTTTGCCGCCATGACGGCCCTCCTTCTCGCCGGCTGCACCACCGAGCGGCGAACCGCCCCTTCGCGCACCGCGACCGAGCAATTGATGATTTCCGCCGCCGCCGACCGGGCCGCGCAAAACCTCTCGATCGCCATTCCGGCCGGCACGAAGGTCTTCGTCGATTCCACCTGGTTCGAGGGCACGGACAGCAAATATGCCATCGCCGCCATCCGCGACCGGCTGCTCCGCCGCGGCGCTCATCTCGTTGAAAAGCGCGAGCAGGCCGCCATGATCGTGGAGCTTCGTTCCGGTGCCCTGTCGATAGACGAAAATTCGCTCATCGTCGGCATCCCGCAATTGGATGTGCCGATCCCGCTGGCGGGCAGCCTCGGCGTGCCGGAGATCGCGCTCTTCAAGCGCGCGCGGCGTCAGGGCGTCGCAAAATTCGCGGCAACGGGCTACGACGCCGAAACCGGCAAACTCATCTCCAGCTCCGCCTCCGATTTCGGCTTCTCGCAGCAGACCGAATTCGATGCCTTGTTCTTTATCTCATGGACCACAAGCGACGTGATGCCCGAAGAGACGGGCAAAATTCTGGGGCCGTCTCCGACCTCCGCCCATCAGGGCGAGGTCGCGAAAGGCAGTCCCGGTTCCCAAAGGAGATGATTATGCGCCGCCTTCCGAGCCTGTTCGTTGCCGCCGGCCTCGCCGCCGGTATGGCGGTCCCCGCCTTCGCGGTGGACAAGACTTACGACACGGAGGAAGCCTCCATCCGCGTTGAAACAGTGGCAGGCGGTCTCAAGCATCCCTGGGGTCTCGCCTTTCTGCCGGACGGCAACATGCTCGTCACCGAGCGGCCGGGTTTCCTCCGCATCGTCACGCCGGAAGGCAAGATAAGCGAGGCGATCTACGGCGTGCCGGAAGTCGACGCTCGCAGCCAGGGCGGATTGCTCGACGTCGCGCTCGACCCGGACTTCGAGGAAAACCGCCTCGTCTACCTGACCTATTCGGAAAAAGGCGACACCCCGGAGGACAAAAACAAAAACGGCACCGCCGTCGCGCGCGGCCATCTCACCGAAAGCATGTCGCCGCAACTGAAGGATGTGGAAGTCATCTTCCGCCAGCAGTCGAAGGAAGCGAGCACAAATCATTTCGGCTCGCGTCTCGTCTTCGACCGCGAAGGTCATCTCTTCGTCACGCTGGGTGAGCGCCAGCAGGAAAAATTCCGCGGCCAGGCGCAGGACCTCTCATCCCATCTCGGCAAGATCGTCCGCATCATGCCGGATGGCAGCGTGCCCGAAGATAATCCCTTCGTGGGCAAGGAAGGCGCGCTCCCGGAAATCTGGTCATACGGCCACCGCAATCCGCAAGGCGCCGCCCTCAATCCCGAAACCGGCGCGCTCTGGGAAAACGAACATGGGCCGCGCGGCGGCGACGAGATCAACATTCCCGAGCCCGGCAAGAATTATGGCTGGCCCGTCGTCTCCAACGGCGTCAACTACAGCGGCACGCCGGTCGGCACTGGCGAAAAATCCGCGCCCGGCATGGAAGACCCGCATTATCAGTGGACGCCCTCCATCGGCGCTTCCGGCATGGCCTTCTATACGGGCGACGCCATCCCCGAATGGAAAGGCAACCTCTTCGTCGGCGGCCTCGCCATCCCGAGCCTCCGCCGCCTCACCCTGGACGGCGACGAGATAACGGCCGAAGAACCCCTCCTCGAGGACCTCGGCCTCCGCATCCGCGACGTCCGCCAGGGCCCCGACGGCGCCCTCTACCTCCTCACCGACGACGAAGAAGGCCAGATCCTCCGCATAACGAAAGCGGAGTAGGGCACTTCTTCCCCTCTCCCCATTGGGGAGAGGGAAGGGGCCCGCCGAAGGCGGGAAGGGTGAGGGGCCTTTTCGCAAGACTCCGATCCGGCGGAGTTTCTTTGCCTAAAATAAGTGTCATCCCGGGGCTTGTCCCCGGGACCCAATCCACGCCTCTACGAGTTTTGAAGCCAATGGGTCGCGGGAATAAATCCCGCGATGACATCTGTTTTCTCTCAAGCGCCGAACTTGACTACACCGCCTCCCGCCGCGCCCCGAGCGCGCTCACCGCGACGCAGATGAACGCCGCGAAGGTGAGGCCCGCATTCACCGCATGGCCATATTCCCATTGTGTGCGCAGCATGTCCCAGTTCTCAGGCACCGCCGTCCAGTTTGCTGTCGCCTGGTTCGCCGGATAGATGAACGCGAAGAAGAGAAGCAGCACCGCCGCCATGAGAACGGCGCCCGCCGCCGCGAACAGGCACGGCATCCGCTGCCGCCGCAGCGCAACGGCCAGCGCAAGATTGGCTAGAAGCGATCCGATGAGAACGACGCCGAACAGGCTCCAGCCGCGATAAATGCCCTGCGCGGTGAAATAATCCTCCTGCGTCAGCCCGATCTTGTTGGGCAATGCAAAGAAATGCGCCCCCGCCGGAACAAGCGCGAGCGCGGCAAGAACAAGTGCCGCAAACGAAAGATATGGAACAGATCTCATCACGTCCTCCTGATGATCCGCCCCTCGCGCCCTGTCTAACGCTTCTCACGCAATCGCGCTGCTGTCGATATCCCGCGCCCGCGTAAATCCCGTCAGTGCCTGCGCCACATGCATTTCCTGCCGCATCGTGCCGAGCATCGCCTTCACGCCCGCTTCCCCCTGCGCCGCCAGCGCAAAGGCCCAGGCGCGGCCGAGCAGGCAGGCATCCGCCCCCCTCGCTCTCGCCTTCACGATGTCGAGCCCGCTCCTGATGCCGCCATCGAGCAGAAGCACCGTCCTGTCGCCCACTTCCTCGCGGATCGCGGGCAGCGCGTCGAGCGTCGCCGGCGTCCCGTCGAGCTGCCGCCCGCCATGGTTGGAAACGACAATGCCTTCGGGTGCCACTTCCGCCATCGCGAGCCGCGCATCCTCGCGGTCCATCACTCCCTTGATGATGATTTTACCCGGCCAGTTCGCGCGCACCCATTCGAGGTCTTTCCACGTCATGGCCGGGTCGAGGTTCTGCGCGACCCACGCGCCGAATTCGCCGAAGCCGCGCGCATTCGGCACCGCCTCGCGCAAATTTCCGAAATCGAGCGGCTTGCCGCCCAGCGCCACGTCGCGGATCCAGCCCGGCCGCTTCGCGAAATCCATCGCCACCTTCAGCTTCTTGCCGAGCGACATTGCCGTGTTCATGCCGTTGCGTGTGTCGCGGTAGCGCGCGCCGAGCACGGCGAGGTCGACCGTGAACACGAGCACCGGGCATCCCGCCTCATGCGCGCGTTGCATCAGCGCGCGGGCATAGCCCCGGTCCTTGATGACATAGAGCTGAAACCAGAAAGGCACGCTCGTCGCCTTCGCCACTTCCTCGATCGCGCAGATGCCGACGGTGGAAAGCGTGAACGGCACGCCGAATTTTTCCGCCGCCTTCGCCGCCTGCACCTCGCCGCGCCGCGCATACATGCCCGCAAAGCCCACAGGCGCCAGCGCCGCCGGTATCTTCCATTGCGTCCCGAAGATCTCCGCCGATGTGTCGATGGTCGATACATCGCGCAGCACCCGCTGGCGAAGCTTCAGCCGCCGGAACGCCGCCACATTGTCGTCCAGCGTCGCCTCCGCATAGGAGCCGCCATCGATGTAATCGAACAACTGCGTCGGCAACCGCCGCCGCGCCAGCTCCCGGTAGTCCGAAACCGATACCGGATTGAGATTGAGACTCATGACGTTCCTCCCCGTGAGACGGCCCTTCACCTCGCTCTCCCTCTCCACTCGGGGAGAGGGAGGGGGCCCGCCGGGGCGCCGTCAGGCGCATCGGTGGGAAGGGTGAGGGGGCGCGCCAACCGCTGATTCAGCTATCCCCCGCATCCACCGGCGCATTGTCCCGCTTCGCGTCGATGATATAGGCAAGCTCCTCGAACGCATCGAGCATTGCGTCCGTATTGCCCTCGTCGAGCAGCGACGGCAGATAGCGCGCCAGCGCCGTTTCGAATTCGCGATGCTTGGCGAGGCCCTTCCGCGTCAGCGTCAGATGCACGCTGCGTCCGTCCGACTTGTCCGGCGTCCGCTGGATGAGCCCGCGACGTTCCATGTCCGCGATGAGGCCGGAAGCCGTCGGCTTCCGGATCGCCGCTTCGACGGCCAGTTCGCCCGCCCGCTTCGGCCCCCGCTTCAGGAACAGCAGAAAGCGGTATTGCGGGATGGTGATTTCCATCTCCCGCGCGATCTGCTCGAACTGGCGGAACAGCACCACCACCGTGCGCGCCATCAGAATGAGGCGCCGGTCGAGGTCCTCGTCGATGGTGCTGTCCCGCTTGTCCATGTCTGTCCGGTCAGAAAATGGCGTAGCCGCCGTCGATCACAAAAGTGTCGCCCGAATGATAGGACGAAGCATCCGACGTGAGATAGACCGCCACGCCGCCGAAATCGCCCGGCTCGCCCCAGCGCCTGGCCGGCACGCGCGGGATGACCTTTTCCGCGAAGGCCGGCGCCGCCTGCGCCTGCGCCGTCATGTCGGTCGCGATCCAGCCCGGCAGGATGGCGTTCGCCCGCATCCCGTAGCGCGCATGTTCGACCGCGATGCTCTTGATCATGGAGATGACGCCGCCCTTGGTCGCCGCATAGGCTTCGTTCCGCGCCGCGCCTTCGATGGCGGCAAGGCTTGCGATGCCGACGAGAGAGCCGCCCGCATCGCCGGCCTTCGCGCGGTCCACCATGTGCCGCGCCGCCTCGCGCAGCGTGAAGAACACGCCGTCGAGATTGACGGCCAGCGTCTTGCGATAGGTCTCGGTCGTCATCCCGATGAAGGACGGCGCGCCGAAGCCGACGCCGGCATTCGCGAAGACGCTGTCGATGCGCCCGAGTTCCTTCACCGTCGCGCCGATCCCGTCCACGACCTGGGCCTCGTCCGACACGTCGACTTTGCGCGTATAGACTTTCACGCCATGCGCGCGCAGCTGCTCGGCGGCGCGCTTGTTCTTGTCTTCATTCGTGCCCCAGATGGCAATGTCCGCGCCAGATTGCGCAATGGCGTCCGCCATGCCGAGGCCGATGCCGCCATTGCCGCCGGTGACGAGCGCAACCTTTCCTGAAAGATCGAACGGTTTATAGCTCATGGTTTCTTCTCCCTGATTTTGTTGTTCCGGGTTCTTGAATTCTCGATGCGGCAGCGAGCCTTGCGGGCGGCGCCCGCGCCGGTCAATTACCCTTTCGGGGGAAGGACGTCGTTCCGGGCTCTTTCTGTGCCATTGCCTCGCGCGCCTCTTCCTGGAGTTCCGCGCAGACGAAATAGGGCTTGAAGTCCAGCGCCTCGGGGTCGGGCGGGATCTGGCATGAATAGATCGACGGCCCCTTCTGCAGGATCAGCGCCGTGCCGAGATTGCCACGGATTTCATATCCGTCGCCTGCAAGGGTCGTCAGCGACTTGTCGGTCGCGACGAACGGGCCGGAGCGCGAGCCCGTATCGAATTTGCCCGTTCCGGTCAGCGGTTCCACAGCGGCGGCCGCACTGCAGAGCCCTGCGCTGAACACGAGCGCAAGCGTGAAAACGGTCCGGGGGGTCATGGTTGTGGTGGCTCCGGTTGAAGGGGAACGGGTGGAGCGGCCATTCTAGATCATTTTCCGGCGTTTCCGCATCCGTCTTGCCGGAAATAGGTCCATTCCCTAGCTGACGCAGCGTACGCAAACGCCGGAAATTTCCACGATCTTCCGTTCGGCCTTGAAACGCGCTCGCCCGGCCACGGCCTCAAGCGCCGTTTCCAGCCGCGGATCGACGATTTCCTCGGTCGCTCCGCATTGGCGGCAGATCAGGAACTGGCCGGAATGCGGCGCCCCCGCCTCGATGCAACCGAGATAGGCGTTGAGCGATTCGATCTTGTGGATCAGCCCTTCGCCCATCAGGAAGTCGAGCGCCCGGTAGACGGTCGGCGGCCGGGCCGATTTGTGGCTCCGCGACAGCTCGTCCAGCACGTCATAGGCGCCCATCGGCTTGTGGCTCTTCCACACGATCTGCAGCACCTTTTCGCGCAAGGGCGTCAGTTGCGCGCCGCGCTGCTCGCAAAGCGTCCGCGCCGTCGCCAGCGCATCGTCGATGCAGGCCCGGTGATTGTGGGAGGTATGTGCCTGTGCCGCGCCGCGCGCTGCCATGTCGTCTCCTTCGGCTTGTCCGCCCAATGGTACAACATAACATCCCCTTTTGTCCTTCCCCGCGACTCGCCTTAACGTCGCGCCATGTGCGGACGTTTCACCATCACTTCGCCCCCTGAGGCCATGCGCGGCCTTTTCGGCTATGTAGATCAGCCGAATTTCCCCCCGCGCTACAACATCGCGCCCACCCAGCCCGTGCCCATCGTGCTGTTCGAGGGCGGCCGCCGCCGTTTCCTCCTCGTCCGCTGGGGCCTCGTCCCCTCCTGGGCGAAGGAAATGCCGCAATCTCTCCTCATCAATGCGCGTGCCGAGACCATCGCCGAAAAGCCGAGCTTTCGCGGCGCCTTCCGCCACCACCGCGCGTTGATGCCGGCCGACGGCTTCTATGAATGGAAAACGGTGGGGAAGGGGACGAAGCAGCCTTTCCTCATCCGCCGGCGCGACGGCAAGCCCTTCGCCATGGCCGCCATCTGGGACACATGGATGCCGTCCGGCGGCAGCGAGCTCGATAGTTGCGCCGTGGTGACGACGGAAGCAAACGAGACCCTCGCCCCCATCCACCACCGCATGCCCGTCATCCTGGACGAGAAGGACTGGCCCCGCTGGCTCGACCCGGCGGCAACCGAAAAGGAACTCCTCGCCCTGTTGCGCCCCGCGCCCGATGATCTCCTCGAAGCCATACCCGTCAGCACACGGATCAACCGCGTGGCGAACGACGACGCCTCCCTCCAGACCCCCGAACTGGTCGCCCCCGAATCCGAAAAACCCGCCCGCAAGAAAGCCCCCGAGCCCGACACGCGGCAGATGGGCCTGTTCTGAAAGCCCAAAAAATAAATGTCATCCCGGCGAAAGCCGGGACCCATTGGTTCCCTCAGCAGGAGAGATGACCCTCACCGCCGCTCCGCCACCGGGCCATGAGAAGATCAAACAGAAATCGAGTTGGATTGGGTCCCGGCTTTCGCCGGGATGACACCTTTCTTCTAGGTCTCGTCACCCCGTGACGCATGCGGCACCATCCGCTTCGACATCACCACAACCTCATCCTGTGCATAGCCGAGCTCCGCATAGAACCCCATCGCCTGCTCGTTCCCCCGCCGCACCATCAGATTGAGCTTCCACACGCCCCGCGCCCGAAGCCAGTCCTCCGCCGCCGCCATGATCGCCCGTCCGAGCCCCTCGCCGCGATGCGCCGGATCGGCGGCGACGTAATAGACCGCGCCCCGATGCCCGTCATGGCCCACCATCGCGCTGGCGGCGATGCGGCCCTCCCGCTCGAGCACCAGCACCTCCGAAGCAGGCCCGCCCCGCGCAAACGCGATGTCTTTCATCGGGTCGTTCCATGGTCGTGTCAGCCCGCACGCCTCCCACAGCGCCGCGAGCGCGGCTTCGTCCCCGTCGCGGGCCGGACGGACGGCGGCGGAACCTGATTCGATATCCATATGGGGCATGTGCCTTCTCCGGAGGGGAGGAAAAGCGCGGCAGTATAGCCCGATTGCGGCTCTCCGGCTTCCCCGTCGCGCAAAGCCGGATCATCCCCTATAATCTTTTTCCAGCCCCCGGGGACACCATGCTCTCGAACATCATCATCCTGCTCGTTCTGATCCTGCTGAACGGGTTTTTCTCGATGTCGGAGATGGCGGTCGTGTCCTCGCGCCGTCAGCGCCTTCAGGCCATGTTGACCCGGCGCAAGCGAACCGAGGGGGCGAGCCCCGCCGGGCCCGAAGCCGCCCTCCAGCTTCAGGCCGAGCCCGGCCGCTTCCTTTCCTCGGTGCAGATCGGCATCACCCTGGTCGGCGTCTTCACCGGCGCCTTCGGCGGCGCGACGCTCGCCGGCCCCATTTCCTCCTTCATGGTGGATTGGCCCTGGATCGGTCCTTACGCGCAGGAACTGGCCTTCGGCTTCGTCGTCATCATCCTCACTTATCTCTCGCTCATCCTCGGCGAGCTGGTGCCGAAGCGCATCGCCCTGTCGAACCCGGAGGCGATTGCGTCGGGCATCGCCCGTCCCATGGGCACGCTCGCGAAAATCCTCGGCCCCGCCGTCACCTTCCTCTCCTGGTCGACGGAAGCCGTCTTGCGCGTCTATGGCATCACCGGCCAGCAGGTGCCGCGCGTCACCGAAGAAGAAATCAGGCACATGGTGGAGGAGGGCGCCGCCTCCGGCGCCATCGAGGGCGTCGAGCGCGACATCGTGAACCGCGTCTTCCTGCTGGGAGATACGCGCGTCGCCGAAATCATGACGCCGCGCGTCCAGATGACATGGCTCGACGCCGAGGAAGCGGTGGAGAAAAACCTCGCCCTCATCCGTCAGTCCCAGCGCATGCGCTATCCGGTGCGGCGCGGCGCCAATGGCCCCTTCATCGGCATGGTGCGCCTCGAAGACCTGCACCTCCAGCCGCGCACCAATGAGGAGCTGCTCGCGCGCATGTCGCCGCCGCTCTACATCCCGCGCACGGCAAGCGTCCTGAAGGCCCTGAGCACGCTCCAGTCGGAAAGCATGTTCATGGCTTTCATCATCGACGAATATGGCGACGTCGTCGGCACGCTCACCATGTCGGAAATCTTCTTCGCCATGATCGGCGACCTGTCGGACCACGCCAATGAGCGCAACCCCGCCGTCACCATCCGCGAGGACGGCTCATGGATCATCGACGGCGTCGTCTCGGTCGACGAAATCCGCCGCCTGCTGAAACTCCACAAGCTGCCGGGCGATGAAAGCAACGAAGTGAACACGCTCGCCGGCGTCATGTTCAACTGGTTCGGCCGCCTGCCGCGCGAAGGCGACTACTTCGCCTGGAACGGCTACCGCTTCGAAGTCGTCGACATGGACGGCCCCCGCATCGACAAAATCCTCATCGTCCCCGCCCAGAACCTGCCGATAGGCAACGCCCTGGCGCGGAGTGCGGATTAGAGCGCACATTAAAAAATACTGTCATTGCCGGGCTTGACCCGGCAATCCAGTAGCCGCGAAGCGGCGTCCCTCTTCGCTAGATGTCATCCCGGCGAAAGCCGGGATCCATGGGCCGTTCGGCAAAATTCGATGGTCAGATGGACCCCGGCTTTCGCCGGGGTGACATTATTTTTGTGGCAAGATGGGGAAAGCAAACCCCCTACAAAACCTTCCCCGGATTGAGAATCCCCTTCGGGTCCAGCGCCTGCTTCAGCGCCCGCATCGCCGCCATCTCCACCGGCGATTTCGTCGCCGCGATCTCGTCGCGCTTCAGCCGCCCGACGCCATGCTCCGCGCTGATCGAGCCGCCCATCTCGCGCACGATGCCATGCACGATCGCATTCATCTCGCCCCATAGCGCCAGAAACGCCGCCCGGTCCATCCCAACCGGCTGGCTCAAATTGAAATGCACATTCCCGTCGCCGATATGTCCGAACGCCACCACCCTCACACCGGGCAGCCGCGCACTCACCGCCTCGCTCGCTCGCGCAATGAAATCCGCCATCTTCGACACCGGCACGGAAACATCGTGCTTGATGCTTCCGCCCTCCGCGCGCTGCACATCGGACAGGGCTTCGCGCAGCCGCCAGAAATCCGCCCGCTGCGTCTCCGAGCGCGCCAGTGCCGCATCGCTCACCAGCCCCTGGTCGAGCCCTTCGGCAAGCGCCGCCTCCATCGTCTCGGCCAGCCGCGCATCTTCCATCCCCGCCGTCATCTCGATCAGCACATACCAGGGATATTGATCCGCAAGCGGATCGCTCGCCCCCTCGATATGCCGCGTCACGAATTCGACGCCGATCCTCGGCACTAGTTCGAAAGTCGAAACCTGCCCGCCCGAAAGCCCGTCCGCCACCCGCAGCAGTTTCACCGCCGCCTCCACGCCCGGCACGGCGGCAAAAGCCGTCTCGACCGAAAGCGGCCGCGGAAAAAGTTTCAGCACTGCCCCCGTGATGATCCCGAGCGTCCCCTCCGAGCCGAGGAAAATCTGTTTCAGGTCATAGCCCGTATTGTCCTTGCGAAGCCCGGTGAGCCCGTCCCACACATCGCCATTCGCCATCACCACTTCGAGCCCCAGCACCAGGTCGCGCGCATTCCCGTAGCGCAGCACCTGCGTGCCGCCCGCATTGGTCGAAAGATTGCCGCCGATCTGGCACGAGCCTTCCGACGCAAGGCTGAGTGGAAAAAGCCTGTCCGCTTCCCGCGCCGCTTCCTGCGCGGCGGCCAGCGTCACGCCCGCATCGACGGTCAGCGTGTTGTTCTCAACGTCGATCCCGCGCACCGCATTCATCCGCGAAAGCGACAGCACGATCTCCTCGCCGCTCTCATCCGGCACCTGCCCGCCGACCAGCCCCGTATTCCCGCCCTGCGGCACGACATGAACCCCCGCCTCATGCGCAATCCGCATCACCGCCGAAACTTCCCCCACGCTCGCCGGCCGAACCACCGCCGCCGCCCGCCCCCGATAAAGCTCCCGCCGCTCGGCCAGATAAGGCGCCATGTCGCTTTCGCCATCGACGAAACCTTTCGGCCCCACGGCATCCTTCAAGCGCTGCAATATTTCGGGTGTGGGCTTCATTTGGGAGAGAACTTCATTTGGATGTCGAAAACATAAAACTCGGTGTCATCCCGGCGAAAGCCGGGACCCATTGGCTTATCGATTCAATGATGCGGTGAGATCGTCCCATTCGGGATTTGCCTTCTCGATCAACTGCACCTTCCACTCCCGTTTCCATTCCTTGATCGCCTTTTCCCGTCCGATAGCTTCGTTCACATCGTCATGTGTCTCTGCATAGACGAGCTGATGAATGCGATATTTCTTCGTGAACCCGGAAGCGACACCGGTTCGATGCTCATCGATCCGCCGTGCAATATCATTGGTCACGCCGACATAAAGCGTTCCGTGTTTGCGGCTTGCAAGGATGTAGACGAAGTAGCTCATCTGGACGTGTCATGCCGTCACTTGTGGCAGGAACTTCACTGAAAAAACGAATGTCATCCCGGCGAAAGCCGGGACCCAATCCACCTCAATCCTTGTATCGTTGTCCAATCGCTGGTGATGGAAGTAGCCGACGCGTGCAACAGCTCTTGCTGAGGGAACCAATGGGTCCCGGCTTTCGCCGGGATGACACTTTTACTTTAGGCCAATACAGCGGCAAACGTGAATCTCTACCTCACACCCTCTTATGTGCCCTCACCCCGAGATGCAGGTAGAGCGCGCGGTCGCCGCCGTCTCTCCCGAGAAAATGCCAACTCTGCGGCAGCGTCATCCCTGGCGCCACGCCGAGAAACAATTCCGTATTCACCGCCTCCAGCACCACGCGCTTCGGCCCGCCCGACATCACCGCATAATCGGGCGAGGGCGTCACCATGGCGACGAGCTTGCCGCCCTCCGGCGTCACCTCGATTTCCTCCATCGAATTCGCATAGCGCCCGGCATAGCGCGCCGCGTCGAGCACAAGCGCCGGATCGGGTTTCGCCGGTTCGGGCGGCGCAATGCCCGCTTCCGCCGCGAACACCTCGCGGATCAGCGCATCCGCCATCGCCTTGCCATTGCCGCCATTGGTCAACAGGCAAAACGCCGTCTCGCTTTCCGGGTGATAGCGCAGCCAAGCCGCCTGGCCGATGGTCGAGCCGTCATGGCCGAAAACCTCGTAATGCCCGTTGCCATTCCAGTCCCACATGAAACTGGCGAGGCCGATCGCGTCGATATTCATGCCCTTGGGGCAGATGATGTTCCTGAGATGCATCGCATGAACGCTCTCGGCGGTGAGCACCTGCTTCCCGTTCGGCGCCACGCCTTCGTTCATCATCATCCGCGCAAAGGTCACGATGTCGCGCGCCTTTGCCATCGGCGTCGCTCCCGCCGGCCCGTTCGATGCCGCGAGATAGGCAATCGGCGTCACCATCAGCGCGCCGGGCGCTCCGAGATGTCCGATCGCCGTCTGGTAGCGCATCGCCTGTTCCGGCAGCGTCGAGAAGGCAGGCGTGTCCAGAATCTTTGCAATCCGTGTACGGATCGCCTTGTCCCATGTCGTGCCGTTCGCCACCTCGATCATCCGCCCGGCGGCCACGAACCCCGTATTGCAATAGGAAAACATCTCGCCAGGCTGGTGCACCTGCTCGAGCCCCGCCATCATCGAAACGAACCGCGCCACCCGGTCCTCGCCGCGCCCCGCATCCTTGAAGTAATCCCCGGTGATGCCGCTCGTATGCGACAGCAACTGGCGCAGCGTCACCCGCGCCGCCACCGCCTCATCCTTCACCCTGAATTCGGGCAACACCTTGCGCACCGGCGCCTCGAGATCGAGCTTCCCTTCCTCCACGAGCTGCATAACCAGTGCCGCCGTATAGAGTTTGGTGATGGAGCCGATCTGAAACAGCGTGTCGGACGTCACCGGCACCCGCGTCTCCAGATTGCAAACCCCCGCCGCCGCCTCAAAGCCCTCTCCATCCGCCCAAACCGCCAACGAAGCCCCCGGCACCCCGCAATCGCGGACAAGTGCGTCAAGTCGTTGCTGAAGATGATCGGCGGTGAGCGGCATGGGTTTCCATACTTTCATCTGTCGTTTTGGTCTGTAATCTTACATAGGGCCACGGACCTAGTCTCCCTCTCCCTTGGGGGAGAGGGAAGGGGCCCACCTGTTCGCCGTCAGGCGTGCAGGCGGGAAGGGTGAGGGGGAAGCCGCACCCACCGAACCAAAACCGGGGACAACTTTTCTTTCCTCCGCCCACGGACTTATCCCCGAGCACCGAGGATAACTCAAAACAAATCCGTACACAGAAGAAAACAAAAGCCCTTCATGACGGTTTGTTGACAGTTCAATGACAGTCCCCCGGGGATAACCGCCGGAAAAAGCGAAATCCCTTCGCCTTTTCAACCGTCTGGCGGCCCCGCCGGAATGCCTCTAGAGTGCCGCGCGATTTCAGGCAAAGGACCGTCACAAATGACCGAAGTAACGAGCGTCGACCACATCATCATCGCGGTCCGCGATCTTGGCGAGGCCGAGAAAAACTACACCGCCATCTTCGGCCGCGAGCCCTCCTGGAAGGGCGTCCATCCCGGCGTCGGCACCGGTAACGTCTTGTACCGCCTCGCAAATACCTATGTGGAGCTCTACGCCCCCGTCGCCGAAGGCGCCAATGCCGACGCCCTGAAAAAGCGTCTGGATGAGGTCGGCGAGGGCCTTTACGGCATCGTTCTCGGCGTCGAGGACGCCGCCGCCGCCACCGAAGCCTTCAACGCGCGCGGCCTCAAATCCGGCGCCCCCGTAGATGGCTCCGGCCGCGACGAGATCACAGGCGCTGTCCGCAAATGGCGCACCATCGCCATGCCGGCGGAAGAAGTGCGTGGCCTGTTCATGCTGGGAATTCAACACCTTAGCCCTGAAGATGCGCTCCCGCCCGCGCCGCTTTCCGCTGGCGTTTCCGAAGCCGAGGCCGTCCCCGGCTGCGACCATGTCGTCATCATGACCCCCGACGCGGAAGCCTGCAAAACCCTCTTCGGCGAAAAACTCGGCATCCGTCTCGCCCTCGATCAGACGAAACCCGAATGGGGTGTCCGCCAGCTTTTCTTCCGTGCAGGCGGCCTCACCATCGAAGTGGTGGAGGCTCTCGACAAGTCGAAAGCGCCGAAAACCGAACGATTCTGGGGACTTGCCTGGAAGGCGGAGAATGTCGGCGCCGCCGCCGCCCGCCTCGCAAAGGCCGGGCTGGACATCTCGGAAGTCCGTGTCGGCCGCAAGGAAGGCACCGAAGTCTGCACGATCCGCAAAGCCACCAACGGCGTGCCCACGCTTCTCGTGGGCAACGCCTAACCCCTTGGCGCCGCTGCTCTTTTCAGCCTGTCATTGATCGCCTCGCCGAGCCCCTCCATGGGGATCGGCGAGACCGCGATCCGCTTGCCGCCCGCCGTCGCATCGAGCGCGCGCAGCATCGCGAAAAGGTTGGCCGCCGCCTCCGTCAGGTCCCCGGAAGCCGATAGATTCATTGAGCTTTTCGCCTCGGGCCCGAAGCCGAGCAGCACCTCGTCCGGCCCCGCTTCCGCCGCATCGAGCCGCAACGGCGCCCCCGGCGCATAATGGCTTTCAAGCTGCCCCGGCGATGCGCGTCCGGCCTCTCCGGCCGCTGCATCCGCATCGGCCAGCCGCCCTCCCAGCACCGCCTCGATCTCCTCCCGCGCCACCGCGCCGGGTCGCAGAAGTGTCGGAATTCCTTGAGGAAATCCGATTACGCTGGATTCAAGCCCCAGCCGGCAGGCCCCCCCATCCAGCACCATCGCCAGCAGGTCGGAGTGCCCCAGCGACTCCATCACATGGCCCGCTTGCGTCGGGCTCACCTTGCCGGATGCATTGGCCGAAGGCGCGGCAATCGGCCGTTTTGCGGCCTCCAGCAGCGCCTGCGCCGTCTCATGCGCCGGCACGCGGATCGCCACCGTGTCGAGCCCCGCGCTCACCAGCAGCGACAGCTTTGCATCCGCCCGCCGCGGCAGCACCAGCGTCAGCCCGCCGGGCCAGAAATGCCGCGCCAGAGCTTCCGCCTCGGCGCTGAAAACCACATATTTTTCAGCCACTTGCGCGTCAGCCACGTGAACGATCAGCGGGTTGAAACGTGGCCTTCCCTTGGCCTCGAAAATGCGCGCCACTGCCTTCTCGTCGCTCGCATCCGCGCCAAGTCCGTAGACGGTCTCCGTCGGAAACGCGACAAGCTTCCCCTCGCGGATCAGCTCACCCGCTCGCGCAATCGCCGCCTCGCTCGCCGCCACGCATTCCGCCATCAATCCCACTCTTCTGCTCGGTACACTTCGCGCGGAGAATACAGTAGAAGGCCAAAACACCTCGCTTTTCCGCGCCTCAGGAGACCTCATGACATATCGTCCGCCCGTCCGCGACATGGCTTTCACGCTGAACGAGGTCGCCGGTCTTTCGGATCTGCTGGGCAAGGGCGCCTATGAGGATGTCTCTGCCGATCTGGTCGAAGCTGTCATGGAGGAGGGCGCCAAGCTCGCCGCCGATGTCCTCGCGCCGCTCAACCGCTCGGGCGACGCCGAGGGCGCGAAGCTGAAAAGCGGAGCGGTATCAGTGCCTTCCGGCTTTGCGGAGGCGTACCGCAGATGGGTCGAAGGCGGCTGGGGCAGCCTCGCGGCGACGACGGAATATGGCGGGCAGGGCCTCCCCGTCGCGCTCTCCGTCGCCATGCAGGAAATGTGGAACGCCGCCTGCCTCTCCTTCGGCCTCTGCCCCATCCTCAGCCAGGGCGCCATCGAAGCGCTGACGGCGCATGGCACCGAAGAACAGAAAAACATCTACCTCGCCAGGCTCATCTCGGGCGAGTGGACCGGCACGATGAACCTCACCGAGCCGCAGGCAGGCTCCGATCTCAACGCCTTGAAAACAAAGGCCGTTCCGCAGGGCGACGGCACCTACCGCATCAGCGGCACCAAGATCTACATCACTTATGGCGACCACGACATGGCCGAAAACATCGTCCATCTCGTCCTCGCGCGCCTGCCCGATGCGCCTCCCGGCACGAAGGGCATTTCGCTTTTCCTCGTCCCCAAATTCCTCGTCAACGAAGACGGCTCCCTCGGCGCCCGCAACGATGCCTGGTGCATTGGACTTGAAGAAAAACTCGGCATCCATGGCAGCCCCACCTGCGTCATGTCCTATGGCGAAAATGGCGGCGCCATCGGTACGCTGATCGGTCAGGAAAACCGCGGCCTCGCCTGCATGTTCACGATGATGAACAACGCCCGCCTCCTCGTCGGCACGCAAGGCGTCGCCATCGCCGAAGCCGCATATCAGCACGCCTTGGCCTACGCGAAAGACCGCAAGCAGGGTCGCCCGCTCGGCTCCACCCTCGCACCCGGCGAAATGGCGCCCATCATCGAGCATCCCGACATCCGCCGTATGCTCCTCACCATGAAATCGCTCACCGATGCCTCGCGTGCCATCTGCTACGCAACGGCCGTCGCCATCGACGGCGCGCATGCCGGGGATAAGCGTGAAGAAGCGCAGGCCCGCGCCGATTTGCTGACACCCATCGCCAAATCCTTCTCCACCGATATCGGCGTCGAGGTCGCTTCCATCGGCGTGCAGATTCATGGCGGCATGGGCTTCATCGAGGAAACCGGCGCCGCGCAATTCCTCCGCGACGCGCGCATCCTGCCGATCTATGAAGGCACAAACGGCATTCAGGCAATAGATCTCGTCAGCCGCAAGCTGCCGCTCGGAAATGGCAGCGTGGTCAAAAATTTCATCGCCGAAATGCGCGAAACGGCGCAGCAGGCGCGTTCCTCCAACAACAAGCTCCTCGGCGAAATCGGCGGCGCGCTCGATGGTGCGCTTGACGCGCTCGACAAGGCGACGGACTACATGCTCGCCAATCTGAAATCCGCGCCGAACGATTGCCTCGCCGGTGCTTCGCCCTATCTCCGCCTCTTCGGAACGGCGGCCGGCGGCCATTATCTGGCGCAGAGCGCGCTGCGCGATCCCGCGGCAAAGGCGCGCCTCGCCCTCGCGCAATTCTACGCGGCCAACGTGCTTCCCGCCGTTCACGGCCTGCTCGCTCCGGCTACGGCGGGCGCGGATAGTCTCTTCGCGCTGACAGCGGATGATCTGGCCTGATGGTTACCAGTTTCGCGACGATATCCTCCGCGCTCGCCATCATCTGGGTGATGCTCATCGTCTCGAAGTATCTGCGCTGGCGTCTTGCCGTTCTGGCGCGCCTTTTTATCCCCGGTTCGGTCGTTGCGGGCTTCATCCTGATGTTCGCGGGACCGGAAGTGGCGGGCGCCATGTCCGGCGTCGAACTCGTCCCCGAAGATGTGCTGGATGTCTGGCGGCAGCTGCCCGCGCTGTTGATCAATGTCGTCTTCGCCGGCCTTTTTCTTGGCAAGATCATTCCCGGGCCTCGCCAGATCTGGCACCGCGCGGGCCCCGTCATTGCTTATGGCCAGGCCATCGCTTGGGGCCAGTATGTCGTTGGAATCGGCCTTGTCATCGCCGTTCTCGCGCCGTTCTATGCCACGCCGCCGGTCGCTGGCGCCCTGATCGAGATTTCGTTTGAAGGCGGTCACGGCACGGCCGCTGGCCTCGGCCCGACCTTCGATGCGGTGGGCTTTTCCGCGGGCACAGATCTCGCTCTTGGCCTCGCAACCATCGGCCTTGTCGGCTCCGTGCTGATCGGCCTTGTACTGATCAACTGGGCGGCCCGGCGCGGTCTTGTCGATCCAGAAGGCATCCGCTCGCCGACGCCAGAACTTCATCCGGATCCACCCGCCGATACGACGGAGCAGCTTGCAGCCCGCCCCGCGACGACGGATGCCGCGCAGCCCATCGATCCGATGTCGCTGCATCTCGGTCTCTTCGCCGTCGCTATTGCTATCGGTTGGGGCCTGCATCAACTGTTGATCCTTCTTGAGGAACACACCTGGGGCCGCGACGGCACGCGGATCCTTGCCTATCTGCCGCTTTTCCCGCTCGCCATGCTCGGCGGTGTCGCCGTGCAGGTCGTGGTCAGCCGCTATATTGGCATGGGCCTTGTGGACCGGGGATTAGTGAACCGGATTTCCGGTGCCGCCCTCGACATTCTGATTGTCGCGGCGCTGGCGACGCTCTCATTGACCGCGATCAACGATAATCTCGGCCCCTTCGTCTGGCTCGCCGTCGGCGGCATCGCCTGGAATATTTTTGCGTTGCTGGTGCTGGCACCCCGCATGCTTGGGCCCGACTGGTTCGCGCAAGGCATCCCGCATTTCGGACAGGCGATGGGGATGACGGTGAGCGGCCTGATGCTCTTCCGTATCGCCGATCCTGAAAACCGCTCCGGAGGGCTGGAGAATTTCGGCTACAAGCAGCTTTTCTTCGCCCCCATTGTCGGCGGCGGCCTGTTCACGGCGGCCGTCATGCCGCTTATCCTCGCCTTCGGCCCCTGGCCCCTGCTGATTTGCACGAGCCTGCTTCTGGCAGTCTGGATTTATGTCGGCGAGCGATTGGCGCGGAAGGTTCCGTAGCGTCGGCCTTGGCGTTCATTTGCGCCGTTTGACCTCTCTCCGCCGTGCGCCTATCACGGATATGTCGCCTCGCGGCCTTTCGCGGGCGATTGTTCGAGAGTCCCCATGTCCGATATTTCGCAAGCGACCATAGAAAGCACCGATCTCCGCTATCCCCTCGACAAGAGGGTGCCGGAACCGGCGGAAATGCTGGAGGTCGCCAAGGGCATCTGGTGGGTGCGCATGCCGCTTCCCTTCCAGCTCGATCACATCAACCTCTGGCTGCTCGAAGACGGCGAGGGCTGGACGGTGGTGGATACAGGCGTCGCCTCCGACGAAGTGAAGGCGCTCTGGCGCGAGGTTTTCAAGACCGGCCTTCGCGGCAAGCCCATCACAGGCCTCGTCGTCACCCATCTCCACCCGGATCACGTCGGCCTTGCCGGCTGGTTCACGCGCAAATGGGGCATCGAGCTGCGCATGTCGCGCACCGATTTCCTGATGTGCAAGACGCTGGTGCTCGATACGGGCCGCGACGCGCCGCAGGAAGCGCTTGATTTCTATCGCGCCGCCGGCTTCAGCGAGCGCGGTGTCGAGAGCTATCGCAAGCGTTTCGGCGGCTTCGGCGAACGCGTATCGCGCATGCCCGATATTTTCCGTCGTCTGCGCGAGGGCGATGAATTGAAGATCGGCGGCCGGACATGGCGCGCCGTCGTCGGCTCCGGCCACGCGCCCGAGCACATCTGCCTCTATTGCGAGGAAGCGAAAATCCTCATCTCCGGCGATCAGGTGCTGCCGAGGATATCCTCGAATGTCAGCGTCCATCCGACGGAAGCTTACGAAAATCCGCTGGAAGACTGGATCGACAGCTGCAAGCGCCTGCGCGCCACGCTGCCAGAAGACCTGCTTGTCCTCCCCGCGCATAACGAGCCCTTCTACGGTCTCCACACCCGCCTGACGCAGCTCATCGACGGCCATGAGGACGGATTGGCGAAACTCCACGCGCTTCTCGAAACGCCGAAACGTGCCATTGACGTTTTCCCCGCCCTCTTCAAGCGCAAGATCGGCCCCGAAGTCTTCTTCATGGCGACGGGCGAAAGCCTCGCGCACCTGAATTGCCTGATCGGCCGCGGTCTTGCGACCCTCAGCCGCGACGAAAAAGGCGTCGACTGGTACCGCCAGGCTTAAATCCCGCCTAGACTGGCAGGTAATGAAATTCCTCGGCCCAAGGCAATGACCACGCTTCTCGTCACCCATTCCGCCTGTCTCGAACACGAAACCCCGCCGGGCCATCCCGAATGCGTGGCGCGGTTGCGTGCCGTGCTCGGCGCGCTCGAGACCGAGGATTTCGCGCTGTTGCAGCGCGCAGAGGCGCCGCGCGCCAGCCACGAGCAGATCGCGCGCGTTCATCCGATGAGCCATATCGAGCGCATCGAATCCTGCGTGCCTGAAAGCGGTTTCCGCCGCATAGATGCCGACACGGCGATGTCTCCGGGTTCCGCGGAGGCGGCTTTCCGCGCCGCCGGCGCCGTCGTCTATGCCGTCGACGAGGTCATGTCGGGCCGGGCCCGCAACGGTTTCTGTGCCATTCGCCCGCCGGGGCACCACGCGGAACCCGAAACTTCAATGGGCTTCTGCCTGTTCAACAACATTGCCATCGGCGCTCTTCATGCGCGCGAGGCGCATGGCTGCAAGCGTGTCGCCGTCATCGATTTCGACGTGCATCACGGCAACGGTACGCAGGCCGCCTTTGAAACGAACCCGGACCTCTTCTACGCCTCCACCCATCAATGGCCGCTTTATCCTGGCACGGGCAGGGCAGGAGAATTTGGCTTGGGCAATATCCTGAACCGTTGCCTGCAGCCTGGCGCCGGCTCGGCCGAGTTCCGCGCGGCGATTTCGGATGCGGTTATCCCCGCCCTGGAACAATTTCGCCCGGATTTCATCTTCATTTCGGCGGGTTTCGATGCACATATCTCGGACCCGCTCGCAAATCTGCGGCTCACCGACGAAGACTATGGCTGGGTCACGGCCGAGCTCGTGAAGACGGCGGACCGTCTCTGCGGCGGTCGCGTTGTCTCCGCGCTTGAGGGGGGGTATGACTTGGAGGCGCTGGCGTCGAGTTCGCGCGCGCATGTGAAGGCGCTGATGCTCGCCGCCTGATAAAGCCCGGAGTACCGCCCCAAAAGGGAGAGAGACCATGTCCGCCGCCAAAGCCGAAGCACATAACGATATCGACAAGCTGAGCTTCGAGGAGGCGTTGGCGCAGCTTGAGAAGATCGTCGGTCAGCTCGAATCCGGCGAGGCGCCGCTTGAGAAGTCGATTGAACTCTATGAACGCGGCACCGCGCTGAAAGCCCATTGCGAAACGCGCCTGAAAGCGGCGGAAGCGCGCGTCGAAAAGATCACCCTGTCGGCTTCAGGCGAGCCTTCGGGCACCGAGCCGTTGGACGTCGGCTGACGGATACGCGCCGTCAATGACCTCATCCCCCGCAAATGCCGCGCAATTTGAAGCCGGATTGGCCACGGTCGCCGCGAAAGTGGAAGAGATGCTCGACCGCCTTTTGCCGCGCGTGGAAGGACCGGAGGCGCGCATCGCGGAGGCGATGCGTTATGCGGCGCTGGGAGGCGGAAAGCGCTTTCGCCCCTTTCTTGTTGCGCAGAGCGCCGCGCTTTTCGGCGTCGCCTCGGAGGCGGCGTTGCGTGCCGCAGCCGCCGCCGAATGCGTACATATCTACTCCCTCGTCCATGACGACCTTCCCTGCATGGATGATGATGACCTGCGCCACGGTTTGCCGGCCGTTCACCGCCAGTTCGACGAGGCGACGGCAGTCCTCGCAGGCGACGCTCTCCTGACGCTAGCCTTCGAAATTCTCGCCGATCCAGAAACGCATGAGCGTGCCCGTGTCCGCATCGAGCTTGTCCGCCGCCTCGCCATTGCATCCGGTGCACACGGCATGGTCGGCGGCCAGATCATCGACCTGACCAGCGAGGGCAGGGAGCTCGACATGGGCGGGATCACCCGTTTGCAGCAGCTCAAGACAGGCGCGTTGATCTCGTTCAGCTGCGAGGCAGGCGCCATTCTCGGCCGCGCCTCGCCCGATGCACTTCACGCGCTACATGCTTATGCCCATGACATGGGCCTTGCCTACCAGATCGCGGACGACATTCTGGATGCTGAAGGTGATGCCGCGGCCATGGGCAAGGCGACGGGCAAGGACGCGGCGGCGGGCAAGGCCACCTTCGTTTCGATCCTCGGCCTCGACCGCGCTCGCGCGCAGGCCGGGATGCTTGCGGAGCAGGCCGTCCAACACCTTGATTTGTTTGATGAAAGAGCCGATCTTTTGCGTCATGCCGCGCATTTCGTTATAACGCGCCGCAACTGAGTCCGGGCCTTCTTTCGGCCCCCGATCTGGCCTTTGAACGGCCGAGGTGAGTGTTGAACAGCAAACCCCCGACCCCTTTGCTTGACCGGGTGACCGTCCCGGCAGATTTGCGCGCGCTTGGTGAAGGCGATCTGCGGCAGCTTGCCGAGGAATTGCGCGCGGAGATGGTCGACGCCGTCTCGCAGACGGGTGGCCATCTCGGTGCGGGGCTTGGTGTTGTCGAACTGACGGTCGCTCTCCACTACGTGTTCAACACGCCGGAAGACCGCATCATCTGGGATGTCGGCCATCAGGCTTATCCCCACAAGATACTCACCGGCCGCCGCGACCGCATCCGCACGCTGCGACAGGGCGACGGACTGTCGGGTTTTACCAAGCGCGCTGAAAGCGAATACGATCCGTTCGGCGCCGCGCATTCCTCCACCTCGATATCCTCGGGCCTCGGGATGGCCGTCGCCCGCGACCTCAAGGGCGGCACCAACAATGTCGTGGCCGTGATCGGCGATGGTGCGATGTCGGCGGGCATGGCCTATGAGGCGATGAACAACGCCGGCTCGATGAACAGCCGCCTCATCATCATCCTGAACGACAACGACATGTCGATCGCGCCGCCTGTCGGCGCCATGAGCGCCTATCTCGCGCGCCTTCTGTCCGGCGGCGCCTACCGCTCCATGCGTCATCTCGCCAAGCAACTCGCGCAGCTCCTGCCCAAACGGCTGGAAGAAAGCGCCCGCCGCGCCGAGGAATATGCGCGCGGCATGGCGACCGGCGGCACGCTCTTCGAGGAGCTAGGCCTCTACTATGTCGGCCCGATAGACGGGCATAATTTCGATCATCTGCTGCCCGTGCTGAAGAATGTGCGTGACGCCGGCGAAGGGCCGATCCTCGTTCACGTCGTGACGCAGAAGGGCAAGGGTTATGCGCCTGCCGAAGCGGCGGAGGACAAATACCACGGCGTTTCAAAATTCGATGTTGTCACCGGCACGCAAGCGAAGGCGCAGGCAAACGCGCCGAGCTACACCAAGGTCTTCGCCGAAAGCCTGATCGCGCATGCCGAAGAGGACGACAAGATCGTCGCCATCACGGCGGCCATGCCGGGCGGCACGGGCCTCGATCTTTTTGCGCAGCGTTTTCCGGGGCGTACCTTCGATGTCGGCATTGCCGAGCAACATGCCGTGACTTTCGCTGCGGGCCTCGCAACCGAAGGCTTCAAACCCTTCGCCACCATCTACTCGACATTCCTGCAGCGCGCCTACGACCAGGTCGTGCATGACGTGGCGATCCAGCGTCTCCCCGTCCGTTTCGCCATCGACCGCGCTGGGCTCGTCGGCGCCGACGGACCGACGCATGCCGGTTCGTTCGACGTAACCTATCTTGCCTGCCTGCCGGGCTTCGTCGTCATGGCGGCGGCGGACGAGGTCGAATTGAAACACATGGTGGCGACGGCCGTCGCCATCGACGACCGTCCCTCCTCGTTGCGTTATCCCCGGGGCGAAGGCGTCGGCATCGAAATGCCGGCCATCGGCACACCTCTCGAAATCGGCAAGGGCCGCATCTTGCGTCAGGGCACCAAGGTGGCGATCCTCTCGCTTGGCACGCGTCTCGCCGAGGCGCTGAAAGCGGCCGAACAGCTCGGCGCGCTCGGTCTTTCGACAACAGTCGTCGATGCGCGCTTCGCAAAGCCGCTGGACGAAGACCTGATCGCGCGTCTCGCCCGCGAGCATGAGCTGCTGATTACCGTGGAAGAGGGCTCCATCGGCGGCTTCGGCAGCCATGTGCTTGATTTCCTCGCCCATTCCGGCGCGCTCGATCGTGGCCTGAAAGTCCGGCCCATGGCGCTGCCGGACATTTTCATTGACCAAGACAAGCCGGAAAAAATGTACGACATCGCCGGGCTGAACGCCGCGCAGATCGTGGAGACCGCTCTCTCCGTGCTGGGGCAAGAACGGCAGATCGCTGACTTTCGGCAGATGACGCCGCAGCCGCTGCCGAAACTCGTCTGACTTGATGGTGAAGGAAAAACGCCGTCTGGATATCGCTCTCCTTGAGCGCGGTCTTGCATCCACGCGTGCCCGCGCACAGGCGGCCATCAAGGCCGGGCATGTCCGGGTGGCCGGTGAAATTGCAACCAAACCTGCCGATCTCGTCGCCCCTGAAGCCGAGATCTCCATGCTTGCCCCCGAACATCCATATGTTTCGCGTGGCGCGCTGAAGCTTGTTCATGCGCTTGACCACTTCGGCATCGATCCGTCGGGCTCTCTCTGCCTTGATCTCGGCGCCTCTACCGGCGGTTTCACGGAAGTTCTGCTGGAGCGCGGCGTCGCCTCAGTCGTCGCTATTGACGTCGGGCACGGCCAGCTCGCGGAAAAAATTGCGCAAGACACCCGTGTCCGCGCGATTGAAGGACTGAACGCAAAGGATATCTCGCGTGACATTGTCCCCGGCCGGATCGATCTGATCGTGGCGGATCTCAGCTTCATCAGTCTTGAAAAAGCGCTGCCGCCGGCGCTCGCGCTCGCCGAGCGCGGCGCCCGGCTGATCGCGCTCATCAAGCCGCAGTTCGAGGTCGGCCCCGAAAATGTCGGCAAAGGGGGTATTGTCCGCGAGCCGGCGTTGCATGAGCGTGTCTGTGCCAATATTGCGGGCTGGTTGGAAAAGATGGGATGGCGCGTGGAAGGCATTGTCGAGAGCCCGATAAAGGGCGGTGACGGAAACCGCGAGTTCCTGATTGCGGCCTGCCATGACCGCTGAAATCGAGATCGTGATCGAAACGCTCGGTGCGCAGGCGGATGGCGTCGCGCAGACGCCGCAAGGCCCGCTCTATGTGCCCTATGTGCTGCCGCAAGAGCGCGTGCTCGTGCGGCCTGCCGGCGATGGCCGCGCGGAGCTTCGGCGGGTGCTCGATGCATCCGCTGACCGCATCGCGCCCGCCTGTCCGCATTTCACCTTCTGTGGCGGCTGCTCGCTTCAGCATATGGAGGCGGCGCGATATGCGGACTGGAAGTGGGCACAAGTCGCCACCGCCCTGCGCGCAAGGGGCATCGAGGCGGAAATCGCGCCACTTGTCCCCGCCCGGCCTCGCAGCCGCCGTCGCGCGACCTTCGCCGCGACGCGAACGAAGAAGACCTTGGCCATCGGCTACTACGCGCAAGCCAGCCACACAATTGTGCCGATCGCGGAATGTCCGCTGGTCGTGCCGGAGATCGAGCGTGCCTTGCCGGCTCTTGCCGGTCTCGTCGCGCCGGGCCTCTCCCGCACGTCGCGCGCCTCTGTTCTGGTAACCTCCACAGCGAGCGGTCTCGACGTCGCCGTCACAGGCGGCAAGCCGCTCGACGGACCGCTGCGTCTCGAACTCGCCGCGCGGGCATCCGCTGCCGATATCGCCCGCCTGTCATGGGGCGGTGAAATAGTCGCCGGGCGGCGTCCGCCTTTTGTTGACCTGTCGGGCCTTGCGGTCCTGCCGCCGCCTGGCGCTTTCCTCCAGCCGACGCGCGAAGGCGAAGCGGCACTTGTCCGGCTTGTCGCTCAAGGGGTGGGTAAGTCCGTCCGCATCGCCGATCTCTTTGCCGGCTGCGGCACGTTCTCGGCCTCTCTCGCCCGTAGTGCCACCGTTCATGCCGTCGAAGGCGAGAGCGCATCGCTCGCCGCGCTCGCGCGGGCGGTCCGTGAGCAGGGGCCGTCACTCGGTCTGAAGCCCGTCACCCACGAAACCCGCGACCTGGCGCGCCGTCCCCTGCTGCGCTCGGAACTCGATAGTTTTGATGCGGTGGTTTTCGATCCGCCTCGCGCCGGCGCGGCGGCGCAGGCCGAGGAAATCGCTCGTTCTGAAGTCCCTGTCGTTGCCGCCGTTTCTTGCAATCCGGCGACATTCGCCCGCGATGCAAGAACGCTTCTCGACGGAGGCTATGCACTATCGGAGCTCACGCCCGTGGACCAGTTTCTCTGGTCGCCTCACATCGAGCTCGTGGGGATATTCAGGAAGGGCTGATCCTGCGGGGTCAGATGGAGCGGTGGATATGCTGTCTGACCGCGGCCTCGATGATTTCCGGCTTCGCATCGAGTGTGGATAGCCGCACGGCGATTTCCTGAGGACCGATACTTTTCCAGCAGCGATACATGTAGCGGCGAACGATGCCGACCGAGGCTGCGTTGTCGACCGCTGTATTCAGAGGTCTGCGAAGACTTATCCGCAGTTCGGCATTGCGGATCATCCTTACGTAACGATCGACGATCTCCACATCCGATATGGCATTCCAGGGCAGGAGCCCGAGACGATCGAGCGTCACACCGGCCGGCGAAACAACCAGTGCGCGCCGGTCCCGCGCCACATAGGGCCAGTGGTAAAGCGCAACACCCACCGCGAGGAGAGCGCCGACTGAAGAGAAAATGGGCGCGCGCACCATACCGAAGACAATCAGCGCGCCCGCAGCAAGCACGGCGCTATAGACAATGCTTTCGCCTTTCGGCTTGGAGTAATGCACGGTCAGAAAGTCCGGCGCATCACTCATTGCGGCCGCTCCCGCCCATCTGCGCCCGATGGCGGAGCAGCTGGTCAGCAAGCACGCAGGCCATCATCGCTTCGCCCACAGGCACGGCGCGGATGCCGACGCATGGGTCATGGCGGCCCTTGGTGACGATTTCCGTGTCGTCGCCGCCTTTGGTGACTGTTTTGCGAGGGCTGAGGATCGAGGAAGTGGGTTTCACGGCAAAGCGCGCGACGACATCTTGTCCCGTGGAAATGCCGCCAAGAACGCCGCCCGCGTGATTGGAGCTGAACTCAATGCCATGCGGCCCCGACTGCATCTCGTCGGCATTTTCTTCGCCGGAGAGAGCGGCAGCGCCGAAGCCATCTCCGATCTCGACACCCTTCACCGCGTTTATGCTCATCAACGCGCTTGCAAGTTCCGCATCGAGCTTTCCGTAGATAGGTGAGCCGAGACCGGCGGGTACGCCGCTGGCTACAATCTCGATGACGGCACCGCAGGACGAACCGGCTTTCCGGACGCTATCGAGATAGATTTCCCATTCCGCCGCTGCCTTTGCGTCCGGGCACCAGAAGGGGTTGTTTCCCACCTCGTTCCAGTCCCAGTTGGCGCGGTCGATCTTGTGCGGCCCCATCTGCACGAGCGCACCCCGGATCATCATCTCCGGCAACATCGCCCGCGCCACCGCGCCGGCAGCCACGCGGGCCGCCGTTTCACGCGCCGAAGAGCGGCCGCCCCCGCGATAATCGCGAATGCCATATTTCAGGAAATAGGTGAGATCGGCATGGCCCGGTCTGAACTTCTCGACGATATCGCCATAGTCCTTCGACCGCTGATCGACATTCTCGATCATCAGCGAGATCGGCGTGCCCGTCGTCATCTCTATGCCGTCTTCGACGAAGGTGCCCGAGAGAATTTTCACCGCATCGGGCTCGCGCCGCTGCGTGGTGAACCGCGACTGGCCGGGTTTGCGCCGGTCGAGCCATTGCTGGATATCTTCGGCCTTCAAAGGCAGCCGCGGCGGCGCACCGTCCACAACGCAGCCGAGCGCCGGCCCGTGGCTTTCGCCCCAGGTCGTGACGCGGAACAGATGGCCGAACGTATTGTGAGACATGGCCTTAGCGTGGCCCGCGAGGGCCGTCCTTGCGCGATGAACAGGCTAACAATACAGGAGATTCTCAGACGATGCTCATATCCGGCGCATCTTCCGCCTTCATGCCGACGACGTGATAGCCGGCATCGACATGGTGCACTTCTCCGGTCACGCCCGCGCCAAGGTCCGAAAGCAGATAGAGCGCCGAATTTCCGACCTCTTCGATCGTTACCGTGCGTTTCAGCGGCGAATTGAGCTCGTTCCACTTGAGGATGTAGCGGAAATCGCCGATGCCGGATGCCGCGAGCGTCTTGATCGGCCCGGCGGACACCGCGTTGACGCGGATATTGTTGCGTCCAAGATCGACCGCGAGATAGCGCACGCTTGCCTCAAGCGCGGCCTTGGCGACGCCCATGACGTTGTAGTGCGGGATAACTTTCTCGGAGCCGTAATAGGTGAGGGTGAGGATCGAGCCGCCATCAGGCATCAGCTTTTCCGCGCGCTGGCAAAGCGCCGCGAAGGAATAGCAGGAGATGGCGAGAGAAGCGGTGAAGTTGTCGAGGGTCGTATCGACATAGCGACCGTCGAGTTCGGCCTTGTTCGAATAGGCAATGGCGTGAACGAAGAAGTCGATCTTGCCCCATTCCTTTTCGAGCGTAGCGAAGACGGCGTCCATGCTGGCGGCGTCCATGACGTCGCAAGGCATCACCAACTTTGAGCCGACGGACTCGGCAAGTGGAATAACCCGCTTCTGCAAAGCTTCGCCTTGATATGTAAAGGCGATCTCCGCGCCCTGATCGGCGCAGGCTTTGGCAATGCCCCACGCGATGGAACGGTTATTGGCAACGCCCATAACGAGGCCGCGTTTGCCTGCCATCAGGTTGCCCTTCAGCGTCGGGCTTGCGCCAGTGGTGGCTTCGCTCATCGTATCCCCGTCAAACTGCTCTGGGCCAAAAATGGAGCCGCATCCTACACAAAAGCCCCAAACCGTCTAACAAAAAAGCCCTCGGGAACGGGCTTTGGAACTTCACGAATATTGTCAGTTCATGTCGGTTCAGGAATCGGAAAAGCCGTTACGGGGATTGAACTTAAGACCTGCCGTCCAATTGGCGGCAAAGTCCCGCAAAGCCTCGTCTGCGGCATCCGGCAGGGTAACGGACAATGTGACGTACTGATCGCCCGTTTTCCCGCCTTCCCCGGCCAGGCCGCGTCCCCTGAGACGCAGCCGGGTTCCAGTGTTCGACCCCGCCGGAACGGACAGGCTGACCGGCCCTGCGACCGTTGGCGCCTCTATTCGCGAGCCGAGGACGGCTTCGGCCAGTGTGACCGGCAGAGTCAGGTGAATGTCGTTTCCCTCGCGGCGGAAATATGGGTGGGCCTCAACATCGATCGTGACCAGGGCGTCGCCCGCTTCCGCGCCGCCATGACCTTCGCCCCCCTGGCCCCGCAACCTTATCTGTTTCCCGCTTTCGATGCCGGGCGGAACGGCAAGTTCCAGCGTTCTCCCGCCGGCGAGCGTGACTCGCTTTTTCGCGCCATTCGCGGCCTCGAGGAATGTAACCGCGAGGCGGTAGGTCTGATCATCGCCGCGCGCTCGGAAGACGCGCTTGCCGGCACTGCGTATACCTTCGAAAAGTTCGGAGAAGATATCATCCGGCGGCACCTGAGAGCCGGATACGGGGTGTGCCTCCTCAAAAGCCGGTCTGCGGCGCATGGCGGCGGAGGCGCGACGCTCGGCTTCGAAACGGCGCCGGCTGGCTTCGTCCTTGAGCTGATTATAGGCGGCGGTCACTTCCTGAAAGCGGGCCTGCTGTGCCGGAGACGCACCCTGAGTGTCCGGGTGAAGCTGCTTGGCGAGCTTGCGGTAGGCGAGCTTGATCTCGGCATTGCCTGCCCCCGGACCGAGACCGAGTATTTCGTATGGATCGCGCACGGCGCCCCGTTCTCCCGAAGATTAACCGGAGGAAAACGGCAGTCTAGAACAGCCTGCATACGAATAGGTTAAGGCGTTTGGCCGTCGAACGGGTCGATTTCCGCTGCCGGTGGCGCTGGGGTGGTCTTTGAAAGCGGAGCCTCCGTTTCGCCCGGCGGTGGGGGGCCGGGCAGGCTCGGTACCAGTTGCGTCAGCCGGTCGAGAGCTTTTTCATGACCTGCACGTGCCGCCAGCGCGTACCAGGCGAGCGCCCGCGCCTGATCCGCCTCGACGCCCAGACCGCGTTCGTAGAGGACACCAAGATTATACCGCGCCACCGGCACACCGGCGATGGCCGCCGTGTGAAACCAGAAGGACGCTTTTTTGTAATCCTGAGGAATGCCTTCGCCGCCGAGATACATGAAGGCGGTGTTGACCTGCGCCGATGTGAGCCCGCCTTGCGCCGCCCGCTCGTAAAAATAAAGCGCCCGTTCCGGATCCCGGGCGACGCCATCGCCCCGGCGGAGGAGCAGCGCGACATTGCGCATCGCCGCCAGATCGTCGGTCTGCGCGAGGGGAAGCCATATTTCAAAGGCTTTCGCGTAGTCGCCTGAATCGTAAGCGGCGACCCCCTCATCAAAGAGCGCAATTTTTTCAGCCGGAGTGGGGGATGCGTCTTCGAGCCGGTCCTGCACGGTCGTGCCGGGCTGGGCCTTGGCATCAAACGCAAAGAAGGCAAGGAAAAGCGCCGCAAAAAGCGCGGCGGGCAAGGGGGCGGCCCGACAAACATACATAGTTTAGGACCGCCCCTTTGATGTCTCGATCAGTTCTGAATCTGCCACGAGCCGTCCGGCTGGCGGCACGCCGTACCGTAGGCCTGCTGGCTGCGCCCGTCGATATAAACGGTCTGCGAATATTCGCGGCACTGCAGATTTCCCTGCTGATAGGCGGTCTGCGGCGTCACCGTGCCGTAGTGGCCCGAATCCGGATTGCGCCACTGCACCGGCTGGCCGGAACGGCCCGTTTCCAGCGCATTATAGGTCGTCTGGCCCATATAGGCATGGTCCGCGCGATCAAGGGATTTGCCGATTTCGCTGCCGAGCAGGGCACCAAGAAGGACGCCGGCACCCGTGGCCCAGAGACGGCCCGAGCCGCCGCCGATCTGCGAACCCGCCAGACCGCCCGCGACCGCGCCGCCGACGGTGCCGACATTTTGTTTGCTGATGCCGCCGCCGCCGCCATACATGCTCTGGTCGCAAGCTGCGAGCGACAGCGCAACCGCACCGATGGCTATTCCTTTAACGAGTTTCATGCCGATCAATCCTGTGCTTTCGTCGCCCCCAAGCGATATAAGAAGTACCTATATAGAGCGAGGAATATGGCAAGATTGAAGCAGCTTCTTCCTTGCAGAACGGCAGAAAACAGCCGTTTTTTCTTGCGGATGCGAACGGGAACAGCGGCATGAACGATGTCACCACGGCCACCGACGAGAGCGGTATTTTCACCTCGGAGGACCCGATTGCGCTCTTCCATGAATGGATGGAGCTTGCCCGCGCGAAGGAACCGGAAGACGCGAATGCCATGGCGCTGGCGACGGCGGATGCTTCCGGTTTTCCCGATGTGCGGATGGTGCTGCTGAAGGAGGCGGATGCGCGCGGCTTCGTTTTCTACACCAATCTCGAAAGCGCCAAGGGACTGGAATTAAAGGAGAATTCCCGCGCCGCCCTGTGCTTCCACTGGAAGAGCCTGCGCCGCCAGGTGCGCGTCAGAGGCGACGTTATCCCGGTGAGCAAAGAGGAGGCGGATGCCTATTTTGCCACGCGCGCGAGGGACAGCCAGATCGGTGCATGGGCATCGAAGCAATCGCGGCCGCTTGCGGGTCGTTTTGAGCTCGAGAAGCAAGTCGCTGTTTTTGCTGCGAAATTCGGCGTGAGCAGGGTGCCGCGGCCGGATCACTGGTCCGGTTTCCGCGTTGTACCGCGCCATATCGAATTTTGGCGCGACAGGCCCTTCCGGCTCCATGATCGCCTTGTTTTTGAACGGGAAAAGCCCGCCGAGGCCTGGCGGACGAAGAAGCTTTTCCCCTGACTGTCATCGAACCGTCACCGAACCGTCATGAAGGCCCCGCAAGGGGACGAGAGCAATGAGCGCGAGCGACGCGGCAAAAAAAGTAATCCCCGATTCCGCCGCGCTGAACGCCCGGCTGATGCGCCGCGCGACCTATGCGGCGGTCGCCGTCGCCATCCTGCTGATCGCGATGAAAACGGTCGTCTACTTATTCACGGGCTCGGTGGCGATGCTCGGCACGCTGCTGGACTCGATTCTCGACGGCACGGCCTCGCTCATCAATCTCTTCGCGGTCCGCATGTCGCTGACGCCCGCCGACGACGAACACCGCTTCGGCCACGGCAAGGCGGAGGCGCTGGCCGGGCTCGGCCAGTCGGTTTTCATCTTCGGCTCAGCCGGCTACATCACCTTCGAGGCGGTGCAGCGCCTCATCGAACCGGCGCCGGTGCAGAATTCCGCATCCGGCATCGCGGTGACGGTCTTTGCGATCGCGCTCACACTCGTCCTCGTCGCCTATCAGCGGCATGTGGTGTCGCAGACCCGCTCGCTCGCCATCGAGGCGGACTCGATCCATTACCGCGGCGACCTTTTGATGAACCTCTCCGTGATCGCGGCGCTGATCCTGTCGGGTTATCTGGGGCTCCACTGGGCGGACCCGGTTTTCGGACTTCTGGTCGCGGGCCTCATCGCCTGGAGTGCGGCGAAGATCGTGATGAATGCGCTCGATCAGCTCATGGACCGCGAATTGTCCGACGAGGACCGCGAGCGCATCAAGACAATCGCGCTCGAACATCCCGAAGTGGTGAACCTGCACGACCTGCGGACGCGGAGCGCCGGCATCCATAGTTTCATCCAGTTCCACCTCGAACTCGAACGCGACATCACGCTGATGGACGCGCATCGCATATCCGACGAGGTGGAAAAAGCGGTGATGAAGGCTTTTCCGGGCGCGGAGGTCATCATCCACCAGGACCCGGCGGGCATGGAAAAACTCACCCGGCTGCAACGCATATGACGGGACTGTTTCTTGGCGGATAGCGCGGAAAACGACGCCCTGCTTGCATTTCTGGCGATGCCGGAAACCTATGGCCTCGCTTCCGGCGAGACGGTGACGCGGATCGACACGCATGCCTCGCATGTCTTTCTTGCCGGCACCCGCGCCTACAAGATGAAGAGGCCGGTGAAATTCACCTTTCTCGATTTCTCGACGCTTGAAGGCAGGCACGAAGCCTGCAAACGCGAACTCGACTTCAACCGCCGCACCGCGCCGGAAATCTATCTCTCGCTTGTCCCCGTGCGCGAAACGGAAGAGGGTTTTCGTCTGGGCGGGGATAAGGGCGAGCCTGTCGAATGGCTGGTCGAGATGAAACGCTTTGGCGGCGAGGGGCTTCTCGCGGCGAAGGCGGAGCGGGGACAACTTTCGCTCGACCTGGTGGAAGAGCTGGCGGCGGATGTGGCGGCCTTTCATGCACGCGCGAAGGTGCATCGCGATTTCGGCGGTGCGGATAATTTCGCGAAGATCGTCGCGGGAAGCGAAACCGACATGCAGGCGAGCATCGGTCCCGTTTTCGATGCCGAGCAGGCGGCGCGTGTCACCCGGCGCAGCAAGGAACTGATCGAGGAACATCGGGCGCTTCTCGATGCGCGGCGCGACACCGGCTTCGTGCGCCACAGCCACGGCGATCTCCACCTCGGCAATGTGACGGAAATCGACGGGCGGCCCGTCATTTTCGACTGCATCGAATTCAGCGACCGCATCGCGCGCATCGACGTGGCCTATGATCTCGCCTTTCTTCTGATGGATCTCGGCTTTCGCGCGGAGAGCGACGAGCGGCTGGCCGGCTATGCCAATCGCGCAATGAACGTCTATCTCGACCATGTGCCGCAGGCGGAAATCGGCGCGGCCACCGAGGGGCTTGCGCTGCTGCCGCTCTTCATGGCGACGCGCGCGGTGGTGCGCGCCAAGGTGACGGCGGTGCAGGCAACGGGTGAGGACTCGAAAGAGAAGAGGAAGCTCGCACGCGCCTATCTCGATTTCGCGGACCGGCTGCTGGAGGCGAGACCGCCGCGCCTCGTCGCGGTGGGCGGACTTTCGGGCACCGGCAAGTCGACGCTGGCAAAGGCACTGGCGGCGCTTATCGGCGGCGCGGCGGGCGCGGTGCATATCCGCTCCGACACGGTGCGGAAGCGCCTCTTCGGCGTCGCGCCGCTGGAGCGGCTGCCGGAGGAAGCCTATGCGGAAGGCGCGGGCGAGCGTGTTTATGCGGAGATGATGCGGCTTGCGCGCCTGTCGCTCGGTGCCGGGATGAGCGTTGTGGTGGACGCCGTATTCGCGAAGCCGCAGGAGAGGGTGGAGGGCGAACGGCTTGCGCGCGAGGCCGGCGTGACGTTTGACGGGCTCTGGCTCGACGCGCCGGCGGAGGTGCTGGAAGCGCGCGTGGCCGCACGGGAGAAAGAGGGCGGCGATCCCTCCGATGCAGGCGTGGCGGTTCTGAAGCGGCAACTGGCCTACGACCTCGGCCGGATGAAATGGCTGACTGTGGATGCATCGGGCACGCCGGACGAGGCGCTGGCGGCGGCAGCAGGTTCTATCGACATCAACCCGCTGTCGTAGAAGACTGAGCAGGCGTTGCGTCGCCGATGAAGTCAGTTGTCACTTGACAACCAGACTCTATCCTCCTACATTCACGAGGCAAAATGGCGGCCCGCGCACGTCACCCCCACAAAGAGATCGAGCAGGCTGTTCGATATGCGGAGGAAGCCGGGTGGCGCTTCAGCAAGGGCCGGGGGCATTGTTTCGGTTATCTCCGTTGTCCCTGGAACGACGATACCTGCCGCTGCGGTGAATTCTGCCAGTTCTCGATCTGGAGTACGCCGCGTTCGCCCGAGAACCACGCGAGACAGATCCGGCGGCTCGTCGATCATTGCAAATACCGGCAGGCCGACGCTGGCCCGTGAAGGGAGAAACGCATGAAGCTCTACGAGTTCGAGCTGATCTTCTCGCTGCCCGACAGTGCCGGGAGCGCCGATGACATTGTCGATGCGCTTTTCGAAGCAGGCTGCGACGATGCCGTTGCGGGGATCGGCAAGCGCGGCCGTATTGCGCTCGGCTTCTCGCGCGAAGCAGCGAGCGCCGAACAGGCCATGAGCTCGGGCCGCAAACAAGTGTGCAAGGCCGTGCCGGGGGCGGAACTGATCGAAGCAAAGCCCGATCTCGTCAATCTGAGCGAGATCGCCGAGATTCTCGGCTACACACGGCAAAATATGCAGAAATACGCAGCAAATCCCGGAAAGACGGTTTTCCCGTCACCCGTCCATAGCGGCGCGCCGGACATATGGCATCTCTACGACGTCCTCTCATGGTTGCGCGGAGAAAGGAACGTGGCGGTGGACGAGGCTTTGATCGAAACGGCGCTTGCCGCCGCCCGTCTCAATGCCGAGGCACGGAGCCGCCATTTCGAGGCCGCAAGCGCCGGCCGCAGGCGGGCCGGGTGAACGCGCTTCCCGCGCTGGCGGCGGCGCGCGGCTTCCTCTAGATTGCGGCCATGACACAAATTCCGAATTCAGAGCGAAAGACGCTGATCCTGACCGGCGCGAGCCGGGGGATCGGTCATGCGACGGTGAAGCGCTTTTCGAGCGCGGGCTGGCGCGTGATTACCTGTTCGCGGCACCCCTTTCCCGAGGACTGCCCGTGGGAAGCGGGCCCTGAAGACCATATCCAGGTCGACCTCGCCGATGTGAAGAACACCGAGAACGCCATCGCGGAAATGCGCGAGCGGCTGAAGGATCAGGGCGGGCGGCTGGACGCGCTGGTGAACAATGCTGCGATTTCGCCGAAGGGGCCGGGCGGCTCGCGGCTCGGCGTTTTCGATACCGGCGTCGATACCTGGTATCAGGTCTTTCAGGTGAATTTCTTCGCGCCGGTAATGCTTGCGCGCGGGCTTGTCGAGGAATTGAAGGCGGCGCAGGGCTCGGTCGTGAACGTGACCTCGATTGCGGGCGAGCGCGTGCATCCCTTCGCAGGCTCCGCCTATGCGACATCGAAGGCGGCGCTCGCCTCGCTGACGCGGGAAATGGCATCGGAGTTCGGGCGTCTTGGCGTACGGGTGAACGCGATTTCACCCGGCGAGATCGATACGGCGATCCTGTCGCCGGGGACGGAAAAGATCGTCGCGGAAATTCCGATGCAAAGGCTCGGCAAGCCGGAAGAGGTGGCGCGGACGATTTATTTTCTGTGCACGGATCAGTCGAGCTATGTGAACGGGGCCGAGATTCAGATCAATGGCGGGCAGCACGTTTAACTCATACCCTTCATGTCACCCCCGGGCTTGACCCGGGGGTCCAGGGGCCGCATGGCACTAAGCCTGCGGCAGAAAGAGTCATTCGAAGAATGACGGCGCGTTCCGCGCCTTCTGGATTGCCGGGTCAAGCCCGGCAATGACGAAAAAAAGAGAGGGTGAAGGGGAGTTACGCCACGAAAATAACGGCGCTCTGGCTGTCGCGGACGCGGGCGTCTTCGTTCACGGTGAAGGCGGAGGTGATGAAGCCGGTGGCGCCGGTGAAGATGCCGGTGCCGCCTTCGATGCGGAAGGTGACGTGGCCGAGCTGGACCTTCGGATCGGGGCTTTCGCCGAGATGGCCCTCGCCTGTGCTCGCATAAGAGAGCGAGCCGCCGCCGAAGATGATGGTGCCTGTCTCGCTGAAGCCGCCGAATTCGTCATTCTCCACCAGGGCGACTGTCCGCGCGGTGGCCGAGCCGGCGGAGACATCCGCATCGACCGTGCCGGGCTGCAGGATTGCCTCGCCTTCGATATTCATGCGCGTGCCCATGTCGTCATCCGGCGACGCCTTGCCTTCGAAGACGAGCTGGTAGCGGATTTCGCGCGGCATCAGGCAGCCCTCAACCCTTCCTTCGTCACCCGGTGCTCGACCTCGTCCAGCGCCTTGTGAACGGCGGCGAACATTTCCTCGATCTGTTCGAGCGTGATGATGAGGGGCGGGCAGAAGGCGACGATGTCGCCCGCCAGCGGACGGATGATGAGGCCGTGGCGCTGCGCGGCGGCGACGACCGCGGCGCCGATGGCGGAAGCGGGATCGAAGCTCCGCTTCGTCTTCTTGTCGGCGACGAGTTCGATGGCGCCGATGAGGCCCTTGGCGCGGGCATGGCCGACCAGCGGATGCTCGGCGAGGCGCTGGACATGCGCCTCGAAGCGCGGCGCCAGTGCGCGGACATGGCCGACGATGTTGCGCTTCTCGTAAATCTCCAGCGTCTTCGCGGCGACGGCGGCGCCGACCGGATGGGCGGTATAGGTGAAGCCGTGGCCGAACATGCCGAGCTTTTTGCTTTCGTCGATCATCGCCTGATACATCTCCTCGCCGACCGTGACGGCGGCGATGGGGAAATAGGCGGATGAGAGCGCCTTGGCGACGGAAATCGAATCCGGCTTCATGCCGAACGTCTCGGACCCGAACATGTTGCCGGTGCGGCCGAAGCCGCAAATGACTTCATCGGCGATGAAATAGATGTCGTATTTCTTCAGTACCGCCTGGATCTTCTCGAAATAGCCGGCGGGCGGAATAACGACGCCGCCCGCACCCATGATCGGCTCGGCGATGAAGGCAGCGACGGTTTCCGGGTCCTCGCGGATGATCATCTCTTCGAGGTTCTTCGCGAGCCGCGTCGTGAACTCGTCTTCCGTTTCGCCGGGCTCCGCATAGCGGTAGTAATGCGGGCAGTCGGTGTGGAGCATGCCGGAAATCGGCAGGTCGAAATCGCGGTGATTGCCGGGAAGGCCGGTGAGGGACGCCGAGGCCACGGTGACGCCGTGATAGCCGCGCTGGCGCGAGATGAATTTCTTCTTCTTCGTTAGCCCACGCGCATTGTTGTAATACCAGACGAGCTTCACCTGCTGGTCGTTCGCTTCGGAGCCCGAACCGCAGAAGAGAACTTTCGAGGCCGCATGCGGCGCGATGGCCTTGAGGCGCTCGGCCGCTTCCGCCGCGCGCTCATGGCTCTTGCCGCCGAAGACATGGGTGAAGGGGATCTGCTTCATCTGTTCGGTGGCGGCGTCGATCAGCTCCTGCTCATTGTATCCGAGCGATGTGCACCAGAGGCCGGCCAGTCCTTCGATGTAGCGGTTGCCGCCATTGTCATAGACATAGATGCCCTCGCCGCGCTCGATGATCATGGGACCTGAGGTGCGGAACGTGTCGAGATTCGTGTAGGGATGGATCACGGTCTCGATATCGCGAACGGCGGCGTTGGACAGGCTCATGGGGGAGCTCCTCGGGTCAGGTTATGTGCGGCTTGGCGGGCATCATGGGAGGGGAAAGGGGAGGTGTCAAAGGGGAGGGACGCCGCGTGAGATTGCTTTCCCCGCCACCCTCCCCCTGCGGGAGGGTCAAACCGCTGCAAGCGGTTTGGGGAGGGGTTCTCCGTTTTCGGCAGAGGGAGGACTTCCCGTTACGCGCATGGGTTCCACGCTTACCCCTCCCCGAAACTTGCTTCGCAACTTTCGACCCTCCCGCAGGGGGAGGGTGGGAAGAGAGGTTTGTTCTCACCACCCCTTCGGCGGTTTGAAGCCGCCCAGTATCTCCTCGAACATGCCCGCCACTGCGATGGTCGTGCGATCCTCCAGATGCGGGCCGATGATCTGGATGCCGACGGGCTTGCCTTCGCTTGTGATGCCGACCGGCGCGACGGAGGCGGGGAGGTAGGAGACGACGGCCGGGCCGGCCCAGATGAGCACGTCCATATAGGGACGCATGACGCCGTTCACGTCCAGTTCGCGCTTGTGCCAGTTCGTTTCGTGATTGTGCTCGAAGGCGGGGCGCATCAGAACGGGCGCGAGGACGACATCGTATTTCTGGAAGAACTGATGCCAGCGCCAGCGGAGCTGGGCCTGCTTCTCCTTCCAGACAGCGCGCTCCGCGAGCGAGAGCGTGCCGCCGATGGCCTGCAGCGCGCGGTGGCTCTTGTCGTCCGCCTTGAAGCTCTTCTTCAATTCCGACCAGTGATCGCGGATGCTTTGCGGCATGCCCGCGCCGATCTGCGAATGGAGCAGGATCAGATAGGCCTCGGTGATGTCGGCCAGCGTGAAATCGGGCCGCGCCTGCCAGTCGACATTGGCGCCCGCATCGGCGAGTGCGTTGGCGGCGTTGGTGAGAAGTTCGGCGCTCTCCTTGTCGATGTCGCAGAATTCATCCTCGATCCAGACCGCGACGCGAAGCTCCTTCGGTGTCTTCGCGCGGGCTTGCGGCAGGTCGAGCTTCCAGCCGATGGCGTCCGCCCAGTCGGGACCGGCGGCGATGTCGAGCAGGAGTTGCAGGTCTTCGGCGCTGCGGGCGAGCGGGCCCGCGACCGAGAGATCGCCTTCGGAAAGCGCGCCGGGCGGCGGCGAGAGATGGCCGCGCTTCGGCACGATGTCGAATGTCGGCTTGTGGCCGAAGACGCCGCAGAGATGGGCGGGCGTGCGGATCGAGCCGCCGATGTCGGAGCCGAATTCGGCCGCCGTGAAACCGGCCGCGAGCGAGGCGGCGGAACCGCCCGACGAACCGCCGGGCCCGCAGTCGAGCGCCCACGGATTGTTGGTGGTGCCGTAGATGTCGTTATAGGTCTGCAGGTCGCCGGAGAGATAGGGCACGTTCGTCTTGCCGAAGACGATGGCGCCCGCGCGCTGCAGCCGCCCGATGGCGGTGGCGCTGGTGGCGGGGACATGATCCTTCCAGACAGGCGCGCCGCCGGTGGAGGTGAGGCCCGCGACTTCATAGGCATCCTTGATGGTGAAGGGGAGGCCGTGCAGCGGGCCCTGGATCTCGCCCCGCGCCAGCGCCTCGTCGGCGGCGTCGGCGGCCTTGTGCGCGCCCTCGAAATCGCGCGCGACGACGGCGTTGATCTTCGGATCGAGCTTTTCCACCCGGGCGATGAAATGGTCGGTGAGTTCGGCCGAACTCACCTCGCGGCGGCGGATCATCCGGCCGAGATCGCTCGCGGAGCGGAAATGAAGCTCTGTCATGAAGGTCCCCCTCGAAAGTGTGGTTTTCTTTGACGGCATTAGACGGTGTTGCCCGTTCAATAGGCAAGAACGGAGTGATCTTCACATGAGGGTGAGGCCGCCCGACAATCGTTGTCGGGGCCGGATTATGTCACTAGACTGCCCCCAAAACGGGGATAAAGCCGGGAAACCCCGGCGTCAGATCAGAGGGAAACGACCCATGCAGGGATTGATGCAGGACTGGCCGCTGCGCGTATCGACGATCATCGACCACGCCGCGCGGTTTCATGGCGACCGCGAAATCGTGACGCGCTCGGTCGAGGGGCCGATTACGCGCACCACCTACAAGGAAGTCCATCTGCGCGCCCGCAAGGTGGCGCAGGCGCTGGGCCGCCTCGGCGTGAAGGAAGGCGACATCGTCGCCACCATGGCGTGGAACACGAGCCGCCATCTCGAAGCCTGGTACGGC
Organism: Parvibaculum lavamentivorans DS-1; assembly: GCF_000017565.1. Classification (NCBI taxonomy): domain Bacteria; kingdom Pseudomonadati; phylum Pseudomonadota; class Alphaproteobacteria; order Hyphomicrobiales; family Parvibaculaceae; genus Parvibaculum; species Parvibaculum lavamentivorans. The sequence goes on from NC_009719.1 coordinate 864,401, forward strand.
ATCATGGGCATGGGCGCGGTCTGCCACACGCTGAACCCGCGCCTCTTCGCCGAACAGCTCGTCTACATCATCAACCACGCGGAAGACAAAATCATCTTCCTCGACCTGACCTTCGTGCCGATCCTCGAAGGCATCGCCGACAAGCTGCCCAAGGTGAAGGCCTATGTCGTGATGACCGACAAGGCGCATATGCCGGACACGAAACTCCCGAACGCGCTCTGCTTCGAGGAGATCGTGGAAGCTGAAGACGGCAACTTCAAATGGGCGGAAGTGGACGAGAACGCGGCCTGCGGCCTCTGCTACACCTCCGGCACGACGGGGAACCCCAAGGGCGTGCTCTATTCGCACCGCTCCAACGTGATCCATTCCATGGCCGCCAATATGGGCGACGCGCTCGGCATGAAATGCGCCGACGCGATCCTGCCTGTGGTGCCGATGTTCCATGCCAACGCCTGGGGCATCGCCTTTGCGGCACCCGCCGTCGGCGCGAAGATCGTCATGCCCGGCGCGCAGATGGACGGCCAGAGCATCTATGAGCTTCTCGACAAGGAGCAGGTGACGGTGACGGCGGCGGTGCCGACCGTCTGGCTGATGCTGCTGCAATATCTGGAGAAGACCGGCGCGCAACTGCCGAAGCTCGACCGTGTGGTGATCGGCGGCTCGGCCGCGCCGCGCTCGATGATCGAGGTCTTCGAGAAGAATTACGACGTGAAGGTGTTCCACGCCTGGGGCATGACGGAAATGTCGCCCATGGGCACGCTCGGCGCCTTGAAGGCCGGCATGGAAGACCTGCCGCTCGACAAGCAGATCGACGTGAAGGTGAAGCAGGGCCGCGCGATCTACACGGTCGAAATGAAGATCACCGACGATGACGGCAACGAGCTGCCCTCCGACGGCAAGGCCTTCGGCCACCTGATGGTGCGCGGGCCGGCGATCGCCGGCGCCTATCTCAAGGGCGAGGGCGGCAACATCCTCGACAAGGATGGCTGGTTCGACACCGGCGACGTCGCTACCATCGACGCGCAGGGCTATATGCAGATCACCGACCGCGCCAAGGACGTGATCAAGTCCGGCGGCGAATGGATTTCCTCGATCGAAATCGAGAACCTCGCGGTCGGCCATCCGAAAGTAACGGAAGCCGCCGTCATCGGCATCCTGCATCCGAAGTGGGACGAACGCCCGCTGCTGATCGTGGTGCCGAAGGAAGGCGAAAACCCGACCAAGGAAGAAATCCTGAGCTACATGGAAGGCAAGATCGCCAAATGGTGGATGCCGGACGATGTGGTCTTCGTGAAGGAAATCCCGCACACGGCAACCGGCAAGATCCAGAAGCTGACGCTGCGCGAACAGTTCAAGGACTACAAGCTGCCGACCGCCAACGCCGCCGAGTAGGCAAGCGCGCCGGGCAGGGCAAATGACATTCCCGCGGATCTGAAATCCGCCGAACCCACAGGGCAGGGCATTATGGACCAGCAGAGTTCGCGGCTTGCCGCGTTTGGCTTGAGGACCGGCATACTCGCGCTGATCCTTCTGGCGCTTTGTATTATCGGCAACCGGTTCGAGCTGGTGCATTTCGGCCTCGCCGTGCGCGGCCTGGCATTCGCGGCGCTGATCGGCCTCATCGCGGCGCTTCTCTCGGCCGCGGGCCTTGTCCGCACGCTGGTTTCAAACCGGCGCGGCACGCGGACGGCGATTGCCGGCCTGGTGCTCGGCCTGCTCGTCGCCGCGCCTGTCGGACAGGCGATCATCGCCGGCTCGAAAGTGCCGCGCATTCACGACATCACGACCGATCTCGACAACCCGCCCGCCTTCTCGGCGGCAACGATTGCGGCACGCGGCGAGGCATCGAACCCGCTTGACCGGGCTGCGCCCGCCGACCTCGCGGAGCAACAGCGCGCGGCCTATCCCGATGTCGATACGCTGACAGTGGACCGGCAGCCGGGCAAGGTCTACGAGGCCGCGCTCGAAACGGCGCGCGACATGGGCTGGGAAATCCTGGCCTCGACGCCGGAAACGGGAACCATCGAGGCGACGGCGACGACGCGGGTGATGAACTTCCGCGACGATATTGCGATCCGCGTCACGGAAGCCGGAGAGGGCGCCCATGTGGATGTGCGCTCGGTCTCGCGCGTCGGCGAAAGCGACCTCGGCGCGAATGCGAACCGTATACGGACTTATCTGCATGTGTTGAGGCAGAAGCTGGCGCAAGACTGACTCCGCTCTTCCCCCCTCCCACAAGGGGAGGGTGGGAAGGAAGAGTATCCGTTTTCTTCGTCCGCCTTACGCCAGCCGGTAGTTCCCGCCGAGCGAGGGCTTGCCTTCGGACTGAACGATGCCGCGGGCGACGAGATATTCCATGTGGGCGAAGACGGAGCGGGCGGCGGCGGGGTAGAGCCGCTTGTCGACGGCGGCGTACATGACCGGCACCATTTCCGCGATGCGCGTTTTCCCCGAGGCGAGTTGCTTCAGGATTTGCTGCTCGCGGTCTTCACGATGGGCGATGAAGGAACGCACGAAAGGCTTCGGATCCTTGATCGCCGGGCCATGCGTCGGCCAGTAGATTTCATCGTCGCGCTCCAGCAGGAGCTTCAACGACGCCATGTATTGTTCCATGTTGCCGTCGGGCGGGCTCACCACGCTGGTCGACCAGCCCATGACATGATCGCCCGAGAAGAGCGCCTTTTCTTCCTGCAGCGCAAAGCACATGTGGTTCGAGGTGTGGCCGGGCGTGTAGACGCATTCGACCGTCCAGCCATCGCCCTCGATGATGTCGCCGTCGCCGACTTCGACATCGGGCACGAAATCCATGTCGCCATCTTCCTCGACCTGCACATCGTCCGAGCCCTGCTGCCCGGCGCCATGCGGGCCGAAGGCATAGGTCTCGGCGCCGGTGAGCGCCTTCAGCGGCTTCGCGGCGGGCGAGTGATCGCTATGCGTGTGGGTGATGAGGATATGGCTGACGATCTCGCCTTCGAGCGCACGGAGCAGCGCCTCGACATGGGCATTGAGCAGGGGGCCGGGATCGACCACCGCGACCTCGCCATGGCCGATGATATAGGTGCCGGTACCCTTGTAGGTGAAGGCGGAAGGATTGTTCGCGACGACGCGGCGGATCAGCGGCGATACCTCGTCGCAGCCGCCATATTCGAACTCGATTTCACGAACGTAAGGAATTTGAACCGACATTGGGCCTCCCGTTTTGGCGGCAGCTTGGACCGTTCGGGACGCAAACTCAATGGCGGCGCTCAGCCCGCCTTGCGGTAGCTGGGCGCGCGGCTGCGGCTGCTGCCATGCTGCGCGAAGCGGGCGAGATTGCCGCGCATCCGCACCAGCATGTCGATGAAGCTGGCGCGCTCCTCGGCTGTGAACCCGTCATAGGCCTCATCGAGAATTTCGTCGCCCGCTTCCCATAGCTGATCGAGCAGGGGCTGCGCATTGGGCGTGAGGAAGAGCTGTTGCGCGCGCCGGTCGTTCGGGTCCGGCCGCCGCTCCACCACGCCGAGCGCCACCAGCTTGTCGATGAGCCGTGCGACGGTGATGGGCTGTACCTCGAGAAGGTCGGCGAGCCCCACCTGGTTCAGGCCCTGATGGCGAGAAAGATGGGCGAGAGCGCCCCATTGCGCCTGCGTCAGACCGCTCACCCTGTCGTTGAAGGCGGTTTTCATGAAACGCGAATTATCGCGCAACAGAAAGCCGGTGCTGCGTTCGGGGTTCTGATTGGCAGGCATGCGATCCATCCCAGAGGAAGAATGTACGGCTTCTAATAAGCTTAGCTTATTATATGAGTATGCCATTACGCAGGGCAAGAGCCGATAATCTGCGGAAAAAGAAAATGGGAGATGGAAAGAGGGTTGCGGCGCGGCGGCGGACCGCCGCGCCGGAAGATGGTTACGGTCGTGCCTTCGCGGCTCAGTAGAGAACGGCGATATAGGCCACGAAGCCGGTCGCATAAAGACCGAGCAAGCTGTAGCCGGCGGCGGTGAAGGCGTCCGACGGGCTGAATTCAGTGCGGGTCTTGTGAATCTGGGCCGCGATTGCCGTCCACAGGCGTTCCACCTGGGCCGAAAGCCCGACGCTGGCAGAACGGGTCTGGGCGGCGACATGGGAGGCGAGATGCTGGGCGGTAGTCATGGGCAAACCTCTGGTAACAAGAGTGGACTCAAGTCCGGCCTGGCCGTTTCCGCTCATTGCCCCTTTCGGGATGCCGCCTCGAGTGGCGGTCTGCATCTTGGTTCAAAGATATGCTGCATTGCACAAACTGACAAGATGTCAGTGAGTGAATATTTCGTGGCAGCGCATGACTTTTTGACGCAGGGCATGAAAAAAAGGGCGGAAGACCGCCCTTTTTATTCGCGTGGGCGAGATCAGATCTGGCGGCCCGCCTGCTGCCAATAGGGCTCGCGCAGCTTGCGCTTGAAGATCTTGCCCGAATCCTCGCGCGGCAGATCGTTCTGAAACTCGACCCGCTTCGGCACCTTGTAGCCGGCCACCCGCTCTCGGAGAAAGGCTTTGACGTCCGCTTCCGAAAGCCCGGCGCCCGGCTGCTGCTGGACGACGGCGCAGAGCGACTCCCCGAACTCCTCGTCCGGGATGCCGAAAACCGCGCAATCGCCGACGCCCGGCATCTTGTGAAGCTCGGCCTCGATTTCGGCCGGGTAGATGTTGACCCCGCCCGAGATCACCATGTCCTTGGCGCGGTCGCAGAGATAGAGAAAGCCGTCTTCGTCGAGATAGCCGATATCGCCGAGTGCGATGAGGCCGGCCTTTTCGGCCTTGCGCCGCTTCTCGTCGTCGCCGTGATAGGTGAAGTCGGGAATGGCGGGAATGCGGCAGACGATTTCGCCTGTCGCACCGGCTGCAAGCTCCTCGCCATTCTCGCCGAGCACCATGACCTTCGCGCCCTGGACCGCCTTGCCGACGGTGCCGGGATGCTTGAGATATTGTTCGGAGTTGCAGAAGACGACCGCGCCCGTTTCGGTGCCGCCGTAATATTCATTAATGACGGGCCCCCACCAAGCGATCATGGCCTGCTTCACGTGAACGGGGCAGGGCGCCGCCGCATGAACGACGAAGCGCAGCGACGACAGGTCGTATTTTTTCTTTACCTCATCGGGCAATTTCAGCAGGCGGACGAACATGGTGGGCACCATGTGGAGATGCGTGACCTTGTAGGTGTCGATCATCTGCAGCAATTCTTCGGGATCGAAGCGGGGCTGCAGGATGACATTGGCGCCGACGCGGAAGGCGAAGAGCCCGTAGGCATTGGGCGCGGAGTGATACATGGGGCCGGTGACGACCGTGACCATGTTCTGCGGCTCGCCATATTCGGGGCTGAAACCCATGACGGTGCCGACGACCTGGCCCCAGGCGGCGGCCTGTTCCGCCGTCGGCGCGGCGCGGCGCACGCCCTTCGGATGGCCGGTGGTGCCGGATGTGTAGATCATCGAGCCGGGCGCCTCGGCGGGGCCGGCGGTGATCGGCGGGAACTGCGCGAGCCATTGGCCCCAGTCCTGCGTGCCGGCCGGGAGCTTCGCGGCTTCGGCGGAGAGACCATAGGCCGAGACGATTTCGGCCGGCGTCTCGACGACGAAAACGGGGACGTTCTTCGGCAGCGCCTTTTCGATGCCACGCCAGAGATCGGCATGGATGACGATCGCCTTGGCGCCCGAATTCTCGAAGATGTAGCGCGCCTCGTCCGGCGAATTGTGCCAGTTGACGGGTGTCGAATAGGCGCCTACGAGACCCGCCGCCGCGGATGCCTCGAAGAAAGGAAAATCGTTCCGTAGATAGACCGCGACGACATCGCCCGCGCCTATGCCGAGGCTGGCAAAGCCGCTGGCGGCGCGCGCCGCCCGCTCCGCCAGGCCCGATATTTCCGCTACCCGCTTGCCGGACCTGACTGCCGCTGCGCCCATTGCCGCTCCTCCCCGGAAGACATTGTTATTGAGGGAATAGTAGCAGCCGCGAGGGCGGGGAAAACCGCCAATCGGGCCGGGCGGCCTGCCCTTGTTGGGCTAGAAGGCGGCGCCTGACGTTGCGTCGGCCTCGCATATGTATTTTCCGTAACGGCGATGGAACCCGAATGGAACCGGCGCGTTTTCTTGCAGTTCCTCGTTTCTACCGGTGCCGGGTGGCGCCGGATTCCCGTCACCAAGGATGGAGACTTTTTATGTTGCGCAAGACACTCATCGGGTTCGCGATTCTTCTGCCCATGATGGGCGGCCTGGCTGCCTGCGACGACCAGGGCCCGGCGGAAGAAGCCGGCGAGGCGCTGGATGAAGCCGGCGAAGACATCGGCAACGCATTCGACAATTCCGGCCCGATGGAAGATGCGGGTGAGGAAATCGACGACGCCACCGGTAACTGAACGGGCCGCCATGCCTTGAGCATGGTTCCGAAAGTATGTTGCGTATGAGTTGGAAGCCCGCCGATTCCCCCCGGCGGGCTTCTTCATGTCTCAGCTGTAGCGCGCTTCCCGCTTCTTGCCTTCATTGCCGGCTTTCACTTCGCCAAGTGCCCATTCGAGATCGGCGAGGTAGGTGCCCGTCACCTGCGCGTGGAAAGGCGAGAGCATGAGATGGAGCCCCTTCGGCTCGGTCGTCAGGCTGGTGAACCAGCCGCGCTCGAAAAGCTTGCCCCAGACAGCGAAGGGGTCTTCCTCATCATGTGTGAAGGAGACGATGCCGAGCTGCGGACGGCCGAGCACGCGGAAGCCGAGCTTCGCGATGCCCGCCTCGATTGCCTCGCGCGCGTCCGTCACCTGTTTGTGCTTTGCGCGATAGCCTTCCTCGCCGAGGAAATTCATGACGGCCCACGCCGCCGCGATGGCGCCGCCTGGCCGCGTGCCGGCAAGCGTCGGCGTGACCATCCGCCCGCCCGGCCAGTCCGCGCAGTCGAAGATCATATGCGCGCGAAGTTCTTCCGAACGGAAGAGGACGGTGGAGGCACCCTTGGCGCAATAGCCGTATTTGTGCAGGTCCGCCGACATGGAGGAGACGGAGGGCACCTCGAAATCGAAAGGCGGAATGTCGCCGCCATTCATGCGGACGAAGGGCGCGATATAGCCGCCGACACAGGCATCGACATGGAGCCAGAGGTTTTTCTTCTCGGCGAGCTTGCCCAGCGCCTCGATGGGATCGATCAGGCCATAGGGAAAGCAGGGCGCGGAGCCGACCAGCATGATGGTGTTGGCATCGATCTTCTTTTCCATCGCACCGACATCGGCGAGAAGATCGGCGCAGGGCACGCGCCGCATTTCGATTTCCATCATCTTCGCCGCCTTGTCGAAGGCGGGATGCGCGGACCAGGGCGCGACGATGTTGCACTGGCCCGTGACGCCCTTTGTCTTGCGCGCGAAATCGCGGGCGGTCTTGATCGCCATGGTGATCGAATCCGTGCCGCCCGAGGTGATGTTGCCGACGGAGCCGTCCGGCCCGTGCAGGAGGCCGAGGCCCATCGAGACCACCTCGTCCTCCATCTGTTTCAGGCTCGGAAAGGCCATCGGCCCGAGGCCGTTTTCCGACATGAACATCGCATAGGCTTCCTTCTGGACCTGTGCGACCTCGGGACCGGCATTGAAGACATAGACGGCGGTCTTGCCGTCGCGCCATTTGACGTCGTGGGAGCCGCGGGCTTCCATTTCCGTCTTCAATTCGCTCCAGTCCTTGCCCTTTTTCGGCAGCGTCGTTCCCATGCCGGCTCTCCTGTCGTTGCTGGAGAGAGACTAGCAGATCGGCGCCGCGAGGCATCAATGATGATGCTCATGGCCCTCGCCATGGATCAGCATGAGGGCGGGAGCGGGCCTCTTGAGCGAGTGCGGATCGACGCCCGGCGCGGCGAATTCGTCCCAGGCGATCGAGCCTTTCTCGCAGGTCTGCTCGACCGGGAAGAAGAGCATCATGGCTTCGGGGTCGGAGGGGAGCTTCGCGAGGAAGGCGAATTCGTCGAACTGGTCGTCGGGCAGGGGCCCTCCCTGCCACGTGACCTTCACCACGCCTTCCGACACCGGCTTGCCATGCACTTCATAGGTTTGGGTGTAAGCGGCTTTTTCGGTCGCGACGGTCCAGCCGGGCTTCGGCTGCGCCTTCACGGAGATGACACCTTCGGGAATGCGCATCGAGACGGCGGTGGTCGCCGAGCCGTCGCAGCCATGCGGCACGCGGAAGGACGCCTTGTAGTAGCTCCCCGCCTGCGCGCTCTCCTCACCGAGCGTGACATGGGCCGAGGCGGGCGCGGCCGCCGCGAAAATCGCGGCGGCGCAGAGAGCAATGGAAAGATGTTTCATCGTTATTCTCCCTAGAAGGCGAGTTTGAGACCGGCAAAGAAGCTGCGGCCTTCGCCCGGATAGAAGACGTTGGTTGAGACCGCCGGGTCTGTCGCGTCGGTGATGGTGCTGTAGGTGGAAATGTAGTTCTCGTCGGTCAGATTGCGCGCATCGAGAAAGAGGCGAACGCCCTTGGCGATGTCGACGCCGCCTTCAAGCCCGAGCGTCGCATAGCCCGGCGCTTCGAGATTGTTTGCGTAATCGACATAGCCGCCATCCGGCACCCATTCGACTTTCGGCGCGATGTCCCAGCCGAGACCGTTCGGCGCCGGCGACTTGTAGCGCAGTGCGGCGACATAGACATGGGGCGGCATGCCGGCGAGCTTGTTGTCGCCATAGACCGCATCGCCATCGAAGCTGAAGTCGCTGAACATATAGGCCTGTTCGAGCAGAAGGCGGCTCCCCTCCGGCAACAGTTTGTTCACGCCATAGGCGCCGATGTCGAGCGTGAGCGACGCTTCGATACCCTGATGGATCGTCTCGTCGGCATTGAGGGTCAAGGGCGGACTACCGGGGACCACGGTGAAGGAGATGAGTTCGCCTTTCACCTCGGCCCGGTAGAGCGCGACGTCCCATGCGGCGGTGGCTGACGTGCCGCGCGTGCCGATTTCCGCCGTCCAGGCGCGCTGCGGATCGAGCGGCACGAACTGGAAGACGGTTGCCTGCACGAGTTCCGAGAAGGTCGGCGGCTCGTAGCTGCGCGTGACATTGGTATAGGCCTGCGCGTTCTCCGCGAAGTCCCACAACACACCGGCGCGCGGGCTCACCGTGCTGTAGGAACTGCTGTCGCTCTGGGCGGGCACAAGATCGTTGGTGAACTTGCGCCGCGAATGGATGGCCTGCGCACCGCCGACAAGGGCGACGGTCGGCACGACATAGAACTGGTTTTCGAGATAGAGGCGGAGATTGGTGGATTCCTGCGTGCCGCTCGCCTGCAACGCGCCGCGCGACCCGGCATTGTTTGTGTATTGCTTCGCATCGACCTCGCCCCATGAAACATCGCCGCCGACCGTGACGATGTTGCGGTGCCCGGCAAGCGTGCCTTCGTCGCTGTAGCGCGTGAAGGCGCCGGCGAGCGGCCCGCGCTGATCGAGCACGCGGAAGATGGGGTGGTACAGGCGCTTGTAGCCGACATAGCCGCCGAATTCGAGCGTGCCGCCATTGTCGAGGTCGAGCGCGGTCTTGTTGGCGAAGCGGAGCGAACGGACATTGCGTTGCTCATTGCGTGAGACGCTCAGCGGATTGGCCATTTCGGGGTCGTTCTCGGCCTGGGCCAGTGTCAGCGTGCCCGGGAGATCCTGATCGACGACGTTGGAGAGGAGATAGAAGCGGGTCTCGGCGCGCTCATTGAAGCGGTGGCCGATATTGCCGGAGAAACGGATGCTCTCCTCGCGCTCATGGTCGCGGAAACCTTCGACGAGATTGCCGGTCATGGCGGCGAAAACGTCGGTGGCGCCGTAGACGCGCGCCGCCTGCATATGGACGCGCGCGGTGCCGTGACTGCCGCCTTCGATGCGGAAGAGATTTTCGGCGGAGGCCGTGTGGCCGGACGGCATGACGAAGTTGATCGCGCCGCCGAGTGTGGACGAACCGAAGCGCAGGCCGTTGCCGCCCTTGTGGACCTCGATGTGCTGCGCGATCAGCGGATCGATTTCCTGGAAGTCCGCCGCGCCGTCGGCGAGGTTGAACGGAATACCGTCCTGCATGATTTCAAGGCCGCGCATATGGAAACTGCGGCTGAGGCCGGAGCCGCGAATGGAGAGGCGAACCTCCGCGCCGAACCGCTTGCGCGCATAGACGCCGGGCGTGAAGTCCATCACGTCTTCGATGTTATGGGCGTAGCTGTCTTCATAGCGCGTGGCAGGGACGAGGCTGACGGCACCGGGCATGCGCGACATCTCCCGCTGCGCCTCGATGACGCCGGGTACGGTGAGCGTGCCGGAAGGATGAACGGCGGGGTCGAGACCCGACAGAGGGTTTTCGTTAGCTTCATCGGCGGTGATGACGATCTGCGGGAGGGTGACGGCGCCGCTTTCCGCCGTTTGGGCGAAAGCGGGGGAAGCGAGAAACGGCGCCGCAAGCGCCGCCCCGCGAAGGAGCGAGAAGGTATTTTTCATGTTGCCCTGACTGCATGGCTCGCGCCTGCTGGCGGCGAGGCGCTGCAGGCGTCGTTATGACACTGGGAAGAAGTAGCGTGCCGTCAGGCGGGAGGGGCGCGGGGATGGGTCGTCGAGGCGAAGACGCCCGAGGCGACCGAATAGACGGCCGCGAGAGGCGCGGGAAGCGCCCAGGCCGGACCGGCGACCATGAGATGCGATGCGAGCGTGGCCGCGCAATGATGGACGCAGGATTTGCAGTCATGGCTCGCCTTGCCGGGCGAAGCGGGCTCGACGGGATTGCCTTCGGCGTCGATATAGACCGTCTTCGCCTCGCCACCCGAACAGATGACGGTTTCGAGCAAGTCCTGCGTGGCCGTGCTGGAAAGCTGGAAGGCGAGAGGCGCCGCGACGTGAAGGAAGATCGCCAGAAGGGCGAGCAAAGGCCCGGCGCCAAAGCGCGCCCGCCGGTTCAGCCCATATGACGAATTCGTCCCCATGACGACGATCCTAACCGGGCGGCGCGACGGAGGCTATGACCATTGCGCGCACATCTTGTCGCAGTTGGGGTCATTTACCTTTGAATTTGGGTTCCCGCTTGTCGAAGAAAGCCTTCACGCCCTCGCGGACATCGGCGCTGGGGTTCGTGACCATGACGGAGAGGGCGGCATCGCCCAGCGACTGTTCGAGCGACAGCGTCTGGCCCCGCATCATCATGGACTTGGCGAGGCGGACGGCGAGCGGCGCGCGGGCAGCAAGACCTCGCGCAAGCTCCATCACACGGGCCTCGAGCGCGGCGGCGGGAACGACCTCGGTGACAAGGCCGAGATCTTCCGCCTCGTCCGCACTGTAGACCTCGGCGAGCATGGTCATCTTGAGCGCGAGGTCGAGACCCATGAAGCGGGGAAAGAACCAGGCGCCGCCCTCATCCGGCAAGAGACCGAAACGGCCCGATGTATCGCCGAGCTTTGCCGTGTCGGCGGCAATCCGCATATCGCAGGAGAGAGCAAGCGTGAGCCCGCCCGCGACGGCGGGGCCGTTCACCATGGCGATGGTCGGCTTGTCGAGGCGCGAGAAGGCGAGGATGACGCGATGCATGCCGTCGCGCATTTCGCGGCCATGCGAAAGCTGCGTCTTCATCAGCGCCTCATGCTCCTCGTCCGCGCCGCTGATATCGCCACCGGCGCAGAAGCCGCGCCCGGCGCCTGTAAGGATGAGGCATCGGAGATCGTCGTCGCGGAGATAGATGTCGAGCGCCTCGACGAGTTCCGCGCAAAGCAGCGTCGAATAGGCGTTCATTTGAGCCGGGCGATTGAGCGTCACTTTCGCAATGTGAGGCTCGGGCGTCTCGAAAAGAATTTCGCGGAAATCGGCGGCCATTTCGGTTCTCCCCGCTGGTTTTGCTTCGACACTTCTCAAAGGGTGCAAGCTTCTGCTTATACTGACGCAAACGGCATCGACAAGAAAGCCACGTGGAAACGAGGGAGGAAATCATGAGCTATGAAGACCTGACATATGAAGTGAAGGACCGCGTCGCGACCCTGACGCTCAACCGGCCCGACAAACTGAACGCGTGGACGGGAGCGATGGAAAAGAGCGTGAAGAAAGCGATGGCGGCCGCCGTCGCCGACGATGATGTGCGCGTCATCGTCATCACGGGCGCGGGCCGCGGCTTCTGTGCGGGCGCGGACATGAACCTGCTGCAGTCGATCAAGGCGGAGACGTGGGAGGATCGCGAGCTGGCGACTGCGGCGCGCGAGGAGAAGTTCGACTTCAGCAGCGGTCTGGGGCCGGACGTATCGCCTCACTATGGCGGCCGCTTCGGTTATCTGATGCAGGTGAAGAAGCCGATCATCGCCGCGATCAACGGCCCGGCGGCAGGGCTCGGCCTCGTCTTTGCGCTTTACGCCGACATGCGCTTCGCAGGCTCCGAGGCGAAATTCACGACCGCCTTCGCCAATCGCGGCTTGATTGCGGAACATGGCATCTCATGGCTGCTGCCGCATCTCGTCGGCCCGGCCCATTCGCTCGACCTGCTGATGTCCGGCCGCAAGGTGATGGCCGACGAAGCGGCGCGCATGGGCCTCGTCAACAAGGTGTTTCCGCAGGAAACCTTCATGACGAATGTGATGGACTACGCGAAGGTGCTGTCCGAGACAGTATCGCCGCGCTCCATGGCGGTGATGAAGGCGCAGATATGGAAGGCGCTGTTCCAGAACTTCAACGATGCACTGGAAGTGGGCGACAGCGAAATGCAGAAGAGCTTCGGCAGCGCCGACTTCAAGGAAGGCGTGGCGCATTTCGTGGAGAAACGCGTGGCGAATTTCACGGGACGGTGAGGCAGGACAAAAAGGAAAAGGCGCGGGAGGTTCGCTCCCGCGCCTTTTGTTGTGGCCGTTCGTCAGAACGTGAAGACGACGCCTGCCAGTGCTTCGATACCGGCTGCTTCCAAACCGTTGACCGGTTCATAGCGTGTATCGAGCAGGTTGTTCACACGTGCCGTCAGCGTCACATTGTCGGTCAGCTTGTGCGAACCGGCGATGTTGACCACGGTATAAGGCCCCGGATCGAGGAAGAAACCGAAGGAGTCGCGCGGAATGTCGCGGTAGATATCCACCCATTGCACATTGGTCGAGAGGACCGTGCCCGCGACCGGCTCCCAACTGCCGGTGAAGCCGATCAGGTGGCGAGGCCGCCTGGTCATGGTGGTCACGAACGGATCGGCCTTGAAGATCGTCAGCGTGTAGTCGATACGCGCTGTGACTTCAGGCGAGGGCTTGAACTGGATGAAGGTCTCGATGCCCTTCGCATCGAACTTATCGACGTTGACCGCGCTCGAATTTCCTACAAGGTCGAACTCGATGGAAATCGCGTCTTCGACTTCGCTGTCGAACCAGGTGACGCCGGCCAGACCGCGGCCTTCCAGAAAGCCCTGCTCGACGCCGACTTCCCAGGCCTTGCTCTTTTCGGGCTTGAGGTCCGGATTTCCGGTGTACTGCGTGATGGTTCCGAAGAAGGCATTAATTTCCTGTCCGTAACGCTGATAGAGCGACGGCGTCTTGAAGCCTGTGCCGTAGGAGAAGGTCAGGCGCGTGTCGGTTTCAGGATGGTAATAGCCCGGAGCGATCGTGAAGGTGAAGCGGTCCTCCATGTCTTCCGGCATGTCGTAGCGCGTGGAGACGGTGGCAAAGAAACGCTCGCCGAAGGTCATGTGGTCGCTGGCATAAACCGCGAACGCGTCTGTGTCGGCGTCAGATACCGGCGTAACGATGAAGCCGCCGAGATCGCGGATACCGCTCGATGAATATTCGTCCCGCGTGTAGCTCGCGCCCGCCGTCAACAGATGCTGCGGATGAATGTCGAAGGCATTGTCGAAGCGGACCGTAACCGTCTTACCTTTGTAGTCGACGTCGCTCAGATAGATCGAGCCGCCGGGATCGGGCTGGTCGTCGAGAAACGATTTCTGGTTGGTAATGCCGGCGGAGAGTTTCGGCCGCCACTTATTGTCGAAGAAGCTGCCGGAAAGGTCGCCAGCCATGATGAGACGGTTCGAATCATAGGTGCTGTCGAAGTTCTGATAGACCTGAACGAAACCGGCGTCTGAACCGTCATCGTCAATGTCCGTCTCCGACTTCGTGTATTGAATGAAAGCCGAAGCGCTCAGGTTTTCATTGAGCTTCGCGCCGATGCGGCCGGAGACGGAGCCGACTTCATTGCCGTCCTTCTCCTCGCCACGCGCATCGCGCAGCCGGGTGGGTGTCGCATCCGAGCCGTTTGTCGCTTCACGCGAGAGGGAGAGGAAGTAATCGACACCGTCGAGACTTCCGCCCGTCGACGCATGTGTATTGAGCGTTCCGAGCGTGCCGCCTTCGACTCGCAGGCTGGTGACGGGTGCGCCGGCACCCGTCTTCGTGATGATGTTGATGACGCCGCCGATGGCCTGGCTGCCATAGAGCGCGCTTTGCGGACCGCGCACCACCTCAATGCGATCCACATTGTCGAGCGGTATGTTGGCGAGATTGGCGGCGCCGCCCGGAGAAGCCGAGTCGTTGATCGGCAGCCCGTTGATCATGACCAGCGTCTGGTTGGAATTGGCGCCGCGCGTGAAGACGGAGGTCTGCCCGCCGCGGGGGCCGGACGTCGCCACATGGAGGCCCGGAACCGACCGCAGCGCGTCGGTCAGGTCGCGATACTGGAAGGTTTCGATCTCTTCCGCCGTAACGATCGTGAAGGAGCTTGCAACTTCCCGGGTGGGAAGGGGTTCGACACCGGCCGAAATCAGAAGGTCCGGCAGTTCGGTCGTCTCTTCGGCATGTGCGGGCATCGCCGCGAACGCCAAAAGGGTAAGGGCAGCATAGGCCCCCCAGCCTGTCTTTTTCATAAACTAGGTCCTGTCTCTCTGGCGCGGCCGCCCCGGCCGCATGGCGCCGGTGCAGGGAGAGAGACAGAAAAACGGAAGACCCGAATGCGAGAGGCACACAGGGCGCACCGTCCCCCTGGCAGACCCCCGGCCACGGCAGATGACGAACTCGGTGGCAGGTCTCCTGGCTCACGGGTCATCGGCCTCGTTCCGTCTTCCCGGAATGCCCGCCCTCGAAAGGACTTGGGTATCCAGTGACACAGGTGGAACGCGACCTCGCCGCTTACAGTTGCGGGGGCAGCCAGGGCATTGGCGAAGATGCCTCACCCTGTTCCCTCTTGCCTCCATGCACCGCCATGACGGGCGGCACGTGGAACCATCGAGCGGGCGCATCATAGGGCGGGAAAGGGGCGTGTCAAACCGGCGGCAAGCGCGCGGCGACAGGGCCTTTTATGTCGGGGAAATTTCGAATGGTCGGAGTGAGAGGATTCGAACCTCCGACCCCCTCGTCCCGAACGAGGTGCGCTACCAGACTGCGCCACACTCCGTATCCAATTCGAGGCGGCGTTATAGCCCTCAAATCGGGGCCGGGCAAGGGCGAACACTGGCGCTTTTTGCCCTTTCCGCGCGCCTTCGGGGCGGGGCCGGGCCGGTTGCGCGGCGAGAACTATGCCGGTATCTTCCGCCGCATTTCGCGAGGCAGGCCACCCGAAGGCCCCGAGCCCTGCTGGGGCGTAGCCAAGTGGTAAGGCAGCGGATTTTGATTCCGCCATTCGGAGGTTCGAACCCTCCCGCCCCAGCCAATCCCTCCTTCTCTCCGGCACCCTCTTTCCTTGTGCCCGCCGGGCCCCGGGTTAAGATTACCCAACAAGAAAAACCGGGAGGATGCGTCATGGCTCGTGAAGCGAGTGCGTCCGCGCAGGCGGGCGGGGAGGAATTCGACGCGGTGGTGGTCGGCGCGGGGTTTGCCGGCATGTACATGCTGCACCGGCTGCGAGACCTGGGCCTCACCGCGCGCGTTTTCGAGGCGGGTGACGGCGTCGGCGGCACCTGGTACTGGAACCGCTATCCGGGCGCGCGCTGCGATGTCGAAAGCCTCGAATACCAATACGGCTTTTCCGATGAGATCCAGCGCGGCTGGACATGGACCGAGCGTTACGCGGCGCAACCCGAAATTCTGCGCTACCAGAATTATGTCGCCGACAAGCTGGACCTGCGCCGGGACATCCGTTTCGAAACGCGGGTGACCTCTGCGATATACGACGAACGCGCGGGCCTCTGGACCGCTGAAACGGATCGCGGCGACCGCGTCTCGGCGCGCTTCTGTATCATGGCGACAGGCTGTCTCTCGGCCGCGCGGGTGCCCGACTTTCCAGGGCTCGCCGAATATGAGGGTGCCTGGTACCACACAGGCGACTGGCCGCATGACGGCGTCGACTTCACGGGCAAGCGCGTCGGTGTCGTCGGAACGGGTTCATCGGGCATCCAGAGCATTCCGCTCATCGCCGAACAGGCATCGCACCTCACCGTTTTCCAGCGCACGGCGAACTTCACGCTGCCCGCCGGTAACCGCCCGCTGGCGAAGGAAGAGGTGGAAAAATCGAAGGAGACGCTGCTGCAGGACCGTGCCCATGCGCGCACGACCGCCGGCGGCATCATCTGCTTCGAATATAACGAGGCGCTGGCTGCCGACATGACGCCGGAAGACCGCTTCCGCGAACTCGACAGCCGCTGGCACAAAGGCGGCTTCGCCTTTCTCGGCGCCTATGCCGACCTGATGGCGACGCATGAGGCAAACGACATAGCGGCGGACTACGCACGCGCCGAAATGCGCAAGGTCATCAAGGACCCGAAGATCGTCGACATTCTCCTGCCGGACGATCACCCCGTGGGCGTGAAGCGGCTCTGCCTCGACACGCATTATCTGGAAACCTTCAATGAGCCGCATGTCGACATCGTTGATGTCCGCGCCGCGCCGATCGAGCGGATCACGCCGAAGGGGATCGTCAGCGGCGGCAAGGAATATGAACTCGACTGCATCGTCTTCGCGACCGGCTTCGACGCCATGACCGGCGCGCTCAACAGCATCGACATAGCGGGCCGGGGCGGCATCAGGCTGCGCGACAAATGGGCGGCGGGACCGCGCACCTATCTCGGCCTCGGATCGGCCGGCTTCCCGAACCTCTTCTTCATCACCGGCCCGGGAAGCCCCTCGGTGTTGAGCAACATGATCGTTTCAATCGAACAGCATGTGGAGTGGATCGGCGATTGCATCCGCAAGCTGACGGCGGGGAACATCCGGTCGATAGAGCCCCGGCCCGACGCCGAGGATCTCTGGGTGGAGCATGTCAACGAACTGGCAAACGAGACGCTCTATCCGCAGGCGAATTCCTGGTATATGGGCGCGAACATTCCAGGCAAGCCGCGCGTCTTCATGCCTTATACGGGTGGTGTCGGCGTCTATGGCGAGAAGCTCGCCGAAGTGGCCGCCGCCGATTACGAGGGTTTCGCGCTCGGCTCCTGACGCTAGTTCGGCTCGCCGGTCGGCAGGTCGTCGAGGGGGCCAAGCGCTTCCCTGTCGCGCCGGAAGAGCGGCTTCGACTGCATATAGAGCACGAGCAGGCGGGAGAGCGCTTCCAGCGAACTGAGATGCACCCGCTCATAGCCATGCGATGCATCAAGGCCGAAGCAGAGGAGGGCGGTGCGAATGTCGTTCCCTGCTTCAAGCGCCGCCGCCGCATCGCTGCGGTAGTAGCGAAACACATCGCGCGCGTGCTCGATGTCGTGCTGCTCGCAGAGCCCCAGCAGACTTCTCGTCAGATGCCAGTCGAAAGGCCCGGACGAATCCTGCATCGCGACGGTAACGCCGTACTCGCTTGTATACTGACCCGGCGCAACGGTGCCGTTGTCGATAGATACCATTTCCGCGACATCGCCATGCAGCACATGCGATGAGCCGACGCCCACTTCCTCGGAGATGGTGAACAGGAGATGACAGTCGATGGGCAGCGTCACCTCCGATTGCGTGACGGCCTTGGCGGCGGCAAGCATGGAAGCCACACCCGCCTTGTCGTCGAGATGCCGCGAGGTCACGAAGCCGGTGTCGGAGAACTCCGTCTCCGGGTCGATCGAGATCGTGTCGCCGACATGGATGCCGAGCGCACGGGTCTCGGCTTCGCTCCCCGTCCTTGCGTCGATACGCAGCTCCAGGTTGCTCCATGAAGCCGGCTGCGTGTCGATCTCCTCGTTGAACGTGTGGCCGGAAGCCTTGAGCGGCAGGATGCTGCCGCGATAGCGCGCGCCGCCATCTGCATAAATCGTGCAGCGCGCCCCTTCGGCAAAACGCGCGGACCACGTACCGATGGGAACGACCTCAAGGCGGCCATTCGCCCGGTAGCCCTTGACCATTGCGCCAAGCGTATCGAGATGCCCGATAATGGCGCGGTCGGGAGAATGAAGGCCGCCCTCCAGATCCGCGCGGATTGCGCCACGTCTCGTAAGCTCGAAGTTGATGCCGAATTTCTCCAGCTCTTCGCAGACGAGCCCGACGATCATGTCGGTCATGCCGGAGGGGCTCGGCGTTTCCAGCATGCGCTCCATTACGTCGCACATATAGTTGCTATCGATACTGAGGTTCTTCATTCTTCCTCGCGCTTGCGTCACGGTCAGGGCTTGTCGTATCGCGTCTCGGGGAACAGGAAGTCGACGAAGCGTTCTACAGTCGGCGCGGGCCCGTGATTGGCAAGTCCCGGCCGCTCATTCGCTTCGATCACGCGGTAAAAGGGTCTGTTCGGCGCCTCGACCATGAAGTCGAACCCGACGACAGGCATTGAAAGCGTACGCGCCGCGAGGATCGCCGCCTCGCCAAGCGCCGGATGAAGTTGCGGCGTGACATCATGGATGGTGCCGCCGGTATGAAGGTTCGCGGTCTTGCGCACGGCGAGCCGCATGCCCTCGGGCAATATATCGTCGCATGTGTAGCCGGCATCTGCGATGCAGCGTTCCGTTTCCGCGTCGACCGGTATCGAGCCTTCGCCGCCCGTTGCGGCGGCCCGACGGCGGCTCTGCTTCTCGATAAGCGTCGAGATGCTGTGGTGGCCGTCTCCGATTACTTCCGCAGGACGGCGCAAGGCTGCCGCGACGACGGCGCTGTCGATAACGATGATTCGCAAATCCTCGCCCTCGACGAATTCCTCCAGGATGACCTGATCGCATTGCTCGCGTGCGATTTCCACAGCACGCTCGACGGCTTCCATGCTTCGCAGGTCGACGAACACACCGCGCCCCTGCTCGCCGCGCGCGGGCTTGGCGACGATGCGCTTGTGCTTTTCCAGAAAGTCTTGATTGATCTCGCTGCTTCCCGCGAGAACCTGGTCGGGCACGTCGATGCCCGTGCGCTGCAAGAGGCGCCGCGTCAGCGCCTTGTCGTCGCAGCGGCTCATGGCGACGGCGGATGTGAGGTCGCTGAGCGACTCGCGGCAGGAAATGCTGCGCGACCCGAGTGTAAGGGTAAAGAGGCCCGCCTTCTCATCCTCGACATCCACAGCCACACCGCGACGCCGCGCTTCGTCGATGATGACCCGTGCATAGATGTTCAGTTCGTGCCCTGGCGGCGGGCCGATATAGAGAGATTGGTTGATCGCATTGCGCGTCTTGACGCAGAAGACCGGCACACGCTCGAAGCCGAGCTTTTCGTAAAGATGGATTGCGCTTCCATTGTCGTGCATCACCGACAAATCCATGAACCTGCAGCCCTGCCGGCGCAGCAGTTCCGCGAGTTCCGTCGTCAGTGCCGCGCCGACGCCGGGCCACGCGGCCTGAACGTCGACCGCCAGCGCCCAGAGGCTGGAGCCGGCTTCGGGATCCTCGAATGCGCGACGATGATCGACACCCATGACCACGCCGACAACATGTCCCGGCGTGGCGGTGTCTTCTGCCACCAGGACGAGATGCGGACTGTCCGGCGAAAGCTTGTCGAGAAAACCTTTCTCAATCGGCACCATGCCGCGCCCGCTGTAAACCCGATTGATGTCCGGAAGATCCTCCGGCCAAGCGCTCCGAATGGAAAAGCCGAGTGGTGGATCGCGATCCACTTCTTCTTCAAGAGCGAGGCGATAGGTGTGAGAGGGATCGAGGAAAAGAGCTTGCGGCTCCAGCGACAGCATCACATGCGGCTCGCGAACGTAAAAGGCGATGTCGCGCTTGCCCTCGCTCTCGGCCAGCAATGTCTCCGCCAATTCGCGCGGGCCGCTGAAGGTTTGCCCGAAGAGTAGCCGCCCCCAGCCGCAATCGAGCGCCACGCTCGCCCGCGTCAGTTCGCTGCCGGTGCCACCGGCATCCCACTGCCGCAGGGAGAGCGAAGCCGGATCGCGGCTGTTGGTCATCGGGGTCTTCCTTGTCTCGCCCATCGCCATGTGATCAGACCGAATGCGACTGCAGCCACAGCTCCAGAAGGCCGATCTGCCAGAGCTTGGAGCCGCGCAGCGGTGTGATGTGTTCGGATGGATTGGCGAACAGTTCTTCGAGATAACCCTGATTGAAGAGCCCCCGTTGCTTTGCCGCATCGGTGCTCAACGCATCCCGCACCATGGCGAGATAGGGCCCATCCAGATATTTGAGCGCGGGAACCGGAAAGTAGCCCTTCGGCCGGTCGATCACGTCGGCGGGAATAACTTTGCGGGCGACCGTCTTCAGAATGCCCTTGCCGCCATCGGCAAGCTTGTGCTGAGCGGGTATGCGCGCCGCAAGCTCCACAAGTTCATGATCGAGAAAGGGGACGCGCGCCTCAAGTCCCCAAGCCATCGTCATGTTGTCCACACGCTTCACCGGATCGTCGGCGAGCATGATGGTGGTGTCGAGGCGCAATGCCTTGTCCACGGCGTGTTCTGCGCCGAGGCGGGAGAACTGATCTTCGATGAATTCTTCGACGAAATGTCCGTCGTGATATTGCGGCTGGACCGTCCGGCGATATTCGTCGAAATCGCGGTCGAAAAAGGCCGCTGCGTAATCGCTTGCCGGCGCGTCTGAATTGGCGAGCTTCGGGTACCAGTGATAGCCGGCAAAAACCTCGTCGGCGCCCTGGCCGCTCTGTACGACCTTCACATGCTTTGCGACTTCCTGCGACAGCAGAAAGAAGCCGACATTGTCATACGACACCATGGGCTCCGACATCGAGCCGATGGTGCGGGGGAGCGCATCGAGCAGCTCGCTTGACGGTACGAAAATCTTGTGATGCTCCGTACCGAAGTGCTTCGCGACAATGTCGGAATATTTGAACTCGTCGCCGAGCTCTCCATTCGCGGCTTCAAAGCCGATAGAGAATGTATTGAGCGATTGCTGACCGGCCTCGGCAAGAAGGCCGACAATCAAGCTTGAATCGACACCACCCGAAAGCAGAACCCCGACAGGTACGTCGGCAATCATTCGCCGGTCGACGGCGGCGATAAGCGATGCGTGCAGCATTTCCGCCCAATCGCCTTCACTGCGCATTGCGTCTTCCCGGGAGCGCTCATAGCCGAGTGACCAGTAGACGGTATCCCGGCGGCTGCCATCTGCCTCGAATATGGCGACGGTCGCCGGCGGCAGCTTGCGGATGCCTTTCAGCATTGTCAGCGGTGGCGGCACGACGGCGTGCCATGTCATGTAAGCCTGAAGTGCTTGCGGATCGATCGACGTGTCGACATCGCCCGCCGCCAATATGGCGGGAAGCGTCGAGGCAAAGCGCAGCCGTTTGCCGCTGAGGGAGAGATAAAGCGGCTTGATGCCGAGCCTGTCGCGCGCCAGCGCGGTGCGGCCGCTGTCACGTTCGTGCACGGCGAAGGCGAACATGCCGTTCATATGCGTGGGCGCATCGGCGCGCCAAGCGTGCCATGCCTTCAGCACGACTTCCGTGTCGCTTGCCGAATGAAAGCTGTAGCCCTTCGCTTCGAGCTTCTCGCGCAATTCACGATAATTGTAGATGCAGCCATTGAACACGAGGGTTAGCCCAAGCGCCGGATCCGTCATTGGCTGGCTGCCGCGTTCGCTGAGATCGATGATCTTCAACCGGCGGTGTCCCATTGCCACATTGCCACTCGCGGCAAGGCCGCTTCCGTCTGGCCCTCTCGGTGCGAGGACGTCGCACATGGTCATTACCGCACGGGCATCCGCCTGCACGCCGTCGAATCTTATTTCGCCGCTGAAGCCACACATAAGCTGCTGTTATCAATCCTTGTTGGGAAAACATGCGCGCATGCACATTGAAAATAACGCGCGGCAAGCCGCGAAGTTCCATTATTTGAATGTCGCCTTCCACAGCGCAGCGAACGCTGTGCGCGGGAAGAAAGGGGGCAAAGCGAAAAATCAGATGTTCTTGCTCGTGCCGGCCACGTCCTGAACTTGAAGCTCATAAAGCGTTTTGTAAAGACCGCCTATGGCAATCAGTTCATCGTGGCTGCCGATTTCGCGCACTTCGCCACCGGCGAGCACGACGATGCGGTCTGCTTCACGAATCGTCTGAAGTCGATGCGCGATGATGATCGAGGTGCGCCCCTGCGTGACTTTGGAAAGTGCATCCTGGATGACGAGTTCGGTTTCCGTATCGATGCTCGCGGTTGCTTCGTCGAGAACGAGCACTTCGGGGTTCATCGCCAGCACGCGCGCAAATGCGAGAAGCTGCCGCTGGCCATGGCTGAGATTGCGCCCGCGCTCCGTCAACATCGTGTCGTAGCCTTGCGGCAAGGTGCGGATGAAAGGATCCGCATGCACGAGCCGCGCCGCCTCGCGGGCCATCTCGCGCGTGATCGCAGGGTTTCCAAGCGCGATATTGTCGTAGACCGTGCCGGAGAAAATATGAAAATCCTGCAGCACGACGCCGACCCGTTGCCGGATTTCGGACGGCATCACATCCATGATGTCGATGCCGTCGATCAGGATGGAGTTTGCCGGCACATCGTAAAAGCGGCAGAGCAGGCGGATGAGGCTCGTCTTGCCGGAACCTGTCGGTCCTACGATGGCGATGCGCTCGCCCGGCTTGATGTCGAAGCTGACATCTTTCAGGATCGTCGTGCCTGGCGTGTAGCCGAAGGTCAGATGGTTGAACGTCACCTGGCCTTTCAGGTCTTTCGGCAGCGGCTTCGGCTCTTCCGGCTCCTTCAATGCCTCGTCCCAGTCGAGAGCCTGGAATATCCGCTCGCAACTCGCCATGGCGCGAAAGACGACGTTCCATTGTTCACCCATCGCCACGATGGGCCGGAACATCATATCGGCAAATTGTGCGAAGAGGATGACGCTGCCAAGCGTCGCCGCGCCTTCGAACACATGCTGCCCGCCGAACCAGATGATGGCCGCCATGGCGAGAAAGGCCATGCTGTCCATCGCCGGGCCATAATAGCTTTCGATCCGGACGGCGAGATTTTCCTGTTCGCGGTTTTCCTCATTGATGCCGGTATAGCGCTGAAAGTTGATCTCCTCGCGGCCATATAGTTGCACCACTTCGATACCCGACAGGTTTTCCTGCAGGTTCTCGTTGAGGCGCGACATGGTGGAGCGGATGCCGCGATAGACCTGCCGCGAGACGATACGGAAGGCCCATGTAGCAAGCGCGGCGAGCGGCAGCAGCAGCATCAACTCGAATGTCAGCGTGGGGTTGAGTGCCAGCATGATCGAAACGGCGACAAAGAACGGCACGAATTCACCAAGCAGCACGCCAAATCCCGCCAGCAGCTCGAACAGCGTTTCGATGTCGTTGGTAAGGCGCGTCATGACGCGGCCGACGGCGACGCGGTCATAGAAACTTGAAGGACGCGTTTCGAGATGCGCGAAGAGGTCGCGCCTCAGGTCGCGCAATCCATTGAGTACGGTGCGCGCCAGCATGACGCGGAAGCCGTGTCCGAATGCCGCCCAGAGAACCGTCCACACGCCATAGAGAATGCAGGCGGCAACGATCGGATGAAGGTCGAGGAGACTGGAAAGAAAAGCGTTGAGGGCCTTCTGACCGAAATCCGGCGCACCGGCGTCGGAAGTCGGCAGCAGAATGCCGTCGACAACCACGCGGCTAACCACGACAGGGGCAAGCACAGCCGCGCTCGCTGCCAGCAGAACGAAGACGAGCGCGATCAGCCCCTGCCTTCGATATGGCCGCATCCAGCGCATGAGCCGGACGATCAGCCCGAAATCGAAGCCGCGCGTCTCCATCTCGTCGTCGAAGATGGTGTAGTCGCGTGTTTTCTTTTCCGGCCGCGCGTCGCTCATGCCTCGCCTCCCGTCGTTTCGGTCAGCGTCTGCACGAGTTCGTCGCGGCGGCCCTGCTGGCGCTCAAGCGTGGCATAAAGCCCGCCTTTCGCAATTAGCTCATGATGCGTGCCGATTTCGGCGACGCGCCCCTCATCGAGCACGATGATGCGGTCCGCATGCCGTGCTGTCGAAACGCGGTGCGATACCATCAGCGTGGTGCGCCCCTGCCGCAGCGTCTTGAGCCGTGAGAGGATGAATTCCTCCGTTTCCGTGTCGACGGAGGAGAAGCAGTCATCGAGAAGCAGCACCGGCGTCTCGCGCACAAGCCCGCGCGCAAGGCTCGCGCGCTGCTTCTGCCCGCCGGAAAGCGTCACGCCGCGCTCCCCCACCATGGTTTCGAGCCGGTGAGGAAAGCGGCGGATGGTCGCTTCGAGATCGGCGCTTTCCGCCGCGCGCCACACTTCCTCCGTCGCACGGTCCGGATTGTCGTAGGAAATGTTCTGCGCAATATGCGTCGCGAAGAGGAAGGGGTCCTGCGGCACCATGGCCACCTCGCTCCGCACCTGCGATACGGGCAGCATCCGGATGTCGCGGCCGTCGAGATAGACCGTACCGGGCGGCGGATCGAGCAGCCGCACGATGAGCCGGAGCAGCGTCGACTTGCCGGAGCCGACGCGGCCCAGCAACGCGATCATCTCCCCCTTGCGGATTTCGAGCGATACATCGTTGAGCGCCGGCCAGCCCTCGCCGTTTGCCGCCGGGTGCACATAGGAGAGATGGTTGAGCGTGATCGCGCCGCCGATTTCGTCCAGCGGCGCGGCGTCGGGCGCGTCGCGAATTTCCGGCTCGTGATCCAGAATCTCGAAAATCCGCGCCGCCGCCGATCCGCCGCGCTGAAACAGCGTCACCATCACGCCGCCTTCCTTGATCGGCGCTAGCATCATGTTGAGATAGAAGATGAACGCGGTGAAGGTGCCGAGCGTTATGACGCCCTCCACAACCTGCAATCCGCCATAGCCGACAACGATCAGCGTGGTGAAGCCGGTGGCCATAAGCATCGCGGAGGTGAGGCCGGAATTGAGCGACATCAGCTTGTAGTAGTTTTTTGCGTAATGGTCCGAACTGGCGGCGAAGCGATCGGTCTCGCGCGCTTCCTGCGCATGGGTCTGGATGGTGCGGATACCGTTCAGGTTTTCCTGCACCTGCGCGGAGAGCGAAGAGAACCCCTCCTGAACCTGCGTCGACTGCGTGAAAATCTTCTTCGCGATCACCCATCCGATAACCGCGAACACAGGCAGCGCCGGGAGCAGCAGAAGCGTCAGCGAGGGCGACTGATAGAACATGAAGATAAAGGCGATGATGCCCGAGAAGCCGAGCACGAAGAGGAGCCTCGTCCCCATGCCGATCAGCTGGCGGATGAGCATGATGTCGTTGATCGCCCGCGCCATCAGGTCGCCGGTCGTATAGCGGGAGAAGAAGCGCGGCCCCTGCAATTCCAGATGCCAGTAGAGCCGCTGCCGCAAATCGAAGGCGGCATCGACGCCGACCTCGCGCACATAGCGCCGCCCGAGATTGAAGGCGATGTAGCGGAGCACCATCAGGCCGAGAATGGCGAGGGCCGGCACCGCCAGGCGCATGTCGCCCACCGCGATCCTGTCGATCCCCATCTTCAGGAAGAGCGGCATGAAGGCTTCAAGCAGGCGGCCGGCATTGATAAGCGACATCCCGCCCCAGAAGCGCCACTTGTGGCGCTGGATAAGCGGCACCAGCCGCCACAACGGGCTGGCTGTCCGGTCCGGCCGGGACGTGGTCGCGCGCGATTCCACGGGAGAAAATCCGGGGCTGGGCGCGAAACGGGCCGCGCCGGTCTGGGCTGGTATCGCCCGGCCTCATATCCCGGGCAAGCCGCCGGGGCGGGCAGGGAGACGGTGTTTCCTGGGGTTTTAGCGATCTTGCCGACGACTATACGCCTCTCCATCCGATTCGGAAGCAGGCTTGTCGGCCCGGGTCACACGAGGTTCACACAAAGCCTGTAGCAGCAGGTGAGAGGCCGCTTGGGCGGCGCTCAAACCCGCGAATGGAGACATACCCTTGTCCGACACCGCTGCCGAAGCCGCGTCCGATGCCGTCATTCCCGCCGGCCGCCGGCGCGATATAAACCGCCGTCTCGCCGCCGCCGTTCATAGGCACAAACCTGCCTCGAAGGAAGGACTGACGGAACGTCTCTTCACCTGGCTTTTCACCGGTCTCGTCTATCCGCAAATCTGGGAAGACCCCGAGGTCGACATCGCCGCCATGGCTTTGGGGCAGGACATGTCGCCCGACACGCGGATTGTCGCCATCGCGTCTGGCGGCTGCAATGCGCTCTCCTATGCGACCGCTTCACCCGCCCGCATCACCGCGCTCGATCTCAATCCGGCCCATGTGGCGCTGGTGCGGCTGAAGCGCGCCGGTGCCGCTCATCTTCCGGGCTATGACCGGTTTTCCCGCTTTTTCGGCAATGCCGACACGCGCGAGAACCTGAAAACATATGACCGCTTCCTGAAGCCGAATCTCGATGACACGACACGCGCCTATTGGGAGAAGCGCCCCTTCCATTTTCGCCGCCGCATCGCGCTCTTCGCGCGGGGCTTTTATCGCCACGGTCTTCTCGGTCATTTCATCGGCGCCGCGCATTTCGCGGCGCGGCTCTATGGTGTCTCCTTCCGCGCACTTGTCGAAGCGCCGACGCTCGATGCCCAGCGCCGCTTCTTCGACGAGAAGCTTGCCCCGCTTTTTGAGAGAAAGACGATCGCCTGGCTGACGGACAAGCCTTCGACACTTTATGGTCTCGGCATTCCGCCCGCCCAGTATCAGGCCCTGGCGGGCGGCCGCGAGATGCGCCTCGTCCTGCGCGAGCGGCTCGAGCGCCTCACTTGCGGTTTCCCCCTGAGCGAAAATTATTTCGCCTGGCAGGCTTTCGCTCGTGCCTATGCGCCGGATGGCAAGGGCCCCTTGCCGCCCTACCTCAAGCGAGAAAACTTCTCCGTGCTGCAGGCTCGCGCTGGACGCATCGACGTGCTGAATGCCTCCTTCACCGACTATCTGCGGGAAGAAAGCGAAGCGAGCATGGACCGCTACGTCCTTCTCGACGCGCAGGACTGGATGACGGACGCACAGCTCAACGACCTCTGGTCCCAGATTACACGCACGGCCCGCCCCGGCGCCCGCGTCATCTTCCGCACCGCCGCCGAGCCAACACTGCTGCCCGGCCGCGTGGACGATGCGATCCTTGCACGCTGGGCGTACCGCGAAGAGGAATCGCTCGCCTTCACCGCGCAAGACCGCTCCTCGATCTATGGCGGCTTTCACCTTTACGTGTTGAAGGATTGAACCCGTGAGTGTCGCTGGACATGGCGAACAGGATCACAGCCGGCTCATGGACCGTGTCTACCGGCGCCAGCGCCACTTTTACGACCTGACACGCCGCTACTACCTTCTCGGTCGCGACCGGCTGATCGCCGAACTCGCGCCGGCGGCCGGCGGCACCGTGCTCGAAGTCGGCTGCGGCACGGGGCGCAATCTTGTGCGGACGGCGAAGCTGCACCCACAGGCCGAACTTTACGGCATGGATATTTCGGATGAGATGCTCGCCAGCGCCCGCAGCGCCGCTACGCGGGCGAACGCCACCGCCATTCACCTCGCCTGGGGAGACGCGACGCGCTTCAACCCCTATGCGGCCTTTGGCATCAGCCGCTTCGACCGCATCTATTTGTCCTATACGCTGTCGATGATCCCGGATTGGCAGGCGACGCTTGCTCAGGCGATCTGCAATCTCGCACCGGGCGGCAGCCTCCACATTGTGGATTTCGGCCAGCAGGAACGTCTGCCGCGCTGGTTCCGCGCGCTCCTATGGGCTTGGCTCGCCCGCTTTCATGTGAGGCCGCGCGCCGAGCTTCGGCCTGTGCTGCACGCCCTTGCCGAAAAGCTCGGGGCGGAACTCGCGTTCCGCCCCTTGTATCGTGGCTATGCCTGGTACGCGGTATTGACCTTGAAGGCGGCTCAGAAAAACGCCTGAATGCCTGTCTGCTCGCGGCCGAGGATCAGCGCATGAACGTCATGCGTACCCTCATAGGTGTTCACCGCTTCAAGGTTCATGACGTGGCGGATGACGTGATACTCGTCCGAAACGCCATTGCCGCCATGCATGTCGCGGGCGACGCGGGCAATGTCGAGCGCCTTGCCGCAATTGTTGCGCTTCATCAGCGAGATGGAGGCGGGCGCTGCCGTCCCGGCGTCGAACATCCGGCCGAGTTGCAGGCAACCCTGCAGCCCGAGCGTGATTTCCGTCTGCATGTCGGCGAGCTTCTTCTGGATAAGCTGGTTCGCGGCGAGCGGCCGGCCGAACTGCTTGCGGTCGAGCGTATATTGCCTGGCCGCATGCCAGCAGAATTCCGCTGCGCCCATCGCGCCCCAGGCGATGCCGTAGCGCGCCCGGTTGAGGCAGCCGAAGGGACCGGCAAGCCCGCGCACATTCGGCAGCAGGTTCTCATCCGGCACGAAAACATCCTGCAATGAAATCTCGCCGGTAATCGACGCACGCAAGCTGAACTTGCCCTCGATCTTCGGCGTCTCGAAACCCTTGAAACCGCGCTCGACCACAAAGCCGCGGATGACATCGTCTTCCGTCTTCGCCCAGACGACGGCGAGGTCCGAAATCGGCGCATTGGTGATCCACATCTTCGCGCCGTTCAGCACATAGCCGCCATCGACCTTCGCCGCCCGCGTCCGCATGGAGCCCGGATCGGAGCCGTGGTCGGGCTCGGTCAGGCCGAAACAGCCGACCCATTCGCCGGTCGCGAGCTTCGGCAGATATTTTTCGCGCTGCGCCTCGGTGCCATAGGCATAGATCGGATGCATGACGAGCGAGGATTGCACGCTCATCGCCGAGCGATAGCCGCTGTCGACGCGTTCCACCTCGCGCGCGGCGAGACCGTAGCAGACATAGGAGAGCCCGGCGCAACCGTATTTCTCCGGCAGCGTCAGCCCGAGCATGCCCTGCGCGCCCATCTCGTTCATGATTTCGCGATGGAAAATCTCGTGCCGGTTCGCTTCCTTCACCCGCGTGAAAAGCTTCTCCTCGCAATAGGCGCGCGCGCTGTCGCGCACCATGCGCTCTTCCTCGGTGAGCTGTTCGTCCAGCAGCAACGGGTCCTGCCAGTTGAAGGAGGCGAGCGGCGGATTGGGCTTCTCGCCGGATTTCGCGGGGCTGGCTTCGGCGGCTTTGCTCATGGGAAAGTCCTCGGGACGCAAGGGAAGGCTGCTTCGCGATTGATATAGCAGGGTGGGGCGCGGCGGGCGATAGCCTACTTGGCGGCCGCTTTTTCCGCGGCTTCCCGCGCACCATGCCGGACATAGGCGCTCATTTCCTCGGCCAGATGGTCGAACATCAGCCGCATCCGCCGGCTCGTCTTCAAATCCTCATGCATGGCGATCCAGACATCTAGCTCGAAATCGATCGCCCCCGGCAGCACCGATACGAGATCGGGATAGCGAAGCGCGAGCGGATACTGGCACATGCCGAAGCCGACCCCGGCCCTGAGCGCCGCAAATTGCCCCACATCGCTGTCGCAGCGGAAGGCAAACAGCTCGCGGCTGAGCGGAAAGCCGCCGAGGTCCTTCAGCCGCCGGATCGAGGATTCCCGGTCGAAGCCGATGATTGGATATTGCGTAAGATCCTCGACAGATTGGGGCATGCCGAAGCGCTGGATCAGGTTCTTGTGGGCGTGGAGTCCGAGCCCGATCGTGCCGCATTTTTTCGCGACAAGGGAGGTTTGCGTCGGCCGGACCATGCGAATGGCAATGTCGGCGTCGCGCCGGATGAGGTCGTCCGTCCTGTTCGACAGCACGAGCTCGATGGCGATGCGCGGATGTTTCTCGCAAAAGGCGGCGAGGATCGAGGGCAGCACCTCCGTGCCGATCATCTCGCTTGCGGTGATGCGGACCGTCCCCCGGTCTTCCTCCGCCTCGCCGGACGCCGCCCGCCGCAGCGCCTCCGCCGCCATCGACATGGCCTCCGCATGGGGCACCAGCGACAGGGCCGCTTCCGTCGGTGCGAGCCCGCCCTGGGAGCGGGTGAAGAGGCCGACGCCGAGCGCTTCTTCCAGCGCATCCACATGCCGCCCCACGGTCGGCTGCGTCAGGCCAAGCTGCCGCGCAGCCCCCGAAAGGCTCCCCTCCCGCACGACCGCAAGGAAGGACCGGTAAAGCTCCCAGCCGGGTTGTTCGTTGTTCATACAAAAATGTATATCAGATAGCAGAATTTAGGCAATTCATATTCATACGTGAATATTTCATTCTCCAGTCAACGAAACGGTGACCCCGGAGAAAGACAATGACCTCTACGGCCCTCATCCTCGGCGCGACAGGCGGCTTCGGCGGCGAAACGGCGCTGGCGCTCCACCGCCACGGCTGGCAGATCCGTGCTCTTCACCGCAATCCGAAGGCCGCCGCCCGCGCCCTGTCCGACATGCCCTTCATCGACTGGGTGAAGGGCGATGCCATGAGCGCCGGAGACGTCCGCGCCGCCCCCGTGAATGTCGATGTGATCGTCCATGCCGTGAACCCGCCCGGCTACCGCAACTGGGGCAGCACCGTCCTCCCCATGATCGGCAACACGATCGCCGCCGCCAGGGAAGCGGGCGCGCGCATCGTCTTCCCCGGCACCGTCTATAATTTCGGGCCGGATGCCTTTCCGCTTCTCGCCGAAACCTCGCCGCAAAATCCGAAGACGCGCAAAGGCGCCCTCCGCGTCGAGATGGAACGCCGCCTCCGCGCCGCCTCGGAAGAGGGCGTGCCCGTGCTGGTCCTGCGCGGAGGCGATTTCTTCGGCGGCTGCAATCCCGGCAACAACTGGTTCGCGCAGGGCCTCGTGACGCCCGGCAAGCCGCTCCGCTCCGTCAGCTATCCGGGGCCGCACAAGGTCGGCCACAACTGGGCCTATCTGCCGGACATGGCGGAGACGGTCGCGCGGCTGCTGTTGCGCGCGGATGAGCTGAAGCCCTTCGAGGTCTTCCACTTCGGCGGCCATTGGCTTGAGCAAGGCATCGAGATGGCGGACGCCGTCCGCTTCGCTGCCCGCAAGCCGGACCTCCCCGTGAAGCGCCTCCCCTGGTTCGCGCTCACGGTTCTCTCGCCCTTCGTCGAGACGTTCCGCGAGATGCGCGAGATGCGCTACCTCTGGAAAAAACCCGTGAAGCTCGACAATGCGAAACTCGTCGCCTTCCTCGGCCACGAGCCCCACACGCCCCTCGACATCGCCGTCCGCACGACGCTTGCCGGCCTCGGCTGTATCGACATGGCGGACACCTCCTCCCGTCCCGCAAGCCTCTCCCTCACAGAAGGAACGATCCGATGACCCGCACGAACCGCATCGAACGCATGTTCAACGCCTTCGTCCTCACCACCCTCGCGCTCTACGTCATGAGCTTCCTGCACGAGACGGCCGGGCAATACTTGGTTTGAATAAGAAAACGGCGGCGGAAGAAATTCCGCCGCCGTTCTGTGCCAGAAAGCCGGAGCCTTATTCCGCCGCCGCCCTTGAAGCCGTCAGTGCTTCTGCCGGCATCCGCTCAGCGAATTCGCGGCAGGCCTGCACATATTCGCGCTTCAGCCGGTCGATGAGTTCGGCGACGGGCGGCGCGTCGGTGATCTGGCCGATGCCCTGGCCGGAGCCCCAGATGTCCTTCCATGCCTTCTGCTTCATGTTGCCGCCCGAGCCGAAATTCATCTTCGACTTGTCGGCTTCCGGCAGGTTGTTCGGGTCGAGACCCGCCGCGGCAACGGAGGGCGCGAGGTAATTGCCATGCACGCCGGTAAAGAGGTTCGTGTAGACGATGTCGTCCGCCGCATACTGGATGAGATGATCCTTGTACGCCTGTTCGGCGTTCGCTTCCGCCGTGGCGACGAAGCGCGTGCCCATATAGGCAAGGTCGGCGCCCATCGCGAGCGCGCCCGCGATGCCCCAGCCGTCGCTGAGCGCGCCGGAGAGGATCACGGTTCCCTTGAACCACTGCTTCACCTCGCGCACCAGCGCGAAGGGCGACAGCGTGCCCGCATGTCCGCCCGCGCCGGCACAAACGAGGATGAGACCGTCCACGCCCTGTTCCGCCGCCTTCTTCGCATGCTTCACATTGATGACGTCGTGGAAGACCTTGCCGCCATAGCTATGCGCCGCGTCGATCACCTCGGCCGGCGGTCGGAGCGATGTGATGATGATCGGCACTTCGAGCTTCGTGCAGACGTCGATGTCATGTGCCAGCCGGTCGTTCGAGGCATGGCAGATCTGGTTGACGGCGAAGGGCGCCACCTTCTTCTCGGGATGTTTCGCCTGATATTCGCCAAGCTCGCCCTTGATCCGCGTGATCCACTCTTCCAGCACATGCGCCGGCCGCGCATTGAGCGCCGGAAACGAGCCGACGATGCCCGCCTTGCACTGCGCGATCACCAGCTCCGGGCCGGAAACGATGAAGAGCGGAGAGCCGATGACGGGTATCTCCAGGCTGTTTTTCAGAATGTCGGGCAGTGCCATGTCGGTGTCCTCCGGAAATTCATTGCGCTCAATATGGACCGGATCACGCTGTTATGCCTGTTCAGCGCTGAATGCCGGAATGTTCGGATGTGTTCAGGTGACGTTTCGCCCCGCCAGCCGGTCGCGATCCACCTTCGCCTTCTCGCCGAGGAAATCGATGACGGCGCGCACGGGCGCGGTGTCGCGAAGGTCGGGATGCGCGAGCAGCCACATCTCCGTGCCATTGGCGAGCTTCTGCGGCGCAATGCGGATGAGGTCGTCATAATGGTCGCCCGTCAGGCAGACGAGTGTCGAGATGCCGACACCGGCCCTGACCGCCTGCACGAGATCGGCGTCCGAGAAACAGCGCAGCGCCACCCGCGCCCCCTGCGTCACATGGGCGAGCCAGTCCGCGAGTTCCACCTCCGCTGCCCGTCCGCCGAAGCCGATGATCCGATGCTCTTTCCATTCCTCGCGCTTCGAGGGCAGGCCGAAGCGTTCCGCATAGGAGCGCGATGCATAGAAACCGACGCCGATGCGGCCGATCTTGCGGCCCACCACGTTCTCGCGCCCCGGCCCGTAAGGCCGGATGACGATGTCGGCGTCGCGCCGCTTCACCGATACCTGCGTCACCTCGTTCACGATCTCGATCTCGATGCCGGGATGCCGCGCCGCGAATTCGTCGAGATAGGGCATGAACCAGTAGGAGGCGATGCTGTGCGGAATGGCGACGCGCACCAGCCCCTGCGCCTGCCCATCCTCGCTCGATGCTGCGTGCAGCGCGCGCTCGGCGGCCAGCGACATCGGCTCCACTTCCGCGCGCAAGCGCTCGCCGGCGCCCGTCAGCGCATAGCCGGTCGGCTCCCGCACGAAGAGCTTCGTGCCGAGCCGCTTCTCCAGCGTCGCGATATGGCGGCCCACCGTGGCATGGCTGAGCTTGAGCCGCCGGCCCGCGCCGGACAGGCTTTGCGTATCCACCACCGCGAGAAAAATGCGATAGGCGTCCCAGTTGGCGTCGTTGTTCATGCGTGAACAATCCAATGTCTGATCTTGTCGCGGCAGACTGCGCCGCTTTTTCCGTCATTTCAAGAACTTGCGAATGCTTGGAGGACGTTGCGGCAAGGCGTTTCGCCGCCATTTCCGCCGATTCCCGGCGTGCAAAAGCCTCGAACCTTCTGCTAAAACTGCCCCATATCGAAATTTGCGGAAGCGCGCCGGTTAGGTGCGCTTCAATCAGGGAGAGGGAAAGTGCTCAAAACCAGATTCACGGAAATGTTCGGGGTCGATCACCCCATCGTCCAGGGCGGCATGCAATGGGTCGGCCGCGCCGAACTCGTCGCCGCCGTGGCGAATGCGGGCGCGCTCGGCTTCATCACCGCGCTCACCCAGCCGACGCCTGAAGACCTCGTGAAGGAAATCGCCAAGTGCAAAGGCCTCACCGACAAGCCTTTCGGCGTGAACCTCACCATCCTGCCGGCGCTGAAGCCGCCGCCCTATGCCGAATACCGCCAGGCGATCATCGAGTCCGGCGTGAAGATCGCGGAAACCGCGGGCTACAAGCCGCAGGAACACGTCAATCACTTCAAGGAACACGGCATCAAGGTCATTCACAAATGCACCGCCGTCCGCCACGCGCTCTCCGCCGAGCGCATGGGCGTCGATGCCATCTCGATCGACGGCTTCGAATGCGCGGGCCATCCGGGCGAGGATGACATTCCGGGCCTGATCCTCATTCCGGCCGCCGCCGACAAGGTGAAGATCCCGATGATCGCGTCTGGCGGCTTCGGCGATGCGCGCGGCCTCGTCGCCGCGCTCGCGCTCGGCGCCGAAGGCGTCAACATGGGCACACGCTTCATGTGCACCAAGGAAAGCGCCATCCATCAGAAGGTGAAGGAGCAGATCGTCGCCAATGACGAGCGGGCGACCGATCTCATCTTCCGCACGCTGCACAACACGGCCCGCGTCGCGAAAAACGCCGTCAGCCAGGAAGTCGTCGCCATCGAAAAGAAGGGCGGCGCCAAGATCGAGGACATTGCGCATCTCGTCGCCGGTGCTCGTGGACGCGTCGTCTATGAAGCGGGCGACCCCGATCACGGCATCTGGTCGGCCGGCATGGTGCAGGGCCTGATCTACGACATCCCGTCCTGCCAGGAACTGGTGACGCGCATGGTTTCGGAAGCCGAAGCCATCATCAAGACGCGCCTCAACCGCATGGCCGGCATGTCCGTGGCGCAGGCTGCGGAATAATCCGCCACTCACGAAACAAAAGCCCGCGCCGGAAACGGTGCGGGCTTTTTCATGCGTTCTCGGCCGCCACCAGCCGCCTCAGCGCCGCCGCATCGCGAATTTCGATCGCCCGGTAGCCAAGCGCGACAACCCCCCGCCTCTCGAGATCCTTCAATATGAGATTGACCGTCTTCCGCGACAGCCCGGTCATTTCCGCCAGCTCGTCCTGGCGTATCGGCAGCGTGGCGGTGCCATCTTCATTGTCCCATACAGCCGCATAGGCCTGCAGCCGCGATGCAACCTGCGCAGGCGGCGGCAGGCGCGACCGCTCCGCGAGCACCTTCATCGCCCATGTGAGCTGCTCGGTCGCCAGCTCCGCGAAATGGAGCCAGAGCGACGGCAGGTCGCGGGCAATCGCCGCCAGCGCATGCTGCGGAATGAAGATGATCTCCGAGCGTTCATGCGCCACCGCCGTCGTCACCCGGTGCCCGCCCAGAACCTGTGCCGCATAGCCGAAGATCGAACTCGGACCGGAAATATTGATCGGCACGTTTTCGCCATTGTCGAGCGCCACATAGGTCGTCACCGAGCCGCTGAGCACGCCGTAGAGACCGCGCGCCTCGTCGCCTGCGTCATAGATCCAGTGTCCCGCTTCCACCGTCGAAACCTGCGCATGGGCGACAAGTTTGCGCCGCAGTTCGGCCGGCCGCCGCGCGAACCAGTAGTTCCGTCCGAGCATGGCCGCCACGCGTTGGGAAGTCGGGGCCTTTTCCATGATCCATGCCTGAATTGTTACTTCCGTAACAATCTATACCGCACGCAGGCTTAGCCTCAATCCCATGACCGGCAAACCGGTGCTTCACATGGAGGAAATCATGGGTGCGATCGAAGTTCGGAAAATGACGGGCGGCTGTGGCGCCGAAGTGCTCGGCGCCGATCTGGCGAAGCTGAGCAATTCGGACATGGAGGCCGTGCGGCAGGCCTATGTCGACTACGGCGTCGTCTTCTTCCGCGACCAGAACCTCACGCCCGAGGACCACATCGCCTTCGCACGCCGCTGGGGCGACATCGTCGTCAACAGGTTCTTCACGCCGACTCAAAATCCGCTCATCGCCGAGGTGCGGAAGGAGAAGGAGCAGACCGTCAATATCGGTGGCGGCTGGCACACGGATCATTCCTACGACGCCGAACCCGCCATGGGCTCCGTGCTCGTCGCGCGCGAACTCCCGGACGAGGGCGGCGACACCATGTTCGCCAGCATGTATGCCGCCTGGGACGCGCTGACGCCGGGCCTGAAGAAAACGCTGGAGGGCTTGCGCGCCGTCCATTCCAACGCGCATGTCTTCGGCGCCGCCGGCTTCTACAAGAACAGCGATCAGGGCAAGGGCTTCAAGGGTGAAAATCTCGTCAGCGAAGCCGTCCACCCCGTCGTCGTCACGCATCCCCTGAGCGGTCGTAAGGCGCTCTACGTCAACCCCGGCTTCACCACCCATTTCGAAGGCTGGAGCTGGCTGGAGAGCAAGCCGCTCCTCGACTATCTCTTCGCCCATGCGGCGCGGCCCGAATTCACCTGCCGCTTCCAGTGGCGCGACGGCTCGGTCGCCTTCTGGGACAACCGCGCCACCTGGCACTACGCGGTCAACGACTACCACGGCGAGCGGCGCCTGATGCACCGCATCACCATTGCCGGCGCGCCCCTCCAATAGGTTTTACCCGCCGGGCCGATGTGGCAATCTCTCGTCAAAGCTCCATGAAAGGAGCAGGGGAGGGAACCATGTCGCAAGCCGCCGCGAAACCGCGCAGCATCCATGTGAAGCCGAACGCATCCGGCTTTGGTGCCGAAATCACCGGCCTCGATCTGTCGAAGCCGCTCCCGCCCGATGTGCTGGCGGAAGTGCATCGGGCATGGGCAGACCACGCCGTCGTCTGGTTCCCCGATCAGCCGCTCACGCATGACGAGCTTGAAGCCTTCACCCTCCAGATCGGCCCCTTTGGCCACGATCCCTTCATCGCACCCATGGAAGGCCGCCCGCATATTCTCGAACTGCGCCGCGAGCCGAACGAGAAGGCGCGGAATTTCGGCGCCGGCTGGCATTCGGACTGGAGCTTCCAGGAAGAGCCGCCCGCCGCCACCATCCTGCACTCAAAGGTAACGCCCCCCGTCGGCGGCGACACGCTCTATGCCGATTGCACCCGCGCTTATGACGCGCTTTCGGATGAGATGAAGAAAGTGCTTTCCGGCCTCACCGCTGTTCACAGCGCCGCGCTTCCCTACGGCACCAAGGGCATCTTCGCGCAGGAAAAAGAGCAGCGGACAATGAAAATCATCGTCAGCAAGGAAGCCGAGAAAACATGTCCGCATCCGCTGGTGCGTACGCATCCTGTCACCGGCCGTAAGGCGCTCTATGTCAGTCCCGTTTACACCGTCGGCATCGAAAGCATGACGCATGAGGAATCCGCCGCCATTCTCGGTTTCCTTTACACCCACATGACGAAAGATGAATTCGTCTACCGCCACAAATGGCGCGAGAACATGCTCACCATGTGGGACAACCGCTGCACGCTGCATTTTGCCGATGGCGGCTATGACGGTCATCTGCGTGTCATGCACCGGACCACCGTCGCAGGTGATGTACCGCATTAAATTGTCCCCGGACGCATTATTTAAGGAATCTGTCCCGCCTCGGGACAGTTGGGTAGAATCATGCGTCTACGGACGAATCTCCTTCCAAAGAAGCCTGCTCTGAACTAGTCTCGCTCTATCGGGTCTTGTTCGGCGCCACTGCCCCCCAGCCCCCCGCCGGGCAAGTCCGTCAGCTGTTCCAGGCTGAAGCGAGACGAACGGGCACTGATGCGGCTTTGCCTTCCTGTCCGCACGGTTCCCGGGGACGACGCGCCGGCGTGTACCCCGAACACGCCTGTGCGGTGGAAGCGGAAATGTTGCCAGCGACCCCTTGCCCCCCCAAGCCGCGGCAACGAACTCTATACCGTCTTCCGCCATCGCTCCCGGGGTCCGGCAATCAGCCGGGCTCCGGGAGACGATGTCCTGACAGGCGACCTGTCTAGCGGGCGAATATCAGCAGCAGAATGCCGCCAATGACCAGCGCAATGCCGGTAAGCTCCAGCGCGTTCGTCTTTTCCCGGAACAGGAAATGCGACGAAGCGAAAGTGAAGACGAGCTCGATCTGCCCGAGCGCCCGCACATAAGCCGCGTTCTGTATCGTCATTGCCGTGAACCAACCCATGGAGGCCAGCGCGCCGGTCACACCGACAAGCGAGCTCACTTTCCACGTCCGGAACGACGCGGAAAGCTCCGCCGGATGCCGCAGGCGCAGCCATACCGTCATGACCGCCGTTTGTATGAGCAGCACGATCACGAGCGTATAGGCGGCGGAAACCAGAAAATCCGGCCGCTCCAGCGATAGCGATGCCGCCCGGTAGCATACCGCCGCCACGCCGTAGCAGGCGCCAGAGCCGATCCCCATCAGCGTCGGTTTCTCGCCGAGCGACCGCCAGAATGTGCCCAACGTCAGCTTCGACTGCGCGATCGAAATCGCGAGAACGCCGGCAAGGCTGATAAGGATGGCGGCAAAGGCCCCGAAGCTCAGATGGTCGCCCAGCACGATGATGCCGAAGAGAGCGGTCTGGATCGTCTCCGTCTTGGAATAGGTCGTGCCCACCGCGAAATTGCGATAGGCGAACAGCGCCACCAGCAGCACCGTCCCCCATATCTGCGCCAGCCCGCCCACCGTCGCATAAGCCAGAAAAGACGCATTCGCCTCCGGCATCGCGGCGCCCGTAAAGGCGAGAAGCCCCCACAGGTAAAGTGCCGCCACCGGCAACCCATAGGCGAAGCGCACATAGGTAGCACCGAGCGCCGACATCTCACCCGTCAGTTGCTTCTGCAACGTCGAGCGCAGGTTCTGCAGGAACGCAGCTGCGATTGTCAGCGGAATCCAGAGCGGCATGATGGCGGGCGCGCCGCTTCCTCAATCGATGATGGCGCCGTAGACGAGCTGTTGAAGCTGCGGCCTTAGCGGATAGGTGGAGGAGGGATAGAGCTGCGTCATCAGAATGGCGATCAGGTCTTCTTCCGGGTCGATCCAGAAATAGGTGGAAGCAGCGCCGCCCCACGAAAAATTCCCCGCCGAGCCGATGGCCTGCGTCACCGCCGGATCCAGAACCACCTGGAAGCCGAGCCCGAAGCCCGCGCCTTCCGCCGCCAGTTCGCTGAAGGCGGAAATCGACATTTCCTTCATTTCCTTGCCGCGCGGCAGATGGTTCAGCGTCATGAACTCGATGGTCTTCGGCGAACAGATGCGCACTCCGTCCAGTTCGCCGCCATTCAGCAGCATCTGGCAGAAGCGCCAGTAGTCCATCATCGTCGAGGTAAGTCCGCCGCCACCGGAGAGAAACTTCGGCGGCTGCGCATAGGTGCTCGTCTCGTCGCCGACATCCATGATGCCGGACTTGCCCGTCTTCGGGTTCTTGAAATAATTGGTCGCGAAGCGCCCGAGCTTTTCCTTCGGTACGAAGAACGCCGTATCCACCATGCCGAGCGGCGCGAAGATGCGCGAGGTGAGAAACTCGTCGAGCGGCCGCCCCGACATCACTTCCACCAGATGCCCGCACACATCCGTCGAAACCGAATAATTCCAGTGTTCGCCCGGCGAGAACAGCAGCGGAATCTCGGAAACGGCCTCGACCATTTCCTTCAGCGTCATGCCGACCGTATTCGCGCCCTCGATGCCGGCATCCCGGTAAAGCTGGTCCACCGGATGCTCATACATGAAGCCATAGGTCAGCCCCGACGTATGCGTGAGCAGGTCGCGGATCGTCATTTCCCGTTCGCAGGGCTTCGTCTCGTATTTCTCCGCCGTGCCGCTCGCCCAGACGCGCAGCTTCTTGAACGAAGGGATATAGCGCGACACCGCGTGGTTGAGCTGGAAGTGCCCTTCCTCGTAAAGCATCATCAGCGCAAGGCTCGTGATCGGCTTCGTCATCGAATAGATACGGAAGATCGTGTCCTTTTCCATCGGCAGCCCGCGCTCGCGGTCGCGATGTCCCGCCGTTTCGAAATGCGCGATTTCGCCGCCGCGCGAAACCAGCGTGGAAAAGCCCGCAATCTTCTCCCGGTCGACATAGGACCGGAAATAATTCGTGATGTTGGCGAGCCGCGCGGGGTCGAAACCGGAATCCTCGGGTTTGCCGACGCGGGGTATGATGTTCATGACGAATTCCTCCGGATAGTGTTTTTGAAGATCAATTCTGTTCGGACGCGGCGAGCGCGCGAAAAAGCTCGTCGGCGCTCCGGGCCCGCGCGGCAACGCCCCCGGCTTCCTCCGCGCCGAGCCCGATGGCTTCCCAGCCTTCCGGCGTTTTCCGCAGGCGAAAGCTCGGCCGCAAATGCCCGCAGCGCGTGAGGTAAGGCGCGAGAACCCCTTGGCCGTTGGTTCGGAAGTCGAGATCGAACGGAGATCCCTCGGCCGCCAATGTCAGCCGCCGCCGGTCATGCTCCGTAACGAGATCGCCGGGAAATCGGACGATGCTTCCCAAAGTGCCGTGCCCCTGTTTCGAGTGCAGGCGGCAGTCTACACGCAGCGCCCCGCCTTTGGCTTCTGTAATTCGCGGTGTTGCGCCGTCTCAGCCGCTCCTGAAACAATCCACAATATCGGCAATCCACGCTTTCGGATTGAGCTTCATTTCAAGCGACGTCTTCCCGTGGCGCACCACCACCATGTCGAGCTCGGGCACGATGACGGTGTATTGCCCCTCGAAACCATTGGCCGAAAAGCTCCCTGGCCCGGCAAGGTCGAGCCACCAATGCGCGCCATAAGCACCCTCGGCGCCCGTCTGCTGCCATGTCGGCGTCCGCGCATAATCCACCCAGCCTTCCGGCAGGATACGCTTTCCCTCCCACACGCCGTCGCGCAGATAGAGAAGGCCGAAGCGCGCGAAGTCCCGTGGCGTGCAGAAGCAGAATGACGAGCCGATGAAGGTCCCCGCCGCATCGAATTTCGGCTTGGCGCTTTTTATGCCGATGGGATCGAACAGCCGTTCGCGCATGAAGGCTTCGAAATCCGGCCCGAAGGCGTTCGCCGCCCGCGCCGCCGCCCGCGCGACGATGTTGGTCGTCCCGCTCGCATAGGACCAGTAGCTCCCCGGCTCATGCTCCAGCGGAAACGACGCCGCGAAATGCGCCACATCGTCCTTGCCCGCGCCCCACAGCATCTCGATCACATCGGAGGGATGTTCCGGCACATAATCCTCGCGAAACGCCAGCCCGCTCGACATCCGCAACAGCAGGTCGAGCGTGATCTTCCCGCGCGGGTCGCCCGCCTCCTGCCATTCCGGCACATCGGCGGGCGCGTGAATATCCATCTTCCCGTCCTTGACGAGAATGCCCACAAGGGCCTGCGTAATGCTCTTCCCCTTCGACCAGGACGGGCAGGTCACATCCGGCCCGAAGCCCGTCCAGTACTGCTCATGAACCAGCTTGCCGCTCTTGATGACGACCACAGCATGCGTCTCGCCAAGATCGGCGGGGGCGTCCGGTGCGAAGGCATGGTCCATCAGCCGCTGAAAGCGCGCCTTGTCCGCCCCGGCCGGCAGCTCACCCACGGGCCAATCCCCGGTCGGCCAGGCGACGCCCGCAGGCTGGGCGGGCAGGGCAGGGAGTTTTTCCTTCGTCGGCGCGTTCATGTCTCGGTCCCGTTGTTGCCGGCCAATGCTGCC
Organism: Parvibaculum lavamentivorans DS-1; assembly: GCF_000017565.1. Taxonomy (NCBI): domain Bacteria; kingdom Pseudomonadati; phylum Pseudomonadota; class Alphaproteobacteria; order Hyphomicrobiales; family Parvibaculaceae; genus Parvibaculum; species Parvibaculum lavamentivorans. The sequence continues at coordinate 905,902 of NC_009719.1, forward strand.
CGCTGCCGCCCGGAGATGCAATCCGCCCTGTCCCGCCGCGCCCATGCCCGCTATCCTCGACCCAACGATAAAAGGGGAGGACGGAAATGGCGTTGCCGAGGCTCGGAATTGAAGGCGAGTGGTTTCAGGGAACGGATGGCCGCAAGCGCATCCTGCGTGGCGTCAATCTTGGCGGCGACTGCAAGGTGCCATATGCGCCGAACGGCCACACAAATATCCCGACCGATTTTTCCGATCACCGCACCGTCTCCTTCGTCGGCCGTCCCTTTCCCCTCGCGGAAGCGGATGAACATTTCTCCCGCCTCAAGGCATGGGGCTTCAACTGCCTCCGCCTGCTGACCACATGGGAAGCGGTCGAACATGAAGGCCCCGGCCGCTACGACGAGGCCTATCTCGACTATTTCGCCGAACTCTGCCGCAAGGCCGACGATTACGGCCTCTATGTCTTCGTCGATTTCCATCAGGATGTCTGGAGCCGCATGACAGGCGGCGACGGCGCCCCCGGCTGGCTCTTCGACGCGGTCGGCCTCGACTTCACGAAGTTCCATGCCGCCGGCGCGGCGCATGTCATGCAATACAAATACGACTTCGCGAAAGGCGGCCGCCAGGAAGAAAACTACCCGACCATGACCTGGTCGCAGAATTACAAATACCCCGCCAACGCGATCATGTGGACGCTCTTCTTCGCCGGCAACACCTTCTGCCCGGACTTTCTCGTGCAGGGCCGCCCCGCGCAGGATTTCCTTCAGGAGCATTATCTCGGCGCGATGGAAGCCGTCGCACGCCGCGTGAAAGACCTGTCCAACGTCATCGGCTTCGACTCGCTGAACGAGCCGGGCTCAGGCTATGTCGGCCAGTGGCTGAGCTACCGGCACACAGGCCCCAGCGAGAAAAACCCCATGCCCGCGCGTCCCGGCCTCGCCTGGTCGCCGCTTGACGGTTTCGCCGCCGCGCGCGGTCTCGCCCGCGAACTCCCGGAAATGCATATCGACTGGGAGCAGCGCGCCGTCGTGAAGAAGCGCGACGTGCTGGTGAACGGCGATGGCGTCTCGATCTGGAAGCAGGGCCGCCATTGCCCCTTCGAGCGCGCAGGCGTCTACCGCATCAATGGCGGCGAGATCGAAGCCATGGATGAAAAATTCTTCCGCGAGCGCAACGGCCGCAGATTTGAAATGGAAAAGGATTTCATGGGCCCGTTCTTCGCCCGTGTCGCGGAGCGCGTGCGTGCCGTCAACAATGACTGGCTGCTCTTCGCCGAGCTCGATCCCGGCGCCGGCCTCGGCCACGGCTTCCCGCCCGACACGCCCGAGCGCACGGTCAATGCCAGCCACTGGTACGACATCGTCACGCTCTCGACCAAGCGGTTCGACTTCCCCGTGAAGATCAATCCCTATACCGGCCGCACCACCGAAGGCGCGGAAGCGATCGAAGCCTCCTACACGCGCCAGCTCGGCCGCCTGAAGGATGCCTCGCACGCATTGAACGGCGGCACGGGCGCACCGGCCCTTCTCGGCGAATTCGGCATCCCCTTCGATCTCGACAATGCCGCCGCCTACAAGGCGTGGAAAGCGGGCGACCGCACGGATGCGCCTTGGGAAAAACACATCATCGCCCTCGACCTCATGTACAACGCGCTCGACCAGTTGCTCATGCACTCGACGCAATGGAACTACACCGCGTCGAACCGCAACGATCAGGCGGTGGGCGATGGCTGGAACCAGGAAGACCTCTCGATCTACAGCATCGACCAGCGCGTCGACCCGTCGGATGTGAACAGCGGCGGCCGCGCGCTTGCCGGCTTCGTCAGGCCTTATGCCCGCGCCGTCGCGGGCCGCCCCTTGAAGATGAAGTTCAAGCGCGAGACCGGCGCCTTCCGTTTCATCTATCAGGCGGAAGGCGAGGGCGAGACGGAAATCTTCGTACCGAACCTGCAATATCCGAATGGCTATGACGTCGAAGTCGAAGGCGGCACCGTCACCCGCGATGAGGAAAACCAGTGCCTCCGCGTCCATGCCGTCGGGTCCGACAAGGTCGGCGTCATGATCACGAGGCGGTAGACCGTTCCTCGAGGTTCGCCGCAATCGCCGCCGCCGTGCGTTGCAGCGCCGGCAGATAGCGTTTCACGGCTTCCGCCTCGCTCATGGTCGAGCCGATATAGCGGATGTTGATGCAGGCGGCGACATGCTCGCCCTGCATCACAGGCACCGCGAGCCCCATCGCCGGGTCGCCGCGCGGCGCCGCCGTGTTCGCATAGCCGCGCTTGCGAATACCTTCGACCATCGCGGCCATGTAGCTCTCGTCGCGCGCGGGCGCGTTCATCTTCGATTTCGAATTGCGCAGCAGCGTCAGCAGCACGCGCCGCTCTTCCTCCGGGCAGAAGGCGATATAGGCGCGCGCCAGTGCCGAGACGAGAATGGCCAGCCGCCGGTTCAGCCAGTCCGGGTCCATCGCAAACGGGCTTTCCTGCCGCGTCGAAAGCCGCACCAGCATCGCGTCCCTGTCGAGCGTGGCGAGGCCCATCGGCCATTTATGTTCCGCCGTCAGCGCCGAAAGAAAAGGCCGCGCCGCCTCCACCACGAGATCGCCATGCCGGAAGCCGCTGGAAAGCCGGAGAACGCGCTCGGTCAGCGCATAACCCGCCATCCGCGATACGCGCCGCACATGCCCCGTGGAGATCAGCGTATCGAGCAGCCTCACCAGCGTCGGCTTCGGCAGCCCCGTCTCCTCATGCAGTTGCGCAAGTGTCGTCGCCTTGCCGGTGGCGTTCATCGCTTCCAGCACCATCAGGCTTCGGATGACGGGGTTCACCCCGGCCGCATTGTCGAGCAAACGTGGCATCGGATTCTTTTCAGGCTGTCTGCCTATAGTCTAATTCCGCGGCACGGAATAGCCAGACAATCCGCTCAGTCGTCCGCGGCAAGGTCCAGCAGTTCGGCCACGGCCTCGCTCGCCGGATGGGCCATCACCTCTTTCACGCTGCCTGCCTGCAGAATTTTTCCCCGATGCATCACACAGATGCGTTCGGCAAGCCGCCGCACATCGTCGAGGTCATGCGTCACCAGAACCACCGGCATGGGCAGATCGCGGCGCAGCTCCGCCAGTTCGCGGCGCAGGCTCCGCCGCGTCACGCGGTCGACCGCCGAAAAGGGTTCATCGAGCAGCAACACGTCGGGCCGCCGCGCCAGCGCGCGCGCCACCGCCACGCGCTGTTGTTCGCCGCCAGACAGTTCGGCGGGCCTCCGGTCGGCATGGGTGTCGAGATGCACGCGCGCGAGATAGCCGGCCGCCGCCTCGTGCCGCGCCTCTTTGGGCAGGTCGCCCAGCGCCTCCATCACATTCTGGCGTGCCGTCAGATGCGGAAAAAGCGCATAGGATTGAAACACCAGCCCTGCGCGCCGTTCGCGCGGGCGCATGTTGATCTTCTCTTCGCTGTCGAGCCATGTCGCGCCGTTGCAGGCGATGTTTCCTGTCGCGCCTGTGTGGAAGCCCGCAATGGCGCGCAGCGTCGTCGTCTTGCCGCTGCCCGAAGGCCCGACCAGCGCCATCGCTTCGCCCGGCGCCACGTCGAAAGACACATCGAGCGGGAAGGGCGTCTCCTGGCGGAGGCTCACCCGGAGGCCCTTATCCATGGCGCCGTCCGATGCGTTGCGTCAGCAGATAGCTCGCGGCGATGGTGGCGAGCGACACCATCAGCAGCACCGCCGCCATCTGTCCCGCCGCCGCCTCGTCGAATGCCTGCACGCGGTCATAAATCGCAATGGCGATGGTGCGCGTCTCGCCGGGAATGCTGCCGCCTACCATCAGCACCACGCCGAATTCACCGAGCGTATGGGCGAAGGTCAGCACCGTGCCTGTCAGAATGCCGGGCCAGGCGAGCGGCAGCTCCACCCGCCACAGCATCCGCCACCACGACATGCCGCAGCTCGCCGCCGCCTCGCGAAGCTCCGGTCCCACCGCCTCGAAGGCGCGCTGTATCGGTTGTGCGGCAAAGGGAATATTGACGATCAGCGAGGCAACGAGCAGTCCCTCGAAGGTGAAGACCAGCGTCTGCCCGAACAGCCACTCGAATGCCTGTCCGAACCAGCTTGCCGCGCCGAAGCCCGACATCAGGTAGAAACCCACTACCGTCGGCGGCAGCACCAGCGGCAGCATCAGCATTGCTTCGATGGCGGGCTTCGCCTTTATCCGTGTAACGGCAAGGGCGCGTCCACCCAGCACCGCGAGCGGGATCAGCAACGCAACGGTCAGCGCGCCCAGTCGCAAGCTCAATCCAAAGGCTTCCCAGTCCATTTGTTCCCGGCTTCCGTATCGGCGGTCCTACATGGCCTCGCCGGGAAGAACATAGCCGTAGCGGCGCATGATTGCCCGCGCTTCCTCGCCTTGCATGAAGCCGTAAAAGGCATGCGCCGTCTCGCCCGCGCCCTTCAACAGCGCCATGCGCTGGCGCAACGGCCTATGCCGGTCTTCGGGAACCAGCGCATATGTTCCGCGCGTGCCCACCTCGGGTGCCAGCGCCAGCGAATAGGCGATCAATCCGCCTTGCGCGTTGCCGGATGTGGCGAACTGCGCCGCCTGCGAAATATTTTCGCCGATCACGAGTTTGTCCTCGATGGCATCCCACAATCCCGCTTTGTCCAACGCCTCTTTTGCGGCCCGGCCATAGGGCGCGTGTTCAGGATTCGCTATGGCGAATTTCTTCAGCCGTCCGTCTTCCAGTGCCGCGCCGAGATCGGCCAGCGTGCCGTCGGCAAGGAGCGGCGACCCTTCACCCGCCATGATGACGAGACGGCCGACCGCATAGATGTCGCCTTCGCCGTTCGCCGTCAGGCCCTTCTCCGTTAGCCCCATCACGAACCCCTCATCCGCCGACAGGAACATCTGGAAAGGCGCGCCTTGCTGAATTTGCCGGAAGAAGTTTCCGGATGAACCGAAGGCAAGCTTCACCTCCTTGCCCGTCTTCCCGGTAAAGGCGGTGGCCACGTCGGTCAGCGCGAATTGCAGCGTTGCCGCCGCGGCTATGTTAGGCGTCTCCTCCGCGCGGCCGGGGCCCGCAAGCGGCAAGGAGGCGAGCGCAAAGGCGGCGAGCAGCAGGATGGCGCGTCTCGGTTTCATGGCTGGCTCCATCGACATCACCGGTGGAATGGTATCGAAAGTACGAAAGGCGCGATATAGCGCCAGTTTTGCCACCTAATTCCGTCTGACGGAATTTTGAAACATGGTTGAAGCGCCGGGCGGCCGGAGCCCCGTAAGCTTCCTGGCAATGGGATCGGGAGGTCCCTTGATCCGGGAGGAATGATCATGAGCCAGGCCGCCAAGGCGCCACAACCGGCGCCCTTCACCCTTTCGCCGCTGACGCCCCTCATCGGCGCCGAGATAACCGGCATCGACCTCGTAAAACCGCTCGACACCGCCGCGCTTTCCGCGCTGCGTCAGGCGCTGCTCGACTGGAAGGTCATCTTCTTCCGCGATCAGGACATCACGACGGATCAGCACCTCGCCTTCGCGCGCCTCTTCGGCGAACTCGAAGTGCATCCCTTCGCACCCCACAAGCAAGGCTATCCCGAAGTCCTCGCCATCACGCATGACCGCGACCGCCCGGGCCGCGAGAACAAATGGCACAGCGACGTCACATGGCGCGAATGCCCCTCGCTCGGCTCCGTCCTCCGCGCCATCGAAGTGCCCGAGGTCGGCGGCGACACGCTCTTCGCCGACATGTATGCGGCCTATGACGGCCTCACCGAAGAAGTGAAGGAAAAGATCGACGGTGCCGTCGCCATCCACGATTTCGCGCATTTCCGCGCTGCCATGCGCGCGCGCGGCAAGAGCGAAGCCGAGATCGAGGAAATGAACCGCAAATATCCGATGGTCGAGCATCCGGTCGTCCGCACCCATCCGGAAACCGGCCGCAAGGGCATCTATGTGAACGTCGCCTTCACCCAGCATATCGTCGGCTTGGAAAAGGCGGAGTCGGATGCGCTCCTGAAGCATCTCTACGCGCAGGCCGCGATCCCCGAATATCAGTGCCGCTTTCGCTGGCAGAAAAACTCCATCGCCTTCTGGGACAATCGTTCGAGCCAGCACTACGCCGCTTCGGATTACTGGCCGGCCACCCGTCGCATGGAGCGCGTCACCATAATCGGCGACCGTCCGCGCTAAGGGCTGTCATACGCAAGAGAGAAAGAATGAAAACACTTATCTATTGGGGCTCCGCCCTGGCGGCGGCGCTCGTCCTCGCTCTGGGCACCGCATGGTGGTTCGTCAACGACTATGGTGGCACCTACCGCTCCGGCGCATGGACCACATCCACCGCCTATGGCAGCGTTGAGGCGGATATGTACACCCGCGCCCGCGTCGCTCTGTTCGGCCTTCTCGCGCTCGACAAGCGCGAGACCATGTACTACCAGACCCGAACCGACAGCGCGGGCGAGCCCCTGTCAGGCAACTGCACCTACCGTCTCGAAGGCAGCGACCTCGCCGCCCATTGGTGGAGCATCACCGCTTACGATGCCGACAGCTTTCTGATCCCCAACGAGCGCAATGTCTTCTCCTTCTCGCAGACGACAACGGCGCGCGAACCGGATGGCAGCTTCGTCATCCGCATATCCCCCGATCCGCAGGAGAAGAACTGGTTGCCGGTCAAGGCGGGCGAGGGCTTCGACCTCACTGCGCGCTTCTACAACCCGCAAGCGTCGATCTACGCCGATCCCGCCGCTGCGGTTCTTCCCATCATCGCGAAGGAAACCTGCCGATGAACCGCAAACCTCAGTGGCTCGCCGTTGTCGCGGTTCTTGCCGTCATCTTGCATCTCGCCATCGTCTGGGCGGTCCCGCGCGTCGTCATGTCGGTTGCGATGGCCAAAATCGGCGATACCGCGGCGCTCAACGAATTTACGCATCCGCCCCGCGCGACCGATGCATCGCGTGCCGTCGTGCGGCCGAGTCCGGATCTCGCCTATTCGATCTGCCTTCTCGACCTGTCGCAGGGTCCGGTTCGCATCGAGGTGCCGGCCAGCGCGCCCTACACCTCGCTCGCGCTCTATTCCTCGATCACGGATAATTATTTCGTCCGCAACAACCGCGAAGATGGCGGACTTCAGGATGGCGAAATGATTGGTGTCGTCGTCACCGGTCCCGCTGACGAGGCGCCAGCGAACCTGCCGGAAGGTCTCGCCGTCGTCAGCTCGCCGACGGAAAAGGGCCTCGCTCTTGTCCGCCGCGTCATCGAGAGCGACGCCGCCATGCCGGGGCTCGACGCGCTGCGCGCATCCTCGGTTTGCACACCATACGGAAACTGAGATCGTCACGGAGGGAGTGAATATGAAACCCGTTTTGTATTGGGGCGGCATTCTCGCCGCCGGGCTGCTGCTGGGTCTCGTATCGGTGGTCGTGGGCTTGAGGGTCGGCAATCCCGCCATCACCCTCAGCTCCGGCCCCTGGACCACCACACTCTCCGCTGGCAGCGCGGATGCGGACATGTATACCCGCGCCCGCGTCGCGCTTTTCGGTCTTCTCGCTCTCAACAAGGAGGAGACGATGTATTACCGCACCGCCACCGACAGCGCAGGTGAGCCGCTCTCGGGCGATTGCATCTATGTGCTGGAGGGCGGCGATCTCGCCGCGCATTGGTGGGCGATCACTGCCTATGGGCTTGATGGCTTCCTGCTGCCGAACGAGCCCGGCATCTATTCCTTCTCGAAGACAACGGTGAAGCGCGATGCCGCCGGCCGTTACACCGTCCGCGCTTCCGCCGAGCCGCAGGCGGGCAACTGGATTCCGCTGCGGGCGGGGGAGCCGTTCGATCTCACGGCCCGCCTCTACAATCCAGAACCCTCCGTCTATTCGGCGCCGCAATCCGCGGCCCTGCCCACCATCGTCAGGGAGAGCTGCCAATGAAGCGCGTTCTCGTATTCGCCGGCGCCACGCTGTTGGTCGCCGCCATCGTCCATGTCGCCGTGGTCTGGTCCATTCCGCGCGTCGTGATGTCGAGGGTCTTCGAGGGCGTTGGCGGTGCCGGCGCGGTGAACAACTTCCTCTCGCCGCCTCCCGCCACCTCCGCCTCCCGCACCATCGTCCGGCCGAGCGCCGACCTCGCTTATTCGGTCTGCATTCTCGATCTCTCGGCGGGGCCCGTCCTGCTGGAGGTGCCCGCCACCGCGCCCTACACCTCGCTCGCGCTCTACTCCGCCACGACCGACAATTATTTCGTCCGCAACAACCGCGAAGGCGAGGGGGTGGGCGAGGGCGAGCCGATCGGCCTCGTCCTCACCGGCCCCGGTGAAGCGCCGCCCGCGAACCTGCCGGAGGGATATGCCGCTGTCGCTTCGCCGACCTCGAAAAGCCTCGCACTCGTGCGCCGCGTCATCGAGAACGATGCCGCCCTGCCGAGGCTCGACGAGATCCGCGCGCGTTCCGTCTGCACGCCCCTCAACGGCTGAGAAACCGCTCCAGCACGTTCCGCGTGATCCTGTCGACGAAGGGATTGCCCGCCTGCAGCCCATAGGCCCATTCGGTCGTGCCCGAGTTGAACACCTCGCCCTTGCCGCGCCTGAACGTCGCGAGCACCGCATGGCCGCGCATCATCCGCGCGCGGTTCTCCGGCGCGTCATATCCGGCAAAGGCCCGCGTCAGCGGTCCCCACGCTTCCGGTGGCACCAGCCCGGCGAATTCCGATTCCGGTTCGCCCAGCGTCACAGGTGCCGTCGCGATGATTTCCAGATGAGCGGGCACGCCGAGCCGCGCCACCGGCTTCGGCAATCCGTCCTCGCCGAAGGTGAGAGCGCAGCCGTCATTCTCGTAGCCGATCAGCCGGCAATCGTCGCCGAACACATCGCCCCAATAGAGGTCCGCGCCCTCCAGCGCCCAGTGCTTCTCGTCCCACACCGTATAGCCGCCGATCCCGCGCGCCACGCACAGTCCGAAGCGGTGATAGCCGCCGAAGAGAAACGACAGCCCCGTCAGTTGCGCCTCCGGCTTGCCGATCCACGGGCTCGACCAGAGCCCTGATGTGAGATGCCGCTTCTCCGGTATCGCCGCCAGCGGGTCCTCGTCCTCCGCCCGCGCCTTGTGCGCAACGAAGATCTTGCCGCCATCTTCCCAACGGCACTGCCAGTAGCAGGTATTGCCCGAGAGAATGATCGCGCGCCCGCCCTCGTCGACGAAGCGTTCCACTTCCGCTCGCTGCCCCCAGCTCCAATATTCGCTGTGCCCCACGAAAAGCGCCGCCGTGTAGCCGTCCAGCACGCCCGGCTCCGCTTCAAGGTCGTAATCGGTGAGATAGTCGAGCGCATATCCCGCGCCCTCCGCCCAGGTAACGAAGGCATGTTCCCACTTGTCGGTAAAGCCCGCCGGGCAGTCCCATCCCTGGCCGCCCGCCTCGATCTCGTGAACGACCTCGCCCGGCAGCACGCGCTCGCGAAAGCCGCGCCGCGTCTCGCTCACCAGCCGGTGCTTCTCCGCCGCCGGCTGCATGATGCCGCGCGAGAAAGGCCGCTCCGCCGAAAGCCGCGCCGCCACGACATGGCGTCCTTGATCGGCGGGAACAGGCGCGGGCGGGGGCCCGCCGAGCCAGACATAGGTGTTGGCCCCGCCCCAGGAATTATAGGCGTGATAGGTATTGGTCGCGAGAACGATGACGGCCTTCTCGGTCTGCTGCGCCGGCCGCACGCAAAGCATGTGATGCCCACTCGCCCCGTCCGCGCCCGTGAAGCGGATATCGTAATAGCCGGAGCGCCACTCGGCCGGCACCTCAAGCCGGAATGCCTCCGGCCAGCCGCAGCCATGGATATGCGCTTCCTCCGGCGCCGCGTGCCGCCCCACGGCAATGCCCTCCTTGCGCCACAAGGGTTCCCGCTTCGCGCCCAGCCGCGCAATTTCGACATCGCACCTGCCGCCCGTCGCCGACAGGAAGAAGCTCACCGTCTCGCCCGGCCGCGCGCTCAACTTGTCGGAATAGCCCCAGATCCACTTGTCCACGAACCGCGCCTCTTTCTGAAATGAATATTCCTCACATCAGAAAGAATCGCGGCCCGCCGTGCAAGTCCTCACGCGCGTTCCGTCACCGCCAGCGCAAAGGCATAGACCCGCGCCACTTCCTTCAGCCGCTCGAAGCGGCCGGAAGCGCCGCCATGTCCGGCCTCCATGTTGATGTGAAGCAGCGTCACCGCATCGCCGGTCTTGAGCTCCCGCAGCTTCGCCACCCACTTCGCCGGCTCCCAATAGGTCACGCGCGGATCGGTGAGCCCGCCAAGCGCGAAGAGATGCGGATAGGCTTGGGGCTTCACATTGTCGTAAGGGCTGTAGGAAGCCATGTACTCGTAGGCTTCCTTGCTCTCGATCGGGTTGCCCCATTCGTTCCATTCCGGCGGCGTCAGCGGCAGCGACGCATCGAGGATCGTCGCCAGCACATCGACAAACGGCACTTCCGCCAGAATGCCCTTGAAGAGATCGGGCGCCATGTTGGAAACCGCCCCCATCAGCATCCCGCCCGCGCTGCCGCCATGCGCCACGATGTTGCCGCGCGACGTGAAGCCTTCCTTCGCCAGGTGCTCGCCCGCCGCGATGAAATCGGTGAAGGTGTTGCGCTTCTTGTTGAGCTTCCCGTCCGTATACCAGCGATAGCCCTTCTCCTTGCCGCCGCGAATATGCGCGATCGCATAGACGAAGCCGCGATCGACCAGCGAAAGGCAGGTCGTGGAAAACGATGCCGGAATGCTGATCCCGTAAGAGCCATAGCCGTAAAGCAGGCAGGGCGCGCTCCCGTCGAGGCTCAGCCCCTTTCGGTGGACGAGCGAAATCGGCACCATCTCGCCGTCCGAGGCGCGCGCGAAAATCCGCCTTGTCTCGTAGTCGGCCGGGTTGTGGCCCGAGGGCACTTCCTGCCGCTTGCGGAATGTCCGCTCCCGCGTCTCGACGTCATAATCATAGACTTCCGCGGGCGTCGTCATCGAGCTGTAGGAAAAGCGCAGCCGCGTCGTGTCGTATTCGTAGCCCGCGCCCATGTTGAGATCATAGGCTTCCTCGTCGAAGCCGATCTCATGTTCCGCGCCGTCCGCAAGCCGCCGCACCGCAATGCGCGGCAGCCCGTCCCGCCGTTCGAGCCGCACATGATGCCCGCGATAGGCCACATGATGCAGCACCAGCGTCCCCGGCCGGTGGGGCACGAAGTCGCGCCAGTTCTCGCGTCCGGGCGCCGCCTCGGGCGCCTCAACGATCTTGAAGTCCTCCGCCCCGTCCGCATTCGTGAGAATGAGGAAGCGTTCTCGCGGTTCGTCATGCTCGATATCGTATTCGACAGCCTCCTCGCGCGGCGCAACGAGCAGCGGCGCAGTCTCCGGCGCATCGGCGGGGATCAGCCTGCATTCGCTGGTCTGGTGGTCATGGCTTGAAATGACGAGCCACTTGCCGCTCTGCGTCTTCCCCACGCCGACGAAAAAGCCTTCGTCCTCTTCTTCATAGACGAGTGTGTCTTCGCTCGCCGCCGTGCCGACGACATGGCGGAACACTTTCAGCGGCCGGTGTTCGTCATCCACCTGCGTATAGAGAAAGCTCGTGCCCGCCGCGTCCCATGCGATGCCGGGCGAAGTGTCCGGCACCTCGTCGGCGAGGTCCTTCCCCGTCGCGGCGTCGCGCAGCCGCACCGTGAAATATTCCGAGCCCTTGCGGTCCGCCGACCATGCGATCAGCTTGTGCGTCGGCGCATGGTCCACATCGCCGATCTTGAAATAGGCCTCGCCCTCCGCTTCCTTGTTCGCGTCAAGCAATATTTCCTCGCCCGCTTCCGCCTCTCGCGGCCTGCGGCAGAAAAGCGGATGCTGCGCCCCTTCGACAAAGCGCGTGTAATAGGCAAAAGCGCCGTCGGGCGACGGCACGGAGCTGTCATCCTCCTTGATCCGCCCCTTCATCTCCTTGAAGAGTGTCTCGCGCAATTCGGCGACAGGTTTGAGCGCCGCTTCCGTATAGGCGTTCTCGGCGTCGAGATAGGCGCGGATGTCGGTATCGAGAACCGCCGGATCGCGCATCACCTCGCGCCAGTTCTCGTCGCGCAGCCACGCATAATCGTCGGTCCGCGAAATGCCGTGATGCACATCCGTCTGCGGCCGCTTCGGGGCCAGGGGCGCAACGGCGGGAGGTGTGAGTTTCATCGGGGGTCCGTATTCAATTGGTCGGAACTTCGTTTTGAAGGGAGATAAAAAGTTTCGTCATTGCGAGGAGCGAAGCGACGAAGCAATCCAGGAGCTGCAAACTCGTTGCTTGCCGCTCCTGGATTGCTTCGCTGGCGCTCGCAATGACAAAGGTGGGGACGGTACTTCCAACCGGACGCGAGCGACCGGATCACTTCTCCGGCGTATCGTCGGGTTTGAAGTCGAGCGCCGTGCCGTTCATGCAGTAACGCAGTCCCGTCGGCTGCGGTCCGTCTGGAAACACATGCCCGAGATGCGCATCGCATTTCGCGCAGACCACTTCCGTCCGCCGCATATTGTGGCTGTCGTCATTATGCTCTTCGACTGCGCCGGGTTGGATCGGAGCATAGAAGCTCGGCCAGCCGGAACCGCTCTCATATTTCGTGTCCGACCGGAACAGCTCCTCGCCGCAGCAGATGCACTTGTAGGTGCCGTCGCGATGCTCGTTGACCCACGGCCCCGTAAAGGCCCGCTCGGTCCCCGCCTGCCGCGTCACCGCATATTGCTCCGGCGTCAGCTTCGAGCGCCACTCGTCATCCGCCTTGTCCAGCTTCTGCTTCGTATCGGCCATGAGATGTCTCCCTGAAGGGGGAATGGAATGCACTGCACTCTATATGGGCCGCACCGGCCCGCCCGGCAACCCGTGGCGATCTCGGGAGTATCTTCCCACCCTCCCTCAAGGGGAGGGTGGGAAATATGCGAGCTGCCCAGTGTGCGTCTTATTCGAAAATCAGGCTGATCGTCTCGGCCACCATCGCAGGCCGGTCATTGCCTTCGATTTCCATGGTCACTTCATTGATGATCTGCGTGCCGCCCGCCTTCGGGCTTGCATCCTTCAGCGTCACGCGGCAGCGCACGCGGCTGCCCACCGGCACCATGTTGGTGAAGCGCACCGAGTTCGAGCCGTAATTGATGCCGCGCGTCGCGCTCTTCACGCCGCTGATCTGGCCCATCAGGTAAGGCAGCAGCGACAGCGTGAGGTAGCCATGCGCGATCGTGCCCATGCCGAGCTCTTTCTTGGTGCGCTCGGGGTCGATATGGATCCACTGGTGGTCGCCCGTCGCATCGGCGAAGAGGTTCACGCGATCCTGGTCGATCGTGACCCAATCGCTGACGCCGATCTCCTTGCCTTTTTCCGCGACATAGTCGGCAACCGTATCGAAAACGCGCATTTGCTTCTCCCGTTGGGTGGTGTTGTCTATTCGGCCCCGTGGGAGCCTTGCCGGCGCAAGTTAGCGGTCCCGGCTGCGCCCGCCAAGCCGTTTAGCTTCTAGCGCGAAAGCCGGATGCGGACGCGGCGGTCTTCCTTCGAATCCCAGGTCAGCGTCTCCTCCAGCCAGCCCCAGGCCTCGCCCTCCGCCAGCGTCACCATTTTCGAACGCGGCCAGCCCTGCGCCTCCAGCGCCGCCGCCACGTTCTGCGCGCGTTTGTTGGACAGGTTGATATTGCCCTGCTGATTGCCGATCTTGCTCGCCTTGCCGAACACGCAGATCTGCTGCGCGTTCTGCCCCTTGGCGAGCTTCACGATGCGCGCGAATTCCTTGTCGTATTTTGGATCGATGCGGCTCGAATTGGTCTCGAAGTAAATGTAGTAGTTCTTGTCGAAGAGCTTGTTCGATTTGCCGAGATTCCGGCACTGATGCCCCTGCATATGCACTTCGGAGGTCTGCGCCGCCGCCGCGCCGCCAAAGGCCACCGCCCCCAGCGCCAGAAGCCCCGCCATCGCCAATCCGCGCATCGTCATCTCAGCCTCCAGAAAAATGAATCGTGCCAATATAGCACATCAGGTGTGAGTGAGCGGGGAGAGGCAACAATAACGCTCATCTTCGCCTCCCCCTTGCGGGGGTGAGGCCCGGTTTGCGGAACGCAAACGCAAAGGTCCGGTGGACCTTTGAGAGGGCTGAACGCCCGAAGCTGTGCGAAGGGCCGGTAAATTCGCGGCCTCCGCGAATTTCCCGGGTGGGGGGGAGGGGCGGTGTCAGAACCAATGAGTGGGATTTCGGACCTCCCACCCTCTCAAAAGCAAAATGGCCCGGCATTGCCGGGCCACCCGCATTCTTCTGAACGCGCTCAAACGATCTTGCTGTCCCGGTTGCCCCAGTAGCGGTCGCGGATGAGCCGCTTGTAGAGCTTGCCCGTCGGATGCCGCGGCAGCTCCTCCTGGAAGTCGATCGAGCGCGGGCATTTGATCGCCGACAGGTTCTTCTTGCAGAACTCCATCAGCTCCGCCTCGAGCGCCGGGCCTGCTTCCGACCAGTCGGCCGGCTGCACGATCGCCTTCACCTCCTCGCCGAAATCCTCGTTCGGCACGCCGATCACCGCGACGTCCGCAACCTTCGGATGCATGACGAGAATGTTCTCTGCTTCCTGCGGATAGATGTTCACGCCGCCCGAAATGATCATGAAGGCCTTGCGGTCGGTGAGGTAGAGATAGCCTTCCTCGTCCACCTTGCCGATATCGCCGAGCGTCGACCATGTCGGATGGTTCGGATGCCGCGACTCCTGCGTCTTCTTCGGGTCGTTGTGATATTCGAACTGGCTGTCGCTCTCGAAATAGATCGTGCCCGCTTCGCCGACCGGCAGTTCATTGCCTTCATCGTCGCAAATATGCGCAATGGCGTTGAGCGGCTTGCCGACGGAGCCCTTGTGCGCCAGCCACTCTTCCGAGTTCAGCGCCGTGAAGCCGTTGCCTTCCGAGCCCGCGTAATATTCATAGATAACGGGCCCCCACCATTCGATCATCTGCTCCTTCACGGGGATGGGGCAGGGCGCGGCGGCGTGGATCGCGACCTTCATCGACGAGACGTCGTATTTCTTGCGCACGTCTTCCGGCATCTTCAGCATCCGCACAAACATCGTCGGCACCCACTGGCTGTGCGTCGCCTTGTATTTCTCGATGCAGCGCAGGCTGTCTTCGGCGTCGAAATGTTCCATCACGACCACCGTGCCGCCGAGGCGCTGCACCGTCATCGACCAGCGGAGCGGCGCGGCGTGATAGAGCGGCGCGGGCGAAAGATAGATCGTCTTCTCGTCCATGCCATAGAGCAGCATCGCAAGGCCCGCCAGCGCGCTCACCTCGTCGATGGCGCCGCCCGTCAGCGGATGCTTGACGCCTTTCGGCCGTCCCGTGGTGCCGGACGAATAGAGCATGTCGGTGCCCGCCGTTTCATCGGCGATCCGCGTCTTCGGGAATTTGTCCCGCGCTGCCTCATAGCTTTCATAGCCGTTGAGCGCGCCGCCCACGACGAATTTGCGGGCGACCTTCGGCAGGTGGTTGTCTTTCACCAGTTCTTCCGCCGTCGCGGCAAGCGCCGTCGATGTGAAGAAAAGCTTCGCCCCGCAATCTTCCGCGATATAGGCAATCTCGCCCGCCGTCAGCCGCGACGAGATGCAGGTGAAATAGAGCCCCGCGCGCTGCGCCGCCCAGCAGATTTCATAATAGCGGACATTGTTGTCCATGAAGATCGCAATGGCGTCGCCCGGCTTCAGCCCTGCGTCCCGGAACAGATGCGCCACCTGGTTGGAGCGTTCGTCCAGCTCTTTGAAGGTCACGGTCTCGCCGGTCGCCGCCATGATATAGGCAGGCTTGTCCGGCATGGTCTGCGCGTGGATAGAAGGATGCATCTGGCGTCGTCTCCCGGGGGTACTGAAGAAGCGGACATCGCTTTTATGCGCGTCCATTGTTATATCTGGAGCCAGCGAATTCGTGGCTGTCAGGGCGCAAAGACACAGCAATATGACGTTCGCGTCAACTTGCTTCGGCAGCGTGAGGGTTGACGCAGCGGCAGCGCCCGCCACGCATGAAAATCAGGCAAAAGCCTATCAACAGGGAGCGAAACGCACATGGCCTACGAGACGATCAAATACGAGGTGGCGGACAACATCCTCACCCTGACGCTGCACCGCCCGGACAAGCTCAACGCCTTTACCGGCCAGATGATGTTCGAGATGATCGACGCCTTCGACAAGGCCGATGCGGATGACGACGTCCGCGCCATCATCGTGACGGGCGAGGGCCGCGCCTTCTGCGCCGGTGCCGACCTCTCCGCCGGCGCCAAGACTTTCGACTATGCCGAGCGCGAGGACCGTCCCGAAAAATCCGGCACCCCCGTCAAACCCAATGGCGAAATCGACTGGTCCCATGAAAGCGTGCGCGACGGCGGTGGCCGGCTCACGCTGCGCATCTTCGAAAGCCTGAAGCCCGTCATCGGCGCCATCAACGGTCCCGCCGTCGGCGTCGGCGTCACAATGCAGTTGCCGATGGACATCCGCCTCGCCTCCGAGAATGCGAAGTTCGGATTCGTCTTCGCCCGCCGCGGTATCGTCCCGGAAGCCTGCTCGAGCTGGTTCCTCCCCCGCGTCGTCGGCATCAGCCAGGCTTTGGAGTGGACCTATTCAGGCCGCGTCTTCGGCGCCGAGGAAGCATTGAAGGGCGGCCTCGTCCGTTCGCTCCACAAACCCGAAGACCTCCTCCCCGCCGCCCGCGAGCTCGCGAGAGAAATCGTCGATAACACCGCCCAGGTTTCCGTCGCACTCACCCGCCAGATGCTCTGGCGCATGCTCGGTGCCGACCATCCGATGGAAGCCCACAAGATCGACAGCCGCGCCATCTATGCGCGCGGCGCGAGCGCCGATGCGAAGGAGGGTGTCATGTCCTTCCTCGAGAAGCGTCCCGCGACTTATCCCTGCACCGTCTCGAAAGATATGCCCTCCTTCTTCCCGTGGTGGGAAGAACGCAAATACGAATAGGGGATAACTTTCGGCGTCCATATGCGCCGCCCCGGGGATAAGTCCCTGGGGCGGCGTTTCCATGTCGAACCTCTGGCAAGCCGGATTCTCGCTCGTGACGGTCTCGTGACAGTTTGATGACAGTCGGCGCCCGTATCCCCGGAAAATAAATAATCCCCGGTTCTGAGTTCGCCTCAGAAACCGTATGCGGACAATATTTTTATTGAGGAAGACGCTTCGGCGCGTCCTTCTGAAGGTGAGATTTTGCCTTGTCGGCAGCCGATGCCGGGCGCTGTTCGCCTTCCGAAGCTTCGCTCTTCACGAGGCTCGCCACCTGCCACCCCGGCCCCGCACGAAACGTTCGGTCTTCTGCAAACGGATAAAGCACGCCGTCGCGCGAAATCGCGTAAAGCGGAATGCCTTCTCCCTCATACTGCAGCATCAGATCCTTGAAGCCGAATTCGTCCGTAAGCTTTGTCACCTTGACCTGGTATCCGTCTGCGATGAGCTTCGACAGATGTTCGAGCGTCGCGTCTTCCTTGAAGAGAAGGCGTCCCTCGATGGCGGCGACGTTCTCCGCCTGATCGGCAACGCGAATGCGAAAGACCGAACCCGAACCGAATTCCCGTGCATAGCGCAGGCAGACGAGCGTGTTGAAGGGCGCCCGCGACGAAAGTGCAAGCAGTTGGCCGATGCCGATAAGGTCGAGGCGCCGGTCCGCATTGTCCGACACTGCGTTGCCAAAGAAAGTGCGGATGCCAGCCATGCGCGCCATGCGCGTCTGCTCCCATGATGTGTCGGCGAGGATCACATCGTAATCGAGTCTCTGAAGGCTCGTCGCAATGGCAAGCGCAACGGGATTGCCGCCCACGACAAGAACGCCACGCGGCTCCGGATCGGCAACGCCGAGAAGCCGCGCGAGCGGCCTCGCGGTCAGGCTTTGCAGCAGCACCGTTGTTACGATGACCGTGAAAGTGAGAGACACGAGTGTCTGCGCGCCTTCGATCCCGGCTTGCGTCATCTGGATTGCGAACAGGCCGGAAACCGCCGCCGCAACGATACCGCGTGGCGCGATCCACGAAATGATCGCCCGCTCGCGCCACGGCAGACTGGTTCCTGCAGTCGAGAGAAACACCGAGAGCGGTCGCCCTATGAAAAGAATGATGCCCATCAATATGGCAACGGCTGTCCAGTTTGCCGTGAATGCTTCGAGTGGCAGCCGCGCGGCCAGCACGATGAAAAGTATGGAAGTCAGGAGAATGGTGAGGCTCTCCTTGAAATCCAGAATGTCTTCGACGTCGATGTCGCGCATATTGGCGAGAACGATACCCATCACGGTGACGGCGAGCAGACCGGCCTCATGCGCGATTTCGTTTGCCGCCACAAAGACGGCCAGCACAAGCGCAAGTGCCATGACGTTGTGCAGGTAATCAGGCAACATGTGCCGCCGGAGAAGCCAGCCAAACGCATAGCCTGAGGCAGCTCCGAGCGCGGAGCCCGTCGCGAATATTTCCAGCACAAGAAGGAGATTGCCCGGATCGGCCGTCCCGATGGAAATGAACTGAAAGATGACCACCGCCGCCAGCGCGCCGAGCGGATCGATGATGATCCCTTCCCACCGAAGGATATTGGCGGAATTGCGCGTAAGGCCGATCGAACGCAAAATCGGAATGATGACGGTTGGCCCGGTGACGGAAACGAGTGCGCCGAACAGCAAGGCCACCTGCCAGGTCAGAAGATCGAGGGCCCAGGCACCAAGCGCCGCAACGACGATTGTGGTTGCCGCTCCAATGGTGACGAGCCGCGTCACGATCCTGCCGTGCCCGCGTATCTCCTCGAACTTGAGTGTCAGGCTACCTTCGAAAAGGATGACGGCCACGCCAAGTGAAACAAAAGGAAAGAGGAGGTCGCCAAACATCGCATCGGGGCTGAAGAGCTGGAAGCCCGGCCCGATCAGAAGTCCGATGACCAGAAGGAGCAGGATCGCCGGAAGTTTCATCCACCACGAAAACCACTGCGCCGCGGCGCCGAGCGTCACGATGAGGGCAGCAGCAAGCGCCGGATTTTCGTTCATGCTGGAAAACTCCTGTGGCTTCGCTGCGGCTTCTCGTCCCGAACATACACGCTTGTTGCAAATGCTCCGCCTGGGCCATTGAAACTATCGCGGCGCTTCCATTCTCCATAGCGGAGTCAGCGAATAGATCGCAAACCAGAGAAAGATCATCGCTCCGCACGGCACAAGCACGGCGTTGAGCGGCCCGACCCACTTGATCAGATAGCCTATGAGTACCGCGCCGATCGGTCCGCCGCCCATCGTGCCGAGATTGAACCCCGCCAGCATCCGCGCCCGCATCGTCTCCGATGCGCATTCCTGCACGATCGCCCGCGACTGGCTCATCGAAATGCCAGCCGCCAGTCCCCATCCATGTGCCAGCAGGAAGACGCCCCATATCGGCGGTTCGAAATGGACGAGCACCATCACGAAGGAACCGGTGCACATGGCAAGCATGATTGCGCGCCCCTGCCGTCTGATCGGACGCAGCCGAGACAGAAGGAAAGACGAAATGCCGATGCCGCCGAAGAACGACATGAACACGAAGCCGATCTCGCGCGAACTGCCGTGATAAACGTCGCGAATGAGTAGCGGAAAGAGCACCATGAAGACGCCCATGAAGAGGATGCCGGAAAAGAACATCAACAGCAGCACCGGGCGGATGCGATCATGCTGCCAAACGGCAAGCAATCCTTCTTTCACATCGCGGAAGGGCGCGCGGTGCTGGCTTTCGCGTGGTGACGGTGGAGAGGGCGCAAGGCGCGACGTGGTGAAGGCGGCAAAAGCGAGAAGCGCGCTCTGCAGGATGAGCAACGGCCATGCGCCTATGTATTCTGCTGGGCTGCCGAGCAGGTAGCCGCCCACTTGTCCGAGAAACTGCCCGCTCATGGCGAGCGCGACTGCGCGCTGTATGTTGCCGCCAAGACTGTGCATCGCAACGCGCGACAGCATCGAGTCGCGTGCCGGCATGATGTAGCCGCCGAGCGACGACAGCGCCAGCACGTAGAGGATCATGATCTCGTAGGTAACGATGTCGTTGTACATGAGAACCGCGAGCACGAGCGGCGGCAGCGTGGCGATGATTTGCAGTCTCATCAGATGCCCGCGCAATTCCGTCCTGTCCGCCGCCGCGCCGCCGAATAATCCAAGCAGCAGCATCGGCAGCATGGAGAACATCTGCGCAATGCCAACTCGGTCCGAGCTCTCATGCAGAACGAACGCAATGATCCAGGGAAACAGAACGCCCTGAATGCCACCGGCAAGAAAATAGCCCCACAAACCGGCCATATACCAGCGGTGGTCGGCCCGATGGTCGCGCGCGGGCGGAATCATATCCGAATCCTTGAAAGAACAAATGGCGTCTGTTGCCGCATTATAGGCGGGAGCCGGTGCCGTTGGGAAATGGCATCTCAAGTGCCGGAATGCACCGTTTGCAGATCGCCCGTCGGGTTCCGTTCATAGCCGAGCATTTCGCGCAAGAGCGGGCTGGCGCCGCGCACGACTTCCGGCGCCAGCGTCAGATACCAGTTCCATTGCGGCCTGATAAAAGGACGGACGTAATAGGCGAAGAGCCCGGCGCGCGTGTCTCCACCGCTTGTGTTCGGTCCAGTCTGGTGCCAGACGCGACCGTCCATCACGAAGATGGAGCCGGCCTTGCAGATGATGGGCACTGTTTGCGCGCGTTCGCTGGCTTTGCCGGGGCCGTGATCTTTCAGATGAGAACCGGGCACGAAGCGTGTCGCGCCGTTTTCAACCGTAAAGTCATCGAGTGCCCACGCAACGTTGATCGCCAGCGGATAGGATGGCCAGGGTGCCGGCACATAACCTTGATCGGCATGCATCCCCATCGCCCCGGAACCGGGCGCCGTGACATTCGCGGAGAAATTCGACAGGAGAAAAGGACCGTCGAGAAGATAGCGGACCAGCTCGACGGCAGCGGGATGCTGCACGAGATCGCGGAAGACCTGATCCTTGCCGATGAGATTGAAAACGCGCGTGTTGAGTGTGTCGGGATCGAAGGAAAATCCGTGAAGCTGAACGCCGTTTGCATTGTCCGCTTCGATGCCCCGCTTGAGTGCCGCGCGGACCCTTGCGATGCCTTCTGCGTCGAGCACGTCTTCCATGATCGTGAGGCCGTGTTCGGTGAGTTGCTGCTTTGCCTCCGCAACGCTGCGCGCGCGGGGGAGCTTTTCCATTGTTGTTGTCATGGCTTCTCTCCCTTGCGGGAAAGCTTGGGCGGCGCCGTCCGGAGGGTCAAGTGCCGGGCGCAGCCTCTTTTTGCGGCAGATTTCTGCCATTCTCCGGCAGGCTTTCCGTGTGCGTAGAATACGGAGTGCATTTTGCGGCGCGAGAGGTTAGAGAATAGCGCCAAGAGGCCAGTCTGGCCCTACGTAAAGCAGGAGTTGAGCGGTTCCATGACCCTTGAACATTTCGATATGGTAATTGTCGGTGCGGGCCTCTCTGGCGTCGGTGCCGCTTACCACCTTCAGCAAAACTGCCCCGGCAAAAGCTATGTGATTCTCGAGGGCCGCGAGAGCATGGGCGGGACATGGGATCTCTTCCGCTATCCCGGTATCCGCTCGGATTCGGACATGTACACGCTTGGCTATTCGTTCAAACCCTGGACCGAGGCCAAGGCCATCGCGGACGGTCCCAATATTCTCAGCTACGTGAAGGAAACGGCGCGCGAGAACGGCATCGACCGTCATATCCGCTTTGGCCATTTCGTGAAGAGCGCATCCTGGTCGACCGAAGATGCCGTCTGGACCGTCGAAGCACAGCGCGGGCCCGAGAAGGAAGCGGTCCGCTTCACCTGCAATTTCATTTTCATGTGCAGCGGCTACTACGACTACGACGCGGGCTATACGCCCGATTTCGCGGGCGCGGAGAGGTTCAAGGGCCGCATCGTTCATCCGCAGAAATGGACTGAAGACATCGATTATGCGGGAAAGCGCGTGGTCGTGATCGGCAGTGGCGCGACGGCGGTGACGCTTGTTCCCGAAATGGCGAAAAAGGCCGCGCATGTAACCATGCTGCAGCGCTCGCCGACCTATGTCGTGTCGCGGCCGGCAGAGGATGGTATCGCCAACTGGCTGCGCCGCAACCTGCCGGCGAAACTCGCCTATGGCATCACGCGTTGGAAGAACGTCCTGCTCGGCATGGTGTTCTTCAACATGTGCCGCAGGAATCCCGAACGCGCCAAGAAGATGATCCTGTCCGGCGTGCGCGAACAGCTTGGTCCGGATTTCGACATCAAGAAGCATTTCACGCCGAGCTACAACCCTTGGGACCAGCGCCTCTGCCTGGTGCCGAATGGCGATCTTTTCGAGTCGATCAAGAAGGGTGAGGCGTCCGTTGTTACGGATCACATCGACAGCTTCACGGAAACCGGCATTCGTCTGAAATCCGGGCAAGAGCTTGAAGCGGACATCATCGTGACGGCAACCGGCCTCAATCTGAAGGTGCTGGGCGGGCTCGAGGTCACGGTCGATGGTGAGAAAATCGAATTCTCGAAGACCATGAACTACAAGGGCATGATGTATAGCGGTGTCCCGAACCTCGCATCCGCATTCGGATATACGAATGCATCATGGACGCTGAAATGCGATCTCACCTGCGAATATGTCTGCCGTTTGATCAACCACATGGATGAAATCGGTATGCGCCAGGCGACGCCGGTGCAGAACGATCCCACCGTTCGGGAAGAGCCCTGGCTCGACTTCTCTTCGGGCTATGTCCAGCGTTCGCTCGATAAATTTCCGAAGCAGGGTTCGAAGAAGCCTTGGAAGCTCTACCAGAATTACGCGCTCGACATCGTCAGCCTTCGGCTTGGCAAGATCGAGGATGGCGTGATGGAATTCTCCAATCCCGCAAAGGGCCGGAACAGCATGCCGGATCGCGAAGCGGAGCGTCTGGCGAGCTGATGACAACGGACTGACGCTTCGGCGTCAGTCCGCCGCCGCCTTGTAGCTCCAGATCGGCGAGAGAAAATAGAGCAGAGCCAGTATCCCCACCATGATCGTCGCGGGCACGAGCACGGCATCGAAAATGCCGAGCCACCCGACAAGCAGCCCCATCATCAAGGCGCCGAGCGGCGCCCCGCCTGAAAAGCCGAGCTGGTAGGCCGAAAGCACGCGCGCGCGGTGGCTTTCCGGCGCCGCCATCTGAACGATGGTGCGGCCCATGGTCATTGTCGTTCCCGCACCCATGCCCCACCAGAATACCAGCAGGCACACCAGCCAGAACGGCATGTGAAAGTGGAAGAGTGCGAGAATGATGAGCCCGCTCGCCAGCGACCCCATCATCAGCCGTCCGCGATGACCGATATGGCCGATGCGTAGCAAGGCCAGATTGACGACGATCGTGCCGCCCCAGAAGCAGATGTTGATGAGCGCGAATTTGAGCGTGAACTCGCTCGAAGTGCTCTGGTAGATGTCGCGGATCATCAGCGGCAGGACGACAAGAAAGCTGCCGACATAGAACAGACCGACCGCGAAATTGAGCGCGATAACGGTGGCGACGATGGGTATTCCCGCAGCCGATTTGAGACCGTCCACGATCTGGGCAAAACGGCCGACGGTCGCCGCGAGATTGGTGGGTGGCAGCGGCGCGAGTTTCACCGCCGCCCAGAAGCCCGCCAGCATGACGGCCGCTTGGAAAAACAGCAATGCGGGTGTGCCCGTGATCGCGGCAAGGGCGGCGATCAGCATGCCGACAAGCTGCGATCCCATCTGCACGCCCATGGCAAGCGTCACCGCCTGCTGGATATTGGTTTCGGCGACGCGGGTGAGCGCGCTGTCGCGCGCCGGTATCGCGAAGGCAGCGAGCGTGCCCATTGCAAGCGCATAGACGATGAGGATCGCGTATGTCAGGTGCCCGGTGAGATAAACCGTAGCGAGAAGCAGCGGCGGCACAGTTGCAAAAAGATGCACGCGAATGAGGATGCGCCTTGCGTCGCTGTGATCCGCGACGGTGCCGCCGAGCAGCATGAAAAGCAGTGAAGGCGCCATCAGCGACATTTGCGCGATGCCAACCCGGGCGGCGGGCTCGTGCAGAACCTGTGTCACCAGGAACGGAAAGATCACGAACTGAATGCCGAGGCTGATGAACCAGCTCGCCTGGCCGCCGAGATAAAGCTGCAGGCGGCGCTGGCGCGCGGCGGTCTCCGTCTCCGGCGTGGCGGCGGGCACGCTGCTCATGAGCGCGCATACTCCACTGAAATCTGGCCGTTTACCGCCATTACGGTCTCCTCCCCGAGTGCATTCATTTTTGGAACTCTATCACAGCGCTGCGAAATTAAACCCCTGCGAGGCGTTCCATTTCATCGTAAGTGTGGATTTGGCGGCCGGGGATTTCGTTTGACGCAGCGGCAACCATCGCTTTTGCGACGGTCTCCGCTTCGATGGACCGATAGGGGCGCGCAGGCCCCAGCATCAGCGCATTCAGGAATGGCGCGGCGATGGCGCCGATCTCCTCGACGGGACGCTTCTCCGCGCGCGAGCCGATCAACATGCCGGGACGGAAGATGTGGAGGGCGGCGAAGCCCAGTGCGCCAACCGCCTGTTCCGTCTCGCCTTTCACGCGCGAATAGAAGATTTGCGACTTCGCATCGGCGCCGATGGCCGAGACGAGCAGAAAGCGTTTCGCGCCAAGTGCTTTCGCGGCTTGCGCGAAGGCGAGGATGTAGTCGTGGTCGACTTTGCGGAAGGCGGCCTGGCTGCCCGCGATCTTGATGGTGGTGCCGAGCGCACAATAGGCGTCGTCGACAGCCAAGTTCTTGTTTGCAATGGATTGTTCGAGCGCATCGAAATCCGCGATGAGATTTTCGAGCTTCGGCGATGCGACGCCGTCCAGCGGCCGGCGGGTGAGCGCGACGATGCGGGCATAGCGCGGATCGGCGATCAGGTGGCGCAGCAAGAAGCCGCCGATGAGTCCCGTCGCGCCCGCGACGATTGCCGTCTTGCCGCTCATGCTTTCCTCTGAATTTTGTTTTGCTGCCGTATGTTAGCACGCAAGCTCAGCGCGGCGCCTCGCCCGTGTAGCGGGCGCGGGGGCGGATCATCAGGCCGGTACGGTACTGCTCGATCGCGTGGCCGATCCAGCCGGCGGTGCGGCCGAGGACGAAGATGCTGAGGCCCGCGCCGCGCGGCAGATGGAGCACGGCGCCGACGGTGGCGATGGCGAAATCGATGTTGGGCTTGAGGCCGCCCGCTTCCTCCATGACGCGGAAAATCCGTTGCGCGCGCAGGAAGTTAGCGTCGTCGCCATACTTCTCCGCAACCATGGAAAGAAGGGCCGCCGCGCGCGGATCGCCGTCCGGATAGAGGGGATGGCCGAAGCCCGGCACGGGATCATTGTCCTTCAACCGCTGCAGCACCGCATCTTCCACGTCCTGACGGTTCGACATGTCGAGAAGGAGGCTCTCGACGCGGCCCGACAGGCCGCCGTGACGCGGACCCTGCGCGGCGCAGATGCCAGCCTGGACCGCTGCATATAGCGTGGCGCCCGTCCCCGCGACGCAACGGACGGTGAAGGCGGAGGCGTTTAGCTCGTGATCTGCGGAGAGGACGAGAGCGGCGCGGATAAGCTCCGAGGCCGGCTTTTCACCCTGCGTGAGCGCACGGGTGAGAACTTCGTGGACGGGTTTGTCGCTTGGCGCCTCGCCGGCGATGACGGCGGCGACGTAGCGGAGCAGGCGGGCGCCGGTGGTGGCGAGGCCGCGATCCGTCATATTGTAGACGGTGGCGTCCTCAAGCGCCGCTAATGGTAGCAGCGACAGGCAACGCTCGATGCGCGAGGTGCGCGCCAACTCCGCCGCCAGTCCCTTGAGGCGCTCGCTGGGAGCGAGAACCGCCTCCTTCGTGAATGGCTGCACATCGCGGCAACCCCAGATAAGTGCCGCTACTTGCTCGAGATTCGAGCTTTTGGCGAGGGCGGTGGCGTCCGAGCCGCGATAGTGGAGGCGGCCATCGGCGATGAGGGTGATGGCGGAATCGAGCACCGGCAGGCCGAAGCTGAGCGTGCCGGACCCTGCCGTCGCGTCCGGTTTTTCCGCGGAACGCCGCCGTTTAAGAGCCCGGACATCCTCCGCGCGGTAGCGTTTTGCGCGGCTGTCCGGCATGGGCTCGGAGCGGATCATGTCGCGGCTGACATAGGCATAGAGGGTGGCGAGCGAAATCCCGAGCTCCGCCGCGGCTTCGCGGGCCGTGAGATAGAGGCTTTCCGGCAATTCCGCCATTTTCCGGCTCCCATTTTTATATTGATTATCTTAATCAAGATTGACCAACAATCAACCTTCCCCCAGCTTCAATTGTGACAGTCCGCCGTGACACGCGCGGCGACAGCCTTGCGACCCGCGATCAAGCCATTGATTCGATTGGGTTTTCAGCAGGCAACAAGAAGGAAATGGATGATGGTGGAGAAACTGATCCTGAGCACCGAGCCCCGGACGGCAAGCTCCAGCGGCCTCGATAATGTGGTCGCGGCGGAGACCATGCTGAGCCATGTGGACGGCGAGGCGGGACGGCTGATCGTGGCCGGCTACGAGGTCGAAGACCTTGTAAAGGCTCATGATTTCGAGGGCGCGGCGGCGGCGCTCTGGAACGCGGCGGGGCTCGAAAACGCCCCCTCGGAAGAGGCCGTCCGGCGCGATCTGGGGCGGGCCCGCGAGGCCGCTTTCGCGCTCGTCCCCGGCCTACTGTCATTGAACTGTCATGAAACCGTCACGGAGGGTCTGCGGACCGGATTGTCGATGCTGAGCGACGAGCCGGCAGAGGGGCCGGCAAAAGATATCCCCGCCCATATCCGGGCGCTCGGCGCGGCGGCGGTTTTCACCGCCGCGCTCTGCCGGGCACGCGAAAAGAAATCCCCGGTGGCGCCGGATGCGAGATCGGGCCACGCGGAAGATTTCCTCCGCATGCTGAGAGGCGAAGCGGCGAGTGCGGCGGAGGTCGAAGCCCTGAATGCCTATCTCGTGACGGTGGCGGACCACGGCATGAACGCCTCGACCTTCACGGCGCGCGTGATCGCATCGACAAGGGCGGGGACAATTTCGGCGGTGGTGGGCGCGCTCTGCGCCTTGAAGGGCCCGCTGCACGGCGGCGCGCCGGGTCCCGTGCTCGACATGCTGGACGATATCGGCACACGCGAGAACATCGAGCCCTGGCTCGCGCGGGAAATCGCGAAGGGCGAAAGGCTGATGGGCTTTGGCCACCGCGTCTACCGCGTACGCGACCCGAGGGCGGATGTCTTCAACAAGGCGGTCACGATCCTCACCAACGGCAATGAGCGCGTACTCTTTGCACGCGACGTGGAGGTGGCGGCACTCGCGGCGCTGCGGAAGGCAAAGCCGGGCAACCGCATCGACACCAACATGGAATATTACACGGCCGTGCTGCTCGAGGCGTTGGGCATTCCGCGCGAGGCGGTGACGAGTGTCTTCGCTATGTCGCGCATCGCGGGCTGGACGGCGCATGTGATGGAGCAGGAGCGGGTGGGACGGCTGATCCGTCCGCAGTCGAAATATGTGGGCGAGTGGCCGGAGGACGAGGCGGCGGCTTTAGGTAATCAGTATAAAGACTAAAACATCGTTGTCATCCCGGCGAAAGCCGGGATCCATCGAGCTGTCGGCACCCAGCGAGGGAGCTTGACGCGCCGCTCATGGACCCCGGCTTTCGCCGGGGTGACAATTTTGATTTGGAAGTTGGAAAGGAAGTCTTCATGCCCAACCACGATCTCATCCGTAACGACTTCCTGCGCCAGGCGCTGGCTTGCGAGCATCTGGGTTCGCCCTTCACGGCGCGTGTTTGCCGCGCGCTGGCGGCAGGACTGACGGCGGAAACGCGGTTCGGACAGCGTATTCTGGATTGGGAGGGGAAGCCCGAGAGCGATGCGCTGCCGCTGCGCGCGGCGGGTGCGCTGAATGCACTCGCGCGCTCGGGCCGGGCGCCGGAACTTGCGGCGGTCTATCCGCCGCATGAAGCGGACGAGAAGACGCTGGCGCGCGCGATCGAAAAGGCGACGGCCGCGCATGACGATTTTCTCGAAGGTTTTCTCGACAGCGCGCCGCAGACGAACGAGGTCGCGCGTTCGAGCGCGATCCTCGGGCTCGCGCTTCACGTCGCGAAGCGGACGGGACTGCCCTTGTCGGTTCATGAGATCGGATCGAGCGCCGGATTGAATCTCGGCTTCGACGCCTATGCCTATGAGCTCGAAACGGCGCGCTGGGGAGACCCCGATGCGGCGGTGACGATTGCCGCGCGCTGGGAGGGGGCTCTGCCGCCACTCGACGCGAAGTTGAAGGTGGCCGCGCGGAAAGGCTGCGACCTCAACCCGCTCGACGCAGGAAACGCGGCAGACCGGGAAAGGCTACTCGCCTATATCTGGCCGGACCAGACGGCCCGCCTCGCGCGGATCGAGGCGGCGCTCTCATTCGCCGCGCGGTCTGGCACGAAAGTGGAGAAGGCGGATGCGGCCGAATGGGTCGAGCGGCATTTCGGCGGCGAGGGGAAGAAGGGCGAGGTGCGCCTGCTGATGCATACGATCGTCTGGCAATACCTGCCGAAGGAAACGCAAGCGCGGATCACGGCGGCGATGGCGCGCGCGGGCGCGCATGCGACGAAGGACGCGCCGGTGGCATGGATTTCGGTCGAGGCCGATGGCAAGGACGCGGCCTCGGCTTGCATGCGCTTGCGGCTCTGGCCGGAGGGGGAAGATGTGGAACTCGGCCGCACGGATTTTCACGGAAGGTGGGCGAAGTGGAGTTCCCCATTTGACCGTGCGTCAGTGTCTACTTCACCGCGCTTCCGAACTATCTGAGTGAGCGCTGTGTGGACGCAACAACTCCGTCAACGGTGGAAGAATAAGTGAACCGCATCGACGCTCCGCTATCGCGATGTGATGCGCGGGCCGCTGTTCGTAGTATGAATAAAATATGCCTTCAGCAACAACGGTACCATCTGCAGACTCGACGAATGTTCGTTTGCGATAAATTATCGCGCCGTCGGGGCGGTCTATGACCTCCCGGCTCTTGCCAATGCGGTACGGAGCGGAAAATCGGTCAATGCTCGTGACAGACACGCATTTTCCCTCCATCTGCGATGAGTGCGCCCGGTAATCGAGAGCAAGCCTGCGCATCGTCGTATCGACAAAGGCGGGATTGACGTCCAGAAGCCGTTCACTTTCGTGCAGCATGCGATCAAATGGACCACACGCGTTGTTGCCTCTGTCTCTCTCAATCAATTCGTAGCGATAGAGACCGGTCTTTGAGACGAAGTAGTCTTGGTGCTCCACGAAAGGAGAAAATCGTCGATCCTTGGCGCTGACGTAGAAGGCCTCTACGTATTGATAGCCGTTTTTGACCAGTTCCTCGATGCATGGGAAGCAGCCGCCTAGTGCTGGAGCGTCGGACACATGACCGCTAACGATCTCTTCAACCGAAGGCTCCCCTTCTCCGGGATAAATGGCGTACCCGGAGACGTCATCCACGGGTTCGTTTATTCGAAGACCCGCATCTTTGGTGCATATCGTATCGAAATCCGTGTAAGGAGACCCGGAAAATGCGTCAAAGGGAGCTGACGCGGCTCCTATGGCAATGAGCATAGCAAGAACGCAAATGGTCTTATAACCGGTCCACATCCACTTCCCCCATTTGCGTTGTGCGCTCTCTGCATAGTCTTGCAATGCGAAGGTGATGCCAAGTGCACGGACGAGGAAACCGGCGGTGCAGTTTTCATGGGCGATGGGCGAGGCGGGTGAAAGCAGCCGCCCTCCCGAACATCATCCCGGCGAAAGCCGGAAATCAATGGGTCTTCCGCATTCGCTGGCGGATAGAAGTGACGTGCCGCCCATGGGCCCCGGTGTTCCCGGCTTTCGCCGGGACAGGCGCCGGGGTGACACTGAGGAGCTGGTGAGGGTGTACCCAGCATCGTCATCGCGAGGCCGCCATAAGGCGGCCGCGGCGATCCAGAGCGGCAGGTGCGGAGCAAGCGGCCCCTGGATCGCGTCGTCGCTTCGCTCCTCGCAATGACGGAGAGGGTGAGGAGGGGGCAACCCCGAACAATGTAGGCCGAGGAACGAGATTGCCGCTGTACGCAAGAGTCTTGCGAAGAAAGACGCCGCTCGCGCGGCTGCTGGATTGCCGGGTCAAGCCCGGCAATGACAAGGTTGGGAGTCAAGGTTAGGAGTAAAGTGCGAACGTTCCTCACACCTTCAGCCGGTAGCCCGTCCTGAAGATCCACCAGATCGCCGCCGAGCAGAGCGCGAGGAAGGCGAGGATGGCGGCGATGCTGAGTTCGATGCCGACATCGGAGGACCCGTAGAAGCTCCAGCGGAAGCCCGAGACGAGATAGACGACCGGATTGAAGAGCGTGACGGTCTGCCAGAAGGGCGGCAGCATGGTGATCGAGTAGAAGCTGCCGCCGAGAAAGGTGAGCGGCATCACGATCAGCATCGGCACAACCTGCAGGCGCTCGAAGCTGTCGGCCCAGATGCCGAGGACGAAACCGAACATGCTGAAGGAAATCGCCGTGAGGACGAGGAAGGCGGCCATCCAGAAGGGGTGCTGGATTTCGTAATCGACGAAGAAGCGCGCCGTGACGAGGATGAGGATGCCGAGCATCATCGATTTCGTGGCCGCCGCGCCGACATAGCCGATCACCGTTTCGAGGCCGGAAATGGGCGCGGAGAGGATTTCGTAGATGGTGCCGGAATATTTCGGCATGTAGATGCCGAAAGAGGCGTTCATCACGCTTTCGGTGAGAAGCGACAGCATGATGAGGCCGGGAATGATGAAGGCGCCGTAGCTGACGCCATCGACTTCCTGGATGCGCGAGCCGATGGCCGCGCCGAAGACGACGAAATAAAGCGAGGTCGAGATGACGGGCGAGACGATGCTTTGCAGCAGTGTGCGGAAGGTGCGCGCCATTTCGAAAACATAGATCGCGCGGATGGCGTGGAGGTTCAGTGTCATGGCCGCGCCCTCACAAGGCTGACGAAGATTTCCTCGAGCGAACTTTCATTGGTCCGGAGATCCTTGAAGTCGATGCCGATCTCGCCGAGCCGCTTCAGGAATTCGGGAATGCCGGTATGTTCGGCTTGCGCGTCGAAAGTGTAGACGAGGGTCTGGCCCTCGTCGGCAAGTTCGAGCGGATAGGGGCTGAGCGCGTCGGGCACGGCGGAAAGCGCGTTCTGCAACTGCACCGACAACTGCTTCTTGCCGAGCTTGCGCATGAGCGTGTGCTTTTCCTCGACCAGCACGATCTCGCCCTTGCTGATGACGCCGATGCGGTCGGCCATCTCTTCCGCTTCCTCGATGTAATGCGTGGTGAGGATGATGGTGACGCCGCTGGCGCGGAGCGCGCGCACCATCTCCCACATGTCGCGGCGAAGTTCCACGTCGACGCCGGCGGTGGGCTCGTCGAGGAAGAGGATTTTCGGCTCGTGGGAAAGCGCCTTGGCGATCATCACGCGGCGCTTCATGCCGCCCGAGAGTTCCATGACGCGCGCGTCGCGCTTGTCCCACAGCGAGAGGTCGCGCAGCACTTTTTCAATATGGGCCGGGTTCGGCGCCTTGCCGAACAACCCGCGGCTGAAGCTGACCGTGCTGATGACGCTTTCGAAGGCTTCGACGGTGAGTTCCTGCGGCACGAGGCCGATGATGGACCGCGCGGCGCGGAATTCGCGGATGATGTCGTGGCCCGCGGCATGGACGGTGCCGGAACTCGGATTGACGATGCCGCAGATGACGCTGATGAGCGTCGTCTTGCCGGCGCCGTTCGGCCCGAGAAGCGCGAAGATTTCACCGGGACGGATTTCGAGGTCGACGTTCTTCAACGCCTGAAATCCGCCGGGATATGTCTTGGAGAGATTGGCGACTTTGATGGCTGGCTGCATGGCGGGGGAAACTAAACTATACGGTTAAGTTTTCAAGGGTGAATTGCTGCCGCTCCCACATAGGGTGGGGGCGGCGGAAATTACACCCTTCTCAGCATGGGGGATTGTCGGAAAAAGTTTTCTGGATGAGGAGCAGCGCCTCGCCGTCGAGAAGCGGCGGATTCCAGTCGCCGGTTCGGACGATCTGGGCAGCGAGCTGGTCGTAGCTGCGCGGACCGTTGAGATTGAGACAGGCATAGGGATCGCCATTGCCTGGGCCGTAGATGCTTTCGGATGTGCCGTTCTGACGGATATGGCGCAGCGACTCGAAATAGCCGGCGATATACTGGCGGCAGTAGTGCGCCTTGGCGGGCGTCGGCTTTTGGGGGTTGAGTGCGTTTTCCGCCAGCACGGTGCAGGCGGTGTGAAGATCGCGCCCGGTTTCGATCCGCATACGGGCTTCCGCCGGCGCGGCCGTGGCGGCAATAATGCAGAAAATTAACGCTAAGACGCGCCCGTTGGAGCTTCGCATTGCAGTGATTCCTCCCTCGCCGTAACAATGGACCATCGCGAGGGGCTTCGGAAGTCCGGGTGGAAAGCGTTTTGGGGCAATGATGAAGTCGCGAATCCTGGTTTACGGCGTCGAGGGATTCATGGGCGCGCTGACATCGCGCGCGGCGATGCGTGCCGGGCTGTCGCATGTGGCGGCGGGGCGCAACATTGCGCCCGTCGCCCAGCACGCCGCCGCTCTTGCGCGCGAGGGCGGGGCGCTGGCCGAACCGCGCACCTTCTCGCTCGGCAAGGCCGGCCGCATCGCCACGCAGCTCGACGACATTGCCGTGCTGGTGAACTGCGCGGATCTCGGCGACGACGATCTCCACACACTTCTCGATGCCTGCATGGCGACGGGCACGCATTATCTCGACCTCGCCGGCGACCGCGGCCGGGTGGCGGCGCTGGTGGCGCGCGACGACGAAGCGCGCGAGCGGAAAATCATGGTGATGGCGGGCGCGGGCTTCGACTTCGCGGCGGCGGCCGCTGTCGGCGCGCGGCTCGCCCATATATTGCCGGGCGCACGCGCGGTGACGCTGGCGGTGAAGCGGAGCGCGCTGACAGCGGGCGAGGCGAAGCGGCTCGTCGCGGCGCTGCGCGAACCGGGCGAGACGGTGAAGAACGGACAATTCGTACCGGCGGGCGCGGGCGAGAAAACCATCGAGGTCGATTTCGACAACGGGCCGGAGACGGCATGGCTCGCGCCCTGGCGCGGCGAAGCGATGGCGGCGCGGCATCGCGGCGGCTATTCGACGATCGAAAGCTATGAGGTGCTGCCGGAAGCGGCGGCACGCGCGCTGGAGCCCGGCACCTGGGCGCACAGGTTTTTCAGGCGCGGCTGGGGCCTGAAGCGGCTGGAGCGAAAGCTGGCGCGCGGAAGGCTTTCGCCGACATCGGAAGATTTGAAGCGCGGCCGGGCGGTCATCTGGGGCGAGGCGCGCACGCCGGACGGCATCACCCGCCGGGCGCGGCTCGAAACGCCGGCGCCGCATCTCTATTCGGCGGCAGCGGCGATCCTGCTGGCGCAGCGCGCGACGATGGAGGACGTGAAGACAGGCTTTCAGCTTCCCTCCGCGATCGGCGGCGCGGCGCTGGTGGAGGATATTCCGGGCGTCGTATGGCGCGAGATCGTCGAGGTCGACCCAAGCGTCGAAGCGGAAGCCGACCGCCCCGTCGCGCTCGACATGCAGGCAGGCGGCGTCTAGCGCGTCTCGGTCCAGCGCTGCCAGAGCTTCTCCGCACAGTCGCGCGACGACATCTGGCTCGTCACCATCCGCATCGACCGCTCCATGCTTTCGGGCACCTTGTCCGGATCGTTGCCGACGAGTTCGGCGAGCGGTCCGTATGCCTCATGCGCCATGTCCGCCGCCAGCATCCGGCAGGGGTCCGCCGTCCCGTAATAGACGACCGGCGCGACGGCGAGTGCGAGCACGGCAAGAAGGATCAGTCCGAGGATGAGGCGCATGAAACTTTCCTGTCTGGCGGTGTGCGGGGATCAGCGGACGCCGGTGCCGCGATTGCTTGAATCCGGCATGCCCATGCTGCCGCTCGTGTCGCTTCGAATCTGGCAGGCGTTGTAGCCGGATTTCCAGCCGGCATTGTAGGCCTTGTCCACCTTGAAGGCTTCCTCGTTGCGCGTGATCGTGGAGGGATCGCCCGGCACGCGCGAGGTCGCGGTCCAGCACCCGTCGGAATAGCCCGCCTTGTAGTTCGGCTCGTCGGCATATTCGCTGCGGCCGAGACCGCAGCCCGCGAGTGCGAGGAAGGCCAGCGCGAGGGAAAGGCGGCAAAGTCGGTTCATGGCGGAAATCCTGCTCTCCGGAACAAGGCGGCAGGATAGGGCGCTGCCGCCGCAACGGCAAATCGCCGCGGAAACGGCATCATGCTTTACGCGGCGTTAACGGCGGGGATGGTCTGATGGGCGCGAAAATCTCCGTGTGAGACAACCGAAAGACCGGCGGAATGCCCCTCGAAGGCTACAGGATGGCGAACGAACCCGGACCGGCCGCGCGCGACCGGGAGGCGGCGCTGCGCCGCCTGGCCGACCTCGCGCTGCTGCCCTCGACGCTGATCTCGCCGCAGGAACGCAGCATTCTCGACAGCGTGCTGGCGGTGACGGTGACGCGGCTCGACGAGACGATCCGCACAAGGCTCGCCGAGAGGCTGGCGCCGCAGGCGGATGCGCCGCGCGAACTGGCGATGGCGCTGGCGCTCGACACGGTGGAAGTCGCGCGGCCGCTGCTTTCCGAAGGGCTGCCGCTGAAGGGCGGCGACCTCATTCATGTGGCACGCGAAGGCGGGCCCGAACATCGCGAGCTGCTGGCGATGCGCAAGGACCTGCCAAGCGCCGTTGCCGACGTGCTGATCGAAGCGGGCGATACGGAACTCGTCGCGCGGCTGCTCGGCAACAAGACGGCGCAGCTTTCATTCCGCGCCATCGAAACGCTGACGCGGCGGAGCGCCGCCGAACCGGAATTCCAGCCGCTGGTGCTGGCGCGGCCGGAACTGACCGTGCGCCTCGCGCAGCTCATGTTCTGGTGGGTGCCCTCGGCCCTCCGGCTCGAAATCCTCAGCCGCTTCACGATCGAGAGGCGGCATATCCACAATGCGATGGAACAACTGCTGGATGAGGGCGCGTCGGGCGATATCGGCCTCGACATCGCGCTTTCGGCCGTGCGGCGGCCGATGCAGATCGACAAGCCGCGCCTCGCGCGCATTCTGGGCGGCACGTCTTCCGACCGGATGGAGGAACTGACGGACGGGCTCGCCACCGCGACACGCATCCGGCCGGAAACGGTCTACCGGATATTGAACGACCAGGCAGGCGAACCGCTGTCGGTCTTCGCCAAGGCGACCGGCATGAACCGCAAGGAATTCGGGGAACTGATTGTGGCCGCGGTCGATGTCCGCCGGGGCGGGCTGCCGACCAAGGCCGATCTCGAACGCATCGGCGAACTCTTCGACACGATCTCGACCGACCGCGCGGATTTCGCGCTGCATTGCTGGGATACGGCAATTGCCAGCGAGGCGCAGCTTCCGGCGGGATACGGCGAAGCCTGAGCCTATTCGGCCGCGCTCGGCGCGCGCCAATCGAGATCGGGTGCGGCGAGATCCGGCATGGGCTCGATGCGCGCGGCGTTGGCGAGCGGCGTGAAATTCTCTCCCGACACAATCTCTTCAAGCTCGCGCCGCGCCTGACGCGCCGTGCCGATGATGTCGCCTTCCGCCCGGTCCACGAGATCGAGCACCGCGCGCACGCCTTCCAGCACATCGTCGAGCCAGCCATCGAGGCTGCGATCCTGCGCCTTGAGCGCGACGGCATCGGCGGCGAGCGTGGTGACGGCGCGGCGGACGGCGGCGGTGTTGAAATCGACAGGGCCGGTGACGAGCGCGACGAGCTTCCGGATCTGGGCACGGACACCGTCGATCAGTGCGGCGCGCTCACGCGCGCGGCGGCCTTCCTCGTCGGCGGGCGGCGCGAGGTCGTCCAGCGAAACGCGGAGCACTTCCGCGATGCCGGCCATCGTGCGGAAGGTGCCGTCCTTCTTGCCGGTTTCGATTTCCGAGAGATAAGGCGCGCTCATGCCGGCGGCGCGCGCGAGCTCGATCGCCTTCATGCCGCGATATTCGCGCCAGACACGAACGGGGTTTTCGCCATCCGCAATCCGGTGGGCGACAATGGCGGGGACGGGCGCCGGACCTTCCGAACCGAGCGCGAGCGTCGCGCCCGCCGCGCGCAGATCCTCTATGTCGTCGGCGGCGCGGCGCAGCTTTTCATAATCGGCGGCGGGAACGAGAACGAACAATGCTTCGCCATCGGCGCCGAGAATTTTCTGATGGCTGGTTTTCGTCATGATGCCTGCCTTCCGCGTGTGCCCCGCGACGCGGCGACCTCGCCCGTCAAGGCGAGAATGGTGGTTGCGCCGGGCGCGCGCCGCAGCACGACGCGAAGGCCGGGCACCGCCTCGGCGCTGAACATGCCGGGCGCGATTTCACGGCCACGGGCGCCATCCGCCGCAACCTCGCCGACCGCCGCGCGGGCGGCGGCGTCGAGGCCGAGCAGCACGTCATAAGCGGCGCGGGAATAGTCGATGTCGTTTGGAAGGGCGTCGTCGCGCATCTGTCAAACCCGTAAGTCCCCGGTGAAAACCCCGAAACCGGATTTTCGAGTGCGCCGCCTTCGCCGCCTGCTAGCATTGAAGCCGTGCGGGCATCGCGCGGCGCGAATCACAAGATGAATCGGACCATAGGGGGGAACGAATGTCCAACAAGCGTGGCGGCATGAGCATCGAACGGCTGAAGGAGCTGGTGCGCGAACGCTCGAAACGCGCCGAGCTGGCGCTGGACGAGCGCCGCAAGATCATGGACGGAAACGCGGAGATGTTTCCCGTGCCGGAGGGCGTTGCCATCGAGCGGGCCGATCTCGGAGGGCTCGGTGCCGAATGGGCCATCCCGGCCGGGGCGGAGGAGGGGCCGGTGGTGCTCTATTTCCACGGCGGCGGCTATCTCGTCGGCTCGTCCGTTTCGCATCGCCATGTGACCTCCCGCCTCGCCGCTGCATCGAAGGGGCGCGTCTTGAGCGTCGATTACGCGCTGGCGCCGGAACATCCTTTTCCGGCCGCGGTGAATGACGGCCTGAAAGCCTATCGCTGGCTGCTCGACAAGGGACATGCGCCGGAGCGGATTTCCATAGGCGGGGATTCGGCGGGCGGCGGCCTGACGGTGGCGACATTGCTCGCGGCACGGGAGGCGGGATTGCCGATGCCGGCAAGCGCGGTGCTGATAAGCCCCTGGACGGACCTTACCTGCGCGACGGAAAGCTACAATTCATGTGCCGATCTCGACCCTATGATCCAGGGGGCAGGCATAAGGGAGACGGCGGCAGCCTATCTGAACGGTGCCGACCCGCGCGACCCGCTCGCATCGCCGAACTTCGCGGACCTGACCGGATTGCCGCCGATGCTCATCCATGTGGGAACGGATGAAGTGCTGCTCGACGATTCACGCGACCTCGCGAAGCGGGCGAAGGCAGCCGGCGTCGAGGCCGAGCTGGAAGTCTGGGAAGGGATGATCCATGTATGGCATGCCTTCTACCAGATGCTGCCGGAAGGAGAGCAGGCGCTAGACCGCCTCGGCGCCTATTTGTCCGGCCGGTGGAAGGCGAAGGAAAGGCTGGCCGTCCCCGCCGGGTGAAGAGTGCGGAGCCGTGCTTCAGCTAAAGGCGGACCGATTTTCGGGCACTGGTACTATTCACCGGTTCGTTCGAGATATGGTGCGGCTCTTCGACTTTCGATCAAATCTTCTATAAAGCCTGTTTTATGACCGAGTAGTTTTCTCGGAAAAGGCGCGGCAACTGAATACTTGATTGTTAAATGCATGTCGCGTTATAGAATGCCCCATAATATTTATTCGACTATTTCAGAGTAGACCCCACGCGAAGCCAGCCCGGCTGGCGGGGAGTCTCTCCTATCAAGAGGCGTGTTGTGGCGGAAAAGGCGGAATTGATCGACATGACGGCCGAAATCGTTTCGGCCTATGTGGGCCATAACACCCTTTCTCCTGACGAAATTCCCGGTCTCATCAACAAGGTTTTCGCCGCCCTCGCAGGCGCGAACGGAATTGCGCCGGCGCCGGCCGAGAAGCTCGAGCCCGCGGTGTCCATCCGCAAATCCGTGACGCCGGATCATCTGATCTGTCTTGAAGACGGCAAGAAGTTCAAGTCGCTGAAGCGCCACCTGCGCACGCATTACAATCTGACCCCGGAACAATATCGCGAGAAGTGGGGACTACCCCGCGACTATCCGATGGTGGCACCGAATTATGCACAGGCGCGCTCGCGCCTCGCGAAGAAGATGGGTCTCGGCCAGGGCGCCGGCGGCCGCCGCCGCACCGCAAAATAATCCGGCCGCCCTTCGTCCCCGTTCTCCTTGCAATAACACCCACACAAGCCCAAAATTTTCAGCGACGATTCGTCGATTTCAAGCCGGCGTTACCGCTCCCGCATTGGGCGGCGGCCGCCCTTCGCGAGGATGAGCCGCTGACCACCGCCGACCAAGCCATCAGAGCGCAACTGATCGTGCCGGAGCAGCGCGAGTTGTTCGATTACTGGCGCTCGAAGTCGGTGGACGGATGCTATCCGACCCGCGCCGATATTCAGCCTGCGGAATTGCGGCGGGTCTTGCCGTCGCTCAGCCTGCTCGATGTGGTGGATGGCGAGCCGGCGCGGCTGCATGTCCGGCTCGCCGGAACCAGGCTGCGCGACTATCTCGGTGTGGAAATCACAAACAGGTTTCTCGACGAATTCGACCTCGGCGACCAGACGGATTACTGGGAGGCGGCATACCGCGAAGTCATTCGCGCCGGCCGTCCGGCGCAAGGCGTGATCTCGCTCGCACCATGGAAGCAGCCGGGCGTTTTCCAGTTCTGGTTGCGCTTGCCGCTCGCGGATGCGGAAGGACGCATTGTCATGGTGCTCGGCCATGACGCCTTCCTCCAGTCGGAGAAGGCCCATGCGCTTGCCGGAAAGGCGAATTTGCGCATTGCCTGAAGCAGCGCAATCGTCTTGCCGAAATATCCGCCGCCGGTGCAGACTGTCTTCAGAAAAAAAAGCCGTTTCTGCAAGAAGCGAGGGAGCCCCGATGCCGATCATCTCTACATGCCTGCGTGCGGCGTTCTGCGGTTTGCTGATCGCCGCTCTTCCCGTGGGCTCCGCCTTTGCAGCCGGTGCGCTGCTGGAAGGCGGCACGGTGACGTTGACCGAGGGCGAGACGGCGTCCTTCCCGATCAGTGGCGCAAGCAACGGACCCGCGAACCTGCACGCGCAATGCGAGATCGGCGATGTGAACGGAACTGCCAGCCTGACTTTCGACGGCGAGCACTATGTGCCGCTGTCCGAACCCGCGGTCGGCGAAGTGATTACACTGTCGGGTGGCGACACTCGCGCCTATGAGCTTACCGGTGTCGTCGATGCGCCGAATGGGGATGCCTATATCGCCTTCTTTTTCGGCGGCGCGCCGGCGGCCATGTGCTTTCCAGGCATGAATTGCGATGGGGCGGAAGCCGCGACCGGCTCGGTGACCATCAGTTGCCGGAACGTGGCATCCTGACGGCAGGGAAGTGACGCACCAGTGTGACGACTGGCGCGATCCAGCCGGGGCGCAGGAATTCGCGGGCGAGCGCGCCCGGCTCCGGCGGTACGAGGACGCAGTGCCCGGCCGCGAATGAAATGAACCTGCCGAAACCATAGCCGCCCGCATCGGCCGCGAAGCAATCATGGCCGAGCGCCGCCACCGCCTTTTCCGGCGACAGGCGATCCGCGACCAGAATGTCGCCGGCGCTATAGGCGCCCATCTGCTCCATCACCTTGAAAGCCAGCGGCTCGCGCGCCGCCGACCCAAGCGACACCGGCAGCGCCGAGGACTCTGCGAGCGGCAGAACGCCGCCGCGCCTCACCTCGCCCAGACAGGCGACGCGGCCGGGGGATGGCGCATCCAGAAGGTCCGGCACCGAAACACCGAGCACGCTCGCGATCCGCTCAAGCCAATCCATTGAAATTGTCATATCGGCGGTTTCGAGCCGCGAAACCGTGGCCGCCGTGGTGGCGAGCTGCGCCGCAAGCTCGCCCTGCGTGAAGCCGCGCTGCTTTCTGAAGTGGCGAATTCGCGTGTGCACTCCGCTGCACCTCCGTTCCGGACCAGAAAATATTACATCACTTTATCCCCGATATATACGAAATATGCAATTTATGGGGTTAGATGAAGGAACGTTCTTTTTTTGTTCTTTGGTGGGAGCGGGCAATGGATTGGCAAAATTTCGCGGAAAGCGGCTGGGTGGCGGGCACTATCAACCGGGTGCAGGCGGCCCAGGTGGCCTTGATGCAGGAAACGGTGGCGCGGGCCTGGAACGTGCCGGTGGACGAAATACGCTCGCCGACGCGGCGCAGGGCACCCGTGGCGCAGGCGCGGCAGGTGGCGATGTATCTGACGCATGTGCTTTACGGCTTCAGCCTGTCGGCGGTCGGCCGGCATTTCGGACGCGACCGGACGACGGCGGCACATGCCTGCCGGCTGGTGGAGGACCGGCGCGACGACGAGAATTTCGACATGCTGCTGGACCGGCTGGAACACGCGCTGCGCCGCGCCGGCGCAGCGCAGGCGCTGCAGTGAGCGCCTCAAGGCGGGACCGCGCCTTCGAGCGCGAGGTGCGGCGCGTCTTCCGCCATTTCCTGGAGCCGGGCGCCCGCGCGGGCACGCTGCCGGATGGCGGCATCGGCCTCTACGGGCCGCGAGGAGGAAAGCCCGCGATAAAGACGGAACAGACATTCTGGTCGCTCTGCGAGGCCCGCGACCTGGTGACGGCCGGGACGGGAGACGACAAAGGTTTCTGGAGGCCAAGCGAGGCAGGCCGTGCCTTTTATCGCCGGCTGGTGGCAGAGGCGGACCCTTTCGGGGAGCAGCACCGGCTGATGGGCACGAGGGTGCTGCGCGATGCGGGCGGCGGCGAGGCGCGGCTGCCGGTCAACGAAGCTGAATCGCCGCTCGCCTGGCTGCGCCACCGCAAGGGCGCGGACGGACAGCACCTGATCGACGCAACCCAATTCGAGGCGGGCGAACGGCTGCGCGCCGACTTCACCGTCGGACAACTGACGCCGCGCGTGACGGCGGACTGGTCGGCGGTGACGGCGAGCGGCAAGCGGGCGCGCGATCCCGCCGAAATCGCCGATCACGCGCTGGCGGCGCGGCAACGCGTGAACCGGGCGCTGGTGGCGGTGGGCCCGCGCCTCTCCGATATTCTGCTGGCGGTCTGTTGCCATCTGGAAGGGCTGGAAGCGGCGGAGCGGAGCTTCGGCTGGCCGAAACGCTCGGCCAAGCTCGTGCTGCAGATCGCGCTCGACCGGCTGGCGGCGCATTACGGCATGACGAAGGCGAGTGATCAGGCGGTGGCGGCGACGGCGCGCGCGTCCGACTGAATGCGCGCCACCATGGAATAGAGGCCGTTCGATCGCTGCGGCGTCAGATGTTCATCGAGGCCGAGCTTTTGCAGGGTGGCGCGGGCGTCGATGTCGAGAATTTCGGCGGGCGTCTTGTCGGAATAAAGCCGCATCAGGATCGCGACGAGGCCGCGCACGATATGGGCATCGCTGTCGCCGCGGAAATGAAGCACGGGCTGCCCGGCCGCATCCTTGCGAAGCTCGTTCACCAGCCAGACCTGGCTGACGCAGCCCGGCACCTTGTTTTCCGGCGAATGCTCGGCCTCGCTCAAGGGCTCGAGCTCCTTGCCGAGTTCGATCACGTAGCGGTAACGATCTTCCCATTCGTCGAGAAAGGCGAAGTCGTCGATGAGGTCGTCGATGCTCATGCTCAGGACATAGCGGCACGGGCCCTAAAGGACAAGCGCCCCGCTGCCGTGAAGCAGCGGGGCGTGAGGGCCCCGGCGGTTGCATATAAGCGCGGGGATAGGGACAGATGCGCTGGTGGGTGAGGTCAGGCGCCTGCCAGGGGAAGGGGAGAAGCTGCGGGCCGGATCGCGGCCTGATGGCCCTCGAGCCGGGTGCTGTCGTGCTGCTGCTCCCTTGCCTTTTCGGTGAGCCAGACGAGGGCCTGCCCGCCGTAATAGGCGGTCTGCCGGAGGACATGGCCGACAACGGCATGGCTCTTTTCGCAAATGTCGGGATTTCGGCCGCAAAAGCCCATGACGTCCTGAGCGGAGCGGGCGGCGAGCGTCAGCGCCTCCGTTGCGCCGATATCGTTGTCGGCGGGCGGCTGCCCTTCGACAAGGGCGGCATTGGCATAGCCCGCCATGCCGGCGGCCTGCGGCGCGCTTTCATAGCCCGCGGCGGGCAACAGAAAGGCCATAACGGTTAGCCAGAAGGCGGCTCGGAGGATGAACGACATGGGATAGCCCTTTCCCGACAGAAATTACGCATCACTGAGGGGGAGAGTAGGTTCGGGCTGCTGCCGTTCAGTTAATCCGATCAGTAAAATGCAGTATCAATTTGCCTTTTGCTTGTCGAAAGCTTGAAATAGTTTTTTCCGATATTACAGAATTACTGTATTTGTATTTTAAGTGTAATAAAAACAGATACGAATACGCATAAAATTTGCCGCAGGTTTTTCTAAAATGCGTGCCGCATTCAATTCAAATTTTCAAAACGTGACGCATACGAAAACGCGCGGGAGGAGGAAACTCCGCCCGCGCGCGATCGATAGGTAAGGACGGTGCCGCTAATTCGTGGACGTGGCCATCGGCGGCAGCGCATCGGCGAAGCAGCCGCGCACTTCTTCCACCGCATGCTTGCCGGTGCACCAGGCTTCCTCGGAAGGGAAGCGGGCGGCGGCTATACACTGGTCGAGATTGAGCCTTGCCCAATTGAGGCAGCGCCCGGTCGGGTTCCGCGGCTGGTTCGCCTGTGCCGTTTCCATGGAACCGTCGACGACATGATGGGCGGCGAGCGTGAGAATGCGGTTCATGACGCTCGGCGCATAGGCATGAGCCGTGCCGACAGGCGACATGGCGGCGAGAACGGCGCGCGCCCTGTCGACGACGCCGAGGGAGGCGGCTTTCGTTTCCGGCTCCTGCGTGCCGGGAAGCGGCGTCGTCATGCCCCATTTCTGCTTCTGGAACTGATAGGCCGTGTCGATGAAGCGGGCCGAGAGCGCCGCCATGCGTTCGTTCTGGTTGCGGATCGCAACCGCGACGGCGGCCGAGGCGGAGCTCATGCCGGAAATCTGGAGGACGTAATCGTCATCCGCCTTCAGAAGCGTGAGAAAGGTCTTTTTGCCGAGCTTGCGGGCCTCGGACCGCACACCCTGCGCGAAGACCGGGTCCTGCGCGGCGATCATCGCATGGGATACGTACCAGCCATCAGCCAGTGCATCCGGTTCCTTGAAGCGAAGCGCGGCCATGGCGCGGCGCACATCGGACGGCGTCCTGAGGCGGTTCTCGTCGACCGAGGCGACGGCCGAGCCATAATCGGCATAGACGCCGGTAAGCTGGTGCACGGACGGCGCCGAGCTGAGCGCGGACACGCCGGCCGACGGGTCGATCGACGCGACCTGCACGGGATTGCGCGGACGCGGCGACGGCATGGGAAGCGGGAAATTGGCCGAGGCGATGCTGGCTGTCGTCAGCGCCTCGTCGGCGGCTGCGACCGCTTCGGCGGCGGCGGCGATTTCCGCCGGCTCTACCTTGGTCGCTTCGCTGGTGGTGCCGCCTTCGATGATGGTGCAGGCCGCCAGCGACATTGCGATGGAGACCGGGAAAACGAGTTTCCGGCAGGAAGTGCCGAATAGTGAAGCCACGCTGTTACCCCTCGTCATGGCGTCCCCCGAAGCCCTTTGCAAATACCCGGCGAGACGGAATACCGTTTTTGCTCCGCCCGGCGGCTATCTTAATGAAGTATTGCGAAGTCTAATGCCGCGCCGCCGATACCGCAAACAAGAAACGCGTTAA
The DNA here is from genome assembly GCF_000017565.1 of Parvibaculum lavamentivorans DS-1. NCBI lineage: Bacteria > Pseudomonadati > Pseudomonadota > Alphaproteobacteria > Hyphomicrobiales > Parvibaculaceae > Parvibaculum > Parvibaculum lavamentivorans. Next base: position 949,734 of record NC_009719.1, read on the forward strand.
GTATGAACGCTGTAGCGGCCGGATCGAGGCCGGGAGCTATTACGGAAAAATGGGGACGGAGCATGGAAAGCGCGCCGAGGCTGAAGGCGGAAATCTGGGTCAAGGGCCTGATCCGGCGCTGCGAGGTCGAGGGCGTGACGGCGATGGTCGTGCGCCGTGGCGACGCAACCTCGGGAACCGTGCTCGTCAAGGTGAACACCCTGGACGGCAAGGCGCGCGTCTACAGCCCCACGCGGGACGGCGACGGCGCTCTCATCTGGATGTCGGCGGGCGAGGCCAGGCCGGAAGCCGAGGCGGACGCCTATATAGAGAAGCAGCGGAAATTCGACCCCGACCTTTGGGTCGTGGAGATAGAGGACCGGGCAGGGCGGCACTTCCTGCTGGAGCCGGTGAACTAAGGGCGCATGAACATCCCGCGCCACCTAAGGGCGCATGAACATGAAATCTTCGTCCGGGTCGAGATGATCGGCTGCTTCCATGATCTCGGTGCGGATGTCTTCCGGCGTCCGGCATTCGCGCCAGATGCGAAGCGCCTGCTCGAACATGATGCGCGCCATGGCATCCTGGGAAAGCTTCTTCTCGGCCGCTTCGGCCAAAGCGGCCTCGATATGGGGCATGATGACGTCGCGGGCATTGGCCATGATGGGTTTCTCCGGGAATGAAATTGCAATTATTCACCATCGCATGAGCGCCCATAGCGGCGGAATTGCCAGTTTGTCGCGGCGCGGCGCCAATTGTCGCGGGTGGCGATTTGCGGGCCTTTGAGCTAGGGTCCGCCGCAAATCTTCAGGAGAGCGACTTGAGCACGACCGAGACCGCCGCCCGCGCGGGGTCGGAGGTGGAGACGGAGGTCCGCAACCGGCGGACCTTCGCGATCATCTCCCATCCCGACGCCGGCAAGACCACGCTGACCGAAAACCTGCTGCTGAAAGGCGGCGCGATCCGCCTTGCCGGCCAGGTGAAGGCACGCGGCGACAAGCGGCGCGCTCGTTCGGACTGGATGAAGATCGAACAGGATCGCGGCATCTCGGTGACGTCCGCCGTGATGACCTTCGAATACAAGGGCATCACCTGCAACCTGCTCGACACGCCGGGCCATGAAGACTTCAGCGAGGACACCTACCGGACGCTGACGGCGGCCGACAGCGCCATCATGGTGATCGACGCCGCGAAGGGCATCGAGGCGCAGACGCTGAAGCTGTTCGAGGTCTGCCGCCTGCGCGACGTGCCGATCATCACCTTCATCAACAAGATCGACCGCGAAGGCGTGAGCCCGTTCGATCTGATGGACGAGATCGGCTCGAAGCTCGCGCTCGACACCGCGCCGATGATCTGGCCGGCGGGAATGGGCGGATTGCTGCGCGGCATCTTCGACCCCGAGAACGACCGCTTCATTCCCTATGAAAAACCGGGAACGGAAAAGGGCGGCCCCGACAGCGAACCGGAAAGCCTGAGCGGCGAGCGCATTGCCGATTATCTCGGCGCCGACGAACTCGCCACGTTCCGCGAGGAGATGGAACTCGCGCGGGAGGGCAGCCCGACCTTCGATATCGAGCAGTACCGCGCGGGCCACATGACGCCGGTCTATTTCGGCAGCGCGCTCAGGAAGCTCGGCGTCCGCGAATTGCTGGACGCCATCGTTCGCTTCGCGCCGCCGCCGCGCGCGCAGCCCGCCGCGACACGCATCGTGGAGCCCACGGAGCCGAAGGTTTCAGGCTTCGTCTTCAAGGTGCAGGCGAACATGGACGCAAACCACCGCGACCGGGTGGCCTTCATGCGCATCTGCTCGGGCAAGTTCAAGCGCGGCATGCGGCTGAAGCTTTCCGGCAGCGGCAAGACCATCGGCGTCCACAATCCGATCCTCTTCTTCGCGCAGGACCGCGAATTGCTGGACGATGCCTTTGCAGGCGACATCATCGGCATTCCGAACCACGGCACCATTCGCGTCGGCGACACGCTGACCGAGACGGAAGACCTGGTCTTTACCGGCATCCCGAATTTCGCGCCGGAAATCCTCCGCCGCGTGCGGCTCGACGATCCGATGAAGGCGAAGCATATGCGCCGTGCGCTGGAGAGCCTTGCCGAAGAGGGCGTCACGCAGGTCTTCAAACCGGAAATCGGCGCGAACTGGGTGGTCGGCGTTGTCGGCCAGTTGCAGCTTGAAGTTCTCGCCTCGCGCATCGCCGCCGAATACGACATCAAGGTGCATTTCGAGCCGGCGCCTTACGAGACGGCGCGGTGGGTCGTGGCGGAAGACGCCGCCGAACTCAAACGCTTCATGGAAGCACATCGCGGCAACATGGCGACCGACCGCGACGGCGCGCCTGTCTTCATGGCGAAGAGCAACTGGGAACTGGGCTATACGCTGGAGAAGTGGCCCAAGGTGAAGTTCTCGGCCACGCGTGAGCGCGCGCCGGCCCCTGCCTGAACCGATAACCGACGAACAACAGGAGCCCGCCGGAGAACCGATGGAAGGCGTGATTGAAAATTTCGAGGAATACTGGCTCCTGATACGCGACGTCTGGGATACCGGCTTTCTCGGGCACAGCATCGGCAATCTTCTCGTCGCGGTTTTCATTTTCGGCATCTTTTTCGTGCTGCGCGGTATCTTCACGCGCTTCGTTCTCTCGATCATGGATCGTTGGGTGGAGCGGACGGAGACGAAGCTCGACGACTATCTGCGCGATGCCGTGAGGAGCCCCTTGCGCTTCCTCTTCTTCGCGCTCGGGTTCTTTTTCGCCACGCAATATCTCGATTTCGAAGGCGACATGGAACGCTTCGCGGAAAACGCCAACCGCACCCTCATCATCATTGCGATCTTCTGGGCAATCTATAATGCCGTGCAGCCGGTGAGCATGGCGCTCGACAGGCTGAAGACGCTGCTGACGCCGGAGATTCTCCAATGGCTGATCGCGGGCGCAAAGACGGCCATCGTTCTCATCGCCGGTGCGACGATACTCCAGACATGGGGCATCCAGGTCGCGCCGATCATCGCCGGCCTCGGGCTTTTCGGCGTGGCGGTGGCGCTCGGCGCGCAGGACCTCTTCAAGAACCTGATCGGCGGCATGTCCATTCTGATCGAGCGGCGCTTCGGCATCGGCGACTGGATCAAGGTGGAGGGTGTCGTCGAAGGCACTGTCGAGAAGATCGGCTTCCGCTCGACACATGTCCGCCGCTTCGACAAGGCGCCGGTCTATGTGCCGAACCAGCATTTGTCGGATAATGCGGTGACGAATTTCTCGGCCATGACCTATCGCCGGATTTCATGGCTGATCGGCGTCGAGTATCGCACCACGCATGAGCAGCTTCGTCAGATCCGCGACGACATCGAAGCCTATCTGCGCGCGGCGGAGGATTTCGCGCAGCCGCCTTCCGCGCCGCTCTTCGTACGTATCGACAGTTTCGGTCCTTCCTCGATCGACATTCTTGTTTACTGCTTCACGAAGACGACGGTTTGGGGCGAGTGGCTGGAAGTGAAGGAGGCGCTGGCGCACCGCATCAAGCAGATCGTCGAGGGCGCCGGCGCAGGCTTCGCCTTGCCGAGCCAGTCGATCTATGTCGAGACGCTGCCGCTTGCGCCGGACGAGATCGCGGCCGAGAAGAAGACGTAGCTCACACCGTCTCCGTCACCATTTCGGCCCCTCGCCGCGCGCTGACCGCCGCGTCGCGGATTGCGTAGCCGCCACGGAAGACGAATGTCGGCTGCCATGCCTCATCGCCTGTGACTGCCGCGAAGCGCGCCTCCGCCTTTGACTCCGTGCCGAGCTGGCGTTCACGGTCGATCATTTCCACCGGCTGGTTGAGCGGGTGCATGGCGAGGCCCGCAGCGCCGGCCGCCAGGTGAACGCGCTGCCAGAGACGCCCCGCCGCGAGCGTCTGCGGACGGTCGTAGCGGTCGCGTGCGGCAATGAGGCCGAGAAGCGCCGCGCTCGGCACATGCGTGTCGCGCGTCTGGTCTGCCCAGGTGCCGTGGCTTTGTTCGGCGGGAAGGGCAGGCAGCATTTTCGCGACGGCGAGGAGCGCGGGCGAGAGACCGGCTGTGTCGAGCTCGAGGCCGCTCCGCTCCCGTTCCATTTCCTGCGGCCCGTCGCGGAACCAGCGATGGCTGTCCTCGATCATCGCATGATCGGCGACGATTTCGTCCGTCGCCGCGATGATGGCGGCGCCAAGCGTTTCGTAAGCCGCACCACTCTGAAAGAGATAGAGCTTCAAGTTTTCATCGTGCGGGATGGCGGCGAAGTCGTGCAGCAAGGCATCGGGAAAGCCGCGTGCGCGGTCGTAGGGGTTGCGGTTTGTGTGCCGCTTCGGAATGGCGCTGTAGAGAGGATCGGCCGGTGCGTCGCCACGTGCGAGGTGAAGCGTCGCGGCGAGAACGGGTTCGTCGCGGCCTCCTATATCGAGGAGTGAGCCTGCATGAGGAGTGACGGTGACGGCATAGCCGTTCGGCGCGGCGGCGAGCACCATGTTTTCGACGGCACAGCCAAGACCGACATGCATTTCGCGCAAGTATGGATCGAAGGTGCCGAGATTGCGCGACGTGTCGGCGAGGATGTCGATGCGGGTATCGCTCACGCGAAAGAGCCAGGGCTGCGTGTTGTGCGGATTGGAGGCGAGGACACCGGCAGCCACCAGCGCGAGCGGCGTGCCGCGATGGGCCGGATCGTTCCAGATTTCCCACGGCTTGTAGGGTTCCTGGCCTTTCTCTCCGATGACGCCGCGTTCATTCGCGCGCCAGATGACGCCCGCTGCCGCGACGAGCGTGGCGCCGGTGCCGATTTCGAGGAGATGGCGGCGCGTGAACGAAGGCGATTTGTTTTTCATGGCTTTTGTTTCCTGCGGGCGGGTTTTCCGGTGGCGAAGAGGCCATCCACCATGGCGTCGATGGTTGCGAAAATGCGCTCCCAGTCCTTGTCGGTCTTGATGTCGACGCCGCTATAGACGCGTATCTGGCGGGCGCGCGCGGCCAGATAATCGATGGCGGCGCCCAGAAGGGCGGTGAGTGCGGGAAGGTCGATATGCTCGGGCATTTCGTAGCGCGCGAAGACGGCATCCATGAGTTCGAGAGCGCGGCGTTCGCGCACTTCTTCCAGCGCGACGACGAGCGGCGTGCGGTTTGCCGTTTCCGCGCCGATGACCGCAAGGGTGACGGGCCGCCTGCGCATTTCGGCGGCGTGACGGCGGAAGCCGGATTTGAGCGCATCGGCAAGCGTCGACGCCCTTTCGGCGCCGCCGATAATGTCCTCCGCCGTCCACCAGAAATCGCCATTCTCGGCATAGGCGCGGTAGACGCCATCGAGATTGCCGAAATAACGGTAGATCAAAACCTTGTCTATTCCGGCCTCGCGCGCGAGCGCGTTGACGCCGACGCCCGAAAGCCCTTCGCGCAGGATGAGCCGCGCCACGGCATCGAGAATGGCCTTCTCGGTCTTTGCGCGGTCGCGCCGGGGCGGGGCGGCTTTCTGTGCGGCTTTTGTCACCATACGGTGACATATAGCCGAGGAGAGGGGGCGGGGTCAAGAAAACTTGCCGTCGCCAAAGCGCCGCGGCTTTGATAGGGCTAGAGGCGCCGCCGCCCAGGCGCTTTTCCTCAAGGTGTTTTCCGTGCAGCCTCCCCAGCAAGTCATCGTCATCGGCGCCGGCATTGTCGGGGTGTCGACCGCCTACGAACTGGCGTTGCGCGGCGTGGGCGTGACGCTGATCGACATGCGCGAGGGCGCGGGGCTCGGCACCAGCTTTGCGAATGGCGGCCAGCTTTCGGCCTGTGAAGTGGCGCCATGGGCGGGGCCGGAAATTCCCGGCCTCATTCTCAAATGGCTCGGGCGGGACGACGCGCCATTTCGCCTGCGGCCGAAAATGGACCCCGACCAGTGGCTCTGGCTGATGCGATTTCTCGCGCGCTGCCGCAGCTCCGCGCGGCGCGAACGCATTCCCCACAATCTCGAGCTTGCCTTGCTGACGCGGGCGCGGCTCGCCGCTTACCGGGAGCAGTTCGCGGCGGCGGGCGAGGCGCTCGAATTCGAGCAGCGCGAGAAAGGCATTCTCCGTATCTTCCGCGACCGGCATTCGCTTGCCGACGCGGTGGAGGAGACGAAGCTGATGGCGCGGCTCGGCGTCGAGCAGGAACCGCTGACGCCCGCGCAATGCATCGACATCGAACCGGCGCTCGGCCCGGCGATGCAGCGCGGCGACATTGCGGGTGGTCTCTATTCGCGGACGGACAGCAGCGGCGACGCGCATCTCTATTCGGTTGCGCTGGCGGCGGCGGCGCAGCGGCTCGGCGTGCGCTTCATGAAGACGAGCCGGGCCGACAGCATTCTCACCGACGGCGGGTGGGCGCGCGGCGTCACGACGGCGGAGGGCGAGGTCGAGGGCGACGCGGTGGTGGTGGCGGCGGGAGCGGGCAGCGCGGCGCTGCTGAAGCCGCTGGGGCTTCGCTCCTATATCTATCCGCTGAAGGGCTATTCGGTGACGCTGCCGGCCCCGGCAGGCAATGCGCCCGAGGTGAGCATCACCGATGAGGAACGCAAGATCGTCATCAGCCGTCTCGGCAACCGGCTGCGGGCAGCGGGGCAGGCCGAGGTCGGCGGCTACGACCTGACGCTGGAGCGGCCACGCGCCGAAGCGGTGCTCTCGGCGCTGGTGAGCCTGTTTCCCCAGGCCGGGCCGGAACGGGAGGCGGCGGAGTTCTGGTGCGGCTTGCGGCCGATGACGCCGGATGGCAGCCCGGTGATCGGGGCGACACCCGGCTTTGCCAACATTTTCATCAATAGCGGCCACGGAACGCTGGGCTGGACGCTGGGCGCCGGAAGCGGTGCGGCGCTGGCGGAGCTGATCTGCGGCGGTGCGTCGCAACCAGACCTAAGTCCTTTTTCCATAAGAAGATTCCAAGGTTTCACCGGCATTTCAGGGTGAAAAATGGTGCAGCGCACAAAAAATACTTGACGCCGGGGAAGGGGCTATTTATCTCATGGTGCAGCGCACAAATCCGGCGCGCCGGTATGTGCGGGGAAAAGCCCGCAATCGATGCGAGCGGCCACGCGATACAGGAGATAAAACATGACTGAAGCGACCCCGAAGGTGAAGACCACGAAAGCCAAGCCGCGCGCCAAGAAGGCCGCTGCCTCGGTAAAGGCCTCCGCGAAGACGGCGACCGCGAAAGCCTCCGCGAAGCTTGAAGCCAAGAACCCCATCGAAACAGCCTCCGGCATCATCGTGACGCTCGCGCGCACGAATTTCGAAGAGGGTGTCGAAACCGCCCGTGCCGTTGTGAAGTCCGGCAGCCTGAAGACGGCGGTGGAACTCCAGAATGAATATGTCCGCTCCACGCTGAAGCGCAACATCGACGCCGCGCGCGAGCTCAACGAGCTCACCGTGTCGACCGTGCGCGAGGCCGTGAGCCCCTACGCCTCGAAGTTCACCGAGGCGTTCGAGAAACTCCGCGCCGCGTAATCCGCGCGAAGAGGTTCCTCGTCAGTAGCGTTCAGTTGCGTCAGTAAGCAAGAGCCCGGCCCCTTTTCGAGAGGCCGGGCTTTTCTTTTTGCCGATTGCCGGAAGGAAGCGTCAGACGGCTTCGCGCGATGCGGCGCGCTGCGCCAGGCGTTGACGGAGTGAAAGCACCGGCTCGCGGCCATCCGTCGCCGGCTGATACGAATAGGAAAAGACGCCGACATTTTTCGCCCAGATGTCCGGGGTGATGTTGTCGGCGACTTCGAGCGCGTCGAAGCCGCAGCGCACCATGAAATGAAACTGGTCGCGGAGCACATTGCCCACCGCGCGCACTTCGCCCTTGTAGCCATAGCGTTCGCGCAGCAGCCGCGCATAGGAATAGGCGCGGCCATTGCGGAAGATCGGCAGTTCGAGCGCGACGACCGCGAGCTTGTCGAGGTCGTCCACGATGACGCTCGGCTCCTGACCGCTTTTCAGGCGGACGCCGATGGGCGTATTGCGAGCGCGCAGCGTCTCGCGCTCTGCCTGCCAGCGCTCGAGGCTGACAATGGCCGGACCTTCCGGCAGCGCCTCATCGTCGGCGACAGTCGGGAAGTCAAGCGCGACGAACGCCCCGTTCCTAATGAGTTGCATAGAGGCTCTCCTTGAACGGGTCGATGCCGACGCGGCGATAGGTGTCGATGAACCGTTCGCCCGGCTGGCGCGTGCCGAGATAGGTGGTGACGATCGTCTCGATGGCATCGACGATCTGCTCTTCGGTAAAGGCAGGGCCGACGATGTCGCCGACGGCGGTCTTCTCATCCGCCGCGCCGCCCAGCGTCACCTGGTAATATTCGACGCCCTTCTTGTCGACGCCGAGAATGCCGATATGGCCGACATGGTGATGGCCGCAGGCATTGATGCAGCCCGACGTGTTGATCTTCAGCTCGCCGATATCGTGCTGCCGCTCGATGTCGGCAAAACGTTCGGAGATGCGCTGAGCGATCGGGATGGAGCGTGCATTGGCCAGCGCGCAATAATCGAGACCGGGGCAGGCAATCTGGTCGGTGATGAGATTGATGTTCGCCGTCGCCAGATCATGTGGCTTCAGCGCCTGGTAGACCGCGTGGAGATCCTTCTTGCGGACATGCGCGAGCGTCAGGTTCTGCTCATGCGTGACGCGCAATTCATCGAAGCTGTACTTCTCCGCAATGTCCGCGACTGCATCCATCTGATCCGACGAGCAATCGCCCGGCGTGCCGCCGATGGGCTTCAGCGAGATGTTGACGATGGCATAGCCCGGCACTCTGTGCGCCGCGACGTTCGACTTTACCCAGTTGGCGAAGGCAGGATCGGCAACGACAGCCTTGTTGAGTTCGGTGCTTTCATCCGGCAGCGTCTCGAAATCCGGCGCGCGGAAATAGGCTTCGATCCGCGCAACTTCTTCCTGCGGCAGATGAAGGGCGCCGGCCTTGCGGATTTCGGCAAACTCGGCATCGACCTGCCGCTTCATTTCGTCCGCGCCAATCTCATGCACGAGGATCTTGATGCGCGCCTTGTAGATATTGTCGCGGCGGCCATACATGTTGTAGACGCGCAGGATCGCTTCGAGATAGGCGAGCAGGTCTTCCTTCGGAACGAAATCCGCGATCTTCTTGCCCACCATCGGCGTGCGGCCGAGACCGCCACCGACGAAAATCTCGTACCCGATCTCATCCTTGCCGTTCTTGACGATCTGGATGCCGATGTCATGGACGCGGATTGCGGCGCGGTCGTCCGGCGTGCCGGAAACGGCGATCTTGAACTTGCGCGGGAGGAACGAGAATTCCGGATGGAAGGTCGACCACTGACGGATGATTTCCGAAACGATGCGGGGATCTTCCAGCTCTTCCTTGGCCGCGCCCGCATACTGGTCCGACGTCACGTTGCGGATGCAATTGCCCGAGGTCTGAATGCAGTGCATCTCGACGGAGGCAAGATCGCGCAGGATGTCCGGCACGTCTTTCAACGCCGGCCAGTTGAACTGAAGGTTCTGGCGTGTCGTAAAGTGACCGTAGCCGCGGTCATATTTGCGGCCGATATGCGCGAGCATGCGAAGCTGCTTCGACGACAGCGTGCCGTAAGGCACCGCGATCCGCAGCATGTAGGCATGAAGCTGGAGATAGACGCCGTTCATCAGCCGGAGCTGCTTGAACTCGTCTTCAGTGAGTTCGCCGGACAGGCGGCGCGCCACCTGGCCGCTGAACTGCGCGACGCGCTCGTTCACAAGCTGCTGGTCGAATTCATCGTAACGATACATGGTCTGGCCTTTAACTCTTCGCGTGCATCCACGCCTAGTGATGGACGCCCGGCAGTTCCGCCTGCTTGCCGAGATCGAGCCGCACCGTCGGCCCTGCCTGGCGGATAACTTCGCGCACGCTTGCCGCGCGAACGAAACCGTCCTCCTTCGCCACTTCGAAGAGATAGGGCTCGACGACTGTGTTGTCCGCAACGGCGGGTTCCGTGCGGGCGAGCAGCGCCTCGGCGGCTTCCTTGCCTTCGGCTATGGCCGCATCCTGGAGGCTTTCCGACCAGCCGCCTTCCCCGGTGAGATAGACAACGATTCCGTCGCTCAACCGGTTGGCGGTAACGGCCTGAAACTGGGCTCCCTTGCGGGTGTGCTGGGCCATGAGACGCTGTCCTCGAATTTCATATTGCGTTGCCCTCGTATAGCCCGGCAGCGGGCAGCGGGGCGAGGGTCCGGTCTAAAAAAACCGGCCTATTTGACCGCTAACATGGGTTTTTTCTGAAAGATCGTCAATGCTTGTGTAAAACAATATAATCCACTATAGAAAATTGTTTAATATAGAAAATACGCGCTATTCCGCCAAAAAGTCCTAGAGCTCCCGGCGAATGGCGCTTTCGTGCCAGCGTTGCAGAATCCGCTTCTCGAGAAGCGTGAGGCCGAAGAAAATGCAGATACCGAGTGTGGAAAGAAGAAAGAGAGCGGCGAACATGCGCGGGATGTCGAGCCGGTTGCCCGCTTCCACAATGCGCCACGCCAGACCGGTGGCGGCGCCCGACCCTGCCACGAATTCAGCGACGACGGCGCCGATCAGTGCGAGGCCGCCCGAAATCTTCAATCCCGCAAGGATATAGGGAAGGGCGGAAGGAAGCTGAAGCTCCATCAGCACCTGCCACCGGCTCGCGCCATAGAGCCGGAAGAGATCGCGCAGGTTGTGGTCTGCCGAGCGAAGCCCCAGCGTCGTGTTGGAGAGGATCGGAAAGAAGGCGACGATCCAGGCAAGGATCAGCAGCGCGAATTCCACATTGTCATAGCCGACCCAGATGAGAATGAGCGGCGCAATGGAAACGACCGGCGTCACCTGCAGCACGATGGCATAGGGAAAGAGCGCCATCTCGATGTGGCGGCTCTGCGAGAAGAGGACGGCGAGCCCCACGCCGCCAACGGCGGCGAGCAGAAATGCGGCAATGGTGACGCGGAGCGTCACCCAGAGCGATCCCATCAGCGAGCCGAAATTGGCGGCAAGGCTTTCCGCTATGCGCGACGGCGCGGGCAGCACGAAGGGCTGTATGCCGTTGACCCGCACCAGCACTTCCCAGAGGCAAAGAAAGGCAATGCCGACCGCCACCGGCACAACGATGCGGAGGCTTCGCGCGAGAAGAGTGCCGTCGCGGTTCATTGCAAAGCTCCCTCCCGAAGGGCGGCACTGACCGCAGCGCAGCTATCCACATAAGCGTGGGACTCGCGAAAGGCGCGGCCGCGCGGATAGGGAGCTTCAATGGCGATATCCGCTAGAATGCGGCGCGGCCGCGCGCCCATGACGAGGACGCGCTCCGACAGGTAGACGGATTCATAGATGCTGTGCGTAACGAAGACGGCTGTGAAGCGCTGGCTCTCCCAGAGCGCCAGCAAATCGTCATCGAGCTTCTCGCGCGTGAATTCGTCCAGCGCGGCGAAGGGCTCGTCCATCAGCAGGAGCGGGGGTTCGGTGACGAGGGCGCGGGCGATGGAGACGCGCATCTTCATGCCGCCGGATAGCTCACGCGGAAAGGCATTTGCAAAATCGCCGAGGCCGACACGCACCAGCGCATCCATGATGCGGGGCAGGGCCTCCTTCTTCGGCATTCCCCGAAGCTTCAGCGGCAGCCAGACATTGTCGACGACGCGCGCCCAGGGCATCAGCGTCGGGTCCTGAAAGACGAAACCGATATCGGCAGGGCGCGCGCCCGATACAGGCCAGGAGAGATGCCCCGTATCCGGCGTGATCAACCCGGCGACGATGCGGAGCAATGTGCTCTTGCCGCAGCCGGAAGGCCCGACAAGGGAAACGAAGCCGCCCTCCCGCACCTGCGCATCGACACCCGACAGCGCGACCGTGCCGCTGCCATAAGTCTTGCCGATTCCACGAAGTTCGATGAGAGGCGGAGGCGTCATTCGCCCGTGAGTTCTTTCTTCAGATCGAGGCCGACGCCCTGATTGACGAATTCGAGTGTATAGGCGCTGTGGACGCTGAGATCATCCGGATAGACGCCAGCTTCGACCATCGCACTGTAAAATGCCTGCCAGCGTTCTTCCGTCATCGCGCCGAGGCCGAGCGTCGTTGCGTCGCCGGAGTCCGCAATGCCGTATTCTTTCATCAGCCTTATGGCGTTTGCGATGATCTCATCGGTCATTTCAGGATTGTCGCGCTTGATAAGCGCGTTGGCCGCGCCGGGATCGCCATAGAGATAGTCGACCCAGCCGCGAATGCTGGCATCGACGAAAGCCTGCACGACTTCCGGCCGCTCCGCGATGATGCGGTCGCTGGCGAGAATGAAAGCGGCATATCCCGGATATCCATAGTCGGAGAGAAGGAAAACCTGAGGCTCCACGCCCTGCTGCCGGATCATGAAAGGCTCCGAGGAAAGATAGCCTTGCTGGATTGCCGTCTCGTCGGTCAGGAAGGGGGCGAGGTTGAACGTGTATTTGCGGATCTGGCTGTCCTCGAAGCCGTATTTCGACTTGAGCCACTGCCAGAAGGCGCTGACCGTCGCATCCGACACCATGATGGGCTTGCCTTTCATGTCGGCGAGCGATTTCACGTCCGGCCGGGGATGCGTGATGAAGACCTGCGGATCTTTCTGGAAGGACGCCATGACGGCCTTCGCGCCCGCGCCAGCCTCGGCCATGTTAAGCGGGATGAAACTGTTGGAGCCGAGGCCGAATTCGACCGTATGCGCGGCGAGTAGCTGCGGCACGTTCACGCCCGGCCCGCCTTGCAGGATCGTGACGTCGAGGCCCGCCTCTTCGTAATAGCCCTTGGCGATCGCCTGATAGAAGCCGCCATGTTCCGCCTGCGCCTTCCAGTCGGTGGCGAAGGTGATGCGCGTGAGGTCGCCGCTCTGCTCGCGGCCCGGCTGAAGCACGAGCACGATGGCAATAGCCACGGCGACGGCGGCGCCCACACAGGCGAGGATGAGATTGCGGTTCATGAAAACGTCCCCCCGAAAGGCGCGGCCTCGCGCAAAAACGGGGCGATGGTATCAGCGCCGGCCCCGCAGGGCTACAGCCTCAAGGGGTTCAGAGAGGTTCGCAATTCGACTGGCGCCGCATCGCGTCGATTTCGGCGAGACTTTCCTCGGAGGTGACGAGCGAGCGGAAAAGGATGATGCCCCGGGTGCTCGGCGTGATGACGAGAGGAATGCCTTTTTCGGTCTTTGTATTTTCATCGGCGGCAAGAACGATTTCGACCCTGCCGGATTTCACCTGCCGGTCGTTGACGACGAAGAAATTGTCCGTATTGGCCGCGAAGGCGGAAAGGGACCAGTAGGTGTCCGGCACAGGTGAAGTGATCTTCACAGGTTGCTTGCTCACATCATAGGCGCAGGCGGTATAGAGAAGGTCCGGGCCCGGCCTGACGATGCCGCGCGAGGCGGCGGTCGCACGGTCGGGATATGCGGGTTTGTTGACGCCCCCAGCCTGGGAAGCGATGCCGGCCATGGCCCGGTCCATGATGCCATAGGGCAATCCGAAGATTGTGAGGATATGGAAGACGGCCGCGAGCGCTATCGTGCCTGCGACCCACATGGGCCAGGTTTTCATCGCGTACATGCCTCCTTGGCAATATGCGGAAGAACGACCCCGGATGGGTCGCGCGCGGCCGCCGGCTCTGGATTGTAGAGCCGCAACGTAAGGCTAAATGTGTCATCGGTTTGGCCATTGCCGGTCGGAATCCAGTTTCCGCCGGTTTTTTCCGGTCCCACCGCGATGATGAAGCTCCCATCATCTTCGCGGGCGACATTGTTGCCGCCATAGGAATAGCGGTCTTCCGGATTGGCCACGAGGTAGTGATCGCCCGCGTAGAGCGTGATGCTCCACCAGCGGGCGGGTGGGTCGGTTCCAACGATCTTGTAGGTGCAGGTCGCGCGCAGCCGGTCGCCCACGTCGTCCCGCGTAGCATTGAAGTAGATCGTTTCGCTGCGGTTCAGGGCTAGCAGGCCGGCGGTCGCAACGCGCGCGCGCGTATAGGGGTCTGCTTCGGCGCTGCCGATGATGGTGCTCGTCTGCCAGGGACCGACTTCGATCCCGCCGCCCAGACCGCCGCGGACGACAAGAAGGGCCGAACCCATGCCCAGAAAAAGCGCGGCAATTGCGATGCCCAAAAGCTTCAGCGCGAGCTTCAAGAATTCCCCCCCAGAAGACCCGTTCCGGGCCTCAGGCTTCTCGTTCTGCCCCGCGACACCCCCGCGTGCGAATCAGTACGGCTCCTATCCAACCGTCTCATTCCGTAACAGTCAAAGACATAATGCGGGTGTGGTTAACGGCTGAAATGCAGGATTTCCGGGCTAGCCACCCGACAATTCCTCACGCTTCATCTCGAGTTCCAGCCAGTGCTCTTCCGCGGAGGCAAGCTCCGCCTTCAACGCGTCGTGGCGTGTCATCGTCTTGTGGAAGAGCTCGGGATCGCGCGCATAAAGATCGGGATCGGCGAGCTTTTTCTCGACGTTCTCGATTTCGCGCGCAAGTTCCGGCATCCGCGTCTGAAGCTCCTCCAGCGCGCGCACTTCCTTGTAGGAGAGTTTGGTCGGCGCGCGGGAACGCTCTGCCTTGGGCGCGGAGGAAGACGCGCCGCGCGTCGCGGTCGCAGCAGCTTGCCTGCGCTGCCTCAGATAGTCGGAATAACCGCCGGGATACTCTGAGGCATTCCCCTCGCCGTCGAGCGCGACAACGGAAGTGACGACGCGGTCGAGAAAGTCGCGGTCATGGCTGACCAGAAGGACGGTGCCGTCATAGTCCGCGAGCACCTCCTGCAGGAGGTCGAGCGTGTCCATGTCGAGGTCATTTGTCGGCTCGTCGAGGATCAGGAGGTTCGACGGCTTGGCGAGGGCGCGGGCGAGGAGCAGCCGGCACTGTTCGCCGCCGGACAGCGCCTTCACCGGCTGGCGCGCCTGCGACTCGCGGAACAGAAAATCCTTCAGGTAGGAAACGACATGGCGCGGCTGGCCGCGCACCAGCACCTGGTCGCCGCCGCCTTCGCACAGGGTCTGCCAGAGCGTCGCCTCGGGATCGAGGGAGGAGCGCGACTGATCGACATAGACGGGCGTGAGGTTCGTGCCGAGCCGCACGCTGCCGCTATCGGGCGCGAGCGTACCAGTGAGAATCTTGAGCAAAGTCGTCTTGCCCGCGCCATTGGGGCCGATCAGTCCGACCTTGTCGCCACGCATGATCCGCGTCGAGAAATCGCGAATGGCGACGCGCTCGCTGCCATCCGGCTGCGGCCAGATCTTGGTGACGTTCTTTGCCTCGACGACGAGCGAGCCGGATGCCTGCCCGCTTTCGGCGACGAGATCGATGCGGCCGGTTTGTCCGATCTGGCCGGCGCGCTCGGCACGCAGCGAATGCAGCCGGCGCAGGCGGCCCTGATTGCGCGTGCGCCGGGCGGAGATGCCTTCGCGCGACCACTGCGTTTCCTGCTCGATCAGGCGATCGAGCTTGCGCGCGGTGACCTCTTCCTCGGCGAGGATCTGCTCCGACCAGGCGTCGAACTCGGCGAAGCCCTTGTCGAGGCGGCGGATCGCGCCCCGGTCCAACCACAGGCAGCCGGCCGCGAGCCTGCGCAGAAACGCTCTGTCATGGCTGATGAGAACGAAAGCGCCGCGAAACTGCGACAGCTTTTCTTCCAGCCATTCGATGGAAGGAAGATCGAGATGGTTGGTCGGCTCGTCGAGAAGGAGAATGTCGGGCTCCTCCGCCAGTACGCGGGCAAGCGCCGCCTTGCGGCCCTCGCCGCCGGAGAGCGTCGACGGATCGGCGCTCGGCGAAAGCCTCAATTCGTCAAGCGCGGCGGCGGCCTTGTGCGCCTCGGCCCCGCCCGCCGTCGCATAGTCCATGACGGTTTTGGCGCCGCCGAAATCCGGCATCTGTTCGAGATAGGCAATCCGGGTTCCCGGCTGGCGGAATATCTCGCCCCCATCCGCGTCGACAAGCCCCGCCGCGATACGCAGGAGCGTTGACTTGCCGCTGCCGTTTCGCCCGACGAGGCAGAGGTGGTCGCCCGGCGTGAGCGCGAAGCTCGCGCCCGCAATCAGGACCTGATCGGCGAAGGCGACGCGAATGTCCCGAAGAGCGAGAAGCGGTGCGGCCAATTTTCGAGAACCTGTTGAGATTTACCGCCGCCTGTATGGCGCATCGCGCGTGACGACGCAAATCTCAGCGCTTGCCGCGCTCGATCGTCTGCCCCCCGCGCCGGAACCCGCCGCCCCAACTCTCGTCATTGCGGGCTTCGAGCTTCGGCGCGGCGTTGAAGAGGTCCGAGAGCTCCGTAAAAAAGCCGCTGCGCGCGCGGGTTGCGGCCACCACGGGCGCTTCGCGGTTGCGGGCCGCGCCGGGAAGCGGAGCGGGCGGCTGCCCGGCCTCGGCTGCGGCCATGTAATTGCGCCATGCGACGGCGGCGAAGTTGCCGCCCGAAGCGCCGCCGGTCGGCGTGTTGTCGTCATTGCCGAACCAGACGCCCGCAACCTCGCGGCCCGTGTAGCCCACAAACCAGGCGTCGCGATAATCCTGGCTGGTGCCGGTTTTGCCAGCCGCGAGGCGATCGCCCAGCGCGGCCCCGCGACCTGTGCCCTCCGTCATTACCTGACGCAGCATATAGGTCATGTCATGCGCCTGGGCGCGGGTGATCGCCTGTGCTTCGGCCGGTTCGTGACGGTAAACCACGTCGCCATTCTCGGCTTCGATGCGGCTGATGCCATAGGGCGTCGCGCGGCGGCCCTCGTTGCCGAAGGCTGAATAGGCGGAGGTCAACTCCAGAAGGCTGACTTCGGCACTGCCGAGCACCACGGAGAGATTGCGAGGCAGCGCGCTTTCAATGCCGAGACGGCGGGCGGAGGCCGTGATCCGGTCGATGCCGACTTTGTCGCCGACCTGCACAGAGATCGTGTTGATAGAATTCGAAAGTGCGGTTGCGAGACTGACTGTGCCCCAGTCGCGCGTCGAGGCGTTGCGCGGCGTCCAGCCGCCCATCGAAACAGGTTCGTCCGTAACCGGACTGTCCGGCGTATACCCGGTTTCGAGCGCGGCCAGATAGACGATGGGTTTGAAGGCGGAGCCGGGCTGACGTTTTGCCTGTGCGGCGCGGTTGAACTGGCTTTCGACATAGGAGCGGCCGCCCACCATGGCGAGCACGGCGCCGTCCGGTGCCAGCGCGACGAGCGCGCCTTGCGAAACATGACGTTCCTTGCCCGCCTCGCTCAATGCCTCTTCGACGGCTTTCTCTGCAGCCGCCTGGCGGCGCGGGTCGAGCGTCGTGTGGACGATAAAGCGGCCGGTCGCGTCCGGAAAGAGCGTGCGAACCTGTTCGGCGACCCAATCGACGAAATATTCGCGGCCTTCGCCTTCTCGTCGTGCAAGCACTTCGGCGGGATGCTGGCGGGCACCGGCAACCTCCTCCGCGGTCAGGCTGCCGGAGGAGACGAGCCGGTCAAGAACCTGGTTGGCGCGCGCGCGAGCCTGCGCCAGATCGTTCGTCGGCGCATAGCGTGTCGGCGCCTTGGGCAGCCCGGCCAGCACCGCTGCTTCCGGCAGCGACACATCTCGCACGGATTTGCCGAAGTAGTAGCGCGCGGCGGCGTCCATGCCGTAGTTGCCGGCGCCCATATAGATGCGATTAAGATAGAGAGTGAGAATTTCTTCCTTGCTCAGATTATTCTCGAGCCAAAGCGTGATAAGGGCTTCCTGCGCCTTGCGCCAGATGGTGCGGCTGTTATCGAGATAGAGATTTTTCGCTACCTGTTGCGTGATGGTCGAACCGCCCTCGACAAAGCCGAAGGAGCGCAGGTTTCGCCACATCGCACGCGCGATGCCTCGGGCGTCGAAACCGCCATGTTCGTAGAAGCGGCGATCTTCCGTCGCGAGAACAGCCTTGATGAGATAAGGCGGCATTTCGCCCAGCGGCACGGTAGGCGCGGTGCGGCGGCCGCGGCTTCCGACCTCGTCGCCCTTTGCGTCAAGGACTGTGACCGACAACATGCCGGTCTGCTCTTTCGCGATGGAGCGCTGGAGATCGGGAAGGGTGATGAAGACGAGGGCGATGAACCCGGCCACGAATGCAGTGACCGAAAAGGAGACAATCCCGAGTATGCCAGGACGGGGAAAGCGCCAGGGTTGCGCGGCTGGCCGCGGCTCTTCCTCGGCGAAATCCGGAGGCGGCATGTCGCGCTCAGTCCGCGCGCGGCGGAATTGCTCGCGCATCGGATAGTGCGGATCGATGTCGTCGTCCTCGGACAAGGTTAACCGCCTCGTTGAATCCCAATGCGGACATGCAGGGGGCCGGGATTTTCATGCGAGCGCCATGCCAACCCCTGCCGCGTCAAATCGAGACTGGCCGAGCTTTGTGCGTTGATTAGGGCAGGATCGCGGCAAAGGAGCGGCAAAGACGCCGCCTGCGTGAATGTCCTTTGACAAATGTATCGCCGCGCGCTTCTTTCCCGTCATGACGGATGCTGAAGAACCATTCTGGCGCGCGAAGCGTCTCGAACAGATGACACGGGCGGAGTGGGAAAGCCTCTGCGACGGCTGTGCGAAGTGCTGTCTCGTGAAGCTCGAGGACGAGGATACGGGCGAACTTGAATATACCGACATCGCCTGCCGGCTTCTCGACGCCGAGACCTGCCGCTGCTCCGACTATGCGAACCGCTCCGAGCGGGTGCCCGATTGCGTGACGCTGACGCCAAAGAATCTCGAAGATATCGACTGGATGCCGCCCTCCTGCGCCTATCGGCTGCTGAAGGAAGGAAAGGACCTGCCCTGGTGGCACCCGCTCGTTTCGGGCGAGTATGAGGCAGTCCGCCTGGCAGGCATGTCCGTCCACGGACGGTTTCTCTTCGAGGATGAGGCCGACATGGAAGACTTGGAAGGCCGCATCGTCTCATGGCCCTTGATGCCGCCGGAATAAGAGCTGATCCGGACGGTGCGGGTTTGCGTAATGAAGCAAAACCGCATGCAGGATGAGGCTCCGATGATTTATGCAATCGCCTATGTCGCGACCGCCCTTGTGTTTTTCAGCCTCGACTATTTGTGGCTTGGGACGCTGGCGAAGGATTTCTACGCACGGGAACTCGGTTCGTTGATGAGGGAAAAGCCTGATTTCCTCGCGGCGGGCATCTTCTATCTCTTCTATATCGGCGGCGTGGTGCTCTTCGCCGTGGTGCCTGCGCTGCAGGCGCAGAGCTGGAAGACGGCGCTGGTTTATGGCGGGTTGCTTGGGCTTTTCGCCTATGGAACCTACGACATGACGAACCTGGCGACGCTGAAGGGCTGGCCCGTGAAAATGGTGGTTGTGGACATGGCCTGGGGCACGGCCCTCACCGCCGCCTCGGCGCTGATGGGGTACCTCGCGGTGCGCGCGGCGGTCTGACTGTCATCAAACTGTCAGAAAACCGTCACACAGGGTAGGCGGCAACCGCCCGAAATGATAAAGGCACCTCCGAACCGTCCGCCGCCCATGCGGGCCGATTCGGAGGACCCATGCCGAAGAGCGCGCTCGACAAGGATCTGAAAAAAGTCGGAAGCCTCGAAGAGGCGACCTACGACCTTTCGCGTTCGATCGCCGCACCCGGACTGGCCATCCTTTTCCTCATTGCCGTCTTCCTTTTCATGAGCGGCCTCGCGCCCGTGGGTCCGCTGAGCCTTTTTGTGATCGCGGGCGGCGTGGTCGCGGGCTACATGGCGCTGAACATCGGCGCGAACGATGTCGCCAACAATATGGGACCGGCGGTCGGCAGCCGCGCGCTGCCGCTTGGCGCGGCGCTTGTCATTGCCGCCATATGCGAAGCGGCGGGTGCGATCCTGGCGGGTGGCGACGTCGTCTCGACCATTTCGAAAAGCATCATCGTGCCGCCGAGCGACTTCGATGTGCGCGACTTCGTGATGCTGATGATGGCGTCGTTTCTCGCCGCTGGCATGTGGCTTCACCTTGCGACCTTCCTCAACGCCCCCGTCTCGACCACGCATTCGATCGTCGGCGGTGTGCTCGGCGCCGGCATTGCGGCGGCGGGCTTCGGCGTTGTCTCATGGCCGACCATGAGCGCGATCGCAGCAAGCTGGGTGATCTCGCCGATCATGGGCGGCGTGGTTGCGGCGGCGCTGCTTGGCTTCATAAAATGGCAGGTGCTTTTCAAGCCGGACCGCGTGGCGGCGGCGAAGCGATGGGTGCCGGTGATGATCGGACTGATGGTAGGCGTCTTCGCGATGTACCTCTCGCTGAAGGGCCTGTCGCGCATCTGGAACCCGTCCATCGGCACGGTCTGGCTGCTCGGGGTCGCCTTCTTCATTCTCGGCACGCTCGCGACGCGGCCCTGGGTCCGGCGGCGTGCGGCGGTGCTTGAAAACCGGCGCAAGCATGTGGCGGGCCTCTTCACGCTGCCGCTTATCTTCGCGGCGGCGCTTCTCTCTTTTGCGCATGGCGCCAACGACGTGGCGAATGCCGTGGGACCGCTTGCCGCGATTGTCGCGGCGGCGGAAACGGGGCAGGCCGCATCCGGCGACGTGACGTTGCCGCTCTGGGTATTGATGATCGGCGCGATGGGCATCGCGCTTGGGCTGGCGCTGTTCGGCCCGCGCCTCATCCGCACCGTTGGCACCAAGATCACCAAGATGGACGCACCGCGCGCCTATTGCGTGGCGCTGGCCGCCGCGATCACGGTTCTTCTCGCCTCGGCTTTCGGCCTGCCGGTTTCCTCGACGCATATCGCCATCGGCGGCATTTTCGGCGTTGGCTTCCTTCGCGAGCAGCTCGCCAATCTCGGATTGAAGGCGGACGGACAGAAACGGCCGAAGCCGAGACCGAACGAACCCGCATCGCTGAACAAGACACCGGAAGACGCCATCAAGAAGCAGTTGAAGCGCGAGAGACGGCGCCTCGTCCGCCGCCGCCATGTGCTCGGCATCGCGGCCGCCTGGGTCATCACCGTGCCCGCGGCAGGCGGACTGGCGGCTGGTATCTACGGGATATTGAAACTGGTGGTGAGCTTCTAGGTTTGCTCGGGTTTCCTCTTCCCACCCTCCCCTGGGGGGAGGGTCAAACCGCTGCAAGCGGTTTGGGGCGGGGGCTCGGAAGAAATCTCAAATGAAGCGATAGAGGGTTCACTGGAGTTCGTGCCGCGCCCCCGCCCCGAAATTTGCTTCGCTGCGCTCGCTAATTTCGACCCTCCCCCCAGGGGAGGGTGGGAAGAAGGACGTGGCTTCTTGTCTGCTACACCCGGTCCCTGAGCATCATTGCGAGGTCGGCAAGGTAGGGGTCGTGGAGGAGTTGGCGGGCTTCGCGCAGGCCTGCCCAATGACGGCGGCGCTGTTCCTTCTCGATCCATTCCTCATGCTGGTGCGTGACGAGCAAGGGAAACATGTCGACCTCGATCGGCGTGACGCGAACGCCGCGCCGTTTGATGGTGCGCCACGAGCCGAGCGGTATGTCGGCGACGGTTCCCTCGACGCCTGCTTCTTCCAGTGCTTCCTGCGCGGCGGTCTCATGCGCGGTGAGGCCTTCCATCAATCCGCCTTTTGGAAAGATCCAGCGGCCGGTGCGCCGCGAGGTGACGAGCAGCACCGCGACCTGGCCGTCGACCAGCGAGTAGGGAATGGCCCCCGCCTGCCGCTCGATGGCGGACTGGCGCGCGACGAAGCGGAAGCGGAGCCTGGTGGCAAGACGTTCGAGCATGGAGGTTCCCCGGAGCAGCGGGGCGAAGTCTATCCGACTCGCGAGGGAGAGCCAGACCCAATCGCCCTCTCTCGTTCTTCCACCCTCCCCTTGAGGGAGGGTCAAACCGCTGCAAGCGGTTTGGGGCGGGGTCTCCGAGGTGCTGCGGGTTCAAACGTGAACGTGTTTGCTCGATTTGACGCCGCGACCCCGCCCCGAAAAATTCTTCGCGTTCCGCTCGAATTTTGTCGACCCTCCCTCAAGGGGAGGGTGGGAAGAAAGAGTGGCGGAGAGGGAAAAGAAACGACGTTCAAAGATATCCCCAATTGTCAGCGCGGCGCTCCATACCTACCTTCCATCCATCTCCAGAATTGCGCGGTGAGGAACATGGCAGCGAAAAAGGCGGCCGTGAAAGCGGTGGCGGCCGAAAAGCCGCCGCTTCCGCTTTCCGATGACGACATAGATTGGGAAACGATCCGCGCCGAATATGAAATCGGGACGCGCAAGCTCACCGAGATCGGCGCCGATCACGGCATCAGCTACAACAAGATATTGGGTCGCGCGCGGAGCGAAAGCTGGCCGAAGCGCGGCGAGGTTGCGCAGGAAGTAGCACTTGCCGCCGAACTTCCCGACGACGCCGAAGCGCTGGCGGCGCGGCTGACAAGGCTGATCGCCCGCGAGATCGCGGATATCGAGCGGCAGAGCAAGGTGACGCGCGACGACGCGGAAGGCGAGCGGCAGGCGCGGCGGCTCTCCTCGCTCGTGCGCTCCATCGACAAGCTCCACGAAATCGAACAGGCGGCGAGGCTGGCGAAAAAACATGACCCTGCAACCGACAAGGCAAGACGCCTCGCCGAGGACAAGCGGCTGCGCGCCGAACTTGAACAGCGGCTTGCTCGCCTCTTTGCCGCCGCCGATGCGGACGGAATTCGTGAAAGGGCTGACGCGGAAGGAAGTGCGGCTGCTCTCTGACGATTGGCGCTTCTGGGCGCGGGAAGACCAGCTTGCGCCGGAAGGTGGCTGGACGACCTGGCTGGTGCTGGGCGGACGCGGCGCGGGCAAGACGCGGGCCGGCGCCGAATGGGTGGCGGCGGAAGTGGCGGCGGGCCGGGCGGGCCGCATTGCGCTGATCGGCGAGACGCTGGCCGATGCGCGCGAGGTGATGATCGACGGGCCTTCGGGCCTCCGCACCATTGCGCGGGAGGACGAGAAGCCGCGATACGAGGTGACACGAAAGCGCCTGCTCTGGCCGAACGGCGCGGTGGCTTACGTGTTTTCGGCGGGCGAACCGGAAAGCCTGCGCGGGCCGCAATTCGACGCGGCCTGGGGCGACGAGCTGGCGAAGTGGCGCTATGCGGAAGCGGCCTGGGACATGCTGCAATTCGGGTTGCGCCTCGGCGAGAACCCCCGCCAGGTGATGACGACGACGCCGCGCCCCGTGCCGGTGCTGAAGCGGCTGATCGCGGACAAGACGACCGTGACGACAAGGGCCGCGACGGCGGCGAACCGCGCGAACCTCGCCGATGGATTTTTCCGCGCCGTGATCGCGCGCTATGAGGGCACACGGCTCGGGCGGCAGGAACTCGACGCCGAGCTGATCGACGACAACCCGGACGCGCTGTGGAAACGCGAAGCGATCGAGCGCGGCCGCGTGGAACGGGCGGTGGAGTTCGTGCGCGTGGTGGTGGGCGTCGACCCGCCGGCGACGAGCGGTGCGAAGTCGGACGAATGCGGCATCGTCTGCGCCGCGCTGGGCGCGGACGGGCATGGCTATGTGCTGGACGACCGCTCGATGGGCGGCCTCTCGCCGCTCGCCTGGGCGAAGCGCGTCGCCGGATGTTACCGCGCGCATGAGGCGGACAGGATCGTCGCGGAATCGAACCAGGGCGGCGAGATGGTCGGATCTGTGATGCGGCAGGAAATGCCGGATGCGCCGATCCGACTGGTGCGGGCGACGCGCGGGAAGGCGGTGCGCGCCGAACCCATCGCGGCTTTATATGAGCGCGGGCTGGTGCATCATGTGGGTGCCTTCGCGAAACTCGAGGATCAATTGTGCGACTGGGTGCCGGGCGGGAAGAGCCCGGACCGGCTGGATGCGTTGGTGTGGGCGTTGACGGAGCTGATGCTGCGGGGCGAGGCGGGGGTGCCGAGGATGCGGAGGTTGTAGGGGGTGGTTGGCGGCTTCTTCTTTCCACCCTCCCCAAGGGGGGGTGGGAAGATGTGCTTGTCGGACAACATTCAAGCCAACCTAAAATTGTCATCCCGGCGGAAGCCGGGATCCATCTGACTCTCGTATTTGTGTTGTCCGCCCATGGGCCCCGGTGTTCCCGGCTTTCGCCGGGACAGGCGCCGGGGTGACACTGAGATTTTATTTTCGTCCGGTGGCAAAAGCGCCGATTCCTTCCACCCTCCCCTTGGGGGAGGGTCAAACCGCTGCAGGCGGTTTGGGGCGGGGTCGCCGAGGTCCTGCGGGTGCGGGCGCGAGCGTGTTCGTTGTATTTGGCGCCGCGACCCCGCCCCGAAATTTGCTTCGCTTCGCTCTCAAATTTCGACCCTCCCCCAAGGGGAGGGTGGGAGATTCAATAGGTCAGCGAGGCATAAAACAAAACTGTCATCCCGGCGGAAGCCGGGATCCATCTGACTCTCGTATTTGTGTTGTCCGCCCATGGGCCCCGGTGTTCCCGGCTTTCGCCGGGACAGGCGCCGGGGTGACACTGAGATTTTATTTTCGTCCGGTGGCAAAAGCGCCGATTCCTTCCACCCTCCCCTTGGGGGAGGGTCAAACCGCTGCAGGCGGTTTGGGGCGGGGTCGCCGAGGTCCTGCGGGTGCGGGCGCGAGCGTGTTCGTTGTATTTGGCGCCGCGACCCCGCCCCGAAATTTGCTTCGCTTCGCTCTCAAATTTCGACCCTCCCCCAAGGGGAGGGTGGGAGATTCAATAGGTCAGCGAGGCATAAAACAAAACTGTCATCCCGGCGGGAGCCGGGATCCATCTGACTCCCGTATTTGTGTTGTCCGCCCATGGGCCCCGGCTTTCGCCGGGGTGACACTGAGTTTTTTGTTCTCGTCCGGTGGCTAAAAAGAACCGGGATGACACCGAGTTTTTATTTTCAGTTGATGGTCAAAAAGGGAAGACAGATGCCCAATCCGTTGACGTCGCTGGCGCGGCTGGTGCGGCCGCGTGAGGCGAAGCACTCGCGCGTGGCGCCGGTGATTGCGTTGCATATGCAGGGGAGGGCCGTGTGGACGCCGCGGGATTATGCGCCGCTGGCGGAGGAGGGCTATCAGCGGAACGCAATTGCCTATCGCTGCGTGCGGATGATTGCCGAGGCGGCGGCGAGTGTGCCCTGGCTGCTTTATGACGGGGCGCGGGAGCTGAGCGAGCATCCGCTGCTGCGGCTGATCGAAAGCCCGAACAGGGGGCAGGCGGGGGCGGAGCTTTTCGAGACCTGGTACAGCTACCTGCAGGTGGCGGGGAATGCCTATCTCGAACTTGTGGAGGTGGACGGGGCCCCGCGCGAGCTTTATGCGCTGAGGCCAGACCGCATGAAGGCGGTGCCGGGGCGGGCGGGCTGGCCGGAGGCTTACGAATATTCCGTGAACGGACGGAGCGTGACTATTCCCTGCGGCGAGCGGAGCCCGGTGCTGCATATGCGGCTCTTCCACCCTTCCGACGATCATTATGGCTTGAGCCCGCTGGAAGCGGCGGCCTATGCCATCGACATTCACAATGCGGCCGGCGCCTGGAACAAGGCGCTGCTCGACAATGCGGCGCGGCCTTCCGGCGCGCTGGTCTACAAGGGCGGCGAGGCGGGCGCGAACCTCACCGAAGATCAGTTCGAGCGGCTGAAGCGGGAGCTGGCGGAAAATTATCAGGGCGCGGCCAATGCCGGGCGGCCGCTGCTGCTGGAAGGCGGACTCGACTGGCAGAGCATGGGGCTTTCGCCGAAGGATATGGACTTCATCGAGGCGAAGCGGACGGCGGCGCGGGAAATCGCGCTCGCTTTCGGCGTGCCGCCGATGCTGCTCGGCATTCCGGGCGACAATACCTATTCCAATTACCGCGAGGCGAACCGGGCCTTCTGGCGCGGCACCGTGCTGCCGCTGGTCGGCCGCTCGGCACGCGCGCTGACGCATTGGCTGGCACCCCGCTATGAGGGGAAGCTCAGGCTCTGGTATGACGCCGACCAGGTGGAGGCGCTGGCCGCCGACCGCGACGCGCTGTGGGCGCGGGTGGGCGCGGCCGATTTCCTCAGCGACGAGGAAAAGCGCGAGGCAGTGGGCTATGGCAAGGTCAAAGCGTCTTCGACTTGAGGATGTTTCGCACCGTGGCGACGAGGCCGACCATGCCGAAGATCATGAAGACGAAGCTCGGGCCCTGTCCACGCATCTGGTAGGAGAGGAAAAGCAGCATGAGCGCGATGACGAGACTGAAGGCGCTGTGCGGCGAGAATTTATAGCCCTTGATCGCGACGAGGGAGGGGACGGTGCCGCCTTTCGCGCGGGTTCTGTCTTCGGTCCAGATGAGCAGGATGGGCCCGCAGGCCAGCACCATGCCCATGATGAGGATCATCCATTCGTCGCTCGTCATCTTGTCTCGTCTTTCGCGGTGGAGAAGGGATCGGGTGAGGTGGAAATGACAGCATACACAAAAGATGGCGAACGCGCCTGGCATCTCGACCGCCGGGTGCCCATCGCCGTGATCGTGACGCTGCTGCTGCAATCGGCGGCGGCGCTGGTCTGGGCCGGCTCGGCGAACGAGCGGCTCTCGACGCTGGAGGTCCGGGCGGTGCGGATCGACGAGATGGTCGAGCGGACGGCGCGGCTGGAAGAGCGGGCGAAGGCGGCGAGTGCGGCGCTGGAGCGGATCGAGGCGCGGCTGGCGAGATAGTTCTTCCGCCCAAAATAACATGTCACCCCCGGGCTCGACCCGGGGGTCCAGGGCGGCAAATGCTGAGCGAGCGGCCCTGGATTGCCGGGTCAAGCCCGGCAATGACGAATGTATTTGATGTGAAGGCGTCCCATGCGGGCGCCTTTTTTGTTGGGCCTTGCGCCACGTCGCAACCATCCTTGAACGGAGGAAGATTTTGAGTGGAATGAGAGGCGGCGAGCGCAAGGCGGCGCGGTTTCTGGCGAAGGCGGTGAAGCCGGATGGGACGTTCGAGGGCTATGCGTCGCTGTTCGGGGCGGAGGATCTCGGCCGCGATGTGGTGATGCCGGGCGCCTTCCGCAAATCGCTTCTGAAGCGCGGGCCGAAGGGCGTGAAGCTGCTCTATCAGCACGAGCCCAATGAAGTGATCGGCATCTGGACCGGGATCGCGGAGGATGCCGAAGGGCTCTTCGTGCGCGGGCAATTGCTGCAGGACGTCTCCCGCGCCCGCGAGGTGCTGGCGCTGATGCGCGCCGGCGCCGTCGACGGATTGTCGATCGGCTATCACGTGGTGAAGGCGGAGAGCGACCGCGCGAGCGGCACGCGGCGGCTGATCGAGGTCGATCTCTGGGAAATTTCCGTCGTGACCTTTCCGATGCTGCCGCAGGCGCGGGTGCGCGCGGTGAAGGGGGCGCGGCCGACGACACGCGAATTCGAACGCTGGCTCATGCGGGACGCTGGGCTGAGCCGGAGGGAGGCCCGGACGGTGATCCACAAGGGCTTCAAGGCGCTGACCTCCCCGCGGGACGCGGGCGGGCCCGGCGATGCGGCGCTGGCACGGGCGCTTCGCCTGGCGGCGCGGCTTTTCAACAACTGACCATCATCACAGCTAACGGAGTGGACCCATGTCCCATTGGAATGACGGCGTGCCGCGCATCGGCGCGTCGCTGAAGAAGGAACCGCGCGCGCCCGAGACGAAAAGCGCCGAGACGCGGAGCGCGAGCGCGCATGAAGTGCGGGAAGCGATGGACGAATTTCTCTCGTCCTTCGAGGATTTCAAATCGGCGAATGATGAGCGGCTCGGCGAGCTCGAGCGCAAGCTCACCGCCGACGTGCTGACGGAAGAGAAGGTCGACCGCATCAACCGCGCGCTCGACACGCAGAAGAAGAAGATGGACGAGCTGACGCTCGCCGCCGCCCGCCCCGAGATCGGCGGCACCCGCGCGGGCGAGACCTATGCGGGGCGCGAACACAAGCGCGCCTTCGACCGCTATGTCCGCAAGGGCGAGGCGCATGAATTGCGCGGGCTGGAAGCGAAGGCGCTTTCGGTCGGCTCCGATCCCGATGGCGGCTACCTGGTGCCGGTGGAGACCGAGAAGCTGATCGACCGCATCATCTCCGAAGTCTCGCCGATCCGCGCCATTGCGGGCATCCGGCAGATCGGTTCGGCAAGCTACAAGAAGCCCTTCGCCGCCGGCGGCATGCAGACCGGCTGGGTCGGCGAAACGGAAGCGCGGCCGCAGACGGCAACGCCGTCGCTCGCCGAAATCGAGTTTCCGGCGATGGAGCTCTATGCGATGCCGGCGGCGACGCCGACGCTGCTCGACGACGCGGCGGTGAACATCGACCAGTGGCTGGCGGAAGAAGTGCAGACGGCCTTCGCCGAACAGGAAGGCGCCGCCTTCGTCATCGGCGACGGCGTGAAGAAACCGCGCGGCTTCCTCGACTACGACATGGTGGCGGAGAATGCCTGGGAATGGGGCAAGCTCGGCTTCATCGCGACGGGGAACGCGGGCGGCTTTCCGACCTCGAACCCGGCCGACAAGCTGATCGACCTCGTCTATGCGGTGAAGGCGGGCTACCGCGCCAATGGCCGCTTCGTCATGAACCGCTCGACGCAATCCTCGATCCGCAAGTTCAAGGATACGGACGGCAACTATCTCTGGCAGCCGGCCGTCGCCGCCGGTCAGCCGCCGACGCTCCTCAACTACGCGGTGACGGAAGCGGAGGACATGCCTTCGATGGAAGCGGGCGCTCCGGCGGTTGCCTTCGGCGATTTCCGGCGCGGCTACCTGATCGTCGACCGGCTCGGCGTGCGGGTGCTGCGCGATCCCTACAGCGCCAAGCCCTATGTGCTCTTCTACACGACGAAGCGCGTGGGCGGCGGCGTGCAGAACTTCGAGGCGATCAAACTCCTCAAGTTCCAGGCCTGATCCCGATGCGCGACATTCATCATGGACTGAAGGTGGTGCAGACGCTCGACCCCGCGCAGACCACCGCCACGCGCTACGGCGCGCCGGTGGACCGCAAGGGCTTCGAGGCGGTGGAGCACATCGTCTGCATCGGCACGGCGGGCGACGAACTGTCGGAGGAGGCCGCGATCGCCTGCGCGATCGAGGCTTCCGAGGACGGCTCCAACTGGGCGGCGGTGACGGAGCCGCGCGAGGTGCTGGGCGGGCCGGTGGACGAAGACGGTGTCTTCGCCACCATCGCCGACATCGCGGACGACCAGCGCGACTACCGCATCGGCTATGCCGGCCCCGCCCGCTACACGCGGGTGGCCGTCATCCTGACGGGCGAGCACGAGGAAGGCACGCCCGTCGCGGCGCTGGCGCTGCTCGGGAACGCGCATCTGAAGCCGGTGTGACGCAATTCTTCCCACCCTCAAGGTTGGGGGTGGGAAGATCTCATTCACAGGACAATCCATGACACTCATGCTCATCACGGGGCCGGCGGAAGAGCCGGTGACGCTGGCCGAGGCGCGGGCGCATCTGCGTATCGACGGCACGGAGGAAGACGCGCTGCTCGGCGCGCTCGTCACCGCGGCGCGGACCGCACTGGAAGCGGAAACGCGCCGTGCCTTTGTCACGCAATCCTGGCGGCTCTTGCTCGACGACTGGCCGGCGAAACCGATCCGGCTGCCGCTCGCGCCTGTGCAGGCCGTGACCGCGGTGACGGTGGCGACGATGAGCGGTGCGATGGTGCCGCTCGACCCGGCCTTCTACGAGGTGGACGCGAAAGGCGAACCGCCGCGCATCGCCGCGAAACGCGGACAGGCCTGGCCGATGCCGGCAACGCGGCTGGCAGGCATCGCGGTGGACTTCACGGCGGGCTATGGCGCGTCTTCCGCCGTGCCCGCGCCGCTGAAACAGGCGGTGCTGCTGCTCGCGGCGCATTGGTTCGAGAACCGCGAGCCGGTGGGCAACGGTGCGCAATTGCCGCTGACGGTTTCGGCGCTCGTCGCGCGATACCGGAGGCTGCATCTGTGATCGGCGCCCTCCGCGAACGCGTGACCCTGCAATCTCCCATCCGCACAGCCGACGGCGCGGGCGGCGCGGCGGTGACGTGGGATGACGGCGTCAGCATCTGGGCGAAGGTCGAGATGCGCGGCGGCGGCGAGACGCCAGCGGGCGAACGGCTGGAAGCACGCGCGCTGGTACGCATGACGATCCGCTATCGCTCCGGCATCACGGCTGAAATGCGTGCCTTGTGGCAGGGCCGCGCCTTCAACATCCGAAACCTGCGGGACGCGGACGGGCGGCGGCGCTTTCTCGTGCTCGATTGCGAGGAGGAACGGCCATGAATGCGGACCTGGCGCTGCAGAAGGCGATATATGCGCGGCTCATGGGCGACGAGGCCCTGACGGCGCTTGCCGGCGGACGCATCCACGACAATGTGCCGGGCGATACGGCGCTGCCCTATATCGCGCTTGGTGACAACGACATGCGCGACTGGCCGGGCGGCGCGGAACACCGGCTGGCGCTGCATGTTTTTTCACGAGGCGGCGGACGGGCGGAGGCGAAGGCGATCATGGGTGCGGCGAATGCGGCGCTGCACGACGCCGCGCTGACGCTCGAGGGACATGCCCTCATCAACCTGCGCTTTCTCGATGCAACGACGCGGCGCGAGCGCGACGGCGTAACATGGCGCGGCACGATCCGCTTTCGCGCGGTGACGGAAGAGATTTTCGATACGCCGTAAATAGCCAAATACAAAAGTGTCATCCCGGCGAAAGCCGGGAACCACTCGCAAATCAGATTGTTCAGCCGTCGAATGGTTTTGGCGTTCACGGCCATTGAGCCCCGTGCTCCTCGACATCTGCTGAGGGAACCAATGGGTCCCGGCTTTCGCCGGGATGACACTGAGTTTTTGATCTCGTCAACACTCACGACCGACAGTCAGGAAAAAGAATCATGACGGCCCAGAAAGGCAAGGACCTTCTCATCAAGCTCGACGCGAGCGGCGAGGGGAGCTTCACCACTATGGCGGGATTGCGGACGCGGGCGCTCGCCTTCAATGCGCGGGCTGTCGATGTGACCCATGCGGAATCCGCCGGGCGCTGGCGCGAGCTGCTGGAAGGCGCGGGCGTGCGCTCGGCGGGGATCACGGGACGCGGCATCTTCAAGGATGCGGCGTCCGACGCAGCCGTGCGGCAGATTTTTTTCGACGGCGCGATCCGCAATTGGCAGGTCGTGATCCCCGATTTCGGCACGGTGCAGGGTCCGTTCCAGATCACGGCGCTGGAATTCTCCGGCGAGCATGACGGCGAAGTGAGTTTCGACCTGGCGCTGGAAAGCGCGGGCGAGATCAGTTTCGCGGCGTCGTGAGGCGGGCTCAGTCCCGTTCGCACCAGAGCTTTGGTTTTGGGGCCGAGCGCTTCAACTGGCCTTTCTTGTTCGGGAAGGAAGATGCTTCGTTGTAGGAGAAGCCACCGAAACGGTCATTGATATTGAATATCGCGTGCGCCCGGTTCGTCATGACCTCGCCGGTGGACTCATTTTCTATCCAGACAGAAATCGTCCGTGTTCCTATTACCTTTTTAGGACGGTCGTAATTCAGCGCATAGACCTCGCCTGGCTTTGCGTCCAGTAGCAAGGGAACAAGAACCCAACCGTACACAGGGCCGCCTCCGCCGCTGGCCCCTAGATAGAAGTTCATATAAAAGGCCAGGGCGCGGGGCCCCGATGGAACTCTTATTGACCGAACCTTAGAGCCAGGAGATTTCCCATCAATGGAGGCGATCTCGACCCGTCCTTCCTCCGTGAGGCCTTCGAGGAAAATATCGACGATCTTTGGCTGTGCCTTGACGACGGCTGTTTCGCTGCCGGCCAATGGTTCGGTGTAGGTGTTTGCGGGATCGTATGGATCCACAGGTTTGGCGAAAACCTTTTTGCCTGTTGTCGCGCTTTCTACGTACACGTTGTCGTTCTGGTCCCATTTGACGACGAAGGCATCGCCTGCTTCGGCGTCCACCCGCAACGGGAACAAGTCATCGCGATGAGCAACCACAATCGAATGGGCCCCGGGTGCAAGATCGTGGCGATCACAGGTTTCGAGCTCTCCGCCAAGGAATCTGCCGTCTATAAACATGACGCGAGACCATCTGTTACTCATTAGTCCGCTCACGATATCGCCGCGGATGGTGGCGACCGACGGGTCCTGCGGCGGCGGCGCGGGCTCGCGCTGATTGGCCGATGCCGGCGAGATGCCGAGCAGAAACAGGATCGCAATTGCGCGAATGAGATTCACAGTGCCCCCGATTTTCTTGGCGCTGCTCCTCAGCGCCGTTGCCCCGCTTCAACAATAGCTGCCTTGCGCCGCGAAAATCCAGCGGCATATCGCGGATGAAATCGAGGGATCGACATGGCCAACCGTCACAGAGGCGAAATCGAGGCGGTGCTCGACGGCGAGCGGATGACGCTGGTGCTGACGCTGGGTGCGCTGGCGGAACTGGAGCAGGCTTTCGGCGGCGAGGACATGCTGGCGCTGGCAAGCCGCTTCGAGACCGGGCGCATATCCGCGAGCGATGCCATTCGCATCATCGGCGCGGGACTGCGCGGCGCGGGCTATGAGCGCAGCGATGCGGATGTCGCGCGCATGACGGCGGAGAACGGTGCGGGCGGTTTCATCGCCATTGTGGCGGACCTGCTGTCGGCGACCTTTGGCGGAAGCGCGGCGTGAGCGAGGCGCGCTTTCCCTGGGAAGAGGCGATGACGCTGGGCCTCGGCACGTTGCGGCTTGCACCGGACATCTTCTGGCGGATGACGCTGCCGGAGCTGGCGGCGGCGGCGCGGGCTGCGAGGCCGGACCGGACGGACGGCACGATGAAGCGCGGCGAGCTTGGCGCATTGATGACGAGATTTCCCGATTGAGGATCCCATGACCGAAGACAACGATCCCGAAGCCCTCACTCTCGCGATGGAGGCGGCGGCGGAGGCGACGCGCGCTTTCGGACTGGAGACGCAGCGGACGATGAAAGCCGTGACCGAGGATTTCCGGCGCGCGGGCGCGGGCGGGCGCGACTTCGGCAGCGCGGTGGCCGGCGCCTTTGACGGCATTGCGCTGAAGGGGCGGTCGCTTTCGGATGTGTTGCGGAAGCTGGCGCTCGATCTGTCGCGCATGGCGCTTGAAAGTGCGGGCAATGCGATGGGGAGCGCGATTTCCGGCGCGATGGGGAGCCTGTTCGCCAGCGCGAAGGGCAATGCTTTCTCCGACGGGCGCGTGATGCCCTTCGCCAAGGGTGGCGTGGTGTCGAGCCCGATGCTCTTTCCGCTGCGCGGCGGCACGGGGCTGGCGGGCGAAGCGGGCGCGGAAGCGATATTGCCGTTGCGGCGCGGCGCGGACGGGCGGCTCGGCGTGGCGGCGGAAGGCGGCGGGGGACCGATGCAGATCACCTTCAATGTGACGGCGGCGGACGCCGAGAGCTTCCGCCGTTCGGAATCCCAGATTGCCGCGATGCTCGCGCGCGTGGCGGGACGTGGCGCAAGGAATCTTTAAAATGGCTTTTCATGAAATTCGGTTTCCGCTGGAAATCGCGCTGGGTGCGTCGGGCGGACCGGAGCGGCGGACGGAGATCGTCACGCTCGGCTCCGGGCATGAGGAACGCAACTCTCCCTGGGCGGCGTCAAGGCGGCGCTACAATGCGGGATACGGCATTCGCGCTCTGGACGACATTCATGCGCTGATCGCTTTTTTCGAGGCGCGGCACGGACGGCTGCACGGCTTTCGCTGGCGCGACCGGGCAGACTGCAAAAGCGGTTCGCCGGGCGCGGGCGTGAGCGCGGCGGACCAGACGCTCGGCATGGGCGATGGCGAACGAACGGCGTTTCAGCTTGTGAAGACCTATGCCTCGGGCGAGGCGAGCTATACGCGCGTTATCGCGAAGCCTGTTGCCGGAAGCCTGCGCATTGCCGCCGGCGGCGCGGCGATGGAAGAGGGTGTGGATTTCGGCGTCGATCTTTCGACGGGCATCGTGAGTTTCGCCGTTGCGCCGGGCGCGGGCGAGAGCGTGACGGCGGGCTTCGAGTTCGATGTGCCTGTGCGCTTCGACACGGATTTCCTCGACATCAATCTCGCCGCCTTCGAGGCGGGAAGCGTCCCCAATATTCCGGTCGTCGAGATCAGGGTCTAGGCACATGAAAACCATTTCTCCGGCCCTCGCGGAACACCTGGCGAGCGGCGCGACGACGCTTGCCTGGTGCTGGAAGCTGGCGCGCGGCGACGGCACGGTGCTCGGCTTTACCGATCATGACCGCGATCTCGCCTTCGGCGGCGTCACCTATGAAGCGGCGGGCGGCTTCACGGCGACGGCGCTGGAAAGCTCGGGCGGGCTCAATGTCGACAATCTCGACGTGGCGGGCGCGCTGAGCTCCGCCAGGATCGACGAGGGCGACATCGCGGCCGGCGCCTATGACGATGCCGGGATCGAGATATGGCGCGTGAACTGGCAGGACACCGGCCAGCGCGTGCTGATGCGGAAGGGCAATCTCGGCGAGGTGACGCGGAGCGGCGCGGGATTCTCCGCCGAACTGCGCGGGCTTGCGCATCGGCTGAACCAGCCAACGGGGCGGCTTTTTCAATATGGCTGCGATGCGGATTTCGGCGATGCGCGCTGCGGCCTCGACATCGCCGCATGGGAGCGCGCGGGCATCGTGACAAGCGCGAGCGGCAGCCGGGAGATCGCGGCAAGCGGACTGGAAGATGCCGAGGACGGATTTTTCACGCGCGGCCGTCTCTGCTTCACCAGCGGCGCGAATGAAGGCGCCTCGATGGAAGTGAAGGCGCATCGCGCGGGAGGCCGCATCGAACTCTGGCGGGCGATGGCGCGCGGCATAGCGGATGGCGACACCTTCACCGTGACGGCGGGCTGCGACAAGCAGTTTGGCACATGCCACGCGAAATTCGCGAACAGCAAAAACTTTCGCGGCTTTCCGCATATGCCCGGCAACGACTTCGTGCTGGCGGGGGCGAGCGGCAGGACAGACGGCGGAAAGCGCGGCTGAGATGACGACACGAGAAGAAATTGTCGCGGCGGCGCGCGGCTGGATCGGCACGCCCTACCGCCACCAGGCGAGCGTGAAAGGTGCGGGCACCGATTGTCTGGGGCTGGTACGCGGCGTCTGGCGGGAAATATTCGGCACGGAGCCGGAAGCGCCGCCGGCCTATACGCCGGACTGGGCCGAGACGCCCGGCGGCGCCGGAGGCGAGACGATGGCCGAGGCGGCGGGAAGGCACATGACTGCGATTGCATGCGGCGATGTGGAAGCGGGCGACATCATGCTGTTCCGCATGCGCGCGCACGGACCGGCGAAACATGTGGCGATCCTGAGCGGCGGCAACCGCATGATCCACGCATGGTCAGGACGCGCCGTCGTCGAAACCACGCTCGGCCGCTGGTGGCGCGCAAGGGCGGCTTATGCATACCGTTTTCCCGGCCTGGAGGGCTGACGCATGGCGACGATCGTTCTATCGAGCGCGGGCTCCGCGCTTGGCAGCGCGTTGCTGCCCTCGGGCCTCAACTTTTTCGGCGCGACGATTTCAGGCGCGGCGATCGGCAGCGCCATCGGCACGATGGCCGGCTCCTATGCGGACGCACAGCTTTTCGGCAGCAGCACCTCGGCGGAAGGCCCGCGCCTCAACGATCTCCACGTCATGGCATCGACCGAGGGAGCACCAATTCCGCGCGCCTATGGCCGCGCCAGGCTGGCAGGGCAGGTGATCTGGGCGACCAATTACCGCGAGCGGACGCGCAGGCGCTCTGCCGGCGGCGGCAAGGGCGGCGGCTCATCGGCAAGCGTCACCGAATACAGCTACAGCGTCTCCTTTGCCGTCGCGCTTTGCGAGGGCGAGGTGACGCGCATCGGCCGCGTCTGGGCGGATGGCAAGCCCTTGTCGCTCGCGAATGTCGCCTGGCGGCTCCATGCGGGCGGCGAGACGCAGGAATGCGACCCGCTGATCGAGGCGGTGGAAGGCGCGGCGCCCGCCTATCGCGGCACCGCCTATATCGTGTTCGAGGAGATGGATGTCACGCCGTTCGGCAACCGCATTCCGCAGCTGAGCTTCGAGGTGTTCCGCACGCTCGACCATGTGGAGGGGCTGGTGCGCGCGGTGACTGTGATCCCCGGCGCGGGCGAGTTCGTCTACGACACGGCGGCGCCGCGCGAAATATTCAGCGAGACGTCGAGCCGCGCGATCAACATCCATACGTCGGACGGCCGGGCAGACTTTTCCGTGGCGATGGACCAGATGGAAGCGGCGCTGCCGAACGCGAAGAGCGTTTCGCTCGTCGTCTCATGGTTCGGCGACGATTTGCGCTGCGGTGAATGCAGCGTGCGGCCGAAGGTCGAGACGGCCCACAAGATAACGGCGCCGGGAAGCTGGAGCGTCGCCGGCCTCTCGCGCGCCGCGGCGGGCGTCGTGAGCATGATGGACGGAAGCCCGGCCTATGGCGGCACGCCATCCGACGCATCCGTCACGCGCGCCCTACAAAACCTGCGGGCGCGGGGGCTCGATGTCGTCTTCTATCCCTTCATCATGATGGACGTGGCGCCGGACAACACGCTCACCGATCCATGGACCGGAGCGGCGGGGCAGCCCGCCTATCCATGGCGCGGGCGCATCACCTGCGCCCGCGACCTCGACGGGACGGACGCGGCAGCGGCGCAGGTGGCAGCCTTCTTCGACGGCGGCGCATGGTCCTACCGCCGCATGGTGTTGCATTATGCGGCGCTCTGCGCGGCAGCGGGCGGCGTCGAAGCATTTCTCATCGGTTCGGAGTTGCGCGGGCTGACGCAGATACGCGATGCGGCGGGCGACTATCCAGCCGTTGCGGCACTGAAGACGCTGGCGGCGGATGTGCGCGAGATCGTCGGGCCGGATACGAAGATCTCCTATGCCGCCGACTGGTCCGAATATCGCGGGCACGATGCGGGCGGCGGCGAGTTCATCTTCCATCTCGACCCGCTCTGGGCCGATCCCGAGATCGACTTCATCGGCATCGACAATTACGCGCCGCTGACCGACTGGCGCGACGGCCACATGCATCGCGATGCCGAGGACGGCTGGACCTCGATCTACGACCTCGGCTATCTCCGCAGCCGCATCGCGGGCGGCGAGGCGTTCGACTGGTATTATGCGAGCGAGGCGGACCGGGCGGCACAGATACGCACGCCGATCACCGACGGCGCCTATGGGAAGCCATGGGTGTGGCGCGCGAAGGACATCAAGTCGTGGTGGACGAATGCGCATTACGACCGGCCGGGCGGCGTGGAAGAGACGACGCCGACGGCATGGGTGCCGCAATCGAAGCCGATATGGCTGACGGAGACGGGATGCCCGGCGGTCGACAAGGGCACGAACGAGCCGAATGTCTTTACCGACCCGAAATCGTCGGAGAGCGGGCTGCCGCATTTCTCGCACGGCACACGCGACGATTTCATCCAACGCCGCTTCATCGAGGCGCAAATGTCTTATTGGGATCCGGCGCATGACGATCACAGCGCCGGCACGAACCCGGTTTCCGGGATTTATGGTGGGCCGATGGTCGATCCCTCGCGCGTCTTTTTCTGGACCTGGGATGCGCGTCCTTTTCCGGCCTTTCCCGAGCGGTACGATCTGTGGGCGGACGCCGAGAACTGGCAGCTCGGCCATTGGCTGAACGGACGAATGGGCGCGGCGCCACTGGCGGCGCTTGCCAGTGCGATCATGCATGATGCGGGCTTCGATGCCTTCGACGCCGGCGCGCTGACGGGCGTGGTGGACGGTTTTGTCATCGACAGGATCATGTCGCCCCGCGCGGCGCTCGAACCGCTGATGCTGGCCTGCTTTTTCGACGCCGCGGAAAGCGAGGGCACCATCCGCCTGCGTCATTTTGGGGAAGCACCGGCGACCGTGCTGACACCGGCGATGCTTGCAGTGACTGAGGAGGCGGCGACGCCCGGCTACCGGCTGACACGCGGGCAGGAGACGGAGCTGCCGGTCTCCGCGAAGCTTCTCTATATCGAAGGCAATGGGGAATACCGGCAGGCGGCGGTGGAAGCACGCCGGCTGTCGGCGCGGAGCGAGCGCGTGTCGACGGCGGCGCTGCCGATGGTGCTGGGACAGGCAAGCGCGCAGGGCATCGCCGATGTCTGGCTGCAGAAAGCATGGAGCGAGCGCGAGCGCGCGACGCTTTCGCTGCCGCCGAGCCTGATCGCTCTCGATCCGGGCGACATGGTGGCGCTGGAGCTGCCGGAACGCACGGCGCATTACCGGCTGACCGCGGTGACGGATG
The DNA here is from genome assembly GCF_000017565.1 of Parvibaculum lavamentivorans DS-1. NCBI lineage: Bacteria > Pseudomonadati > Pseudomonadota > Alphaproteobacteria > Hyphomicrobiales > Parvibaculaceae > Parvibaculum > Parvibaculum lavamentivorans. Next base: position 987,752 of record NC_009719.1, read on the forward strand.
CGGGCGCGCGGGAGGTGTCCGCCGTCGCGCATGAGGCGAGCCTGTTTGGCCGCGCGGCAGCACCCGCGCGCAGAGCGGCACCGAACGACATGCCGGTATGGGGAACGCCGCTCGCGGTCCTTATGGACCTGCCTCTGCTGGCGGAGACGGATACGCCGCACACGCCGCGCATTGCCGTGGCGGCCGATCCCTGGCCGGGCGGGATTGCCATTTACAAAAGCGCCGGAGCGGGCTTTGCCCTTGATCGTATCGTGCGGCATGCCGCCACAATCGGCCGGACGCAGACGGCGCTGATGCCGGGCCCCGCGGGACGCTGGGACATGGCGAACAGCCTTGTCGTCCGGCTGGTGAGCGGCGAGCTGGCAAGCGCGGAGGCGGCCGCCGTGCTGGCGGGGGCGAACCTCGCCGCGCTCGAAACGCCGGAGGGCGAATGGGAAGTCTTCCAGTTTTGCGAGGCGGAGCTTGTGGCCGAAGACACATATCGCCTCGCAGGCCTTCTGCGAGGTCAGGCGGGGACGGAGGGAGCAATGCGGTCGCCGCTCGAAGCGGGCGCGCGCTTCGTCGTTATGGATGGTGCGGTGAGCGAGCTGGGAATGGCGGATGCCGAACGCGGGCTGGCGCGCGAATGGGCATACGGCCCCGCGCCGCTCGCCTTCGACGATCCCTCCTATGAGAGCACCACGCGCGCGTTCGACGGCATTGGCCTGCGCCCGCTGAGCCCTGTTCACATCCGGGCGCATCGCGGCGCGGAGGGAGCGATCGACATTCGCTGGACCCGCCGAACGCGGAGCGGTGGCGACAGCTGGGCCGGGCTCGACGTGCCGCTGGCCGAAGAGGTCGAGGCCTATGAGGTGGAAATCCGCGACGGCGAAACCGTGAAGCGTGTGATTGCCGCATCGGCGCCTCAGGCGAGCTACAGCGCCACGGCACAGACGGCAGATTTCGGCAGCGCGGATTTTCCCAGTCTCGAAATCACCATCCATCAGTTGAGCCGCGCTTTTGGACGCGGCGCGGGAAGGAGCGTTCGCCTCGATGTCTGACAGTACTCATCTCGGCCTGCCATATCTGGAAGCGGCGCAGGCGCAAAAGCATGTGACCGTGAACGAGGCGCTGCGGCGGCTCGACGCGCTGGTGCAGCTCTCCATTGTTTCGCGCAGCCTTGCCACACCGCCGGACGCGCCCGAAGAGGGCGCACGCTATATCGTGGCGCCTTCACCGACCGATATGTGGGAGGGACGCGCGGGCAAGGTTGCGGCCTTCATCGACGGGGCATGGGTCTTTTTCATGCCGGGCGATGGCTGGCGCGCCTGGGACGAGGAGGCCGGAGAACTTCTCGTCCGGTCCGGCGGTACGTGGAATACGGTCGGCGGCGCGGGTGGACCCACCAGTGCCCACGGCGCGACAACGCGCATGAGCATTGTCGAGGGCGACCATGTGCTGGCGGCGGGCACAGCCTCGACGCCCGATTTCATGATCCCGGACCGAGGCATCGTGCTCGGCGTTACGGGCCACGTCATCGAGGCTGTGACCGGCGCCAGCGCATGGCATCTCGGCGTCGCGGACGACCCCGAGCGATATGGCAATTACATAGGTGTCGCACCCGGCAGCACGGTGATCGGCGTGAGCGGTATGCCCTGCGCCTATTACGGCGCGACGCCGCTTCTGGTGACGGCACAGGGTGCTGCCTTCACGGGCGGAAAGCTCCGTCTTGCCATCCATTGCCTCGAACTGACCGGGCCGGCCGCCTGAGGGGAACATTCCAGCATGGATGCTTCCCTTATTGACATTGTTCCTATTTTGTTCTCTGATAATAGGATTAAAAACCTACAACTCGACGCACGTGGAGACAATAAGGGATGGGCCGGGCAAGCGATCTCTTCGACGGCACCCCGACTCTTGCCGAAATGGCGGAAATCGCCAACGAGGTCAGCCAACTGGTGGGGGACGACGAAAGCGAGGAGAGCCGTGTCGCTTTTGCCTGGATGCTGCTCAACCGGCGGGCCGCCAGAGAACAATTCGATGGCGGCAAAAGGCCGGCGAACTTCGCGGATGCCGACTTCCTGCTCTCACTGGCGGCGCTGTGCCGTGCCTGGGCCGGCGCGGTGCCGGATCCAACGCGAGGCGCAACGCAATTCCATCCGCATACGGAACTACCCGGCTGGGCGCGGCAGTCCTCGCCGCGCGCGCTGATCGGCGGAAATTTCTTTTACGCGCCCTGATCCTGAAAGGAGAGGGCATCACACCTGAAAGGAACAGATATGGACTTTCTCTTTTCCGGCTTCTTTTCGGCTGTTCTCGGCGAATGGCTCGAAGCGATACTCGCCATTGTCGGTGCGGCCTCAGCCGTGGCGGCGGTGACCCCGACGCAGAAGGACGACAATATTGTCGCGACAATCTCTCGAGTGGTCGATGTGCTTGCGCTGAATATTGGCCATGCCCGCCGACGTTGATCGAAGTATCGCCTGAAAGGCCGGCCGCCTTTACCGGCAGCCGGCCGCGATACGCACAGTATTGAATAAATAGATAAAAACACCGCAATTTCGTTAGATTTCTATTAGCAAGTAGCTGTCTAAAATCTCCATTGTTGCGTACCCCAGCCCGGAAAATGATGTCATTGCGGCATCGTGACCGTCTGAAATGAAGCAGGGGATACCGATGGCGAGGAAGATTTTTTATAACCGCCGCTCCCGTCGCCGACTGGTGGCCGCGACCGGCCTCATTGTCTCCGCCGCGATGCTCTTTTCCGTGGGTGTCTACGCCGGCAAGACCTTTCCATATGTGTTCAGCGCTTCTACCTATCTGAACATGGAGGCAGCTCCCGTCACGCTTGCCGCAACGGAATTCTGATCTTCCCCGCTTCTCCCCTCCCATTCTTCTTTCCCTTCTTCATTTGCCATCCGTTCTCTGCCGGACAGCAGAGCCATATGCTGCTAGAAAATCGCCACGGAAATCCTGTGGCGGAGTGGCGGAATGGATTTGAAGCTCACCGGAAAACGGGCGCTGGTCTCGGGCTCTCACCGGGGCACCGGGCGGGCGATTGCGCATGCATTGGCGCGCGAAGGCGCCGAAACGCTTGTCCATGGTTTTGATCTTGCCGCGGCTGAAATCGTTGCCGCCGAAATCCGCGATCTGGGTTTTGCCGCTCATGCTGTCGCGGGCGACATCATGACGGACACCGGCGCGGCGGACGTCATCGGCGCGGCCGGCGAGATCGACATCCTCATCAACAATTACGGGACGGCGGAAGCCGGTTCGTGGACCAAGTCGGAAACGGCCGACTGGATCGACGCCTATGAGAAGAATGTGCTGTCGGCCGTGCGGCTGACACGCGGGCTGATGGGCGGGATGAAAAAGCGCGGCTGGGGCCGCATCATCATGCTGGGCACGATCGGCTCCACGGAGCCCGCCGCGCGCATGCCGCATTATTATGCGTCCAAGGGGGCGCTTGCGACGATGACCATTTCACTCGCGAAGGAGCTGGCGGGAACGGGGATCACGGTCAATCTGGTTTCGCCCGGCTTGATCCGCACAAAGGAAGTAGAGGAACGCTTTCTTTCGCAAGGGCGCGAGCGCGGCTGGGGCACGACCTGGGAAGAGGTCGAGCCGCATTTTCTGAAGAACTTCATGGGCAATCTGACCGGACATATTCCGCTGCCAGACGAAATCGCCGACATCGTGGCCTTTGTGGCGAGCCCGCTTGCGGGGGCCATCCATGCGCTCAACATGCGGATCGACGGCGGCTCAACGGCGCTGGTCACATAAACAAGAATAGTGAGTTGGGAGACAAGAATGCAGCCATTCCGGTTCGACCTTTGCGAACTGCCGGGCGAGACGAAAGGGCTCCGCGAAGAAATTCGCGCCTTTCTGGCGGAGGAACTGCCGCGCATTCCGTTGGTGAAACGGGCGCAAACCTGGTCGGGTTCGGACCCCGAATTCAGCCGCAAGATGGGGGCGAAAGGCTGGATCGGCATGACCTGGCCGAAGCAATATGGCGGGCATGAGCGGAGCTTCTTCGACCGCTATGTGATGCTGGAGGAAATGCTGGCCGCCGGTGCACCGGTGGGTGCGCACTGGATCGGCGACCGGCAATCCGGCCCGCTGCTGCTGCGCTTCGGCACGGAAGCGCAACGACAGAAAATCCTGCCGCGTGTGGCGAAGGGCGAATGCTATTTCTGCATCGGCATGTCGGAGCCGGATTCGGGGTCCGACCTCGCGGCAACGCGTACCCGGGCCGACAAGGTCGATGGCGGATACAAGGTCAACGGCACCAAACTGTGGACCTCCGGCGCGCATACCGCGCACTACATGATCGGCCTCTTTCGTACCAATCTCGACCCGCAGAACAAGCATGCCGGACTGACGCAGTTTCTGGTCGACCTCAAAAATACCGACGGCATCACGATCCGGCCGATCAAGGACCTGGCGGGCAACGCGCATTTCAACGAGGTCGTTTTTCAGGACGCCTTCGTTCCAGACGACATGATGGTTGGCACGGAAGGCGGCGGCTGGGGCCAGGTGACGGCGGAACTCGCCTTCGAGCGGTCGGGCCCGGAACGCTATCTGTCGAGCTTCATTCTCATGGTCGAAATGATCCGCGAACTTGAGAAGCGCGGCGGCGAAACAGGCGCACGAGAAATCGGCCGTCTCGTCGCACATCTCGTGACACTCCGTCAGATGTCTCTCTCGGTCGCAGGCATGCTGGAGAAGGGCGAGAACCCGGCGCTTGAGGCTTCGGTCGTGAAGGATCTTGGCGCGATCTTCGAACAGGACATGCCGGTACGTGCACATGAACTTCTGGGCGTGGCGCCGACGATTGGCGAGGGGAGCGACTATGAGGAGGTGCTCGGCTATCTGACCCAGACCGTACCGTCCTTCTCGCTGCGCGGCGGCACACGCGAAATCCTGCGCGGCATTATCGCCCGCGGGCTTGGACTTCGCTGAGGAGAATGAGATGAACGAATTGCAGACGATCCTCTCCGACAGCGTGAACGGGCTTCTCTCGGAGCGCGTGACGAAGGACCTTGTTCAGAAGGCGGAGGAGGGCGAGTGGCCCGATGCGCTGTGGAATGAAATCGAAACGAACGGGCTGACGCGAGTCCTCGTGCCGGAAGCGCAAGGTGGCGCGGGTGCTACCTGGGCGGACGCGGCCATCGTGCTGAAGGCGGCAGGTGAACATGTTGCGCCCGTGCCGCTCGCCGAAGCGGTTCTCGCGAACTGGCTGCTGGCCGAGGCGGGCATCGGCATTCCCGATGGTGTGGTGACGTTGCTCGATGGCGATTTCAAACTGCAGGGTGGCACGCTTTCCGGCAGGGCGGAGGGCGTCCCGTGGGGACGTAGTGCGAGCTACGGCGTGGCTGTGCTGGGCGATGCGGTTGCACTCGTTCCGTTGGCGGGGGCGGCGATAGAGCCGGGCATCAATGTTGCGCGCGAACCGCGCGACCGCGTGACGCTGGAGGCTGCCGCCGCTGTAGCCAAGCCGGCGGAGCTGCCGCGCGATGCGCTGATGCTTTATGGGGCGCTGATAAGGTCCTGCCAGATGGCGGGCGCGCTCGGCTATCTCTCCTCGCAGTCGGTCGCCTATGCCAACGAACGCACGCAGTTTGGAAAGCCCATCGGCAAGTTCCAGGCGATCCAGCAGCAACTCGCGGTTTTGTCGACACAGGCCGCCGCCTCAGGCATCGCCGCGGATTATGCATGCGCGCAACTGGACAAGCGCGGGAGCGAGGCAGCCTTCGAAATCGCGGTGGCGAAAATTCGCACTGACGATGCATCGAGCATCGCGACCTCGATTGCTCATCAGGTGCATGGGGCTATCGGCTTTACATATGAACACGGGCTTCATTTCGCGACACGGCGGCTCTGGTCGTGGCGGGCGGAATTCGGCGCGGGCGCGGAATGGGCCGAGCGGCTTGGCCGCGAGACTATTTCGCGCGGTGCCGACGCATTATGGCCTTACACAACTGCCAGATAATTCAACTTAGAGAAAGAGACGAAGATGAAAGTTTCGGAAGCTTTGAAGAGCCGTATCACCTGCCGGGCCTTTCTAGACACGCCGGTGCCGGAAGAGACGGTCCGGAAAATTCTCGAAGAGGCGAAGTATGCACCGTCGGGCGGCAATCTGCAGCCATGGCATGCCTATGTCGTCGGCGGGGAGAGGCTGAAGGAGTTTCTCGCCATCATTGCCGAGAAGCAGCAGACGGCACCGTTCGGCGAGGGCACCGAGTACGACATCTATCCCAAGGGCCTGAAGGAACCTTACAAGGGACGCCGGTTCAAATGCGGCGAGGACATGTATGCGACGATCAACGTCACGCGTGAGGACAAGACGGGGCGGCTCCAGCAGTTCGCCCGTAATTTCCGCTTCTTCGATGCGCCCGTCGGAATATTTTTCGCAATCGACCGGCAGATGGGGCTCGGCCAGTGGTCCGACCTCGGAATGTTCATCCAATCGGTGATGCTTGCAGCGCGCGAGCATGGCCTGCACACATGTCCCCAGGAAGCCTGGGCCATCTGGCACAAGACTGTCTCGGAGTTTGTCGGCATCCCGGAAGAGCTTATGCTCTTCTGTGGACTGGGACTGGGCTATATGGATGAGAGCGCTGCCATTAATCAATTGCGGACGGACCGTGCTCCCCTGGAGGAGTTCGCGACATTCAGCGGGTTTTGAGCGGGCCGGCGGACGGGGGACGGCAAACTCCGTTCATCCGGGGTTCAGCGTCGATGACTTAGGAAAGAAGCCATGACGCAGAAACGCACATGGATCGCCCTGACGATTGCCGCCGCCGCCCTGTTCTTTATCGGGCAATCGCCGGGGCATGCGGCTACACTCGTTCCAGCACCGGGGACAAATGAGTTGCTGCAGGAAGCCCAATGGCATCGCTCCGAGCAGGACAGCGCCCGCGATGCCGTCCGCTCGGGACAGGTGATCTCACCCGGCCAGGCGAAACAGGCGGCGCTGTCGCGCTATCCCGGCCGGTTTCTCGATATGAGTTTTGGCGGCAATGCCTACTACGTGAAGATCATGACGGCAGATAGCCGGGTGGTCGTTGTGACGGTGGATGCGGCATCCGGCCGCGTCACGGGTGCGAGATAGAAGAGGCGTTCGAAAGGGACGGAGAGGGGTATGCGGCTCTTGGTTGTCGAAGACGATCCCGATCTCAATCGGCAGCTTGTCAGCGCGCTTGAGGACGCCGGATATGTGGTGGACAGCGCGAAGGACGGCGAGGAGGGGCATTATCTCGGTGATACAGAGCCCTATGACGCTGTCGTTCTCGACCTCGGCCTGCCGGAAATGGACGGCGTAACGGTGCTGGAAAAATGGCGCCGCGACGGGCGCGTCATGCCTGTGCTGATCCTCACAGCACGCGACCGCTGGAGCGACAAGGTTGCCGGGTTCGACGCGGGCGCGGACGATTACGTAGCGAAGCCGTTTTTCATGGAGGAAGTTCTGGCGCGCCTGCGGGCCTTGCTCAGACGCGCTACGGGACATGCCTCCAGCGAACTGGAATGCGGCCCCGTTCGGGTCGATACACGCAGCTCCCGCGTCACTGTGAACGGCCGCGCGATAAAGCTCACCTCCCTCGAATACCGGCTTCTTTCCTACATGATGCACCATCAGGGCCGGGTGATTTCGCGAACGGAACTCGTTGAACATCTCTACGACCAGGATTTCGATCGCGATTCCAATACAATCGAGGTCTTTGTCGGACGGCTCCGCCGTAAGCTCGGCAAGGACGTGATCGAAACCGTACGCGGTCTGGGCTACCGGCTGGCGGCACCTGAAGATGCGGTCTGACAGCCTCGCATTCCGGCTGATCGCCGGCGCCGCGCTCTGGAGCGCCATCGCGCTTCTGACCGGCGGCCTTGTCCTTTCCACGATCTTCCGCAATTCGGTGGAAAACAGCTTCGACGCGCGCCTCAATGTGCTTCTGCACAGCCTCATTGCCACGACAGAAATAGGTGAAGACGGCAACATCGACCGTTCGCGCGCATTGTCCGAGACACGGTTCGACCTCGCTTATTCCGGTTGGTATTGGCAGATCTGGCCCGTGGCCGCGCGGCCGGCGCTGCGCTCCCGTTCGCTGTTCGATCAATCGCTTGATCTCACGCCCGCCGAACGGACGGAGCGCAACCGGATTGGTCTCAAGATTTTCGACACGATCGGTCCCGAGAACCAGCCTCTGCGCGTCGTTGAGCGGCGCGTGACGCTGCCGGGCTATGACGTGCCGGTATCATTTGCGGTAGCGGGGGACCGCGCCGAAATGGACGTCGAAATTCAAGGATTCAACACCTGGCTTTTCGTGGCCATGGCGGCGATGGGCGCCGGTCTTCTCGTCGCGCTGCTAATCCAGGTGCGCTTCGGCCTGCGCCCGCTCGAACGGGTACGCCACTCACTCGCGCAGATCCGGTCGGGCCGCGCGACGAAACTCGAGGGAGAATTCCCGCTCGAAATCGAACCGCTCGCGGCGGAACTCAACGGCCTTCTTGAAGGCAATCGCGAAGTACTGGAGCGGGCACGCACCCATGTGGGCAATCTGGCCCACGCGTTGAAAACGCCCCTGAGCGTTCTGACGAATGAAGCGAGAAGCCGCGACGATCCCTTCGGCGAAACCGTCAGCCGCATGGCTTTGCAAATGCGCGAGCAGATCGATCATCATCTTGCGCGCGCGCGCATGGCGGCATCAGCCAACGTGCTTGGCGCCCATACACCGGTTGCCCCGGTATTGACGCGGATCGTTCGCGCGCTGGAGCGCATCTATGCCGAAAGAGACATTTCTATCGAGATCGATTGTCCCGAGGACGCAGGCTTTCGTGGCGAGGCGCAGGACCTGGAGGAAGTTGCGGGCAACCTGCTCGACAATGCCTGCAAATGGGCGAACACCAAGGTCCGGCTGACGGTCGTCAGCGACGGCACCACGCGCAAAGGACGGCCTCTGCTTCTGCTGCGGGTGGAAGATGACGGCCCGGGCCTGCCGGAGGACGCGCGCATGATGGCGCTCAAACGCGGTACCCGGCTCGATGAAACGAAACCCGGCTCCGGTCTCGGGCTCTCCATTGTCACCGAGATCGCCGACCTCTACGGCGGCGAATTGAGGCTTGAAACCTCGCCCCTAGGCGGCCTGAAGGCGGATCTATATTTGCCGGCGTCGGCCGCCCGAACGTGAACGCTGGATGAACGGCCCATTCAGAGCTCGCTCAACGACCGCCCCTTATCTTCGTGACCATCGGTTCAACCAAACAGGATTTGGGGTACGTGTCATGAAGATCAAAAGCACTCTGATTGTAGGCGCTCTTGCGATCGCCCTGGCGGGTTGCCAGACCGGCAGTCCCTATGGATATGGCGGCGGCGCAGGCTTCGGCGGTGGTCCGAAGCAGAATGTCGGAACGCTGGCCGGTGCCGTCGCGGGCGGTCTCGCCGGGTCTCAGATTGGCGGCGGCTCTGGCCGTCTATGGGCGACCGGCGCTGGCGTTCTCGTCGGTGCGCTGGTCGGCAACAATATCGGCCGCAGCCTCGACCGCGCCGACCAGGCCTATCTCCAGAACGCGTCGTACGGCGCCTTCCAGACCGGCCAGACGACGCAGTGGCGCAATCCGGATAGCGGCAACTACGGCTATGTTGAACCCGGACGCTCTTATCAGACCGCCGGAGCTTATTGCCGCGAATACTCTCAGACCGTTTATGTCGGCGGCCGTCCTGAAAGCGCCTATGGCACCGCCTGCCGTCAGCCCGATGGAAGCTGGCAGATACGCAACTAAATGCGAATGAACGGCTGTGAAGCCGTTCGGCCTCACCCTGTGTCAACTCGTGCCCCGAGCAGCATTGGGTGAGGCCACTTGTTTTCGGACGTGAAAAGGCCGCCGCTCTCCGGAAGGAAAACGGCGGCCAGTTCGAAACGGCAGCGACACGGTCTGCTTTATATTGTCTGCGGGACCGCCCCGTTTGCGTCCATCTGTTCGCTCTCAGAGCCGCCGCGCCGGAAAAGCCGTCACGGCGGTTAAGGTAAGGCTCAGGCAGAAAGGTCTCTGGAAGTGTCCAACCTAAACTGCCTCGCCACACGACCCTCTGATGAGATCGAAACTTCGGCGATGGCAAACGGCGTCACAAGACCGTTAGACATCGGATCACCTCCTTTCAATTGTTTGAACCAAGGATCTCCAGCGTGAATCCCCCGAGCGCCGACGTCAAGAAAATGTATGCGCTGAACCCGCGCATACTGCATGCAGCGGTGCGGGTGTCTGCAATTCCGGGCTTTTTTGAAGCTCCGGCTTCGCCATGCATTTCGCTGAACAATGTTTTGTAGCTCCCATTTGCAGTGCTGGGCTCAACCGAAGGACGAATCAAACGGTTAACGTATGAGAGTTGCGGACGATTTGGCGCCAGCATCGACCTCGGGCGCGGCTTCGTCCGCCGCCATCAGTGACGCAATTGTGACCGGGTCCACGAGCCTCGCCTGCTGCTCGTCCATTTTTTCGAACAGCGCTTCGACACGAGGTTCGTGAGCGAGAGTATCGTCTGTAACGCTGCGGCTGAACCGCTTCTTGCGGACGGCAGCGAGCACATCGGCGACACAGGTCTTGTCCGCCGGTCGTGTCGGGACGAATTTGCTCGGCGTGCCGGCCGCGAAGGTCAACAGCCCTGCCTCGCACAAGGCGCCGGAAATTTCCGCCATCGCCTCCATGGGCACATGCAGCCGCCGCGCGAGAGCTTCTTCGGTCCAGGGCGTTTGTCCCCGTTCAAAGGCGTCATGGACGAGCAGCAAAGCCTGTACCGCCATTCGGTCGCACTGGCGCAGCGTAAGCAGGCTGACCCCGGCATAGGGCGATAGATAGGCGCGGTTCTGATAGTAGAAGGCGATCGAGCAGCCGCCGAGCAGAATGATCCAGGCGGCGTATAGCCAGATCATGAAGAAGACGAGGCTGGCGAACGCCGAATAGATTGCAACGTACTGGGCCGACTTCACCACGAAAGTTGCAAAGGTCCACCCGGCGGCACCCCAGGTCACGCCGGCGACGAGGCCGCCCACCAAAGCCGCATCCATCTGCACCCGCGTATTCGGGATCATCCGGTAGATGAAGGTGAAGGCGGCGATCACAATGGCGTAGGGAACCAGCCGGCTCGATTGCTCGATGATGTAGCTGATCAGCCAGTTGTCCGCGAGGCCGCCAATGGCGGAATTGGACAGGGCGCCCGCCATGATGCCGAACACGGTCAGCACCAGCAAAGGGCCGAGGACGCTCATGCTCACGATCTCGGTGAACTGTCTTGCCAGGGAGCGGCTCGCTTCGACCCGCCAGATACTGTTGAACGCGGCTTCCACCTTGTTGATCAGCGAAACCACCGTATAGAGCAGGAATGCGAAGCCGACGGTGCCGAGAATGTTGACGTTTACCCGGTTCACGAACTCCATCATCTGCAGGGTAATCTGCGTTCCCTCATCGCCGAGCGGGGAAAGGAAGTCCGTAAGGACGGCTTCAACGTAACTGTCGAAGCCAAAGGCGCGAAATATGGCAAATGCGATGGCAAGTGCCGGCACCATGGCCAGAAGCGTTGTGTAGACAAGGCTCATCGCCCGAAGGCTCAACGCGCCGCTCAGGAGGTCCCGTATGACAGCCCAGCCGATGCGGGCAGCGACATAGAGGCCGCGTTGCCAAATCGGCAGATCGGCGAGGGGTTGATCCCAGACGAGAGCATGCGCGCGCTCAAGAAGCGAAGCCGAATTGAACATGCTGCCATGCTAGCGGTGCTTTGCGGCTTCGGCCAGTGGGGAGGATTTCGGACAGCATGCAGCAAAAAGGCCCCCCACCGAAGTGGAGGGCCCTGATTTTCTTCAGGCGCGGTGGATGCCGCGCTGCTGCATGTAGCGTTTAGCCGAGAACCAGATTTTCGGCGGAGAAGCGACCATTTCGCCCCTCGACCAGTTCGTACTGGATCTGCTGGCCTTCTTGCAGGGATTTCTGGCCTGCGCGCTCGACGGCGGAAATGTGGACGAAGATGTCCTTGCCGCCATCCGCCGGCGCGATGAACCCATAACCTTTCGTGGCGTTAAACCACTTCACGACTCCGCTAGCCATAGTGTCTTGAATGCCTCGCATAGAAGTAACGAACGGATGCCGCCGGACGCGGCATCCGGTGAAAAACGCTACCATCGAATTTTCCGGCGGCCTACCGAAAATCTAAGGTCGGAAACCAGTGCCGTAGCCGGGTTTCAGCCGTTTTCTTCGGTTTTCCCGTGCCCGGAACTAATTTTTAAGCATGGCGCATTAGCTTGTCTTGCAAGGAAGCACACCGGCAGGGCCGGTGCGCGCGCGAGACGGCGTCCATGGGGGCGCGCCGTATGGACCCGGTTGTACCGGTTGAGGCCGATGAAGACGGAACCGCCAGCATCGATCAAACAGCGGCTCGCCAGCTATCTGGCACAACTGCCGCCGCCGACTGCCGTGAAGCTTGCCTCCGGTCTAGAGCGCGAGCGGCTTAGAGGGGTCACGGGGCTTCCTTACGAGATGATCCTTTCCGGATTGCGGCCGTTGCTCGCCTCGTTTCGCGGCAAGCGGCCGGGTTCGCCAGATCCCCTCCGTCAGTTCTGTCAGCCCTTCGAGGACTTGCTCGTTGACGGGCGAGACGGCGAACGCCGCCAGGGCCTCATTTCCCGTGCCTCCGTTCTGCGTGTCTGGAACTGGCTGGAAGACGATCTTTTGCCGGACGCCTTACCCGACATGAAGCGCCGCATCGTCGATCATACGCTGACAGGCGACACGGTGGCGCTGGGGGCGACCGTTTCCGTCATGCATGCCTCCGCGGCGTCCGCCATTCGGTCCGCCATAGAAGAGGCGCGCCGCGATGCCACGCAGCGCAAACAAGCGGAAAAACAGCTCGGTGGCGAAAGCGGCTTCGACGATGCCCGTGAAATAGCTGCCGTTCTTTCAATCGCGCCGGCGATGCTCGCACTGCAATCCATGTTGCCAAGAACGATCGAAAATCTGGACGACGCAACGCTTGCATCCGTGAAAGAGCTTTATGATACGACGGCTGAAACCTCGCCGGCGGATGCGCTCTATATTCCGTTTGCCGTAATGAGCCGGCTCGCCGAGCCGTCACAGATATTGCGGTTCGTCCGTAAAGTGGCGCATCAGCGAAACGACATGGTCATCAGCCGCTGTGACCTCGCAATCTTCGGCGAAATCCTTCTTGCAGAGATGGAAAAGATCGCGCGCAAGGCGGATGCTCTCCGTCCTGGTCATGCGGACCTGGGTATACTGCTGGAAGACGTGCGCCGGTTTGCGCGATTGTCCCGCGGCTTCACTGCCGAAATCGATCTGCGCCGGAACGGCGAGTGGGGTCAGCGTTTGCTGGCGGCGCGCGCGCGTGTTTCCGCAGCTGTTTCGCAGGAAATGTCCCGCTTCGAAAACGAACTCGTTCGTGCCTTGCCGTTCCATCAGATGGGGCAATATGGGCGCGGAGGCCCCATGAAGCCGGATTTGCACAAGGCACCCGATAGCGGCCGTGCGGCACGCATGGAAGCTTGCCTCCGTTTCGTCGAAGGTGTCACACCAATTTGCGAGCCCTTGGGCGCGCAAAGTCATTGCCGCAGTGTACGCCAGCAGGTCGAAACATACCTGGCAGCCTACGAAGACAGGTTGCTGGAAGAAATTCGCGTGGCGAGCGGCACCGCGCGCGCCAATGCCGAACTGTTCCTCGAATTCGCAGCCGGTTTCCACGAGGCGCTGGGTGAGGAAAAGCAGGCGGAGATACTCCGCCGCCGCGGCCAGGTTGCGACCCGATCCTGACGCCTCAGAATTCTCCCTCATACGCAAATAATCCGGCCATTCCGCCCGTATGCAGAAATACGGCCGCGTCCTGCTTTGCGTAGTCTCCTGCCACAGCCTTTGCCAGAAATCCCGCCATTCCCTTGCCGGTATAGACGGGATCGAGAAGGACACCCTCCGTCCGTGCGGTAAGTTCCACCGCCTCTTTCATGGCTTCGGTTGGAATGCCGTATCGTTCTCCGAGAAAGCCCCCCTCCAGAGTCACCGCCGAAAGCTCCGGCAACGGCACATTCAGTATCTCCGCCGTTTTGCAGGCGAGGGCATGGATATCCTCGGCCATCCTGTGGTTGTCGGCGCGATAGACATTGATCCCGATGACCGCCGGTCCGTTCGGCCGAATTTGTGCGCCCGCAATCAGTCCCGCCTGCGTGCCGCCACTCGACGACGCATGAACAAGCGCAGCATTGGAAATGCTCAGCACCTCAAGCTGATCGGCAATCTCCAGATATGCGGCGGCGTAGCCAAGAGAGCCAACGGCGCTCGATCCGCCGACCGGCACAAAGTAAGGCTTTCCGCCGCGTCCTTCGATCTCCCGGAAAAGCTTCCTGAATACCTCGCCTGCGTCGGCATCCGCTTCTTCGATGCGCACTTCTGCTCCGAGAAGCCGGTCAAGCAGCAAGTTGCCGGAGCTGCGATAGGCATGTCCGCGATAAGGTACGCTGTCGAAGAGAACGAGCACGCATGAAAGCCCGGCCGCCGCCGCTGCCGCCGCCGTCTGGCGCGCATGGTTTGATTGCAGCGCACCGGTGGTGATGATGGTATCCGCGCCTGCTGCCAGGGCTTCGCCGATCAGGAACTCGAGCTTGCGCGTCTTGTTGCCGCCGCTTGCCAGGCCCGTGCAGTCGTCACGCTTGATGAAGAGGCGAGGGAGTTCACGGTTCGCACGTTTTTCGAGAGCATGACGCAGCCGCTTCATCTCGAGGAGCGGCGTCGGTAGATGAGCGAGCGAAAATCGCGGAAAATCGTCTGGCGTCTTTGTCACCGTTCAGATCACTCCCTCAGCTCGGAACGCGGCGATTTCGTCGGGCGCATAACCAAGATCTTCCAATATCGTCTCTGTATGTTCGCCCAGAACCGGCGCCCGCTCGCGGATCGTTCCGGGGGTGCGCGACATGCGTATCGGCGCTTCCATGATCGGGGCGGGCTTGGGCATGCCCGGAAATCCCAACGGATGCAGATAACCCATGGCGGCGATGTGCCGGTCATCAAGTGCCTGTTGCGGCGTATAGACTGGACCAGCCGGAATGCGCGCTTTCTCCAGTTCGGAGAGTGCTTCTTCCGTGGTGCGTGTTTCGGCCCAGCGCGATGTCCGTTCGGACAGCAGCTTGCCGTTGTCTCCGCGCGCAAGGTCGTCCTTGAAGCGCGGGTCGCTGAGCCAGTGATCTTCGCCCATCAGCCTTGCCCATCGCTTGAAAAGAGGTTGTCCGATCGCCTGGACCAATATCCATCCATCTTTGGTCCGCACGATGTCGGCCGGTCCTGCATAAGGGGAGCGGTTGCCGATGGCGACACGGTTCGTCTGCCGGAGGTCCTGTTCGATTAGATGAAAATTGAAATAGGCGAGCGCTGTGGAAAGAAGAGATCCCTCGACTATCTGCCCCTTCCCCGATTGTGCCCGCTCCATCAGGGCTGCCATTGTGCCGAAAGCCGAGAGGGAGGCGGTGCCGAAATCGACCCAGGGCGCGTAGCTTTTGACCGGCTCTTCGGGATAACCCGTCAGGTAAGCGGCGCCGACCATGGATTGCGCCACGCCGTCAAAGCCGGTGCGCTCGCTATAGGGGCCACCATGCCCGAAGGCGGACACTGTCGTCAGGATGATGTCGGGCTTTACGGCCGTCAGACTCTCATAATCAAGGCCCATCGCCTTCAGTGTGGAAGGCGGCAGATTGGCGACGACCACATCAGCTGTGGCGACCAGGCGGCGGACAATGCCGCGCCCTGTTTCCGTCATGGGGTCCAGTGTGAGGCCTCGCTTGTTCCGGTTCATCTGCAGGAACATGGCGCCTTCGCCGCCTTCGCCCGGTCCCGCCTCCGGCACGATCGGTTGCACGAAGCGGTCCTCGCTGCCCTCCCGCTTCTCGATGCGGATCACTTCCGCACCAAGATCGCCCAAGAGAGCAGCGCAGTAAGGCCCGGCGATATAGCGGCCGAAATCGAGGACCCGCACGCCCGACAGAACACCTTTTCCCCCTTCGCTCTTCCCGACCATGAGATTCCTCCTTTTCCCTCTGTCTCATTTCCGTACACCGGACAAGAGCGCGCAAAGATAGGGGCCGTGCCTTGATTGAGGAAGGCCGCCCGAGGAAATTTTGCATTTTATTTAGGCTTTGCCACCTACTCTACGGCGGTAGGGGAAGCGAGCGCGTGAGCGTCCGCAGAAGTCAGAGGATGGCGTGCCGGGATCGGAACACACGACAGGAGAGGCTGTGCCCGAAGTGCAGGCCGCCTCGGAGGTGGAGTGCAGCTATCGCTGGACGGGCGAGTTCGCCGATCCCGCGCTGGAGGCAGGCTATCTGCGCGCCAGTTGGACCGAAGCACATTCAAGACTGAAGGCGCTTCTCATAGCCATCTATGTCTTTGTCAGCTGGGCCGCCTTCGACCTGGTGGCTATGGGCTTCGGCTGGCCTTTTGTCCTGTTGACCGTCGCCCGCTTCGCCGCGCTCGGCAGCACGCTTCTTGCCCTGAAAGTGTTCCGCACGCCGGATAACCGATCCGCGTTCATGATATGCGCCGGCGTTACGCAAGCCATCGTCTGCATTGTCGCGCCGCTCTCGCTCATGCTGGGCGGGGTTCAGTTCGCCGCGGCTTTGCTCAGCATCGTGGTCATTCTTTTCGCATTCTATGTCGGCGTTCCTTCGCGTCTGCCGGTCAATCTTGCCCTGTCCGCGAGTCTCAGCCTCGGTTTCGTCGCGGTAACGCCTTTTCTCACAGAAGTCTCTCTACTGACGATCCTGGAGATCGGTGTTCTCTTCATGGTGGTGAATGCCATCGGCGCTGAATTGGTCCGGAGCGCCAACCGTCTGCGCCGGACCGGGTTTCTCACTCTGATGCGGCAGCAGGAGCTCTACGAGCAACTGAAGCGTGAGGTTGAAGTGCGCCAAGAAGCCGAGCAGGCGGTTCGCGCAACCGAGGAAAGCTTCCAGAGCATCTTCTATGCAGCGCCCTTGCCGATCTCTCTGGTGGACCCGTCGACCTTCCGCGTCATGCAGGCAAACATGGCGGCGCTCGCGCTTTTCGGTATCGACGAAACGGAAGCCGATGGTTTCGACGTTCGCGAGTTTTTCGACGAGGAAGACCTTCCCGCCCGCCTGGACCGTCTGGTTCTCGGCGGCCGTGCCGGCGCCCCGGTGGAATTCTGTCTGAAGCGTCGCGATGGCGCGGTTATTTGGGCGCTGGTATCGGCTGCTGTTGTGAGCTTTCACGGCCGCCGTGCGCTGCTGATCGGCATACAGGACGTAACGGTGCGTCACAAGGAAGCCGAGGCGCTGCGAGAGGCGCGCGATCAGGCGACGGCCGCCAGCCGTTCGAAATCTGAATTCCTCGCCAATATGAGCCATGAATTGCGCACACCGCTGAATGCCATCATCGGATTTTCCGAGGCGTTGGAGCGCGAGCTGTTCGGTCCCGTCGGCAATCCGCGCTACCGCGAGTACGCCGAGGATATCCATGATAGTGGCGTTCACTTGCTCAGCCTGATCAATGACATTCTCGATCTTTCCAAAATCGAGGCCGGTCATTTCAAGCTGCATGAGGACGAAACGGATCTCGATCATATCGTCGCTGCCGCTACGCGCATTGTGCGCCACCGCGCGCAGCAGGCGAACATCGCGATCGAATGCAGGTTGCCTCAGCCGCCGCTTGCTGTGCTGGTGGATGAACGTGCCCTGAAGCAGGTGCTGATAAATCTCGTGTCCAATGCCGTGAAGTTCAGCCCGGATGGGAGTTTGATTCTCGTCGAGGCGAACGTGACCACTCAAGGGCTTCGCATATCGGTTGCGGACAAAGGCGTCGGAATTGCGCCGGAAGACATTCCGCGGGCGCTGACGCCGTTCACGCAGCTCGACGGTTCTCTTTCACGCGCTCATGAAGGCACGGGCCTCGGTCTTCCATTGGCCAAGCATCTGACGGAGCTTCATGACGGCAAGCTCTTCATCGAGAGCGCCGTCGATGTCGGAACGACCGTTTATGTCGATCTGCCGCTATCGCGCGTTGTCGGACATGCGGAGCAGAAACAGGCGATCGTCTGATTTCAGTTGGCAGCAGCCGCGCGCTTGCCGGGACGGTATTCCTCGGCGATATGCGGCCCCAGCTCCTCGGCGGTAAAGAAGACCGGTTTCGTCCGTTTGCCGACAAAAAGGGGCGCTTGATCCGCATAATGTGGTGAGGAGATGTCGAGGGTGGCCGAGCCGAACTGGTGCGTGCTTTCCGACGTCAGCCGTCCTGCCTTGTCCCATTCGACGAACATGATGAACGTATCCCCGCCATGAGCCGTCAAGGTGCCGTCCTCCTCGCGCGTGCCGTAGATCGCGCGGAGTACGTCCGGTGCGCCGTCGACCGGCAGGTCAACCGCTCCGCGGCGGAAACGGTTTACTTCGCCCCATTCGGGATCAAGCCGTCCGAAATGGGTTTTGAGGCGGTTCATTGCCGTCCGCAGCGTGTCCATTGGCGCGGGTGGCGTCTGCCCACTGATGCCTGCTGTTACCACTGGCTCGGCCGTCAGAACGGCGAGCGCTGCGCCGCGGCTCTCGACATTCGCCACGCGGTCCCAGGCGCGCAGGATCGCTTGCGCTTCCTTGAGGTCGACATCGTCGCCCGGATCCGCCGCCAACACCTCATCGATGATCTCCGCCATCCGGGAGTCTTCGCTGTAGCTGACATCGTATTTGTAGCGCCGGAATTCCTCTCCACTGATCGAAGTGTCGGCGCCGTAGGTCTCCTCGAGCCGTTTTGCGCGGTTGGTCATGTCGGACTGAATGCCCAGCGCCTCGGAGAAATCTTCCTGCCGCAGATTGTCGTTTGCTGCGGTCGCGCGAAACGGCGTGTTGTTGGCATTGAAGACGTAGCCTGAATTCGGATTGACGATCATCGGGACATCGTCGAACGGCAAATAGTCACGCCAGATGAGCGATGAATCGTCGCCCGGCAGAATCTCCGACCAGTCGACGCCTTCTTTCCTGTCGGGAAATTGAGCATTGTAGATATAGGCGATGTTCCCCTGTCGATCCGCATATAGATAATTGATGCTCGGCAATGCCTGAAGCTTCATCGCCTCCATCCATTCGCTGAGCTGCGTTGCCTTGTCGAGCGCGTAATATTGCTCCACCTGCCGGATTTCTCCGATACCGGCGTAGCGAACGGCGTAGGCCCCATTGGGGGTCTTTAACACCGGTCCATGTTCCGAGCGAAGCACCTCGCGTTCGACCGTCCACCAGAACGGACCCCAGAGCTTGACGCGTATACGCGCCATGCGCTTTTCAAAATCCCACCACTCGCCGTCCAGCAGGTACTGGTCTTCGTCGTCCGGTTTGAGTGTGAGCTGATATACATCGACAAGATCAGGCTCGTTTACGGTGTTGGCCCAGCCGAGATGGGCATTATGGCCATGCAGCATGAAAGGCGAGCCTGGAAAGAAGCCGCCGGCGACATGCCAGCCTTCGTCGCTTTCGAGCACCGCTTCGTACCATGCGACAGGCCCTGTGAATGGCTGGTGCGAATTGACGAGAAGCCGCGTCGCGCCGTCCGCCGAACGGGCGGGGCTCACGGCGACGCCGTTGGAGCCGATCGGGTGGGGTTCATCCGTAGGCAGAAAAGCATCCACGCCTTCCTTGGACAGCCCGCCCGACTTGCCGACACGGCCCTCGAACACCGCCATCAAAACCTTGTCGAGCCCGTAGAAAAAGGGCGTCTTGAAAATGAAGCCGGCGGCGACGTCCTTTCCGTTGAGGGGCAGAAAGCCGGAAGCCGCCTCCTCGGGATGGAGGGCGGCATAGTAATTGACGCCATCGGCATAGGCTTCGATGACCCGGCGCACTTCCGGCGAAAGATCGCTTTCATACCGCGCATCGACGGTTTCCCACACGCCCATCAGATTGACCAGATAGTCGGTGATCGCCGCTCTTTCTCCCTTCACCGAAGCTAGTTCTCCGCGCGTCGCGATCGCCACTTCCTGAATGGTGGCGAAATCGTCCTCCGAATGGGCAAAGCCAAAGCCAAAAGCAACATCGACATCCCTTTTTCCGAAGATATGAGGTACGCCCCAGGTGTCGCGTTTGATCGTCGCATCGTAGTTCGCGGCGCGCGCGAGCATCGGGGCCGGGTCGGCGGGCGCCGGGGCTTCTATCGCTCCACGCACCAGAACTACGGTGAGTACCGTCAGAACGAGGCCTGCGAGACCCAGAAACCCTGTCTTGATGATGCGCGGCACGAGGTAGTCCTCTCCAAATTGTGCTGGAGCGCAGACTAGCCGTAAGGTCCGCGCCGTCAACGTCTGCCGCAGGCTGCGTCTCTCCGCCGCTTTCCGGGCCTTGTCTAAGCCTCTATACAGGGCACTCAATTTCCACACAGGGTGCTTCCGTGGCAAATATCCTGCTTTTTCTTGCTTTCGCAGCGCTGACCGGAGGTGCGCTGCTGCTGCTGCTCCGGCCGTTGCGCGCCGGCGCGGCCGCATCGCGCCAAGGGGCGGGCGAGAGCGAGGTTGCGCTTTACCGCGACCAGCTGGCCGAGATTTCGCGCGACCTCGAGCGGGGCGTGATCGGCGAGACGGAAGCGGATGCCGCACGCATCGAAGTATCGCGCCGTCTCCTTGCGGCAGATGAGGCCCGCGCCGTGGAACGAGGCATGGCCGGTGCCGCCGATCCCCGCTGGCGCAAGGGCGCGGCACTGGCCATGGCCGTCGGGATCCCGATGATTGCGCTTGCGATTTATCTCGACGCGGGTTCGCCCGGGCTTCCCGGGCAACCCTTCGCGGAACGCTTGGCCACGCCGGCGGACGAATTGCCGCTCGAAGGTCTCATCGTTCGCATCGAGCGTCATTTGAAGGAGCAGCCCGATGATGTACGCGGCTGGGAATTGATAGCACCAGCCTATCTGCAACTCGGCCGTTTCGACGATGCAGCGAATGCCTGGACGCGCGCCATGCTGATCGATGGCGTGACGGCGGATCGTCTCGTTGCGCGGGGAGAAGCAAGAGCGTTCGCCAATGAGAACGCTGTCGGTTCCGCCGCCCGAGCTGACTTCGAAAAGGCAGTCGAACTCGATCCGGCTCACCCGCGCGCGCAATACTTCCTCGGCGTCGCCGAACTCGATGCCGGAGAAAGGGACGCTGCGCTTGCCCGCTGGAAGGCTTTGCTCGCGCGCGCGCCAGACGATGCCGCTTGGGCGGCGGGCCTTCGCATCCGCATTGCCGAAATCGAAGGCAAGCCGGCTATTTCTCCCGAAGACGAACCCATGATTCGCGGCATGGTCGAGGGGCTCGCCGCCCGGCTGGAGGATGACCCACGCAATCTCGAAGGCTGGCTCCGCCTCATCCGCTCTTATGGTGTGCTGGGAGAGCGCGCGCGGGCGGCCGATGCGCTCGCAACCGCCCGCGCAACCTTTGCCGGTGATCCTGCCGCGCTTGAGCAGCTGAAAAGCGCCGAAACCGCTCTCCCTGAGTAATCCCCGGCGTCTTCGTCTGCGCTAGGATCGCTGGCGACTCATACGGGGTGGGGATCATGCTCAGCGAACTTCAGAAAGAGGCCGCCAAGGCCATCGTCAATATCTTCGAGACGGGCGCGGTGCGCGGCGATTATGCACGCGTTACGCTCCTTGCCGGCGATAGCGGCCATCTGACCTATGGCCGCGCCCAGACGACGCTCGGCAGCGGCAATCTCCACCTTCTCATCAAGGCATATTGCGAAGCGCCCGGTGCGGCGTATGCGCGTGCATGCGAGCCCTATCTTCCGCGGCTTGCCGATATCGACCTCCGCCTCGATAGCGACTGGACATTCCGAAACCTCCTGAAGGAAGCCGGCGCCGACCCCGTCATGCGTGACACGCAGGATGCTTTCTTCGACCGTGTTTACTGGACGCCTGCCGCTGCTTCCGCCATCCGGCTGGGTCTTACCGAAGCGCTATCCCTCGCTATCGTTTATGACAGCGTCGTTCACGGATCGTGGATCTCGCTTCGCGATCGCACGCTGGCAAAAGCCGGACAGCCCTCAAAGGCGGGCGAGCGCGCATGGTCTCTCGCTTATGTCAGGGAGCGGCGAAACTGGCTCGCCATGCATTCGAATACATTGCTGCGCAAGACGATCTATCGCATGGAAGCGTTCGAGGCGCTCATCGCCGCGAAAAACTGGTCTCTCGCCTTGCCGATGACGGTGCGCGGTATTCGTATCGACGAACCGGCATTGGGATATCGGCCGCCCGTCACCGCTTCCGCCACTGACGTCACCACCCGCAATCTCCGCCTCACCAGCCCCCGCATGACCGGGAACGACGTGCGCGCGCTGGAAGCGGCGCTGGTGAAAGAAGGCTATGCCATCAATTGCGATGGCGTCTTTGATGAAGGGCTGGAAAAGGCGCTCAAATCCTTTCAACAGGATTATGGCCTCATTGCCGATGGGGTCGCCGGCCCCGCCACCCGCATCATGCTGGGTATTTAAGGCAAGAAAGCCGCGCCGCTCCCCCGCGACGATTTAGCGGTTTCGCCGCCCGTCTCCCCCGGATATATCTCAGGCGCCCGGCCGCCTTGCGGCCAGACACGGGAGCGGGATTCATGACGCGCAAACAGCGCCGTGCCACCTTTATCGCCGTCAGCCTTGGCATTTTGGCTCTGGCCGTCGGGCTGGTGCTCTATGCGATGCGGGATAGCATCGTCTACTTCTACAGCCCAAGCGACGTTGTCGAGAGAGGCGTGGAGCCCGGTCAGCGCATCCGTCTGGGCGGGCTGGTGGAAGAGGGTTCGCTGGAACAGCTCGGCGATGCTTATATCCGCTTCAACGTTACCGATTTCGCCGAAACGATCCCCGTGACCTATCGGGGCGTCTTGCCGGATCTGTTTCGCGAGGGGCAAGGCGTCGTCACCGAAGGCGCGCTGGATGGAACGGGCGCCTTCATCGCGGACAACGTCCTCGCGAAACACGACGAATACTATATGCCGCCTGAAGTTGCCGATGCTTTGAAGCGTACCGGTAATTGGCAGGGCGAAGGCGCGGAAGCCCCCCATTCGGAAACCTACGGGCAAGGCAGCTATCCATGATTGCTGAACTCGGCCATTTCGCGCTGGTGCTCGCGCTCGCGGTGTCGCTGGCGCAGATGGTCGTGCCGATGATCGGGGCGCAGCGGCGCGATGCAGCGCTGATGGCTGTGGCACAGCCGGCCGCCATTCTGCAGCTTGCCCTTGTCGGCTTCGCCTTCGCGGTCCTCGTATACGCTTTCGTGGTTTCCGATTTCTCGATCAAACTCGTCTACGACAATTCGCATTCCGCCAAGCCGATGATCTTCAAGGTGAGCGGCGTATGGGGAAACCATGAAGGATCCATGGTTCTCTGGGTGCTTATCCTGTCGCTCTTCGGCGCCATGGTCGCAGTGTTCGGAAGGAACCTGCCTGATACGCTGCGCTCCCGCGTTCTTGCGGTGCAGGCATCGATTGCGGTCGCCTTTCTTCTCTTCATCGTCTTCACGTCCAATCCGTTCATCCGTCTCGATCCCACGCCATTCGAGGGCAGGGGGCTCAATCCCTTGTTGCAGGATCGCGCGCTGGCTTTTCACCCACCCTGGCTCTATGCGGGCTATGTCGGCTTTTCGATGACGTTTTCCTTTGCCGTCGCCGCGCTGATGGAGGGCCGGGTCGATGCAGCCTGGGCGCGCTGGGTCCGGCCCTGGACCCTCGCCGCATGGCTCTCCCTCACCATCGGCATAGCCATGGGTTCATGGTGGGCCTATTACACGCTCGGCTGGGGCGGTTTCTGGTTCTGGGACCCGGTTGAAAACGCATCTTTGATGCCCTGGATTGCAGGCACCGCGCTTCTCCATTCGGCCATCGTCGCTGAAAAGCGCGGCGCTTTGAAAAGCTGGACTGTGCTCCTCGCCATCATTGCCTTCTCCCTGTCGCTGCTGGGCACCTTTCTTGTCCGGTCCGGCGTGCTTACCTCGGTCCACGCTTTCGCTGTCGATCCGGCACGCGGTGTGGTCATTCTCGGTATCCTCATTTTCTTCGTCGGCGGGTCGCTGGCACTCTACGCATGGCGCGCGCCGCTGCTCCAGGCAGGGGGCATCTTTGCGCCGATCAGCCGCGAAGGCGCGCTGCTGATGAACAATCTGTTGCTTGCCGCAGCCACCGCTTCCGTCTTCATCGGCACGCTCTATCCGCTGCTGCTCGATGCGGTTGCCGGTCAGAAGATCACAGTCGGTCCGCCCTTCTTCAATTTCACCTTTGTACCGATTTTTGTGCCCTTGCTCTGCCTCGTACCCATCGGTCCTTTCCTGAGCTGGAAGCGTGCCGATATTCGAGGCGCGGCGGAACGGCTGCTCGCAGCAGCCGGCCTCGCCTTCATCGCCTGCCTGGCGTCCTTCGCGGTCATGCATGATGGTCCCTGGCTTGCGCCCTTCGGTATGGCCTTGGCCGTCTGGCTCGTCGCAGGTGCCGTGTCCGAACTCGCATGGCGCACCAAGCTTTTTGCGACGCCTCTGCCGGAGAGCTTTGCCCGCGCCCGCCGCCTGCCGCGCGCCGCATGGGGAATGGCGCTCGCTCACGGCGGCCTCGGCATTGCGGTTGCAGGCATCGTCGGTATCACGGCATGGCGCACCGAACTCATCACCTCGCTCGCCCCTGGCGAAAGCGCGGAACTATCGGGTTACACCTTGACGCTCGAGCGCGTCGGTATGCGCGATGGTCCGAATTTCGTCGCCACGGTCGGCATCGTGCAGGTAGAGCGCGAAGGCCGGCCGGTCGCGACGCTGATGCCTGAGAAACGCCGCTTCCCGACGGAACGTCAGGAGAAGACCGAGGCGGCGATCCACACTAATTTCATCTCCGACCTCTATGTCGTGCTCGGCGAACCGGCGGCCGACGGCAAATGGGTGGTGCGCGCCTATCGCAATACGTTTGCCCCTCTGATCTGGATAGGCGGCATGATCATGGCGCTCGGTGGCGTCGTCTCGCTGACCGACAGGCGCCTCCGCGTCGGCGCTCCCGTTGCCGCGAAGGCCCGTACGCAACCATTACCGGCGGAGTGAGCCGATGTTCCGTTGGGTCACAGTCCTGTTTCTGGTACTTGCGCTGGCGGCGCCGGCCCATGCGGCGATCGATCCGGGGGAGCGCCTGGCCGATCCTGCGCTTGAAGCCCGCGCCCGCGACCTGTCAAAAGAACTTCGCTGTCTCGTCTGCCAGAACCAGTCCATTGACGATTCCGACGCCGAACTTGCCCAGGACCTGCGCCGGCTGGTCCGGCAGCGGCTCGCCGCCGGCGACAGCAATGCGGAAGTGCTCGATTATGTTGTCGAACGCTACGGCGAATTCGTCTTGATGACGCCCCGTTTCAAGCCATCTACCTGGGTGCTCTGGCTCGGGCCGCTCTCGGTTCTGCTGGTCGGTGGCGGAACCGTCTTTCTCGTACTCCACCGGCATCGTGGCCGCCGCGCAGACCCTGCGCTTACATCCGAGGAAGCCGCCCGCGTGGCCGCACTGATGGATGAGCGAAAACTGAACGGCTGATCCGTCATCTTTTTGCCTTACAGTCTTGTAATAGTTCGGACATGATTTGGTAAGGATCAAGACATGATCCTCTCTTCCAACATGGCCGCTCTCGCGTCCGCCTCAAGGCGGCGGCGTTGGAAGGGCGCAGCAGTTAACACGGGAGTGCAGCAATGCGGAATGAAAGCAATATCGGGCGGCAGAGGACGCTGGCGCTGGCAGTGGCGGGCGCACTCGTATTCGGCGCCTGGTCGTCCGGCGCCTTGGCGCAGGAGCCCCTGGACACGCGCTCAGCCGCGCCTGCGTCGACGGCCCTGGAAAATCTCCCGAGCTTCGCCGACCTCGTCGAGAAGGTGAACCCGGCTGTGGTCAGCATTCGTGTCGACGAGGAGGTTGCCGCCCGTAGCTCCGGTGTCCCCGATCTTCCGTTCCCGCCCGGCAGCCCCTTCGAGAAATTCTTCCGTGACATGCAGCCCCAGCAGGGCCCCGACGGCGCGCCGCCGCGCCGGCATGCTACAGCACTCGGCTCCGGATTTCTGATTTCCGCGGATGGCTTTGTGGTCACCAACAATCACGTCGTTGGCGACGGCAAGGACATCACTGTCGTTCGCAGCGACGGCAGCGAGATGAAGGCGAAACTCATCGGCCGGGATCCGAAGACGGATCTCGCGCTTGTGAAAGTCGAAAGCAAGGAACCTCTGCCTTACGTGGTGTTCGGCAATTCCGACAATGTGCGCGTGGGAGACTGGGTGCTCGCGGTCGGCAATCCCTTCGGCCTTGGAGGCACCGTCACCACCGGCATTGTTTCCGCGCGCGGCCGTGAAATAGGCGCTGGCCCCTATGACGATTTCATTCAGATCGATGCTTCGATCAACAAGGGAAATTCAGGCGGTCCGACCTTCGACGTCCGGGGTAATGTTGTGGGCGTCAACACGGCCATCTTTTCGCCCACTGGCGGCAGTGTCGGTATCGGCTTCGCCATTCCGTCCTCGATCGCGCAGAACGTCATCGCTCAGCTGAAGGAAGACGGAAAGGTCACGCGCGGCTGGCTCGGCGTCACCATTCAACAGGTTGACGAGGACGTCGCCTCCACGCTCGCCCTGGACAAGCCCCGTGGCGCGCTCGTCGCACAGGTTGCGGAAGACAGCCCCGCGAAGAAAGCCGGCATCCAGACGGGCGACGTCATTCTCAATGTTGACGGAAAAGAAATGGAAGACGTCCGTGCCGTCAGCCGCACGGTTGCGGATCTGCAGCCAGATACGCGCTCGCAGATCGTCCTGTGGCGCGATGGCAAGCGGAAAAACATCTCCGCGCAGATTGGCACCTTCCCCGAGGAGATCGCGGCCGCAGCGGCTTCGCCCACTGGGGAGGCGCCGGCCGCCGGCACGACGGAGAGCCTGGGCCTTGCGCTTACCCGCTCGCCGGAAGGCGTCATGGTGCAGAGCGTCGACCCCGCCAGCGATGCTGCCGAAAAGGGCGTCCGTCCCGGCGACATTATCGTCAAGGTATCCGGCAAGGACGTGACGGAGCCCGCCGATGTGGTGGCGCGCGTCGCGGAAGCAGGAAAGGCCGACAAGAACTCGGTCCTGCTTCTTCTCCGAACCGACAATCAGCAGCGTTTCGTTGCACTGACGCTTGAGAAATCCTGAACCCGGGCATTCCCCGGCGGAGGAAGGTGACGATGCGCATTCTGGTAATCGAAGACGATCTTGAAGCGGCTGCCTATGTCGTGAAAGGTCTCCGCGAAAGCGGCCACATCGTCGATCACGCGGCGGATGGAGAAGAGGGGCTGACCTTCGCCCTCTCCAGCACTTTCGACGTGATGATCGTTGATCGCATGTTGCCCAAGCGCGACGGTCTGAGCGTCGTGGAGACCCTGCGGGAGGAATGCGTCCGCACCCCGGTGCTTTTCCTTTCCGCCCTGGGCGAGGTCGATGACAGGATCAAGGGGCTCAAGGCCGGCGGTGATGACTATCTGACCAAGCCCTATGCCTTTGCGGAACTTCTCGCCCGTATCGAGGTCCTGGTCCGCCGTGCAAATCCGGACCAGGTCCGCACACGGCTGCAGGTCGGCAGCCTGGAAATCGACCTGCTCGCCCGCAAGGTCATCCGCGATGGCACGGAAATCGACCTCCAGCCGCGCGAATTTCGCCTCCTCGAGTATCTGATGAAGCATGCCGGCCAAGTCGTCACGCGGACCATGTTGCTCGAGAACGTATGGGAGTATCATTTCGACCCGCAAACGAACGTGATCGACGTGCATATTTCGCGGCTCAGGGCGAAAATCGACAAGAACTTCGAGCAGCCGCTCTTGCACACGGTCCGTGGGGCTGGATACTCGCTGCGTGCCGCTGATTAAACTTCTCAAGACCTCGACCTTCCGGCTCGCGGTCATCTATCTGGCTCTGTTCGCCGCTTCGGCGATCACGCTCCTCGCCTATGTCTATTGGAATACCGCCGGCTTCCTCGCCCGGCAGACCGACGAGGCAGTGGAAGTCGAGATTGCCGGGCTCGCCGATCAATACCGGCAGGGCGGCTTGCCGCTTCTCGTCCACACAGTCATCCAGCGCTCGCGCGATCCCGGCCAGAGCCTCTATCTGGTGCTCGATCCCGCAGGCCGCGTCCTCGCGGGCACGCTCGATGCGCGCCCTCAGGTGGAACCTGGCCCGGATGGCTGGTTCGACTTCGACTACAACCGAAAGACCCTCGACGGTATCGAGATAAAGGCCGCGCGCGCCCGCGCATTCTTTCTGCAGGAAGGCTTCTACCTCCTCGTCGGCCGCGATGTGCAGGAGCGGCGCGAGATCGAAAGTCTCATCACCAATGCTCTCATATGGGCGATCGGCCTCACGGTCGCGCTCGGCTTGGTCGGCGGTCTCTTCATGAGCCGTAACATGCTGGCGCGCGTCGACGACATCAATAGGTCGAGCCGCGACATCATGGAGGGCGATCTTTCGCAACGCCTGCCCATCGCAGGCACAGGCGATGAGCTCGACCAGCTCGGCCGAAATCTCAACGCCATGCTGGACCAGATCGAAGCTCTGATGATTGGCATGCGGCAGGTGACGGACAACATCGCCCACGACCTCCGGAGCCCGCTCAATCGGCTGCGAAATCGCCTGGAAGTCACGCTGATGCAGGAAGCATCCGCGGATGATTACAAGCAGGCGCTCGAAAAAACCATTGCCGAAGCCGACAACCTGCTTGGAACCTTCAATGCACTGTTGATGATTGCGCGGGCCGAAGCGGGTTCGCTCCGAGATTCGATGACATGGGTGGATTTGAGCGAGACGTTGCGCGATGCCGCCGATCTCTACGAGCCTGTCGCCGAGGAATATGATCTTTCCATTTCCATCGAAACGCCCGACAGCTTGCAGATTTGGGGCAACCGGGAACTTCTCTCTCAGGCTCTCGCAAACCTTCTCGACAACGCCATAAAGCACGGCATGCCTCAATCCCACGATGTAGACCGCAGCATCGTCGTCTCCGCGACGCGCGATCTCCAGCGGCCGGGACGCGGCGTTCTTCTCTCCGTCGCGGACCGCGGCGTCGGCATCCCGGAAAGCGAACGCAAACACGTGCTTGAGCGTTTCGTCCGGCTGGAGGCAAGCCGCAATACGCCCGGCTCCGGGCTCGGCCTCAGCCTCGTCGCCGCCGTCGCACGCCTTCATGGCGGCACCATCGAGCTTCAACACAATGATCCGGGCCTCAAGGTCACGCTCTTCTTGCCTGTTTCAGGCCGCTGAACTGGGCTAACCTGCCGCCGCGTTGGACGGAGGAGAACGGGTGATGAGTGAAGAAGGCGCGCGGGCGCTGCGGGAGTTGGCGGCGAATGCACCCGCGCCTTATGACGAGGTCCGGGTCTCCCGCGAAATGGAAGATCTCGACGCCGCGCTCGCGCGGATAGGCGACCCCACGCTCACGAAGCTCCTCGACGAGAAGCCGGTCCGGCGTTTGATCGCGTCCATCTTCGGCAACTCACCCTTCCTTGGCCGTATCATTCGTCTCCATCCGGAGTGGCTTTCGCGCCTGCTCACCCGTGCGCCGGAGGTGGCGCTGGACGATCTGCTGGCGCGTGTGGCCGGCACCGCCGCCTCTGAAACACAAGCGGAAATCATGGCCGAGCTGCGCACTGCGAAGTCGGAAGCGGCTCTCCTCATTGCCCTCGCCGATGTAACGGGCGCCTGGCCTCTCGAAAAGGTGACCGAGGCACTCACCGTCTTCGCGGACGCCGCCGTCGGCGCCTCCATTGCGTGGCTTCTCCGCAATGCCGCCGCGCGCGGTCAGCTGTTGCGCGATCCGAATGACGTTTCGGCTGAAGGTTCGGGTCTTGTCATTCTCGGCATGGGAAAATACGGCGCGGGCGAGCTGAACTATTCCAGCGACATTGATCTCGTCGTCTTTTACGAGCCAGGCCAGCTGCCGCTGAAGCAGGGGCTCGACGACAGCGATTTCTTCGTCCGCCTCACCAAGGATCTCGTGAAGCTGCTGCAGGAGCGCACCGCCGAAGGCTATGTCTTCCGCACCGATCTGCGCCTTCGCCCGGACCCGGGAGGCACGCCGGTCGCCGTGTCGCTCCCTGCCGCCGAAAGCTATTACGAAAGTCGCGGCCAGAATTGGGAGCGCGCTGCGTTCATCAAGGCCCGCGCTGTCGCCGGCGATATGGCAGCAGGCACGCGCTTCCTGAAAATGCTGACGCCCTATATCTGGCGGAAAAACCTCGACTTCGCTGCCATCGACGACATCCATTCGATGAAACGCCAGATCCATGCGGTCGGCGGCCATGGTGCCGTCGCCGTTGCCGGTCACAACATCAAGCTCGGGCGCGGTGGCATTCGCGAGATCGAGTTCTTCGTCCAGACCCAGCAATTGATCGCCGGCGGCCGCGACCATGATCTTCGCGGCAAGCAAACCTGCGCAATGCTGGATGAACTGGCCGACAAGCAGTGGATCGCGCCTGAGGCTGCCGCCGAATTGAAAGAGGCTTACCGTTTCCTCCGCACGCTCGAACATCGCCTCCAGATGATTGACGACGAACAGACGCATTCGCTGCCCTCAAGTGATGAAGGGCTGGATCACGTCGCGTGCTTCATGGGCTTCAAGGACCGTGCCGAATTCGCCGCCGCACTCGTCCGCCGCCTCGAATGCGTGCGCGATCACTATGCAAAACTCTTTGAAACCGCGCCGCCCCTGAGCGAGGAGAGGGGCAGTCTCGTTTTCACAGGCACGGAGGATGACCCCGACACACTGGAAACCTTGCGCGGGCTCGGTTTCCACCGGGCATCCGAAATGTCGGAGGCAATTCGTGCCTGGCATACCGGCCGCTTTCCCGCCACGCGTGCCACGCGCTCGCGCGAACTTCTTACCAGTCTCATGCCCGCCTTGTTGCGCGCATTGTCGCGCACCTCCAATCCGGATACGGCGTTCGATCGCTTCGACAAGTTCCTGACAGGCCTGCCTGCGGGCGTGCAGCTCTTTTCGATGCTCTATTCCAATCCGAGTTTGCTCGATCTGCTGGCCGGCATCTGTGGCACCGCACCGCGCCTCGCGAATTATCTGAGCCAGAACCCGCGTGTCCTCGAAGCTGTGGTCGATCCGGACTTCTTCAAAATTCTTCCCGGTCGCGACGAACTCCATGAAAGCCTCGCTGCCGCGCTGGTGCATGCCGCCGACTATCAGGACATGCTGGATTTTGCGCGCGTCTGGGCGCGCGAACATCGCTTCCGGCTCGGTGTCCGTGTGTTGACCAGCAGTGCCGATGCGGAGGAGGCCGGCCCCGCCTACGCCACACTCGCCTCGGAACTGGTCGCCGCGCTCGCGCCCGTGGCAGAACGGAAAGTGGCCGAGAAGCACGGCCATGTGCCGGGCGGCCGTTTCGCGGTTGTCGCCATGGGCAAGCTCGGGAGTGAGGAAATGAGCGCCTCCTCCGATCTCGATCTCATCATGATCTACGACCTAGAGGATAACGACGCGGCGTCGGATGGAGAGCGTTCCGTTTCCGCTTCGCAATATTATGCCCGTGTCTGCCAACAGCTCATCAACGCGCTGACGGCGCCCACCGCCGAAGGAAAGCTTTATGAAGTAGACATGCGCTTGCGTCCTTCCGGCAATGCCGGGCCTATCGCTACAGCGTTTGAAAGCTTTGTCGCCTATCAGGAAAGCGAGGCATGGACGTGGGAGCACATGGCCCTCACACGCGCCCGCGTTATTTACGGGCCGGACGAGCTCCGCGAGCGGATAGAAAAGGCAATCGGCGCAACGCTGCGACGGCCGCGAGACCCGGCGAAAATCGCCGCGGATGTCGCGGACATGCGCGCCCGCATTGCGAAGGAACGGGTCAGCAAGGACCCGTGGGAGATGAAGCATGTGCGTGGCGGGCTCGTCGATATCGAATTCATCTGCCAATATCTCCAGTTGATCCACGGGCACGAACACCCGGAAATCCTCGCAAAGCACACCAGCACCTCGCTCAAGCGCATTGCCGCCGCCGGCCTCTTGCCTGCGGAGATGGCCGACATGCTCATCCGCGCCGTCGAACTCAACCACAACCTGACACAGGTCATACGTATCTGCGTCGAAGGCGTCTTCGACCCGGCAGAGGCGTCGCCTGGGCTCAAGTCGCTGCTTGCCCGCGCGGGCGACGCGCCCGATTTTCCGATCCTCGAAGCCGAATTGATCGAGAGTCAGCGCCGTGTCCTTGAGGCCTTTGAAAGAATCCTGACAGCTTCCGCTGGCTGAAAAATTGCACCTCTCCCATGTCGGCCGGGATGCCGGCGCGTTAACCGTCATCGGCCGGAACGCGCGCAAAGTGAGGCAATGCCCGGACATTCTTGGTTAACTCGCCCGCCGTTCCGGCGCGGTCTGCGAGTGCCTCGCGCGCGATGCGTGTCAATTCGATACGCTTCTTGCGGGTAAGTCCCATTTCCGGCAGTCATGCCGCGATCTGGATGTGTGTGGAGTAAGGCGCATGGTGCGTCACGATGCGATCGTCATCGGAGCAGGGCTCAACGGGCTTGTTGCCGCCGCCAGTCTGGCGCGGGGCGGCCTTGATGTGCTGGTGCTCGATCGCGCTGCCGCCGCAGGGGGGCTCTCCGCCGAATATGAAATCGTGCCTGGGTTCCGCGTGCCGCGTTACACGCTCGGCAGCGGCGGCTTGCCCGCCCGCATCGTCGCCGGTCTCGACCTGCCGCGCCACGGGCTCCGCTTCGTCCGCGCCGAGGGCGGCGTCTCCTTCTTCCCAGATGGCGCTTACCATGCAGCTTATCGCGATGGCGTTGTCCATCGCCGTGAAATCGCGCGCTTCTCGCGCCGCGACGCCGACGCCTGGACGCGGTACCGGCGGGATATGTTGCGGGCGGCACGCGGGCTTGCCCCTCTCCTTGGCGGTCCTGTTCGCGCACCCGTGAAAGGCTTCTTCGCCGGCCTTCGCGCACGTCTCGATCTCGCCGACCGTATCGCCGCTATCGCCCCGGAAGACCTTGCGGATATGGTCCGCTTCTCGACGCTTCCCCTTTCGGAGTTTCTCGATTCATATTTCGAGTCGCCCGTCGTGAAGGCGCATCTCGCTTCCGCCGCCCTCATGCGCGGCACGCTCGGCCCGTCCACGCCGACAGGCGCCTTTCGCCTTGTCGTCCCCTGGCTCGCGGAAACGGGCGATGCTATGGGAGGCGCGCCGGAAACGCTGCTGCCCTATGGCGGCCCCGCCGCGCTTACAGGTGCGCTGCTCGCCGTCATCGCCGCCCATGGCGGGCAGGTCCGCATGGAGGCGGAGGTAACCGACATTCTGATGAAAGACCGGAAGGTGCGTGGCGTCGTCCTCGCCAATGGCGAGGAAATCGGCGCGGGTGCCATTCTTTCGAGCCTCGATGTGAAGCGCAGCTTCCTCAGCCTCTTCCAGTGGAGGGACCTGCCCGAAGGTCTGGTGGAGCGCGTCGGCCGCGTCCGCATGAAGGGCGTCACCGCGAAGGTCAATCTCGCGCTGGATGGCTTGCCGGATTTCCCTTCGCTGCCGCATGGCTGCCCCTCCCTTGCAGGCGGCTTCCGTCTTGCGGGCTACATTCCGCAGATGGAGCGCACCTTTTCCGACTGGCGTCACCGGATTCCGCCGCGCGATCCGCTGGTCGAGGTGTTAATCCCCTCCTTGCATGACGCG
Organism: Parvibaculum lavamentivorans DS-1; assembly: GCF_000017565.1. Classification (NCBI taxonomy): domain Bacteria; kingdom Pseudomonadati; phylum Pseudomonadota; class Alphaproteobacteria; order Hyphomicrobiales; family Parvibaculaceae; genus Parvibaculum; species Parvibaculum lavamentivorans. Next base: position 1,021,405 of record NC_009719.1, read on the forward strand.
ACGCTTGCGCCCGCCGGCAAGCAGGTGCTCTCCGCGCTGGTCCAATTCGTGCCCGATGCGCTCCACGAAGGCGCGTGGAGCGGTGAGCGCCGTGATGCACTAGGCGATCTCGTCATTGCGCGCCTTGCCGAAGTAAGCCCCGGCATTGAAAAGCTCGTCCTGGCCCGCGAGGTCCTGCTCCCGAACGATCTGGAAGGCGAAATCGGCCTCACCGGCGGCGACATCGCTTATGGCGAAACGACACTCGATCAGATGTTCATGAATCGCCCATTCCCCGGTATGGGCAGCGCGGAAACACCGCTCGGGAATTTCTATCTTTGCTCGCCAAGTGCGCATCCGGGGCCCCTCGTCCCGGGGGGTGCCGGCGCCAACGCCGCCGCTCATCTTCTTGAGCGGCGGAAAGGAGGGCGTTGAGCCATGGCATGGGGAGGCAAAAAATACGATGCGATCGTGATCGGCGGTGGCCACAACGGCCTCGTTGCCGCGGCATATCTTGGCCGCGCCCACCGGCGCGTGCTGGTGGTCGAAGCGCGAGATCATCTCGGCGGCGCCGCCACAACCGGTGAAATCTCGCCCGGCTATCACGCATCCTCCGTGGCCCACCTGCTCGAAGCATTTCCGCGCCGCATCGAACGCGAGTTGAAACTCGGCAGACATGGCCTGCGCTATGCGGCGCGAGATGTGCCCACCATCGCCCTCGACCGCGATGGAAGGCATCTCCTCCTGCCGCGCAGCCGCAAGGAGTTCGCCGCCTTCTCCGCGCGCCTGCCGAAAGACGCTGCCGCTTATCGCGCCTATCTCGCCCGTCTACAGGCCTTTGCCGCGCTTCTCGCGCCGCTCTTCGCCGAGCGGCCACCGAAATCCGGTGATGCCGAGGCGTTGCAGCGGCTGCTTCGCCGCATCGTCTGGCGTGCCGAACTGAGTGGCGGCAGAACCATGCGCCGCCTGATGCGCATGCTGCCCGAAAGCATTGGCGATCTTCTCGATGCCGATTTCGAGTCGCCGCTTCTGAAAGGCGTGCTCGCCTTCGATGCCACGCTCGGTGGCGGCGAGGGGCCTTATGCTCCGGGCACCGCGTTCCGTGCGATCTGCCGCGAGGCTATGCGAATGCAGGGGCAGGGCGCGCGTCTGCCCGTCGGTGGCATGGGTGCCGTCGTCGATGCGCTCGCCGCCGCCGTCTCCGCCCAGCGCGGTGAAATTCGTGTCGGCGCGCGCGTAGCCCGCATCATTATCGAGGACGGCGCGGTCGCGGGAGTCGAATTGGAAGACGGCTCCGCCATTCGCGCGCCGCTCGTCGTCTCCTCCGCCGGTCCGCGCGCCACCATGCTGGATTTGCTGGGGGCGCCTCGACTTGAAACGGGTCCCGTCACGCAGCTCCGCTCCCCCGTGCCGAGGGGCGCCGTGGCAAAGGTCAATCTCGCGCTAGAAGGACGCCCGGAGTTCACAGGTCTTGCGCCGGAATTGTATGGCGCGCGGCTGATCGTTTCGCCCTCGCTCGAAGAGCTCGATCATGCAAGTGCCGTCTTCCGCCAGGGCGGCTTTGCGTCCGATCCGGTCATGGAAATCATCGTGCCAAGCATCGCCGATGCCACACTCGCACCCCAGGGGCATCATGTAGTTTCCATTCTCGTCCACTACACGCCATATGAAATCGAACAAGGCTGGCAGTCACGCCGCGAAGTCTTTGTGCAGCGCGTGGTTCGCGCGCTCGAGCATTATGCACCAGGTATCGGAGACATCATGGTCGCCGGCGAAATCCTCACGCCGCCTGACATCGAAAATAAATATGGCCTTGCCGGCGGCGACTGGCATCAGGGCGACATCCGCCTCGATCGTCTTTTCGGCTTCCGTCCCGCTGCATCCTTCGGGCGCTACGGCACATCCGTGCCCGGCCTTTATCTTTGTGGCGCGGGCAGCCATCCGGGAGGTGGCGTCACGGGCCTGCCGGGTCTCCTTGCCGTTGAAACGATCATCGAGGAAATGCCCGCCGGAAAGACCCGGCAGCGAAATGAGGAGGAGCCCGCATGACCCCGGATACTCTTCTTCCGCCGGAGGATGACAGCGAGGCGGTGGCGCCTGGGCCTGAAATCGATCCGCATGACGAGCAGGCGGTAATCGATCCCGCCCTCTTTGAAGACACGCGCGAAGAACCGCCTTTCGCACGCACCGTTCTCACTACGCCGCTGCATCTTGCCGTCGCCGCCGAAAGCCGCACGAACCGCTGGACGACATGGAATGGCTATACGACACCGGCCATCCTCACCGACCTCGGCGACGAATACCGTGCCCTCCGTGGCGGCGCCGCCATGATGGATATTTCGCCTCTGGTGAAATACCGCATCGCCGGCCGCGACGCCCGGCCATATCTTGATCGTCTCGTCACCCGAAGCCTCGACAGGCTGGAGATCGACCGCGCGCTTCATGTCGTCCTCTGCGAAGGTAGTGGCTTCGTTCTCGGAGACGGCATGCTCTTCCGCCTCGATGAAGATGAATATCGTCTGGTCACGGAAGAAACCCATCTTGCGTGGCTGCTGGACAGCGCGGCCGGTTTCCGCGTTCGTATCGAGGATGTCAGCGCGTCGCTCGCCGCCATCTCCCTTCAGGGGCCGCTCGCCGCCGCCATTCTTGCCGAGGCGGGTGTCGTGGACATAGCGGATATCCTTCCCTCCGCTTCGCGCTGGACGGAAATTGCCGGCATGCCGGCCTATCTGAGCCGCACGGGCGCCAATGGCGATCTCGGATACGAAATCTGGATAGATCCCGACGACGCGCCTCATGCATGGCGCCACCTTCTGGAGCATTCGGCCGCGCGAGGGCTTGTTCCTGCGGGCTTCGCCCTGCGCGAGCTGGCGCGGCTCGAGGCGGGCTTTCCCCGTGCGGGCAAGGACTATCTCTCCGCCTTCGCCGCCATTGACAGCGCCGATGCGCGTACGCCATTCGACCTCTGGCCCGAACCCTTGATCGACTTCGAGAAGCCGCTGTTCAATGGCCGCGAGGCGCTCCGCCGTCTCGTGCTGGTGGAGTCGCAACGCCGGCTTGTGCCGCTTGTCGTCGATGGGCTGGAGCCCGTGCGTTTCGCTGCCATTCACGCAAACGCCCGACAGGTCGGCACGGCCACCAGCATCGGCTTCTCGCCGGCGCTCGCCGCCAACATCGCGCTTGCAACCATCGACGTCGCCGCGCTCGCCGCGCCGGATCTCACCGTTCGCGCGGAATTTCGCGAAGGCCTGTCAGTGAACGAAATAATGCTTCCCGCCCGCGTTCTGACGGAACCCGCATGGAACCGCCCGCGCCGCCTTTCTCTTCCGGCCCTCCTGCAGCCCTGAAAAACTTTCCTTCTCCCGCGACGGAATATCTCCGGCACCCCGTTAGATGATGTAACGGGTGCTCGGACGGTCCTCTGCATTGGCTCCCCCCGCCCATAAATGCAGCAAATGGACCGGCCGGGTGCTCGAACACCTCCGGGGTACGGAACAACCTGGGAAAAGGAATTGAGATGCTGAAACTTGGCAAAATGAAACTCGGTCTGCTCGGCGCGGCCTCCGCTTTGGCTCTGGCTGTCGCCATTCCGGCGATGTCACATGCCGAACCCGGCAAGGGCGGCCATGCGGCCCGAATGTTTGAAACGGTAGACACCGACAAGAGCGGCGACATTTCACAGGCCGAGGCCCGCGCCGCCGCCGAGAAGCGCTTCAACGCGATGGATGCCGATGGTGACGGTGTCGTCACCAAGGCCGAGGCCGATGCGGCGGAGGAAAAGTTCCGTGACGTTATGAAGAAGCGTCACGCGAATCCCGAAGAGCGCTTCGCCGCGGCGGATGCCGATGGCGACGGCAAGGTGACGCTCGACGAATTGAAGGCCGCCGCTGAGAAGCGCATGACCGAACGTGGCAAGGAAGGCTCGAGCGAACGTCACGCCACCCGCCTCGAAAGCTGGTTTGGTTCCGCCGACAAGGATGGCGATGGCGCCCTTACGCTTGAGGAAATGAAGGCAGCCGGCAAGGATCGCAAGCACGTTTACAGCGAAAAGCGTGAAGGCAAGCGTGGTGACTTTTTCGGTCGTCTCGACGCGGATGGCGATGGCCAGATCACAAAAGCTGAAGCGATGGCGGCTGCGGACAGGATGTTCGAGAAGATGGACGCCAACAGCGACGGCAAGGTCGAGAAGGGCGAACTCCGGCATGGCAAGCCCGGCAAGGGTGCGGAAAAGCCCAAAGCCGAGTAGGCTGAAGGCAATGCTTCGGAGCGCGAAGGGTGCCGGCATGAGCCGGCGCCCTTTCGTGCGACCGGTCAGGATACAAAGTCCGGTGCCAGCCGCCGGCACAAGGGGATGCAGCTGGTTGGACGAGCCGTCGGATGATGAACTGGTAGCCGCCGTTGCCTTGGGCGATGAGGCGGCATGCCGCGAGCTTATGAACCGGCACTTGCCGCGCATCACCGCCCTCGGCCGCAGGATGCTCGGCAGCCAGGCCGATGCGGAGGATGTGGCGCAAGAGGTGTTCCTCCGCGTCTGGACCAATGCCGGCAAGTGGGAGCCGGGCAGGGCGCAATTCAGCACCTGGCTCCACCGCGTCGCCACCAATCTCTGCCTCGACCGCCTGCGGAAGAATCGCGGCGGTACCGAGGATATCGACGCCATCCCGGAGCCCGCCAGCGAAGAGCCCGGTCCCGATCGCCGTCTCGAGCAGAGCGAACTCGCGGAGCGCGTCGAGGCCGCTCTTCAGGCCCTGCCGGAGCGTCAGCGGGCCGCCATCGTCCTCTCGCACTATCAGGGCCTCACCAATATAGAGGCCGCGGAAATCCTCGGGATAACGGTCGAGGCCGTGGAATCCCTTCTCTCCCGCGCAAGACGGCAATTACGTGGCAGTCTGGCGACGGAAAAAGGCGAGTTGCTGCGTTCAAAGGACATGAGCACCTGAAAACGCTCATTCAGATGGATCGAAGATGATGCAAAAAGAAATCACACTGGAGCGGCTGGCAGGCATCCTCGATGCCTATGGCGCCTCCCCGTCGCGCTGGCCCGCCGATGAGCGTGCCGCCGTGGAGGGTCTGCTCGCCGCCTCCGCAGAGGCCCGTGCGCTGCTCGCCGCCGCCTCCCGCTTCGACACGCTGCTCGATATGGCCCCTGCCGAGGCGCCCTCGGAAGCCCTGGTCGCGCGCCTCATGGCCGCGCGCCCCCGTGCCCTTCCCCAGGCGCCCGCGCCCGCGCCGGCCCGGGGCTTCCTGCGTAGTCTCGTGGATGCGGTCTGGCCCTATGGCTCACCCGCCCTTCCGGCCGGCACGCTGGCAGCTTCGATCATGCTCGGCATCATGCTTGGTTCCGTCACGGATATTTCGCTGCCCACCACGTCAAACACCGCCGTAGCGGCTACTCTCGACACCACGGCGGCGGGCGATGAATTCATCTCGCTTGCTCTCGCCGATACGGTGTGGCCGGAGGATTGGATGCAATGAGCGACATGAATACGCCCACTCCCGAAAAGCGGCGCCGCTGGCTCGGGCCCGCTCTTCTCGTCTCGCTGGCGGTCAATCTCTTTCTTCTCGGTCTCATTTCGGTGCCCCTCATCATGGGGCCGCCGGATCGCGGCGGCCCGCGCGGCTCCATGCACGGCCTTTTCCACGAGAGCTTCAGGGATCTGCCGGAGGGAGATCGTGCGGCGATCCGCAAGGTCATGATCGGCCATTTCCCCGCCATCCGTCCGCATTTGCGTTCCATGCGCGATGCGAAGTCGCGCCTTTCAGAGGCCCTCGCGGCCGAGCCTTATGATGAAGCCACCGTCCGCGCCGCTTTCGACGATATGGACGCCGCCATGCGCGAGATGACGGCAATAGGGCAAAACGCCATGATGGCGGGCTTCGCGCAGTTGACACCGGAACAGCGCCGCCGTGTCGCGGAGGCAATGCGCGAATCCGAAAACAGGCGCCATATGAAGTTCCGCTTCCGCGATGGCGCAGACCGGCTCGGCGCTCCGCCTGCGGACTAGAAGCACGGGACAGGAAATTGACCTGGTATCATTCGGGCATGTACGACCCTGCGGTGCCCGTCGCGAGCTTCTGGGAGGAAGATGCGCCACCTCTTGGCTCTCTCGTCGACCTCGGCCCCAATGGCGATGAAATCTGCGACGTCGCCATCATCGGCGGCGGCTATACCGGCCTTTCCGCCGCCTATCATCTCGCCCGCGATTTTTCCGCCGATGTGCGTGTTCTCGAAGCTGGTCCTCTCGGCTGGGGCGCATCGGGCCGCAATGGCGGCTTCTGCACGCTTCCGCCCACCGGCCTCTCGCTCGATCAATTGATCGCACGCTACGGCGAGGTGGAGGCAAAGCGCTTCATCGCCTCGCAGGTCGAAGCCGTCGAGCTTGTCCGCACTCTCGCCCGCGATGAAAACATCGAAATCCAGCCGCAAGGCGAGGGAACTCTCCACGTTGCGCACGCGCGGTCCCGTTTCGCCGAACTCGCGCATGAACGCGATCTTCTCAATGGCACATTCGGTATCGCCGCGCGCCTTCTCCCGCGCGAGGAGGTTGCCGAAGCCCATTACGATTCCGCCGAACAATTCGGCGCTCTGCACAATCCCGTCGGCTTCGGTCTCCACCCGCTTCGCTTTGCGCGCGGCCTTGCCGAAGCAGCTGCCCGCGCCGGCGCCAGGCTTCACGGACATTCGGAAGTGCGGGCATGGGAGAGGGAAGGGGCCTTGCACCGCCTCGTGACTTCCTCCGGCATCATCCGCGCCCGCCGCGTCGTCATCGCCACCAACGGCTTCACGCGCGACCGGCTTCATCCCATCGCGCGTGATCTCATCCCCGTCATGTCCAACATAATCGTCACCCGCCCGCTGACGGCGGATGAACTTGCCGCGCAGAGCTGGCAGACCGAAACCCCCTGTGCCAATACCCGTCGCCATCTTTTCTATTATCGCCTGCTGCCGGATCGCCGTTTCCTCTTCGGCGCGCGCGGCGATCTCACAGGCAAGCCGGAAGACGGCGCCCATATGCGGAGCTTCATGGAGCGTCGCCTCCGCGAGGTCTTTCCCGGCTGGGCTCATGTTCCGGTTACGCATTATTGGCGCGGCTTCGTCTGCATGGCCCGCCGCCTCACGCCCTCGATAGGCCATCTGCCGGATGATGAGAGCGTCCATTTCGCCCTCGGCTATCATGGAGATGGTGTTTCCGCCGCGCCCTGGAGCGGCCGCATGGTTGCGCGGCTCATCGCTGGAAATGCCGATTTCTCAAGTATTCCCGCGCCTTTTCGCGGACCTCCGGCCCGCATTCCGTTTCCTTCGCTGCGGCGCTGGTATCTTCGTGCTGCTCTCGGTTACTATCGTCTCACAGACCTATAGGTGCATTTTCTGGTGCGGCGGAGCGCGAGCTTCGCTGTGGGGAAATGTGTGGGATCCGGCAAACGGGATATCATGAGCGATCGGGAAAGACCGGGCCGTCACGGCCGTGCAACCTTGGGCGAGTTCAACGCCTTCCTCGCCGAGAATGGCGAAATCGACTATCTCGACACGATCTTCGTGGACATGTGCGGCACGGTGCGGGGCAAGCGCTTCCCGTCCGAGGAGGCAGAGAAGGTTTTCACCGACGGCGTGCAGATGCCGCAGTCGCTCTATTTCTTCGATGTCACCGGCGTCAACGAAGACATCCTCGGCATGGGCTTCTCGGATGGCGATCCGGATCTCCAGTCGCATCCCGTCTCCGGCTCCATTGTTCCCGTTCCATGGGCGTCCATGAAGCAGGCGCAAGTCCTGATGACGATGGAAAACGACGACGGCACGCCGCTCATGCTCGAGCCGCGCAATGTGCTCTCGGCGGTCGTCAAGAAGCTCGCCGATATCGGCCTCCGCCCCATAGCCGCTTGCGAATTCGAATTCTACATCCTCGACAAGGACCTCGACCGCAAGGGCCGGCCGCAGGCGCCGATCAATCCGGCGACTGGCTTGCGCGAAACCGCGAACGAGGTCTATGGCATCACCGAGCTCGACGGCTTCATGGGTCTCCTGAAGGAGATCGACGAAGCCGCCGCCGCTCAGGGTGTACCGGCTTCCGGCGCCACGGCGGAGTTCGCTCCCGGCCAGTACGAGATCAACCTCAAGCATGAGAATGATGTCGTCCGGGCCGGAGATCATGCGATCATGCTGCGGCATCTGATTGGCGCCATCGCCCGCAAGCATAATTTCCTCGCGAGCTTCATGGCCAAGCCCTTTGTCGATCAGACGGGCAACGGCCTTCATGTCCATTGTTCCGTCGAAGACGAGAACGGGCGCAACATTTTCGACGACGGCACGGATGACGGCTCCGACCGCCTGCGCCATGCCATCGGCGGCTTGCAGGCAACCCTGCCAGATGCAATGGCCCTCTTCGCGCCGAACCTCAATTCATATCGCCGCTTCGGACCGAACCTCTTCGTGCCGGTCAACCGCACCTGGGGCTACAACAACCGCTCGGTCGCCTTTCGCGTGCCCAATGGCTCGCCGGAATCGCGCCGCGTCGAGCATCGCGTCTCCGGCGCCGATGCCAATCCCTATCTGGTGCTCGCCGCCATCCTCGCCGGCATCCACTACGGCATCGTCAACGAGATTGACCCCGGCGAGCCCGCCGAAGGCAATGCCTGCGAAATCATGGACGAAGCCATTCCCTTCTACCTGCCAAGCGCCCTGAAGCGGTTTCGCAACTCGGATGTGATGCGTGAATATTTCGGCGACCTCTATGTCGACGTCTACGCCGAAACCAAGATGCTCGAATACGACAAATTCCAGCGCGCGATTTCACCGCTGGAGTACGACTGGTATCTTTGAAAATTGACGCTGGGGCGGGCCGCAACAACCTGCCTCGAATAGGAGACGCTTCAGGCTTCCGCTGTCAGCGGCAGCGTAAAGCTGACCTTTGTGCCCACGCCTTCCGTGCTCTCGAGAACGAGCGCGCCGCCGTGAAGCTCCACGAGCGAGCGCGACAGCGCCAGGCCAAGCCCGGTTCCCTTGTGCGATTTGGAATGCTGGCTTTCCACCTGCTCGAACGGCCGCCCGATCTTCGGCAGCGCGCTGGCCGGAATGCCGATGCCGGTGTCCTCGACCGAGATCGTGACGAAGCGTCCGCTCGTCTCGCCGCGCAGATGGATAGAGCCGCCCGCCGGCGTGAATTTCACGGCATTTGAGAGCAGGTTCAGCAGCACCTGCTTCACCGCGCGCTTGTCGGCGTCGACGGTCGGCAGCGGCCCCATCTCGTTGGCGATATGCACCTTCGCCACCTCGGCGCGGCCGGAAACCAGCCGCAGCGATTCCTCCACCACTTCGGAAAGTTCCAGCGGCTGCGTCTCAAGCGTCATCCGCCCGGCCTCGATCTTCGACATGTCGAGAATGTCGTTGATGAGTTCGAGGAGATGCGTCCCGCTCGCATGGATGTCGCCCGCATATTCCTTGTATTTCGGCGATCCGAGTTCGCCGAAAAGCCCGGACTCCATGATTTCCGAAAAGCCGATAATGGCGTTCAGCGGCGTCCGCAGCTCATGGCTCATATTCGCCAGGAATTCCGATTTCGAGCGGTTCGCCGCTTCCGCGCGCGTCTTCTCGGAGGCGTATTTCTCCGCAAGGTCCACAAGCTGCCGCGCCTGTTCCTGCAGCTTCCGCCGCGAGGTTTCGAGGTCGCGCACCGTCTTTTCCAGCGCCACCTTGTTGTCGGTCAGCGCCGCTTCCTGTTCCTTGATGGCCGTGATGTCGGTGCCGACATTCACATGCCCGCCGCTCTTCGTCCGCCGCTCGCTGATCTGCAGCCAGCGCCCCGTCGGCAGCCGGATTTCATGGACGCCCGCTCCCGCTTCACCGCCATCCTGCGACACCGGCCAGGCGTCGCCCACACCCGCGCGCTGCATCATCTCGCCGCGCGGTGCGCCGGGATGCATGTAGTCCTCGCCGAGATTGAGGAACTCGCCGAACTTGCTGTTCGCTGTCGCGAGCCTGCCCTCCGCGTCCCACAGCACAAAGGCTTCGCCCACGCTTTCGATGGCGTCGCGCAGCCGCTCATTCGCTTCGTGCACGCGCTCTTCGGCGATCTTCTGGTCGGTAATGTCGATGGTGATGCCGACGAGCCTTTCGCCCGCCGCGCGCCCGCCGCCCCAGACCTGTCCCTTGGCATGCATCCACACCCAGCTTCCATCCGCATGGCGCAGGCGGAAAGCCGTGTCGTAGGAGCGCGAGGGGCGCGACGCCGCATTGGCGATTTCGTCTATGGCGCCGGCATCGTCCGGATGCGCCATCGCCTTGATTTCGTTCGGCGACAGCCGCTTGGAAGGCTGCTTCAGCCCCACCATGTCGAACATGGCCGACGACCAGTAGATGCGGTTCTCGCCGAGATCCCAGTCCCAGATGCCGCAGCGCGCGCCCGCAAACGCCATGTCGAAACGATGCTGGTTCTCCACCAGCGCCGCTTCCGCCTCGAGCTTCGACTCCCGAAGCCTGACCAGCATATAGGCAAGCGCGAGATAGCCGCCCGAAAGCAGCGAGGAAAAAAGCAGCGTGCGCGAGCCGCCTTCCTCCGAATAGAGCGCCACATTGAGAGCGAAGAGCGCAACGCCCGAAAGGCCGAGCACGAGGCGGGGCAAAAGCCCGGCGGGCAGCGACCGGTGCCGCCGCGCGGTCGCTTCCTGCCACTTCATCGTTTCCTGCCGTGTCGTCGTCGCGTCGCTCATGCGTTCATCCGTCCGGCGCTGGCCACTCATGACTACTCTAGCATCCGGTATCGCGCGTCCTGCCGTAAATCGGGCCACGAATCACCGTGCTTCAAGTGATGATTCGTGCTGCGAGTCCTGCTGTCTATAGCTGCCGTTAACTTTTCGTTAATAGATGCAAACGGGACTCACCCGACTCCTGCCGAATCACCGTTAATTCCGCGTTAACGCCCGCCAGCCCACTGTCCCGCTATGGGAGACGCACTCTCCCTCTTCACCCGCCCCTGGGGGGCGGGTCGACAAAATTCGAGCGGAACGCGAAGAATTTTTCGGGGCGGGGGCTGGACCTTGCCGCTTCCCCCGCCGTCAAATTTGCGGGGCACCGGCAACTCAAGCCAGCGTCTTCGTCGCGATCTCATAGACATCGCGCGACAACCCTTCCGTCCCAGCAATCCGCTTCAGCTCCTTCACCATCAGCTTCCGGCGCTTCGGGCCGAATTGCCGCCAGCTTCTGAAGGCGCCGGTCAGCCGCGCCGCCACCTGCGGGTTGAGCTTGTCGAGTTCCAGCACCTTGTCGGCGACAAAGGCATAGCCCGCCCCCTTGGCGTCGTGGAAATGAAGCTGGTTCATCGAGGCGAAACTGGTGATGAGCGCCCTTACCTTGTTCGGGTTCTTCATCGTGAAGGCCGGGTGCTGCGTCAGCCGCTTCACCTCGTCCAGCGTGCCGGGCAGGGCAGAGGTCGCCTGTATCGCCAGCCACTTGTCCATCACCAGATGGTTCTTCTGCCACCGCTTGTAAAAGGCATCGAGCGCCGCAATCCGCTCGGGCCCCTCGATATTTGCCAGCACCGTCAGCGCGGCGATGGAATCCGTCATGTTGTCCGCCTCGCGGAACTGCGCCGCCGCCAGCGCCGCGCCGTCTTTGCCCGGCGCCACCGCGAGATAGGAGAGGCAGACATTCCTCAGCGCCCGCCGTCCCGCATCCTCCGCCTCGGGGCGATAGGGGCCGTCCACTTTCATCCTCTCATAGGCCGAAAGCAGTTCGTCCTTCGTCTGCGCCGCGATGGAGGCGCGCAGTTCCTCGCGTGCGCCATGAATGGCGTCCACATCGACATCCCGGCCGATCATCTGCGCCAGCGTCTGCTCGCTCGGCAATGCGATGATCTGCGCCACGAAATCCGGGTCGATCTTTTTCGCGGTCAGCAGGTCGCGGATCATCTCGCCGAAGCCCGTCCCCTTGCGCGCCGTGCCGCCGCTTGCCCGTGCTTCCACCATCGAGAGCAGCAGCCCCGTTGCATAGCGTTGCGCCGCTTCCCATCGGTTGAAGCTGTCGCTGTCATGCCGCATCAGAAAAACGAGGTCGCGTTCCTTCAGATGTGCGTTGAGCTTCACCGGCGCCGTAAAGCCGCGCAGCAGCGAAGGCACCGGCTTTTCCGTCACATTGCGAAAGCGCCATGTGCCTTCCCGTTCGGTCAGATGCAGCACGCGCGTCGTCGCGCCCGGCTTCTCCTCGCCGTCGAGCTGCAGTTTCATGTCCCGCCCGTTCGCGCCCACAAGGCCGACGGCGACCGGAATGTGATAGGGCTCCTTCATCGGTTGCCCCGGCGTCGGCGCACACACCTGGCTCATCTTCAGCGTGTAGGTCTTCCGCGCCGCGTCGTAGCGCCCGGAGGCCAGAACTTCCGGCGTGCCGGATTGCGAATACCAGCGCTTGAACTGCGTGAGGTCGATCTTCGCCCCGTCCGACAGCGCGTCGAGGAAATTCTCCACCGTCGCCGCCTCGCCGTCATGCCGCTCGAAATAGAGGTCCATGCCTTTGCGGAAGCGTTTCGGCCCCACCATGGTGTGGATCATGCGGCAGAGCTCGGCGCCCTTCTCGTAGACGGTCGCCGTGTAGAAATTGTTGATCTCGATATAGCTGTCGGGTCTCACGGGATGGGCGAGCGGCCCGCCATCTTCCGGAAACTGGTGCGCGCGCAAGAGCCGCACATCCGAAATCCGTTTCACCGGCCGCGAGCGCATGTCGCCCGTGAATTCCTGATCGCGGAAGACGGTGAGGCCCTCCTTCAGACAAAGCTGAAACCAGTCGCGGCAGGTGATGCGGTTGCCGGTCCAGTTGTGGAAATATTCATGCGCGATGATCGCCTCGATAGCCGCATAGTCGGCATCCGTCGCCGTGTCGGGCAGCGCCAGGATGTATTTGTCGTTGAAGACGTTGAGCCCCTTGTTCTCCATCGCCCCCATGTTGAAGGCGCTCACCGCGACGATCATGAAAATGTCGAGGTCGTATTCGCGCCCGAAGGCTTCCTCGTCCCATTTCATCGCCCGCTTCAGCGCGCCCATAGCGTAGTCGCAGCGGTCCTCATTGCCCTTCTCGACGAAAATCCTGAGCGTCACCTCACGGCCCGACATGGTGGTGAACTTGTCTTCGACATGGGCGAGATCGCCCGCCACCAGCGCAAAGAGATAGGCGGGTTTGCGGAAAGGGTCGTGCCACTCGACGAAGTGCTTGCCGCCCTTCAGCTTGCCGCTCGCCACCGGGTTCCCGTTCGACAGCAGCACCGGCACCTTCTTTTCGTCCGCTACGATCCGCGTACGGAATACAGACATAACGTCCGGCCGGTCGAGATAATAGGTAATGCGGCGAAAGCCCTCCGCCTCGCATTGCGTGCAGTAGATGTCGCTCGAAAGATAAAGCCCCGTCAGCGCCGTGTTCTCCACCGGCGCGCAGCTCGTCACCGTCTCCAGCGTGAAGTCGCCCTCCGGCACCTCGAAAATCGTCAGGTGCTCGCCATCCACGCTGTAGCGGTTGGCGCCGAGCTTCTCCCCGTCGATCCGCACTTCAAGGAGCTTCAGCTTCTCCCCGTCGAGCCTGAGCGGCCCGTCGCCCATCCGCCGCATCGACAGCCGCGAATGAACTTTCGTCGCCTTGGGATCGAGTTCGATATCGAGGTTCACCTCGTCGATCGCGAAAGCGGGCGGCGTATAGTCCTTCAGCCGGATGGGGCGGGGCTCTTCGGTTCTCATGCGGGAATACTCGGAAAACAGGGGTGGGAAGGTTCGCGATCTCACTCTAGCATCGGCAACCGGAATGGCGGAATTACGGCGTTACCGCAAGCCTTCTCACCCTCTCCCCCAGGAGAGAGGGAAGGGGCCCACCGAAGGTGGGAAGGGTGAGGGGGAGCCGCAAAGAAAGAAGAAAAGATAGATGCCCGAAATCCGTCCTGTCCGCCCCGCCGATCTCGACGCCCTCTACGACATCGCCCTGAAGACCGGCGCCGGCGGCACGGATGCCACCGCCCTGCATGAAGACCCGCGGTTGATCGGCCATGTCTATGCCGCGCCCTATGCCGTCCTCGCGCCCGAATGCGCGCTGGTGGTCGAGGATGCGGAGGGCGTCGGCGGCTATATCGTCGGCGCCGTCGATACGCACGCTTTCGCCGATGAGCAGGAGAAAAACTGGTGGCCGAAACTGCGAGGGCTCTATCCGAAGCCGTCGCCGCCCGCCACGCGCTGGAGCCCGGACGAGACCTACCGCTACCTGATCCATCATCCTCACAAGACGCCGGATCGGATCGTCGCCGCCCATCCCTCGCATCTGCATATCAATCTGCTGCCCCGCCTGCAGGGCAGGGGCCTTGGCCGTGCATTGATGGATAGCTGGCTCCCGCGCATGGCCGCGCTCGGCTCGTCCGGCGTCCATCTCGGCGTCGCCGCCGTCAATGAGCGCGGTCAGGCCTTCTACCGCGCCTATGGCTTCCGCGAGCTCGAGCGCGCGTCAAAGCCCTCGGGCACGATCTGGTTTGGAATGAGCCTTAAGCCTGCGGCCCCATGATGCCGGTCAGCAGCATGTCGGCATCGCCCGCCACATTCATCAGCTCGTCGGGCAGGTTCTCGCCATTCGTCCGCGCATAATCGGCAACGCGCTGCAGCAGCACCATCATCTTCGGCGCCGCCGCGATCACCTTCGCCTGCAGTTCCACGCGGTCCGGCGTCATGTCATATTCGACGCCGGGCACGCGCCAGCCGCCGCCTTCATGGCTCCCGGTCACGACCACGGGATGCGTGCCGGGCACGGGATGGCCCGCGCATTCATCCGCCGAGCGCCACTTGTTCGGCACGCGCACGACATGCCATTCCTCCATCTCGGGATCGAGATGGGAAAGGGCCGACACTTCCTCGGTTTCGAGTTCCTTCGCCGCGAAGTCCCGGCCAAGCCCCACGTCGTAATGGATGCGCAACGGCTCATCCATATCCTTCACCCATTGCGGAACGATCCGCTCGATCACCGCCCAGGTGCCCACGGGCCGCACATAGACCCGCTGGTTTTTATGGAACTGCGCTTTCGCCATCTGACGATGAACCTCCGGCCAGCCGAAAAGAGAAATCCTCCTCTCAGTATCGCCCAGCGCCGGTTAGCGTTGGATTAAGACATTCAGTCCAATTCCACCCCGGCTCTCCTTCCCACCCTCCCCTGAGGGAGGGTCAAACCGCTGCAAGCGGTTTGGGGAGGGGTAAGGGATCTGCCACGAAGAACGGACTTTCATTTTTTGTAAGGCCGCGACCCCTCCCCGAAATTCGCTTCGCAAATTTCGGCCCTCCCTCAGGGGGAGGGAGGGAAGCCCTCTTTATTCCGCCGGCGCCCCCGGCGCCTTGCCGATGCCGAACCGTCGCTCGAGCCGCCGGAATGACCCGCCGATCCCTGCCACCTTCCCCCGCGCATCCTCCATCAGCGTATAGGCGACCGGCACGACGACGAGCGTCAGCACCGTCGAGGAAATGAGCCCGCCGATCACGAGAATGCCCATGGCGTTGCGGAACTCCGCGCCCTGGCTGTTCGACATCGCCACCGGGATCAGCCCGAAGACGGTTGCGATCTGCGTCATCAGCACGGGCCGGAGCCGCACTGGCCCCGCCTTCAGTGCCGCCTCGCGCGGCCCCGCGCCCGCTTCGCGCAGATGGTTCGTGTAGTCGACCAGCAGAATGCCGTTCTTCATCACCAGCCCCATCAGCGCCAAAAGCGCGATCTGGCTGAACATCGTCATCTCCTGCCCGGATATTTTCAGCGCCACGAACGCCCCCGCAAAGGAAAGCGGCGCCGACAGCATGATGATCGCCGGTTGCGCGAAACTGTTGAACTGGCTCGCCAGGATCATGTAGAGCGCGATCAGCGCCAGCAGGAACGCAAAGCCGATGGCCGCGCCCGTCTCCTTCATCCGCTTCGAGCGGCCCTCCGCGCTCCATGAATAGCCGGGCGGAAGTTTCAGATCTTCGAGATAGGTCTCGATCTCTTCGGAAGCCGGGCCAAGCGCCGCGCCTTCCGGGTTGTTCGCGACTATGGCGATGCGCCGGGCCCGGTTCTGCCGCTCGATCTGCGCCGGCCCTGCCGCCACGTCGAAGCGCGCCACATTGGCAATGTCGATCAGGTTGCCGTTTGCCGAGCGCACCTGGATCATGGTGAGCTTCGATATGTCGTCGCGCTGCCCATCCTCCAGCCGCACGCGCACATCGTATCGCTGGCCGAATTCCTCGAACGTCCCTGCCTTCACGCCGCCCACCATCGCGCGCATCGTTTCCGCGAGCGAGCGCACAGGCACGCCGAGGTCCGCCGCTCGTCGCCGGTCCACATGCACCTGCACTTCGGGCTTGCCGGAATCGTAGCTCGTCTTGGCGTCGGCGAAGAGCGGGCTTGTGCGCATCCGCGCCACCACTTCATTGGCCTTCGCCTCCAACACCGCAAGGTCCGGCCCCTGCACCACATATTGCATCGCATAGTCGGAAAAGCCGCCGCCGGAAATCCACGGCACGTCGGAAAGCGAAATATGCTTTGCCTCCGGCGCCGCCTTGAGCATCGCCACGCGCGCCGCGTCCATGATCGGAATGAAGCTCTCGTCGCGTTCCGCCTTCGCCGTCAGTCCGACATAGAAGAACGCCTTGTTGACGCTCTTCTGCGGGTCGGAAGCGATGGTGAAGAACACCGTATGCACATGCCGCACGCCGGAAATCGCATGAGCGACGCGCGAGGATACGGCCCGCGTCTCTTCCAGCCCCGCGCCGAACGGCAGTTCGACGGTCGCGAGAAATTCCGCCCGGTCCGCTCGCGAGTCGAAAGCCATCGGCAGCGACCGCGCCACCACCACTGCGAAAACGATGGTGAGCGCCGCGCCGACCATCACCATCCACCGCGCGCCAAGCGCCCATTCCAGCACCCGCCCGTAAAAGCGATCGAGCCGGTTATAGCCATCGTCGAAAAAGCGCGCCACGCGGTTGTAGTTCGCCGGGTCCGTCTCGCCATGCTTCAGCATCCGCGACGACAGCATCGGCGTCAGCGTCAGCGACACGAGAAGCGACACCAGCACCGAAAAGGTGATTGCAAGCCCGTATTGAAAGAAGAACCGTCCGACAACGCCGTCCATGAACGCGATAGGCACAAACACCGCGCAGATCGAGAAGGTGGCGGCCAGCACCGCAAGCCCCACTTCCTTGGTGCCTTCCGATGCCGCCTGCATCGGCGGCAATCCTTCCTCGAGCTTCCGGTAGATGCTTTCCAGCACCACGATGGCATCGTCCACCAGCAGTCCGACGGCAAGCGACAGCGCCATCAGCGTCATCATGTTGATGGTGAAATCCGCCACATAGAAAGCAAAGAACGTCGCGACGAGCGATGTCGGCATGGCGACGGCGACGATCAGCGTCGCGCGCATCGAAAGCAGGAAGGCGAGGGTGACAAGCACCACCAGCACAATACCGAGCTGGATGTCGAAGAACACGTCATCCGCCGATCCCTCGATGAAGACCGCCGTGTCTCGCGCCGTCTTCATCTCGATGCCGGCAGGCGCCAGCTTCTCGATTTCCTTCAGCTCCTCGCGCACCGCGCGCGCCACTTCCACCGTGTTGCGGCCGGATTGCTTGCGCAGGTCGAGCGACACGCCGCGCTTGCCGTTGAGTTCCGCATAGGAGCGTTCGTCCTCCATCCCGTCTTCCACCCGTGCGATGTCGCCGATGGTCGTCGGTGCGCCGTCCTGCCGGAAGGCGACGAGAATATTGCGGAAATCGGCAACGCTCGTGACCTCGCCCTTGGTCTTCACCGAAAATTCCGACATGCCGCCCGGCGTCTCCAGCCGTCCGCCCGGAATTTCCGCATGTTCGCGGCGCAGCGCCGAGGTCACGTCTTCCGCCGCCACGCCATAGGCGCGCATCTTCACCGCGTCGAGCCAGATGCGCACCTCGCGGTCGCGTCCGCCGACAAGCTCGATGGAGCCGACGCCCGATATGCGCTGCAGCCGCTCCTTCACCACCTTGTCGGCGAATTGCGTGAGATCGCGGATCGGCAGGTCGCCGGCAATCATGATCGACATGATGGCCTGTGCGTCCGGGTCCACCTTCTGCACGATGGATTGTTCGGCATCCTGCGGAATGTTCGGCCGCGCCAGCGAAACCTTGTCGCGCACATCCTGCGCCTTCACGTCGACATTCTCGTTGAGGTCGTACTGGATGACGACCTGGGAGAGCCCCTCCGCGCTCGTCGAGGAAAGCGTCTCGATGCCCGAGATCGTGTTGACCTGCTCCTCGATCGCGTCCGTCACGTCGCTTTCGATCGCCTCGGGCGAGGCGCCTTCCAGCACCGTCGTCACCGCGACAACCGGAAACTCCACCTTGGGAAAGAGATCGACGCCCACGCGCCCGAGCGATATCCAGCCGAGCACGACCAGCGCCGCGATGATCATCACCGCGAAAACCGGGCGGCGGATCGAGATGTCGGAAATCCACATGCTCTCTCTCCGTCCGCTCTCTATTTCACGTTCGGCTGTGCGGCCGCATCGCTGGCAAGCGCCTGCTCGTCAGACCCCTCGATCCGCACCGCCATGCCGTCGATCAGCAGCGCCGCGTTCGGGCCCGAAAGCGCCTTGTCGCCTTCCTTCAGCCCCGACAGCACTTCGACGCGTGTCGCATCGATCTGGCGCGCCGTCACGTCGATGCGTTTCGCCCGTCCGTTCTCCGCCACGAAGACATGCCGCTTGGCTTCGCTGCCCAGCAGCGCCGCGCGGTCGAGCGCCAGCACCTCGCGCGCCTCGGGATAGATTTCCGCCCGCGCAAACAGGCCGGGCTTCACTTCATAATCCTTGTTGAGGATCGGCAGCCGCACTTCCACCGAGCGCGTCACCGGGTCGATCCGGTCGTTGAGGATGGCGACATAGGAGTCGTAGCTCTTGTCGATGCCGTCGAGGAAAACCTTCCCCTTGCTGCCCACCTTGAATTTCGACAGATAGATTTCCGGCACATTCACGATCGCCGCCACGATGTCGATCTTCATGATCTGCAGCACGCCGCCGCCGTCGCCGCCCATGCCGCCCATTCGCGTCGCCATGAACTTGCCTTCGTCCACGTCGCGCTTGGTGATGACGCCATTGAAGGGCGCCGTCACCACGCAGTCCTCGAGCATCTGTTGCGCCGTCGCGAGCTGCGCCTTCGCCATGCCGAGCCGCGCATTCGCCGCGTCGCGCGCCGCGCGCGCATCGTCCAGCTTGCCGTTCGAGACGAAGCCCTTGCCGTGCAGTTCCTCAGCGCGCGCGAAACCCTTCTGCGCGTTCTGCGCTTCGGCGCTCGCCAGCCGCACATGATTTTCTAGTTCCGCGACCTTCAGCTTCCATTCGGCGTCGCGCGTGCGGAAAAGCGGCTGCCCCGCCGTCACGCGGTCGCCGACGCGCACCATGATCTCCTCGATGATGCCGTCGACGCGCGGCCCCAGCACCGTCGTCTTGTGCGCGGCGATGGTGCCCGTGCCGGTCACAGGCTCCGCCAGTTCCTGCCGTGTCACCATGCTGGCGAAAACACCGATCGCTTCTTCCGCCGCGGTCTCGGCCTGCTCCTCCTCGCCGCAGCCCGCCAGCGGCAGCAGCAGCGCACCCGCGATGAAAAGCCCGGCCGCGCGGGCGGGCAGGCGCATGGTTCGGAAATACATATCGATGCCCCACATAATCCAT
The DNA here is from genome assembly GCF_000017565.1 of Parvibaculum lavamentivorans DS-1. NCBI lineage: Bacteria > Pseudomonadati > Pseudomonadota > Alphaproteobacteria > Hyphomicrobiales > Parvibaculaceae > Parvibaculum > Parvibaculum lavamentivorans. Next base: position 1,041,051 of record NC_009719.1, read on the forward strand.
ACCGCCAGACTGGCGGCAGAAGGTATACACAGTTATAGTATCCTTGGTTACGATAGAGAAGATGGATTCTGTGGGAGGACCGGCCCTGATGGCGGGCAAAAACAGGAAAGCCGTTCCCGACAGGGAATTCGGCTGGCTTCACCGCGATGTGTTCCGGCTCTTCAAGCGCGCCTGGGAAAACCGCCTGCGCGCCTCGGGCACCGGCATCACCATGCCGCAATCCCGGGTTTTCGCGGAATTGCGCCAGCAGGATGGCGTCACCCAGACGGAGCTGGCCGATCTTGTGATGATGGAAAAGGCGCCGCTCGGCCGCCTGCTGGACCGGATGGAGGAACTGGGCCTCATCACGCGCCGCCCGGACCCGGCAGACCGCCGCGTCCGCCGCGTCTATCTCACCGATGCCATCGACGGCTTTCACGACGAATTGTGGGACGCCGCCTTCGGCATGTTCGGCGACGCCCTCAAGGGCTTCACGGCGGAAGAATACGAAACCCTCGTCGCCATGCTCCGCCGCATCAAGGAAAACCTCGAAGCCGTGGAGCGGAATACGCCGCAGGAAGAAAGCGCCAGCCGCGCCGATGCTTGAATGTCGGCCACTTCTCGGCTTAGCATAATCAATGCGCAAATTATCCCTTCTAATTCTCGCCGTCCTGCTCGCCCTGGCTCTCTGGGCCATCCTCGTCTTCACCGGCGCCCGCCAGGGCTGGTGGCACGCCGATCCGGGCCCGCGCGAGGATGTGGCATCTTTCTTCTCGACATCGGCTGCCGCGCTGGACGCGACGGGGCAGGGCGCCGTTGCCCTGGTGCTGATCGAAAAGGGCAAGGTCTTCGGCGAGCATTATGTTTCCGCCGGCGCGCCCGTCACCCGCGTCACGCTTTTCCAGCTCGCCTCCCTCAGCAAATGGGCGACGGCGCTCGGCGTGCTGAAACTCGCGGAGCAAGGGCGGCTCGATCTCGATGCGCCCGTGTCGCGCTATCTCACCCGCTGGCAGCTTCCCGAAACGGAATATGACGCGGATGGCGTCACCGCGCGGCGCCTCCTCTCCCACACGGCCGGCCTGACGGACGGCCTCGGCTATATGGGCTTCGAGAAGGGCACGCCCGTGCAGACGCTCGAGGCATCGTTGACGGAAGCCGCCGATCCCATGTCCGGCGCCGATGGGCGGACGCGCGTCGGCCGGGAGCCCGGCACCGCGTGGCAGTATTCGGGCGGCGGCTATGCGCTGCTGGAACTTCTCATCGAGGAAATCTCGGGCGAGCCCTTCGCTGACTATATGAAGCGCGTGGTCTTCGATCCGCTCGGCATGTCCCATGCGACATTCGATCTGGCGGCGGCGGAAGCCGCGGGCCTCGCCCCCTGTTTCGATGTTGAGGGCGCGCCCTGCGCCTATCGCAACTTCGCCGCGCCATCCGCCGCCTCGCTCCATGCGAGTGCCGCCGATCTCGCCCGCTTCCTCGAAGCGCAAATGGAGGGCGCGGGCGATCCCGCTCTCCCGCCCGGTCTTGCCGCCGATATGCGCGCACCCCATGCCTCGCAATTCGGCCTGCCGATCTGGGGCCTCGGCGTCATGCTCTATGCGGAAGCACCCGGCGGCGGCTTCATCATCGGCCATGAAGGCATGAACTTCCCCGCCATCGAAACCACCGCTCGTATCGACCCGGCAACGGGAGACGGCATCCTCGTGCTCGCTACCGGCAATCCGGGCCTCGCCGCGGCGCTCGGCGGCGAATGGGTCTATTGGCATGCCGGGCAGGTGGATGTGAGACAGATCGACAGCATGCTTCCGGCCATCGGTCTCACGCTGCTCGCCGGCTGGGCCGTCATCATTGTTCTTGCCGTTCTCGTCTTCCGGCGAATGCGGCGATCCAAAAGCCCGGCTGCCTCGTAATTCAGCCCGGAACTTCACCTCGCAGCCGGGATTCGGCGCCAGCCCGCCGCGTCATCCCAAGCGGACGCAACGTAAAATCTGCGCCCTTTTCACAAGCCTCCTTTGCAGTGAGAATGCGCCCAAACAGCCGCCGTGGGCGCGCCCGCGTGCGAGGCAATGATAATGAGGAGACGCCATGAATTTCGATTTTTCCGACGACCAGAAACTTCTGAAGGAATCCGTCCGGAAGTTTCTCGCCGACAAGTGCCCCATGACGGTCACGCGCCGCGTGCTTGAAAAGGAAGAGCCCTATGCCGCCGAAGTCTGGAAAGGCCTCGTCGAGATGGGCCTCACCGGCACGGCCATCCCGGAGGAATTCGGCGGTCTTGGCCTCGGTGCGCTTGAACTCTGCGTGATCGCGGAAGAGCTCGGCCGTTCCGCCGCGCCCGTTCCTTTCTCCTCCTCCATCTATCTCGCCGCGGAGGCGCTCCGCCTCTTCGGCACGCAGAAGCAGAAAGAGACCTGGCTGCCGAAGCTCGCCTCGGGTGAAGCCATCGGCGCGCTCGCTCTCTCCGAAGGCACCCATGCCGCGCATCCGCGCAACATCGCGGTGAAGTTCGCGGGCGGCAAGGTCAGCGGCGTGAAGCAGCCCGTCGCCGATGGCGGCGCGGCCCATGTCGCCATCGTCGCGGTCAACACTGGTGGTGCCGGTGAGCAGGCCGTCTCGCTCGCCATCGTGGACCTGAAGGCCGGCGGCGTCTCCTCCGAGCCCGTCCGCACCATCGACCCCTCGCGCCAGCACGTCACGCTCACCTTCAAGGATGCCCCCGCCGAAATTCTCGGCGACAAGCAAGGCGAAGGCTGGTCGCAGCTCTCGCGCATCCTCGACGGCGCGGCCGTTCTCTTCGCCTTTGAACAGGTCGGCGGTTCCGAAGCCGCGCTCGAAATGGCACGCGACTATTCGCTTGAGCGTTACGCCTTCGGCCGCCAGATCGGCTCCTACCAGGCGATCAAGCACAAGCTCGCCGACATCTATGTGAAAAAGGAACTGGCGAAATCCAATTCCTATTTCGGCGCCATGATGCTGAACGACGAAGGCGCCGAACTGCCGGAAGCCGCCGCCGCCTCGCGCATCGCCGGTTCCGACGCCTATGTCTTCGCCGCCCAGGAAAACGTCCAGACGCATGGCGGCATCGGCTACACATGGGAGTCCGACTGCCAGTTCCACTACCGCCGCGCCAAACTGCTGGCCCTCGCCGTCGGCGCCCCCATCCAGTGGAAAGAAAAACTCGTCTCGCGCCTCGAAGCCAAGAACGCGGCGTAACGAAAAGCATCGACGCGCGCTCCTCTTCCACCCTCCCCCTGTGGGAGGGTCAAACCGCCAAAGGCGGTTTGGGGAGGGGTAGCAGCGCCCAAAACAAATTCGGGAGAACCAAAATGGATTTCAACGACACACCGGAAGAAGCCGCCTACCGCGCGCAAGTCCGCGAATGGCTCGATAAAAACGCCACCCGCAAGGAAAACGCGAAGGACATCGCCCCGCCGAAGGACCTGCAGGAACTGCTCGCCCAGTCCAAGGCCTGGCAGGCGAAGAAGGCCGATGCCGGCTATGCCTGCATCACCTGGCCGAAGGAGTGGGGCGGCGGTGGCGGCACCACGATCAACAACGTCATCTACAGCCAGGAAGAATCGAAATACGCCGTCCCCGGCGGCATCTTCGCCATCGGCCTCGGCATGTGCATCCCCACCGTCATGACATGGGGCCCGGACGAGGCGAAAGAGCGTTTCGTGCGTCCCGCCGTGCGCGGCGATGAAATCTGGTGCCAGCTCTTCTCCGAGCCCGCCGGCGGCTCCGACGTCGCGGGCCTGCGCACCAAGGCCGAGAAGGATGGCGACGACTGGGTCATCAACGGCCAGAAGGTCTGGACCTCCGGTGCCCATTTCTGCGACTACGGCATCCTCCTCGTCCGCACCGATCCGAACGTGCCGAAGCACAAGGGCCTCACCATGTTCTGGATCGACATGAAGGACCCCGCCGTCGAAGTGCGTCCGATTAAGCAGATGTCGGGCGGCGCCGAATTCAACGAAGTCTTCTTCACCAATCTCCGCGTCAAGGACAGCCAGCGTCTCGGCAAGGTCGGCGACGGTTGGAAGGTCGCCCTGACGACGCTCATGAATGAGCGCCTCGCCGTCGGCGGCAGCCAGGGCAATGCCGACACGGACGAACTGATCTCTCTCGCTCGTGAAACCGACATTGCCGGCGAACCCGCCATCCGCCACGGCGGCGTCCGCGAGCGCATCGCTGACTGGTATGTTCAGGCGCAGGGCCTGAAGTTCACAAGGTTCCGTACACTGACGGCCTTGTCGAAGGGCGAAACCCCCGGACCGGAATCGTCGATCTCCAAGATCGTCGCGGCGAAGAAGATGCAGGACCTCGGCTCCTTCGGCATGGACCTGCAGGACATGGGCGGCGTCATCCGCGACCGCAAGATCTCGCCGGAAGAGGGCGCCTATACGGAGCAGTGGATCGGCGCGGCCGGCTACCGCATCGCCGGCGGCACGGACGAAATCCTCCGCAATATCGTCGCCGAACGTGTCCTCGGCATGCCGCAGGACGTCCGCGTCGACAAGGACCTGCCGTTCAATCAGGCCCCGAAGGGGAAATAAGAAATCTCACCCTCTCCCCTCGGGGAGAGGGAAGGGGCCCGCCGAAGGCGGGAAGGGTGAGGGGGCGCCCCACCCACAGAATAAAAAGGCCGGATCATCAATCCGGCCTTTTTCTTTAATCGTCATTCCCTCACTCCGCCGCTTCGGCCTTCGCCGCTTCCGCGTAGAGCGCCATGTGGTCCGCGAGCGCCCGCTGGAAAGCCGGCCGCGCCTCGCAGCGTTTCACATATCCCGCAAGCGCCGGAAACCCGGACAGGAAATCCCGGTGGCGCAAATCGCGCAACACCGTCGCCATCATCAGGTCGCCCGCCGTGAAGCGGTCCTCCAGCCATTCGCGGCCTTCCAGCCGTCCGGCCAGCTGTCCGAGCCGCCGCTTCAGGAAATCCTCCGCACCCGGGCGGCGCAGCTTCGCCCATTCTTCCTCGGGGTAGAAGAAGTCGAGCGCCGTCACCTGGTCGATCGACGGCTGCACCGATGTCTGCGCCGCGAACATCCATTGTATCGCCTTCGCGCGGGTGCGCTCGTCGCGTGGCAGCAGCACCTCGCTCTTCTCCGCGATGCGAAGCACGATGGCGCCGCTCTCGAACAGCTCGAACCCGTCTTCCTCCAGCACCGGCACCTGCCCGAAAGGCTGCAACGCGCGGTAGTCCGCCGCGTCCTGGTCCGCCGGCGTCAGCACGCGCTCCTCGTAAGGAAGTCCCGCTTCCTCCAGCGCCCAGCGCACGCGGAACTCCTTCACGGAGCCGCGCGCGAAAGGCGGCACCCACTTCAACACACTCAACGTCCGCATCATTCTCTCCTTGTATCCGTCTCTGTCGAATTCATCCGTGGACGGCGCAGCCGCAGCCGCCCTTGTGATAGCGCCCGTTCGCTTCCACCGTCCCGCCTTCGCCGTAAAGGGGGCGCGGCCGCGCCCAGTCGGCAAGCGAGCCGTAATGGGGCTCCTGCCGGCCTTTCGGCGTCACGTCGATATATCTGTAGATGCCGAGGAAATTCTCGCCGCCGCGCCCCGACACCGTATAGGTGTGATAGATGCGGCCGCTCTCGTCCTTCTCGAAAACGTCATTGCCCGACATGTCGAGCATTCCCGGCGGCACCGCCATCCCGCCGCGCGTCATGGCCCGCCCAGCCTCGACATCCTCCGGCCGGAACGACACGCCGAAATCGTAGCCGAAGTCGGAATGGAACGACGACACCCAGGGAAAGGTCCAGCCCATCCGCTTCTTCATCGCCTCGATCTCGGCAAGCGGCGCCCGCGCGACCACGGTATAGGCAATGTCGTTCGCGGCGAGATGCTCGATAAGTCCTCCCACATGATCGACCTCCAGCGAACAGCCGACGCATTGCGTCGTCTGGCCGGGGCTCAGCATGAAATGCTTGATGAACAATTGGCTCTTGCCGGCAAAGAGATCGGCCAAGGTCGCCTTTCCGTCCGCCGTATCGAACGAATAATCCTTCGTCACCTCGACGCGCGGCAGGAGCCGCCGCTCGGCGGCAAGTTCGTCCTGAAGCCGCATCAGCTTCTTTTCCTTGGCGAGATGCGCCTGCATCGCCTCTTCCCATTCCGCGCGGGAAACGGTGCGTGCTGTCCTCGGCGCTTCGGTTTCTATAGCCGCGCTCATGAAAGGCTCCTTTCCCCGTCTTGCCAATTGGTTTGATATCAATAGAATGGAGGAAGTTTGATATCAATCGAAAAATCATGTAGCTGACAGCCATGATCGAAAAAGACACATACGAAACCACCGCCCATATCCGCGACAACTGCCTCTGCCTGCATGCGCAGCGCGCCGCCCGCGCGCTCGCCCGCCGCTTCGACGAGGTGCTTCGCCCGCATGGGATCACCAGCGGCCAGTTCTCGCTCCTCAATGTGCTGAACAGACCCTCGCCGCATTCGATGGGCCCGGTCGCGAAGTTCCTCGCGATGGACCGCTCGACGCTGACGGCAAACCTGAAGCCGCTCGAACGCGATGGCCTCGTTTCCGTCGCCATAGACCCGGAGGACAGGCGCGGCCGCAAGCTCGCGCTCACCCCCAAGGGCCGCAAGGTGCTCCGCGCCGCGATGAAGGTCTGGAAAAGCGAACACGCCGCCCTCGAACGCGAAATGGGCGTCGATCCCGAACCCGTCCGCGTCGGCCTCCGCGCGATTGCGTGAGCCGTTTGTTCAAATAAACAGCCAAAAAATAGTTGTCATCCCGGCGAAAGCCGGGACCCACTCGCAATGCCGAGTGTGGGGGAAGCTGAAGGAAAACAGTCTTGTCCGCAATCGAGGTCACGCGTAGCCGCGCTTGCTGAGGGAACCAATGGGTCCCGGCCTGCGCCGGGATGACACTGAGTTTTTAATTCAGGCGCGGATCAAGCTTCTTCGGCGCAAAGCGCCATCAAACCTTCTCTCCCCCTCACGCATAAGCAACCCAGCCGCGCCACGTGAACGCCGCATAGAACATCGCGACATCGGAAAACCCCGCCTCGCGCAGCACCGCCTCGTCCTCTTCCGGCGTCAGCAGGTCGAGATGCGCCGCCACGCCCGCGCGCGCCTTCTCGGCCATCTCCGGGTCCGCGCCGGCCGCCACAGCATAGGCCGCATAGCGCGAGAGCCATTGCGGCCGCGACGCTTCATCCTGCGGAAAGCTCGAATGCGCGGCCACGAAAGGCGCGCCGGGCTTGAGCCGCCGCCGGATTTCCGCCGCCGTCCGCACGCGTGTCCCCCGGTCGAGAAAATGCAGCGTCAGCAGGCAGGCCGCCGCATCGAACGGTCCCTCGCTCGCATCCTCGATATAGCCCTCGCGGAGTTCCACGCGCGGCGCGAGGCTCCCAAGCGTCCGCTCCGCAAGCTTCAGCATCTCGCCCGCCGGGTCCACGCCCTCGAAGGTCCAGCGGACATGCGCCTCCGCCAGCGCCTTCAGCTCCATCCCGCCCCCCGCGCCGAGCACAAGCACGCGCGCATTCGCGGGCGCCCGCTCGCCAAGCAGGATCGCCGTCATCCGGTGAAGCTCCGTATAGCCGGGCACAAAGCGCACCGGACCCTCCGTATACTGAGCAACGGCGGCGGGATCGTTGAAATTCGCGATCATCTGTCTCGTCATCTCAGCCTGCATGGGCTTTCTCCATTTCGTGTGGCCCGCCCCGCGCGGCGAGGCGCTTCTTGAAATCCCTGGCCAGCGCCGCCAGCGTCACCCCGCCCAGCCGCTTGAGCAGCAGCGCCTCCGCCTCGTCGAATGCCTGCGTCAGCGCCGCATTCACCGCCTGCTCGACCAGGCAGCCCGGCGCCTCGGTCCGGTTGCCGATGGCAAGCAGGGAAGGGCCGCCCAGCGCCTCATGAATGTCGCGCAGCGTCACCGCCTTCAGGTCGCAGGCGATCGACCAGCCACCCCCATGCCCCTTCTCCGAGCGCACATACCCCGCCTCCCGAAGCCCCGCCATGATCCGCCGGATGACCACCGGATTCGTCTGCATCGCCCCCGCAAGCACCTCGGAAGTCATCGGCGCGTCATGGGCATCCATATGCAGCAACACATGCAACACGCCCGACAATTGGCTGTTCCGTTTCATGTAACTTTATATGTTACGAGTCGCGCCCGGAGTCAAGCGGGTGCTTCTTCCCACCCTCCCCATGTGGGAGGGTCAAAATTCGCTTTGCGAATTTTGGGGAGGGGTAGGCCCCACCCGAAGTCCAGAACGCACCGCCCTATCTCCCTCTCCCCTCGGGGAGAGGGAAGGGGCCCGCCGAAGGCGGGAAGGGTGAGGGGGGTGAGAAGCGGTTTGCGCCAGCAAATGCAAAGGTCCAGTGGACCTTTGCAAGCTTCGAACGCCCGGAGCGCAAGCGAAGGGCAGTAAACACCAGCGTACAGTGACCCCCCGCCCCCAACACCGTCATTGCGAGCAAAGCGAAACAATTCGGAAACCGCGATCCGGAGCGCATCCCGCAAGCCCGGCGCTTCATCCGCCCGACAACAAACTGCCACGCGGCGAAGAGGGGCAGGCCGGGGCCGCTTCTGACCTAATGCGACGCGCTAGAGGAACCCAAGAGAATCGCGTATCCTCAATTGCATGGCTAGATGCACAGCACCAGTGAGAGGTCATCGCTCAGCGGCCGCTGCTGCGGATTGCCCAGCATGTGGTAGCCGCTATGGCCGAGGCTACAGCAGCTACGGGTACTCGCGCCAATCCTCTACCCCGTCCTACTCTACTCCATCCTACTTCTCGTCAGGGAGCAGTGGCGGCGGTCGAAGCCGCGGTGGCGGTAGCAGTTCCCCTCGCACCACCAAACCGCGCTGGTCGAGCGCCGTTTCGTCTCAGTTTTACACGACCGAGGAAGTAAGGGCGCTCACGCCAATCCGCGAGACCGTCGAGAAGCGAGCGTCCCTGCCCGATCTTCGGCACATATTTCTGTGCCACGCGTGGGATGACCGGCAGGGCGTTGCCAAGGAGTTGTATGATCTGCTCGTGTCACGCGATGTCTCGGTCTGGTTCAGCGAGAATGACATTGGCCTCGGCGAACCATTCCTCCGCGCTATCGACAAGGGCTTGGCGAAGTCCCGGGTAGGGATTGTGCTGGTGACCCCGGCGCTGCTGAAGCGTCTTCCCGCAGCAGGTGTAGCTGACAAGGAGCTTTCAGTACTTCTAGCGCGTGACCAACTCGTTCCCATCGTGCATAACACAACGTACGAAGCTCTCCGCGAAGTAAGCCCAATGCTCGCCTCGCGAAACGGCCTGGACACTGCAGAAATGCCAATGGCTGACGTCGCGGCTAAGCTCGCCGAGCTGGTGGCCGTCTAACCTCATAGGTCGTTCTAACTCTGAACACCCTGATCATCGCCGACGTGCTCCAGCAGGAGCGTGAATGAACTCAGCACCGCGCCCGTCGGCGTTAAAGACTCGAGGTGTCCGTTCTCGAAGCGGTGGTGTGTGGCACCAAGAAGCGCCTCGAACGGCAATGGATGCTTGGCGTTCGGGTTATGAAAGACCTGGATTTCCTGCGTCCAGTACTCTTCATACGACTCCTCCCGAACGTCAACACGGAATGCTTCGCCCATGACCGCGTTTGGATCGGGGTTGTATCGAAAGCCTACACGGAAGTAGCTATATCCATCTGCACCGAAGCCTGCAGTAACCCCCATCCGGTCAAACTTCGCAATGGTTCCTGCATTCGAAAAGATTACGGCAGATACATTCTCCGAATCCGGAAGATCGAAGAAACCTGATCGGCCGAGAATATGCTCTCGCGTCCTCTTCAATCTGTTTCTGACGCTTCGCTTCTCCCATAGACTAACGAGCCTCTTGCTGAGCAGAGATTTCATAACCTTTAGTAACAACAATGATCGAGAAATGCAGACCGGAGAAGTAGTCATTCCGACAGAAATTGAATATCTGATTTTTGTCCCTCACTCCCTCATCGCCTCGATCACAGCCTCCCGCACAGCCTCGTCCTGCCGTGCCACGGCCGCCGTCAGCGCCATGAGCTGTTGCCGCGTGTCGTAAAGCTGGTCGAGCAGCGACAGGATGACGGGAAGCGCCCCCGCCTCGATCTCGAGCTCGTAGCGGAGCGTGCAGATAAGCCGCACCCGCGCGCAGTCCATCTCCGAAAAGACGAGCGCGCCCGCTTCCTCGCGCGGCGCCACAAGCTCTTCGGCGATCCATGCCTCGAGGTCGCGCCGCTGCAGCGCCTCGATCCCTTCCACCAGTTCCTCGATCCCGGTCATGGCAGCATCTCCTTGCGCGGGTCCTGCTGCGTGCGCGGTTCCCAGCTTTCGAGAAATTCGGCCAGCGCCGGTTCCTCGCCCTCGGGCAGAACGACTTTCAGCGTCACCATCTGGTGTCCGCGCACGCCGCTCTTCCGGTTTTTCACGCCCTTGTCGCGCAGCCGCAAAACCTTACCCGTGTTCGATCCCTTCGGGATCGTCATGGCGACGGGCCCCGCGATCGTCGGCACCTCGATGCGCGCGCCGAGCACCGCCTCTTTCAGCGTCACGGGGATCTCGACATGGATATTGTCGTCCTTGCGGCGGAAAAAGGCGTGCGGCGTCACATGCAGTTCCACATAGGCGTCGCCCGCCGGCCCGCCGCCGAAGCCGGGCATGCCCTGGCCCTTCAGCCTGAGCATCTGCCGGTCCTCCGCGCCTTCGGGAATGGTCACGTTCAGCGTCTTGCCGTCCGGCATCGTCAGTGTACGGACAGCGCCCTTCGCCGCGTCGAGAAAGGAAACGGGCAGCGTATAGCTCACATCCTGTCCCCGCGCCTTGAACTCGGCGCCGCGCCGCCGCGCGCCGCCGAAAGCGCCGCCCTCGCCGAAGGCGCGCGCGAAGAAGTCGTTGAGGTCCTCGTTGCTCGCAAAGCCGTCGCCCGCCGCGTGCGCGCCCGGCCCGCCGGCAAAGCCCGCATCGGCGAAGTCGCGGTAGTAGCGTTCCTGCGGCCGCTCCGCGCCGCCCGCGTCGATCTCGCCCGCGTCGAAGCGCCGCCGCTTCTCGCTGTCCTTGAGGAGGTCATAGGCCGCCGACACCGATTTGAACTGCGCCTCGGCCGCCTTGTCGCCGGGGTGCAGGTCGGGGTGAAGCTTCCGCGCGAGCTTCTTGAAGGCCGACTTGATCTCCGCCTCGCTCGCCGTCCGCGCCACACCAAGCGTCTCGTAAGGATCGTCCATCGCACTCATCCCGTTGCGCCGCCCCGGTGGCTAGGTTGGCATCCCGCCAAAACCGGGGACAAGTTTTTTCCCTCTCCTTCGGGGGGAGAGGGAAGGGTGAGGGGGGAGCCACACGGAAAAGTCTCTCCTTTGTCCACCCTGCCAAAACCGGGGACAACATCGCAATAATCCGTACACAGATGATTGAAAGCCGTCTTTATGACGGTTCGATAACAGTTCGATGACAGTCATCCCCGCCCGCCGAAAAACCGCGGAAATCCGCCATCCTGAATTGTGACAGTCGCCCGCGATGCGCCCTCCGCCCGCCGCTGCCGGGGGCGCGGCTCTCGTGCTAGGATCGCCCGGCAAAAGCGATCATGCCTGCGGGGCCCCTTGCGGAAAAATATAGACGGAACAATGGCTTGGCTGCGGCGTGCCGGAGCGGCGCTTCGCGCCCGCATGCGGCTGCCCGCCACCCGCAGCCGCATTCCGTGGATCGTGCCGCTCCTCCTCGTCCTTTTCGGCGCAAACCACTTCATCTATCTCTATGTCTATCGCCCGCCGGTCCCGCAAGGCATTGAAGCCATTAGGGATTCCGGCAAGCTCGTGGTGCTGACGCGGCTTGCGCCCACCACCTGGTATGAAGGCGCGGATGGCCTCACCGGCTTCGAATACGAGATGATGCAGCGCCTCGGAAAGTCGCTTGGGGTCGAGGTCGAATACCGGATTTACGATACGGAACAAGGGCTTATGGAGGCGCTCGCCGCCCGCAAGGGCCACCTCGCCGCCGCCGGCCTCGCCGTCACGGAGGCGCGCAAGGCGGCATTCGCCATCGGCCCGGAATATGAGACGGTGCGCCAGCTTCTCGCCTGCCGCCGCGATGTGGCGTTGCCGAAAAAGCCAAGTGGGATCAAGGACTTGCGCCTCGTCGCCTCGCGCGGTACGCCCGCCGCCGAGGCGCTGGCCATCGCCGTCGGCAAGATCGAAACCGTCTCCGTCACGGAATTAAATCAGTCTACGGAGGAGTTGCTGGCGCGCGCCGCCGCAGGCGATTTCGATTGCGTCGCGGCGGACAGTCTCATCTTCAAGGTCAACAATCCCTACCACCCGGAACTCGTTCAAGCCTTTGATTTGACTGGAGAAATGCCCGTCGCCTGGTTTCTCGCGCCGGGCTCGGAAGACCTGAAGGACCACCTCCGCGCCTGGTTCGCGGGAGCTAAAAAGTCGGGCGCGGTCGCCGCGCTCCAGCGCCGTTTTTCAGGTTTTCTGCCGCTTTTCGATTATGTCGATCTGCGCGCCTTCAATCGCGCTGTCGAGGAGCGGCTGCCCGATTACGAAAAGCTGATCCGGCGCGCCGCGCGCGAAAATAAGCTTTCCTGGCAACTACTTGCGGCCATCGCCTATCAGGAATCGCATTGGAACCCGGATGCCATAAGCCCCACCGGCGTGCGCGGTTTCATGATGCTCACTCGTCAGACAGCGGAGCATCTCGGCGTCGAAAACCGTCTCGACCCGGCCGAGAGCATTGCCGCAGGCACGCGCTATCTCGCTGATATCAAAAGGAAACTTCCCCCAAGCGTCCAGGAGCCGGACCGCACCTGGTTCGCGCTCGCCGCTTGGAATCTCGGCCTCGGCCATGTCTACGACGCCCGTGCCCTGGCCACGCGTCTCGGCCGCGATCGCGATAATTGGGCGGATCTCCGCCGTGTTTTGCCTCTCCTCAACAATGCTGCGTACACGGATGGTCTGAAACATGGCCGCGCGCGGGGCGGGCAGGCGGTCCATTTCGTCCAGCAGGTCCGCACCTATATGCATATTCTCGAGGCCGGCTCGGGCAGTTAGCGCCTTCCTCCTTTCCCTCTAAGTGTTTGTACGGAATGCGACATTCCGCGCAGCCGGTGCGACCAAATGACCAGATTATTTTTGTGGTTATTGGAGGAAAGTGGGGGCGGATGCGCCGTGTCGGCGCAGCGAAACGGAGAATGAGAGATGAAGAACTACAGGGCAGGGGTGGCGGCAATTGCGCTGGTGGCGGGCTTCTCGGTCACACCGGCACACGCCGAATTCACAGGCAAGTCGGCGGGCGATTTCATGGTCCGCGCCCGCGCCATCGCGGTCATACCCGATGAGGACGCATCGACGACCATCGGCGGAAACGTGAGCATCGACAACGACGTAGTCCCGGAAGTCGACTTCACCTACTTCGTCACCGACAGCATCGCGCTCGAGCTCATCGCGGCGACGACCAAGCATGACGTGTCCCACAATGCGGGTATCGATCTCGGCGAAGTAAGCCTTCTGCCGCCGACACTTACGCTGCAGTACCACTTCATGCCGAAGGAGCGTTTCAGCCCCTATGTAGGCGCGGGCCTCAACTACACGATCTTCTACAACGAGGACGTCGCAGCCGGCAGTCCGGTCACGAGCATCGATTACGACAATGCTTTCGGCTATGCGCTACAGGTTGGTGCCGACTACGCGCTCAACGACAACTGGTATGCGAACGTCGACGTGAAGAAGCTTTTCCTCAGCACCGACGTGTCGATGAATGGCGGCGCCATCACGGCCGATGTCGACATCGATCCCTGGATCGTCGGCGTCGGTGTCGGCTACCGCTTCTAGGCGTCTCTTCGGAAGTTCGGCCTTCCCCACCGTCCCCTGCCTCTTCGCGAGGCAGGGGATTTTTATTGAAAGGGCCGGCGGCATCTCTCATTGCCAAGCGCTTGAAAAACAAGCAAAAATCACCCCGAAAATCAGGCAGGGAGAAGGCGCGTGGGAGACTCGATCAGGTCGCTGGTGGAAGGCACGGAGGTCAAAAAGCGCCCCCTCGCCGTCGCCATTCTCGGTGCGGGTGCGGCCGGCCTCTGCATGGCGATCAAGCTCCGGGAAGCGGGCATCGGCGATTTCACGATCTTCGAAAAGGCCGCCAGTGTCGGCGGCACCTGGCGGGACAACACCTATCCGGGTTCGGGCTGCGATGTGCCCTCCATGCTCTATTCCTTCTCCTTCGAGCCGAAGCCGGACTGGAGCCGGAAGTTCGCGCCTCAGCCGGAAATTGTCGAATATTTTGAAGGCGTTGCCCGCAAATACGATCTGCTTCCGCGCATCCGCTTCAACACCGAAATCACCGAGGCCCGCTTCGACGAGGCTGCTGCGCTCTGGCGCCTGCGCGCCGCCAGCGGCGAGGAGTTCGAGGCCAATGTGCTGATTTCCGGCGTCGGCCAGCTCAACCGTCCGGCCATGCCGAAGATCGAAGGCCTCAATGATTTCAAGGGCGTAGCCTTCCACTCCGCGCGCTGGAACCACGACGCGGACCTTGCGGGCAAGCGTGTCGGCGTCATCGGCAATGGCGCCAGCGCCATCCAGTTCGTACCGGAGATCGCGCCGCAAGTCGGCCGCCTCACCATTTTCCGGCGCACGCCCAACTGGTGTGTGCCCAAACCCGACCGGCCTTATACCGAGCGGGAAAAGGCGCTTTTCCGCGCTTTTCCGTGGCTGGTGAAGCTCCAGCGATACCTCACCTATCTCACGCTGGAGCGGAACTACCTCGCCTTCGTGCAGGGCAGCTGGTTCGGCAAGCTCTTCGAGCGAGCCTCCCTGAAGGAAATGGAAAGCCACATCAAGGATCCCGCCCTCCGCAAGAAGCTGACACCGGACTATCCCGCCGGCTGCAAGCGCATCCTCCTGACGAATGACTGGTATCCGGCGCTCGCCCGCGACAACGTGCATGTGGAAACGAGCCATATTTCGCGCATCGCCGCCGATGCCATCGTGACGGAAGATGGCGTCGCCCATCCCGTCGACGCCATCATCTTCGCCACCGGCTTTGAATCGACGGATTTCCTCGCCCCGATGAAAGTCGTCGGCCGCGGCAATGTCGATCTGAACGACGCCTGGGCGGAAGGCGCCGAAGCCCATCGCGGTGTCGCCGTGGCGGGTTTTCCCAATTTTTTCATGCTTTACGGCCCGAACACGAACCTCGGGCATAATTCGATCATCTTCATGATCGAATGCCAGGCGAACTACATCGCCCAGCTTGCAGGCGCCCTGCAGAACAGCAGGCTCCGCTACCTGGATGTTCGCAAGGAAGCCATGGAAAGCTTCAACCGGACGCTCCAGCGGGACATGCAGAAGACCGTCTGGGCGGCGGGCTGCTCAAGCTGGTACAAGACCGCAGAAGGCAAGGTCACCAACAACTGGTCGAGCTTTACCGCCAGATATTGGTGGGAAATGCGCCATCCCGACTTCGCGGAATACGCGCTCGTCGGCTGATATGGACTCATTTATCCAGCAATGAGGCGCCTCGGGACAAGACGCGAAGCGGCGCCCAGGCGAGGCTCGGACCGTGTTGTATCCAGCAATGGGAGCCTCGTTTGTCCTATCCTAATACCCTGATCTTCGTCGACCTCACTTCCGACGATCCCGCCGCCTGTGCAGCCTTCTACGCGGATGTCTTTGGCTGGGAGAACGATCCGCGTCCCTATGGCGTCTTCCATCGCATGGTCCCCGGCGGCAATGCGCTGAACCCCGACGGCAGCGAAAGCCAGATCGGCAATTTCCATATCGGTATTCACAACGCGGCGAATGCGCGACCGCATCCGGAAGCGGATGGCGTCGAGCCGCGCTTTGTGGCGGGCATGGGGCGCAAGCCGCGGCTCTGGATTCTCGTGAGCGCCGACGACAGCGTGGAGCGGATCCTCGATGATGCCGAAAAGCGCGGCGCGGAAATCCTCTGGCGCGACCACTACTGGAAGGAGTTCAACGGATTGAACCATGCCTTCCGCGATCCCTGGGGCAACGAAATCGTGCTGTGGCGGAAGGGCGGCGAGAACCCGGAAATCCCCGGGCATTACACCCGCGAATAGGCTGGGCCTCAAACCGGGACGAGATCCGAAAGCTCGCCCGGCCCTTCGCGGGTGACGCGAAGCCGCTTGAGGCTCGACGATGTGTAGTCGCGGGAGCGAACGGTCGAAACGGCCCTGTAATCCGCCTCGACAGCTTCTGCGGTAATTTCGAGCAGGATGAAACCCCTGTGACGCGTCTCGCAATAGACGATCTCGGGCACATCGCGCAGCAGCGTCTCCTCGGTGATGTCATAGGCGCGCGGGTCGGCGGCGAGATAGTCGTAACCGCCCTTTGAACTGACGCTGCTGGTACCGAATTCGACGCCGATGCGCCTGCCGCCCGGCGTCTCGCGAAGATCGTTCGCCCAGAACTGATGCGAGTCGCCCGTCAGCACGACGAGACTTGCTTCCGCTTCGCGCACCGTTTCATACAGGCGCTGACGCGAGGCAGGATAGCCGTCCCATACGCCGGGATTGATGGGCAGGCGGAGCTTCGTGCGCTCCACCCATTGACGGGTATAGGGGTTGTCCCGTATCGCGGGCTCGATCACCTCGGGTGGGAAGGCCACCGTGAAGTCCGGCGCATCCATGCGCGCCATGATGACCTGGTTGCCGAGGATCTGCCACGGCACCTCATTCGCGCGCGATGCCTTCAACTCGCCCGCGAGCCATCCCAATTGTGCCTCACCGAGCAGTTCGCGGGCGGGATCTCCCAGAACTTCCTCGCGAAAGCGCGCGAGGTCGGGCTTGTAGACGTATCCGTCCGGCAGGCCGGTATCGGCCCATTCGCGGACTTGCTTGTAATCTGTGATCGCGGCGCCGTCGCTTTCACGCCAAGGTGTTTTCAGGCGTTCGGCCCGGCCTGCCGGAAGCAAGGCGGCATCTTCGGCGTTCAGGACGAGCGGCGCTTGCGGGTCCGAAACATCATAGGCGGTCTCGAAATAGACCATGTCGTCTTCATAGCTCACCTCGCCGCTGCGGGCGGTGAGTCTCGTCTCAATGAGATGGAGTGTCGCAAGCGTCCCCATCTCGTAGGTCCGATGGAGACGATGGAAAGCTTCTCCCGGTTTCGGGTCGCGCATGGGCATCCATTCGAAATAGGCGCGGAGCGCCGCATCCCGCCTTGTCTCCCACTTGCCTTCGGTGTCCGGCTGATGGTTCTGGGCGCCGCCCGACCATGAATTATTCGCCGTTTCATGGTCGTCCCAAATGGTGATGAAAGGCGCGGCCGCATGCGCGGCCTGAAGGTCGGCATCGCGGCGATACTGGGAAAAACGCATGCGGTAATCGTCGAGTGTCACGATCTCGTGCGGTGGCTCCTGCTCGCGGCCAATCTCCTTTGCCTCGGGTCCGCCATAACCATCAGGTCCGTATTCGTAGATGTAGTCGCCAAGGTGGACGATGGCGTCGAGGTCCTGCTCCTTCGCGAGTTCGCGATAGACGTTGTAGAAGCCGAAGCCGTAATGCGAGCAGGAGACGACACCGAGACGGAGCGTCGTTGCATCCTTTGCGGCGAGAGTGCGGGTGCGGCCGACCGGAGAGACAGCCCTGCCCGAGAGAAAGCGGTAGAAATAACCTTGGCCGGGCTCAAGGCCGCGCACATCGATCTTCACCGTATAGTCGCTGGAGGCCTTCGCGGAGGCCTCGCCCTTGCTCACGATCTCGGCAAATGCCTCGTCCTTTGCCACTTGCCAGAGAACGCTCGCCTCGCCCGGAGCGGTGACGCGGGTCCAGATGATGACGGCGGTCGCTTCCGGGTCGCCGCTCGCAACGCCATGGTGGAATTCCGCGATGACCTCCGGCTCTTCGGAGCAGCCGGACGTGCCCATGACGGCGACACCGCCGGTAGCGGCAAATCCCTTCAGAGCATCGCGGCGTGTCGGTCGAAAACTCATCATCAAATCCCCAAGGCAACGGATAGCGGAGCATCCATTCTGCGCGGCGTAACGAGACAATTCAGGCCAGTGCGCGCACGGAAACTTGAATTTCCTTGTCTCCTACAAATTATTGAGCGGCTTTGCCGCAGAACTGTGGATCCTTGCGGTCTAGGATCGTGACGATTTGCATTTATTGGGAGACGCCGCATGAAGGGCAGGGTTCTGTGCGTCGGGCGCAACAGCCTCGATCTCGTCTTCAATGTCGAGCTCGCGCGCCTGCGGCCGGACAGCAAGCAGCGCACAAGCGATCCTGCTGTGCTTGTCGGGGGCCAATGCGTGAACGCGGCGGTGACGCTGGCAGGGCTCGGCTGTGCGGTTTCCTATGCGGGTGTCGTCGGGGGCGATGCAGGAGCGGAGCGGGTTCTTGCTTTTCTGCAGGAGCGCGGCATCGATTGCGCCGCCGTCGAAACCGCCGCCGGCATGGCGAACCCCTGCGCCTACATCATGGTGGACGCAAAGACAGGCGAGCGAAGCATCGTCGAGACCGCCCCGGACAGCTTTCCCCGCTTCACGGGGCGCATCGCGGAGAAGCTCTGGGCCGTGACGTCGAGCGTCTATTTCGACGGGCACGAGGAAGATGCCTCGATTGCGATTGCCGCCGAGGCAGCGCGGCGCGGCGTGCCGACGCTGACCGATGCCGAAACATTGACGGAGGGCACGCGGGAACTGCTGTCGCTGGCCGATACGGCCATCGTGCCCGGAGCGGTGGCGATGGAGCTGGCGGGGTCCGACAGACCCGACGACATGCTCCGGGCGCTTGCAGCTCTCGGCGGCACGGCGCATGTCGTTACCCTCGGCGAGGAAGGGGCATTCGGCGCGGTGGCGGGCGGGACGACGCACCGGGTTCCCGCGTTTCCCTGCAACGCCATAGATACGACCGGCGCGGGCGATGCGTTTCACGCGGGCTTCCTCTTCGCGAAGATGGCCGGAGCGGCCTTCCCGGATGCCATGACCTTCGCCGCGCGCGTCGCGGCGAAGGCTTGCGAGGTGAGGGGAGCCAATCTGGATGCTCGGACGCTCGCACTGCTTGGCGCGGACTTCAGTCGATGAACATCGATTTCCGAATGGTGGCGTGAACGCCCCAATTGCCGTCCACGACCTGGGTGATGCCGAAATCGACAGCGACGGAGATGAGCGAGATTGCCTCGTCTTCGGTGAGGCCCTTGGTGGTCATGAGAAAACGGCGCGTCTTCCGGAAGGCATCGCGCATCGCCATGTCCACGGAAGCCTGCTTGTAAACTTCGCTCTGCGCGTTCTTGCCGAGTTCCTTCAGGTAGTTCGGATGGGCGAAGCCTGTGATAACCCATTCTTCTTCCGTCTCGATCAACGGATAGTCGAGATCGAGCAGCTTGCCCGCATGGTCGCTCTTTTTGTGCAGGACAACCTGGAAGACACCGGTAAGCGAACATTCGATTGCCGTGCCGCATAGCTCGGAATCGCCCTGCGAGGCATGAGGGTCGCCCACGGAGAGAAGGCCCCCGGGCACGGAGACCGGCAGAAAGATGCGCGCCCCCGCACCGAGCCGCCAATTGTCGATATTGCCGCCGAAATAGGCGGGCGGCACGGAATCGACGATACCCCAATGATCGGGCGCGAGAGCGACGACGCCGAAATGGGCACGCAGCGGAATCTCGATATTCTTCAGGACATCGAAATTTTTCTCGATGGTCGTATGGTCGACGGGCACGCCCGGATAGTCGATCGTCTCATGCACGATGCCGAAGGGGTCGGTCTGCGGCGTCCAGCGGTAGTTGTAAACGGCGCGTGCGATATCGCCCTCGTCCTTCTTCTCGATCTCGTAGATCGTGATGACTTCGCGTGTCGGGGACGTGAGGAGTTCGCTGTAGTGAAAGCCCCACCATGCTGCGGCGTTGCTGCCGAAATAGCGGCCTTCGAAACGTTCGCTCGCGCTCGGCCGGGGGTGGATGTCGAGAATGCGCAGTTCGACGATATCCCCGGGCGCCGCATCCTGAATGGCGATGGGGCCCGTGCAAATGTGAACGCCGAAGCCTTCGCCGGGACCGCGGCCATAGGTGGAAGCATCCATCGGCCCCGCGCCGCGCCGGTCGACATTCTTCCCCTCGCTTGTCCAATGGAAGACGCTTTCCGCGCCGGGATCGTTTTCGATCATGCGCTCGTAATCGTCATAGGCGTGTTGCGTCAGTGTTTCGATGGTGACGAAATCGCCTGAACGCATTTCGAGAACGGGCGGCAGGAAGCGGCTGAAGTAACCCCAGTGGACGGTTTTTGCCGTGACCGGAATGTAGTGATGCCGTGCGCCGTCCTCGGAGAGGGGAACGGGAATGGACGGTATTTCGGTTTCGATGAGCGGTGCCTCGAGCACGAGTTCGTCGGCGGCGGCGCCGCCGCCGGATGCGGCGCGCTCCTCGCGGGGCGCGCCGATGCGCTCGTTCGGGCGTCCGCGCGTCGTGACCCAGGGGTGTCCCTGCTGCTGGTTGCCGGGCGCGGCCCTGCGGTACTCGCGTGGCGAGACGCCATACTGGTCGCGGAACGCGCGGCTGAAATGCGCTGCGTCGTTGAAGCCCCAGCGAAAGCAGATATCGGAAATCGAAAGCTGTCCATGGATCGGACTTTCGAGATCGTAGCGGCAACGCTCCAGACGGCGATAGCGGATATAGCGAATAAAGCTTTGGCCGACGGATTCGAAAAGCTTCTGCACATAGCGCGGTGAGATGCCGTGCGCCTCCGCGATATTGGCGAGAGAAAGCTCCGGGTCGCCGAGCTGAGATTCGATGGTCTGGCAAATGCGATGGAGGAGCGCCGCGCGCACGCCTGCCGCCCCGCCGAGGGCGCGCGTATCGGCCTGACGGAAGATTCCCGCCATAAGAAATTCCGGCAAGGCGAGTTCGATGGGGCGCAGCTGATCGACGCTCAGGTCTTCAAGCGCCTCCGCGACCGACGCAAGAAAGCCCGCCAGGACATGCCCGA
This sequence comes from Parvibaculum lavamentivorans DS-1, assembly GCF_000017565.1. Lineage (NCBI taxonomy): Bacteria > Pseudomonadati > Pseudomonadota > Alphaproteobacteria > Hyphomicrobiales > Parvibaculaceae > Parvibaculum > Parvibaculum lavamentivorans. The sequence continues at coordinate 1,061,932 of NC_009719.1, forward strand.
TGCCCGCACGGCCGGAAAGATGGATCACCTTGGTCGGCAGCGGCGCCATCAGGCGCGGACGGAAGGCCGAGCGGGGAATATAGATGATGACGACGCGGCAGAAAGTTTCGAGCGTGAAGGTGGTACGCGAACCGACCGCTCCATAAACGATGTCGCCGGCCGTTGCCTTCAGATCGTTGCCGCCGTCATGGAAGGTGATATGGCCTTCAAGGAGCGAGGCAACCCAGACGCCATCCTTGCCGGCGGCCTTGTTGAGTTCCTGAATGGCGCTGATGCTCTGTGGTGTGGAGATAAGCCGCGTGAAGCTGATGCCGGACTGCGATACGACCGCCGACATCAGCCCATAGGCACCATCCTCGGTCTCATGGCCTGTAGGCTTGAGGGCGAGGCGTTCGAGCGCCTCCTGCCAGGCTTCGTAGCGATCCTGTTTCGGATAAGCCTCAGTTGAAAATCTCCATGCATCCATGCGTCCGCACACACTCCAACAACGCAACAGGCGCAGGCTGCCGAAAAATCAGTCCGCAACCTGCCGTAAATATGTGCAGCTCGAAGGGTCCGTCTGGTCCAACTCTCCGGAAATCGTTGCACTCGGCCCGTCGGCTGCCTTGTATGCATGTTGCATCGCAAAAAGCATGCCTCAGGGAAACAGTGGATTTGCAGCTATTTACGGCCCGGCGCAAAGATGCTGCGCGGCATCCGCACATGCACGCCCTGCCTTCCATCCACCACCTGGGTAACCGTAAAGTCCGCGGAAACGCTCATCAGCGAATAGGCGTCGTCCTTGCTGAGATCGCGCTCGTCATGAAGGAATTTCAGCATGTCGAGCGAGGCGTTGCGCATGGCGACGTTCAGATCCTCGTCGAAGCCATGGACGATCCAGTAGTTCGGCGTTTCGAGAAGCGGCGAGGGAAACTCGAAATCCTTGCGGAGCACGATCTGGAAGAGAACGTCGAGCGAGGCTTCTATGGCCGTGCCGCTGATCTCGCCGTCGCCTTGCGAGATATGTGGATCGCCGACCGAAAAGAGGCCGCCATCCACTGCGACGGGATAGAACATCGTCGCACCCGCGCCGATGCGCCAATTGTCGATGTTGCCGCCATGCGCGCCCGGCGGGATAGTGCTGACGCGGCCGGGCACATCGGGTGCGACGCCCGCCGTGCCGAGATGCGGGCGCACCGGCACGCGTACGCCGTTCAGCGCCGTCTGCCGGTCGCATTCCGGGCAGCTGGTGATCTTGCCCGGCGTATCGTAGAGGCCGGGGTAATCATAGGCGTAGTGCGCTTCCGCAAGATTCGTCGAGCGGTCGAGCCTGTAGATGGTCACGCGCTCCTTCTCGCCGAATTCCTTGTAGAGATGGCCCCAGTTCGCGGCGAGGTTCGAGCCATAATCGAAACGCGGGACCATGCGAAGGTAGCGCACCTCCAGCATGTCGCCCGGCTTTGCATCCTTGACGTAGATCGGGCCGGTCATCAGGTGAACGCCGGGATTGCGGTCGCTCTCGGGGATGGTGTCGTAGATGTGGCGCACCGCCTCGTCCATCATCAGGTCCGGCGCATCGCCCGCATGATGCGTGACGGCCTCGACCTGGACGAGATCGCCGCTATTGACCGTGAGAACGGGGGCGAGGGACGGATCGAAATAACCCCAGTGGCAGGTCTCCGGCGTGGCCCTGAGGAGATGGAGGGCTGTGGGATGGGCGTGGGAAGCCGCCTTCGATCCCGGGATCACAGAATACGCCATGAAAACTCCTCGTGCCTTGATACAGATGCCCGCCGGTGAGCGGATGGCACCAGTTTCGGGTCTGGGACGGAAACGGTCTTGCTTTGGAGCGCAGAAGATGTTGCCGGACGCGTCTCCGCAGCCCGTATTGCCCGGCGGCGAGGCAGAGTGCCTGGGCAACCTGCCTCTTGATGGGGCGAAAAGCAGAGGCGTCAGCCGCCGACAACGACAGTTGTCATGTCGAGAGAGCCGTATTCCACGATCGGGGTTTCGAACCGCACAGGATCGTTTTCGCGCCGCGCGCCCATGACGTAGAGAAGCGGCAGGTAGTGGTCGGGATGTGGAACGGAAAGCAGCGCGTCGCGGTTTTGAGACGTGTAGTCGATCAAATTTGCAGGCGTGTCGCTCGCAATGCTGCCGCGAATATAGTCGCCGAAACGGCCTGCCCATTCATAGCTGCCGTCGCGCATCTGCCAGTCCATCTCCGGCAGGTTATGCACGATATTGCCGCTACCCATGAGGAGGTAGCCCTCGTCGCGGAATGCGCCAAGCGCCTTGCCGATTTCGAAATGCCGGGAGGGCGAGAGCGAAGCATCCATGCCGACCTGCACGAGCGGCACATCGGCCTCCGGAAAGACCTTCGCGAGCACGCACCACGAGCCGTGGTCGAAGCCGCGCTCCTCGTCGAGCTCGACATCGAGCGGCGCGAGCCTCTCGCGGATGGCGGCGGCGAGGGCAGGGCTGCCGGGGGCGGGGTAACGCATGTCATACATCGCCTTCGGGAAGCCGCCGAAGTCATGGATCGTGCCGGGATGGGCGCCCGCCGTCACGCGAACGCCGCGCGTATACCAATGCGCGGAAATGCAGATGATACCCTTGGGCTTGCCGAATTCGCGCCCGAGATTCTCCCAGGTGCGGGTGATGAAGTTGTCCTCCATCACGTTTCCGGGACTGCCATGCCCGAAAAAGATTGCGGGCTGCGGCCTGATTTTGTTCGTCTGCATCTGATCCGATCCCGTTCCGCTACCCGTCACGCGAATGCCTTGCGGCGCTGCCATTCCTGCCGGTAGCGCGAGACAAGCCAATGGTTGAGATCGCTCTGCGCGCGCTCCTGCCAAGAATATCGGCCGCGGACGGAAAAGCGGGATTTGAGGCCGATCTGCACCAGTCTGTCTACATGGAGATCCTGCTCGGTGATTTCCATGGCGCTGCGCATGTTCATATCGAGGCGTTCCTGGAAGAGCGGTTCGGACATGGCGCCCGGCGCAACAAGCCAGCCAATGGTCATGGAATGCCGTCCGGCCGATTCCGCATGCAGGATGAGATAGATCACCATGTCGGATGTGACGACCAGAGAGAGTGTCGGGGGAATATTCGCGAACATCGCCCGGTGGCGCTCCTCGGCAGTCAGCTTCGGGAAGACGGGTAGGACGGCCTTCTGCAGCGGGTTGAATGCGGCATCGGGATGAAGCGTGCCGTTGAAGCGCAGATAGCCGGCACTTCCCTCCGGCATCTCCGGGAAGGTCGCAAGCTCGCTCGGAATGAAGTCATGGAGCGGACCCTTGTGAAGACGGGTGGCATGATACCCGTCATTGTTGTTCTCCATCATGACCTTCCAGTTCCATGGATAGCTCTGGGGCTCGTCCGGAACAGCGCCTTCGGCATTCGGAAGGTCGTAATTCGCGAGTGCCTCGCTCACCGTCTTGAGGCGCGGTGTGAGCGGCGGCGCATCCTCATCGAAATTGACGAAGACAAAACCCTCCCAGACTTCCGTCTTGATCTCGGGTAGGCCCACATCGTTGCGGTCGAAGTCGCAGGTCTTGCTCATGGCGGGCGCGCCGACAAGGCGGCCGTCGAGGCCATAGGTCCAGTGGTGATAGGGACAGACGAAAGCCTTGGTGTTGCCGCGCCCCTCTGCCACGAGCATGGCACGGTGCTGGCAGACGGCCGACATGGCTTTCAACTCGCCCTCGCGCGTGCGCGAAACGATAAGGGGCTCGCCGATATGCGTGGCGGTGAAATAGTCACCCGGGTTCTTCACCCAGTCCACGCGACCCACGCAGAGCCATTCGCGATTGAAAAGGGCTTCCTTCTCGAATTCGAAGAATTCCTCGTCCGTATAGCAGGCGGGTGGCAGCGTTTCCGCTTCGGTGACATCTCCGAGAGAACTGCTGAACCCATCGAAGAACGCATCGGTGAGAATCTTGCTGGACATGGAAAAACTCCGCTCGTACGCCGGGCCCGAAAAGGGCAGACGCAAATTCCGGGCCTCTGACTATCTGATGGCGATACTAAGGAAGTGCGCGATCCCGCTCTTGCGGCTGTGCGTCCAAACTATTGTCCATGGGCCGGAAGAAGCCCCCGACTGCCTAGAAAACCGGCGCGCAATCGCCTTCAAAAGCAGCATTCGAAGCCTTCCTTCAGGATATGAAGGGCGGGGGAAAAGCAATCGCGCGCCGGGGAACAAGACCGCGACCGCCGTCACGCCTAACCTTTCCACTGCGCGGAAGCCGAAGTGGCGCAATGCACCTCACAGTGAAGGACCTCATGAAAATAAGCGTCATCTCGGGGAGTCAGCGGCCGAACTCCCAGTCGCTCAAGGTTGCAACCTATCTGGCGGGCCGGTTGAAGGAACGCAATGTGGTTGCGGGAGATCCAATCGATCTCGGCCTCGCGCCGCTCCCCTTCTGGGATGAATCCGCCTTTTCCGGCGCGTCCTCGCCCCTCAACGACGCGTGGAAACCGATTTCCGATGAGCTTTCCTTTTGCGACGGATTCGTCGTGGTCGTGCCCGAGTGGCACGGCATGGTCCCGCCCGCATTGAAGAACATGTTGCTGCTCTGTACGAGCGAGCTGGCGCATAAACCGGGCCTTATCGTTGGCATTTCTGCGAGTTCCGGCGGCACATACCCCGTTGTGGAGTTGCGGGTGACGGGCTTCAAGAACAACCGAATCTGCTGGATCCCGGACCACGTCATCATTCGCGGCGTAAAAGGAATGCTCAACGGCACACCGGCGATGGACGCGGAAGCTGAAGAAGCGATCAAGGGCCGCTGCGATTTCAGCCTGGCCATGCTCATCGAATATGCAAAGGCCCTTCGACAGGTGCGCGAAAGCGAAGCCTTTGATCTCAAGACCTATGCTTTCGGCATGTGAAGCAGAGGCCGGTCAAGTGCTTGGGCGCTCTCGGACAAGCCTTTGGCACGGCTTTTGTTTAGCTTTTTAGTGGGCGTGAGTATCGCGTTCGTGTGATGGCAAGTTCAGTGCAGGGCCAAGGCGATGGATTATGAAGTCTTGACGGTAAAGCCGATGACGGCACGGATCGGTGCGGAAATCGAAGGTATCGATCTTTCCGAACCGCTCTCCAATAAGGTCATCGACGAGGTGCATACGGCGCTGATGCAACATCAGGTCATCTTCTTTCGCGACCAGGAACTGGACCATGTGCGTCACAAGGAACTGGGGCGGGCGTTCGGCGAGCTTGCGATCCACAGTGGCGTTGCGGGTCTTGCCGATCATCCGGAAATCGTTGCAATTCATGCCGACGAGAAATCGAAGTTCGTGGCCGGCGAAAACTGGCACTCCGACCTGACCTGCAATGAAATTCCGCCGATGGGTAGCATTCTCTACCTGCCGGTCGTGCCGGAGGTGGGCGGCGATACGATGTTCGCGAGCATGTATGCGGCCTACGAGGCATTGTCGCCCGGCATGCAGACCTATCTAGACGGTCTCTATGCAGTGCACGATGGAGAGCATGTCTATCGGCCCATCGTGAACGATCCGAACAAGCGCTTTCCCTGCAACACGCATCCGGTGGTGCGCACCCATCCGGTAACGGGACGCAAGGGTATCTTCGTCAATCCGTCCTACACGACTGAAATTGTCGGCTTAGGCAAGGCGGAAAGCGATGGCGTTCTGGAAATGCTCTACAAGCACTGCGCCAATCCGAACTTCCATGTGCGTTTTCGCTGGAAGCCGAAATCGGTGGCTTTCTGGGACAATCGCTGCACCTGGCATCTCGCGGTGTGGGATTATTTCCCGCAGGTGCGGTCCGGCTATCGCGTGACCGTTGCCGAGACGCAGCGCCCGGCCTGACGGCGCGGCATCTTCCTAGTTTTCGTCGTAGCCGATCGACAGCGTAACGGGCGCCCAGTCCGCGATCTCCGCATGAAAGGCGCCGAGCTTTCGCCCGACATAGTGGAGCGCATCGGCGCCGAGCAGGAGATGGAGCGGAGGCTCTTCCGCATCGACAACCTTGAGCACTGCGAGCGCAGCCTTTACAGGGTCGCCTCCCTCGTTGCCACCATGGCTCGAGAGAATGTTGCGGGCGAGATGAGCGGTTGGCTCATAATCCGCGATTTCCGTTTTGCAAACCGCCAGCGAGCGCGTTGCAAAGTCCGTCCGCAAGCCGCCGGGCGCGACATTCGTGACCTTGATGCCGAGCGGACGGACCTCTTCTGCAAGGGTCTGACCGATACATTCGAGTGCGTATTTGGTTGCGCCATAAATTCCCGTCCCCATCCACGGCGCGAGACCGCTTACGGATGTCACATTGAGAATGTGTCCGGCTCTTCGCTTGCGCATAAAGGGTAGGGCGGCCTGGATGACGCCGACGGCGCCAAAGACATTGACGTCGAACTGCGCGCGGATTTCCTCTACGCTCGCTTCCTCGATGGCACCGATAAGGCCATATCCCGCATTGTTGACGAGGATGTCGATACCGCCCGTGCGTTCTTCGATGATGGCGGCCGTTTTGCGAACAGCGGCGCTGTCCGTCACGTCGAGGAGGAAACCGAGGGCGCGGCCGGGTGCCAGCGCTTCGAAGACTTCGAGGTCCGCTTTTCGGCGTACCGTGCCGGCAACCATGTCCCCCCGCGCCAGCGCTGCGGTGGCAATCGCCTGTCCCAGGCCGCTGCTCACACCCGTGATCCACCATTTCCGGGATTCTTCCGGCATGGCCGCGACCTCCATTGTTGCTGAGAAATGGCCTCAGAAAGGCTTGTCGCCCTTGACCCAAAGGCGATGCATCAACCGAATGTATTTCGTGTCGTCGAACACGGTACCGGTGTGCAGCGTGCAACGATTGTCCCACATCAGTATGTCGCCGACATGCCATTTGTGCCGATGAACGAAGGGCTCGCTGGTGACGAACTCGACGAGCTCGTCGATGAGCGCCTGGGCCTCATCGTCCGGCATGCCGACGATACCTTTCACCGTTCCGGTGCTGACCCACAATGCCTTGCGGCCGTCCGCCGGATGCGTGCGGACAAGCGGGTGAAACACGTCCGGATTGGCCGCCTTCATCTCTTCGCTGAGCTCCATGCGCCCGAACTGCCGCGTTGACATCAGGTGCTGATAGCTGTGATGAAGCACGAGCCCATCGAGTTGCGCCTGCCGCTCTCGCGGGAGTGAATCGTAAGCGGCGCAAAGGTCGGCGAGGAGCGTGTCGCTGCCTTCATCCGGCACCTCGACGGCATAGAGCATCGTGCACATGACCGGCTCTTCCTTGTAGGAATAGTCGGTATGCCATCCGACGCCGTCGTTATGCGCACCGATAGGCTTGCCGTCGACGATCTTGTTCGAGAGCAGAAAGATTTTGCTGTAGCCGGGCAGGGTAAACTGCGTCTGGGTGTGATCTTCCGCCTCGCCGAACAGGCCGATGAAAGACATGAGGTCGTCGGGATCCATGTCCTGTCTACGCAGAAGGATCGCACCGTTCGCATGAAACAGATCGACGACTTTCTGGCGCGCATCGCTGCCGGCGGTCTTCAAGTCAACGTCGAAGATTTCGACGCCGAAGCCCGGCATCAGCGGCCGGGTGCGCAATTCAAAATCGGTCGTCATCACCACGCCATTCAATACAAATTGTTGGCGGACCCTACGGCCTCATTCTGGTGGAGGTCTTGCATGCACGCGCCCTATGAGTTGGGTGCTTTTGGTATCTGCCCGCAGCGTGGAGCCATGTGACCAAGATTTCAGCAATGTCGCGGATACCGGCGCCGGAGCACCTCCAATGTAGGTTCGGCTGCGCCTTTTGCCCGTTTTCCGGACATGACAAAGAGGCGGGCGACCCGTGCCCGTGCAGCTTTCCGCATGCACGGAAGCGCCCTGAAACGCCGTTTGCCGGCAGGTCAGCCGTCGGAGGCGGCTTTAATTTGACCGGGCGCGCCAAAGACGAACGGATACTTGACCAAATTTCCCCGTCGCAACGGACCTGCCGCGAACGCAAGCAGACGCATGTTTTTCTGCTGCAATGCATTCTGATATTTTGTCACATCGCCACGAATTTTTGAGTGAAAATTAAAAAAAGATGAATAAAATCATATAGATATAATTCTGGCACATAGCTTGCTTTCAATACCGCATCTGCGAAGGAACTGCTCTTTCTTTGTATTGCGATTGGGGGCGTTACGTATGAGCAAGCAACATTACCTCGATACCACCTCGCGCCTGGCCTTGGTTGTCATGGTTGCCGCGCTGATCGTGCCTGTGGGCACGCATGCGCAGGAAGTGGTGGATGACGACGTCCCGGTGATAGAGCCGTCGCCGGCTGAAACTTCCGCTCAGGTCAAGGAGATGACTGTCGTCTCCGAGCGTGACAAGGCGGGTCTACTGGAGCAGCAGCCAAGCGATCTGCTGTTCGGCATGAAAAAGCCGCTGCTGGAAACGCCGAGATCGGCGACCTTCGTCAGCGAGGAAACGCTGAGCACCTACGGCGTCACGACGGTTGACGACCTCGCCGCGGTGTCACCCGGCACCTTCACCTCCTCCTTCTACGGCGTTGAAGGCGCGCTCAACGTGCGCGGTCTTCTTGCGGAAACCTATTTCCACGGCTTCAAGCGTATCGAAAACCGGGGCACCTATCAGACGCCGCTCGGGGCCACCTCCCGCATCGACATTCTTCGCGGGCCACCCACGGCGAACTTCGGCCCTGGCAAGGTAGGCGGTCTTCTTAATCTGGAACCCAAGACGGCGAAGATCAGCGAAGAGGCTGGTTACATGACCGATGTGTCGGGCCAGGTTACAGGCACGCTCGGCTCGTACGACAAGAAGAACGGCAGCTTTGAAACGGGCATCCCGCTGAATTTCGGCAACACCGCCGGCGGTGTCTTCGTTTACGGTGAGATCGAGGACTCGGAAAGCTATTATCGGGGAATCAAGCCCGAGCATCAGCTCCTGCAGACCACCGCGCAGTTCGAAACCATGAACGGTTGGACCTATGGCGGCGGTGCCATGTACTACCAATCCGAAGGCTATGTGCAGACGCCGGGCTGGAACCGCGTCACACAGGATCTGATCGACAATGGCACCTACATCACGGGCACGAACTCCGGGCTCATTGACGCCAATGGCAACGGCTATATCGACCGGGGGGAGCTGCCACCCGGCGGTCTTACCCACGCGCCGGAATGTTTCGGCGGCTGCGATGTTCCGCTCGTTTATCGTCAGCTCGACACCGGCGTGGGAACCACCAAACTCAGCAGCCGCGACGTCTACACCAGTCCGTTCGACTTTTCGGATACCACGACGCTCACGCTCTATGGCGATCTGATCAAGGCGTTTGACGATGGCTCCGAGCTGAAGATTCAGGCCTTCTACGACTCGCTCGATAACGAACGCTTCGTAAGCTATGGCTTCCCGGCCGACTACGATTCCTACACGGTTGAAGGTCGTGTCAGCTACAACTTCGACGTCAAGGTGCCGGACTCGCCTCTCACCGCTGCCTTCAACGTCGGCGTCAGCCATCGTTATTATGACGCCCAGAAGAAAGAGTCCTTCAACTATGGCGGTATCGCGCTCGACAGGCGCGACATCGCAAACGGGCCCACGCCGACCGACACCCTCGGTTCGCCCTTCTTGCCGGGCTCCGGCTACACCTGGGACTACAACAACAAGTCCACCTGGCACGATACCGGCCTCTTCGCCATGGCCGACTTCGACGTGGCCGACAAGCTCCTCGTCACGCTCACCGGCCGTTACGACTGGTACAGCGTCGACTCCGAAGACACGGGCTCGCTCTGCTTCTGCACCCCTGGTCCGCAATCCGACACAGACAGCGCCTTCACCTACAGCGCCATGGCTCTCTATAAGGGGCCGTATGGCATCCGGCCCTACATCACCTATGCGGAAACAACGGCCATTGAGTTCGGCCAGGCAGGCGACGTCTCGCCGACCACCGTTGCCAATGGTGATTGGCTTTCCGATGGCGATCTCGTTGAAGCGGGTATCAAGCTCGAAGCCTTCGATGGCGTCCTCACCGGCGCACTGGCGGCCTACCGCCAGCATCGCACTGTGCTCGACAATGTCGGTGGCGGTGTCGACGAAACGGAAGGCCAGGGCGTCGAGCTTGAGTTGCGTTATCTGGCGACCGAGAATCTCAGCTTCACCTTCGCGGGCAACGTCCAGAAGACGAAGTTTCTCGGCAGCTACGACGCCTTCTACTACTTCACGCCGGCGACCTTCGGCTACAACCCGGCCGATTATTATGGTGCTGGCCTCGTGGGATACTCCTTCAGCGGCATCGCGGCCATCACCGGCGACAGCTACTACGCCGGGGAGATCGAGGACCGTCGCATCCCCGAAAAAGTGCTGAGCCTCTTCGGTACCTACACCACCGATCAGTATGGCTGGGGACATGCCGGCACCACCTGGGGCGTGCGTTACGTCTCCGAGACAGCGGGCCTTGCCTCCGATCCTGTGAGGTATCCGGACTACTTCCTCGTCCAGGCCTCAGCCTATGCCGATCTCAAGAGCTGGCGCATAGCGCTCAACGTCGACAACGTTTTCGACGAGGAATATTTCACGCCCCTTCAGGACCTCTACGGCGACGTCGCCGTGTTGCCCGGCAAGGGACGCGAATGGCGTGTGACGGCGACCTACCGCTTCTGAGTATCGAAGCTTCGACCCTGTAACCCGAATAGATGATGTCTGGAGGCCAGCAGATGAACGACACGAAAGAAGTTGTGTATCCGTGGTTCGTCTTGCTGTCCTTCAGCGTCATGTTCTTTCTCGTGACGGCCGGCACCTTTACTTCGTTGGGGGTTGTGCTCCCCGATATGGTAAGTGAACTTGGCTGGGACTGGACCGCTGCCGGTCTCGGTTTCACGCTTCTCGGTGTCTCCTGCGGACTGTCGAGTTATCCGCCCGCCTATATGATCCGCAAGTTCGGCGTGCGCGCGACGGTTCTCTTCGGCACGGTTATTCTCGTAGCGGGCTTCCTGCTTCTCTACATCGTCCAGGATGTCCCGACATACTTCATCGCGATGTTGCTTGCGGGCACGGGCTTCTCCTTCGTCGCGACTGTTCCCGGCACTTATATGATCGCCCGCTGCTTCAAAAAGCAGTCGATGGCTTTCGGCATCTATTTCACGATAGGCGGCGTCGGCGGTATAGCCGGTCCGCTGATCTACTTCGCCGCTGTCGGTGTCTGGGACGAGTGGCGCATGCACTGGATGATCGTCGCCATTTTAATGGCCGTTTCCGGAGTCATTACCGCCGCCTTCCTGCGAGAAGGCGAGGCAGAGGACCGTCGTGCAGACGTGATTGCGAATGCTGCGGTGGATGAGTCCGCCTCCGGCGTCTATGTCACGCGACAGAAATGGACCGCAATGCAGGCGCTGCGCACGCCGCAGTTCTACATTATTGCGGCAGGATACGTGGCATTCCTGCTCTGCGGGATCACGGTCAACAGCCTTTCGGTAGGCCATCTGACCGAAATCGGTATCGGTATGGCGGTTGCGGGCGGGCTCCTCAGCTTCGAGTCCTTTCTCAATGCAGCCTCCCGCGCTGTCAGCGGCTTCATTGGCGAGTATGTCGATCCCAAACTCCTGTTGATCGTCTCGCTGGCGCTCCTGGTCGTGGGCATGATCGGTCTCGGCATCGGGACGACATGGCTCGCTCTCATGGTCTACGCGGTCGGCATCGGGATCGGCTACGGCACGACCTTTCTCGCAACGAGCGTGTTGCTGATGAATTACTTCGGCCGCAACGCCTATCTCGAACTCTTCTCCTTCATGAATGTCGCGGCGACGCTTGCCTCCTTCGGACCCTTCCTCGGCGGTTACCTCCGCGATGTCACAGGCACTTTTGTCTGGGCCTTCTTTCTGTATGCGCTCGTGCCGCTGGTCGTGATGATCGCCGTCTTCTTCATGCGGCCGCCGGTGCGCAGCTCCGAAGAACTGGAGCGGGAGGAGGAAGCAGTGATGATCGCTGCCGCGCTCGCCCATGCCGGCGACATGGAAAGCGCGGCCGAGGGCGAACCCGTCGAGGTCCGCGCCTGACGCAGCAGGAAATATTGGTTTACCGGCGTAATACGAGGTCAAGAAAAGAATGTCTTCTTCGAACGACAAGAAAGAATTCGGCGTCTTCCTGCCCATCGCCAATGGCGGTTGGATCATCTCGAAGAACACACCGCCGCTCGATGCTTCCTACAAACAGAATCGGGAAGCGGCGATGATTGCCGACGAAATCGGTCTCGATTTCATCATGTCGATGATGAAGTGGCGCGGCTTCGGTGGTGACACCGAGCATTGGGGGACCTCGCTCGAATCCATAACCATGATGGCGGGGATCGCCGAAGCGACCAAAAACGCGCGCATCATTGCAACCGTTCACACGCTGCTTCAAAACCCCGCCGTGGTCGCAAAGATGATCACGACGCTTGACCATATCTCCGGCGGACGCGCCGGTCTCAACATCGTGTCCGGTGCCTTCAAGGACGAGTTCGACCAGATGGGCGCCTGGCCGGCCGATCTCGACCATGACGGCCGCTACCGCTATGCCGAGGAATGGACGAAACTCGTGAGGACAATGTGGGAAAAGGACCACGTCGACCACGACGGTGAATTTTTTAAATTCAAGGATTGCGTCTCCGAACCGAAACCCATGTCGAGCCCGCGCCCTTATCTTATTTGCGCGGGGCAATCCGAACGCGGCTTGCGTTTTACCGTTCAGAACACGGATGCTTGTTTCATCGGGGGCAAGACCGCCGAAGACACCCTCCGCATCAGCCGGCTCGCACGCCGCGTTGCCGCTGAGTACGACACGACTATCCGCGTCTTTGCCATGAGCACGATCGTCTTCGGTGAGACCGACGAGGAAGCGGCCGAGACGGTCAGCTACTACAAGCAGGGCCTCGATTGGGGCGCCGTGCAGGGCATGATGCGCAGCTACGGCATGGAGGCCGATGGGAGCTCCAGCGTGATGGGGGAGAAGGCAAAGGAAACCTTCATGACGCACACGGTCGCCGGCACGCCCGCAACATGCCTCGAGAAGCTCAAGGAGCAGATTGAGGGCTGCGAACTTGACGGCATCATGACGATCTATCCCGACTATGTGAAAGGGCTGACGATCTTCGGCAAGGAAGTGTTGCCCGGCCTCAAGGCGCATTTCGCATGAACGCGGTGATGAACAACGACCCGGTCACTACCGGTCTGGATGGGCTCGCGGATTGGATCGGTCCGAAGCGAACGGCGCTTTGCATCATCGACATTCAGGCCGACTTCGCGGCGCCCGATGGCCTTATGGCGAGCTTCGGCGTCGATATGAGCAGCGTGCCGGAAGCCATCGCGAATGCGGAAAGGCTCATCGCCGCCGCGCGTGAGGCGGCTGTGCCGGTGATCTTCATCGGCCTCGAAACCAGCGCCGAAACGGATTCACCCGTCTGGACAGAACGAATGCGCCGCCGCGATGGCGATCCCGAAGCCGAAAGCAATGTCTGTCGTGCGGGTACATCGGGTGCGGCCTTCTACGGACCCCAGCCCCAACCGGGCGACGTCGTAGTGATGAAGCCGAAATACAGCGCCTTCCACGCGACGTCCTTTTCCAGGGTTCTCGAAGAGAAGGGCGTCGATACGCTCGTTGTCTGCGGCCTCACGACTGAATGCTGCATCGGCAATACGGTGTCCGACGCATTCCATCGCGACTACCACGTCATTATCGCTGACGATGCCTGCGCCGCTTATGGCGAAGATATTCATCGCGCCGCCATTGCCATACTCGAACTCAACTGCGCCATCTTGCGCAGCACAGCGGAAATCGAAGCCGCATGGAGCAAGGCTCATGGCTGACCTCCTCAAGATCGACGCAAAAGCGCCCTATCGAGTGACGGACGAGGAACGAGCCGCGATTGCCGCCGCCATCGACGAAGACGAACTCTGCAGGCTTGCGCTTGAGCTCGGCAATATTCCGAGCCCATCGCGAAGCGAAGCGGCCGCTAGTCAATATGTCTTCGACTGGATGCAGCGCGAGGGGTTCAACCCGCGCACAGCCGGTGCCACGCCGGAACGTCAGAACGTCATAGGCGAATATGGAGGGAGCGCCGAAGGCGCGAACCTTCTATTCACGGCGCATCTCGATACCGAGAGCCCGACCTATGAGCCGGATCTGGACAACGCCAAATATCGTCCCGAAACGCTCGCGAACCGTGAATGGCTGGAATGCTGGCTTGAAGACGGCAAGCTGTTCGGCTACCCGATTGCAAACGACCGCGGCCCCATGAGTTGCTTCATGATCGCGGCAAAAGCGTTGCGCAAGGCGGGTATTCCGCTTGCGGGGAAACTCTATCTCACGGCTTGTCCCGGCGAGATCGGGCCTGAACCTATCGAGGACAGGAAGGGCATCGACTATCTCGGCAAGGATATCGGCGCGCACTATCTTTTCCATCATGGTGGCGTTGCGCCGGACTATGCCATCGCCGCGGAAGGCTGCGATTTCGGCCTCACCTGGATTGGCTGCGGCTACGCCGTTTTCCGTATTCGCATTTTTGGACAGGGCGTATTCACGCCCATTCTCGATTATCCCGGGGATCCCCTCCAGCACCCTAATCCGATCTATCGCCTCGGCCCGATCATCGAGGCGCTCCATGATTGGGGCATGACCTATCCCGACCGCCATCGTTATGAAAGCGCAGGCGGGATTTCGGTCCCCAAGACGCAGATCGATTCCATCAAGGCCGGTATCCCTTATTCCTTCGGAACGGGAACGGAGGTCGTCTCGATCTATCTTGAAGCAGGACTGACGCCGCGTCAGAAGGCAGCGGATGTGCAGCACGAACTCGCGGCGCTCATGCGGCAGTTCGATATCGAAGGCTTCGACATCGAACCCATGGTCGTGCGCCACGGCTTCGAAGCAGACGCGCAGGATGTCGCGCCGCTCGTCGCCGCCGTTGCGGACGCGACGGAGTTCACGCTCGGCGAGAAGCTGCAGCGTGCCAACCCCGTCTATTCGAGCATGTGGCGCGACCAGAACGTCTTCAATATGCATCGCATTCCGGCTGTGACCACGGGCATGCCCCGTTGGCGGCCAACCCCCGGGGACATGGCGAAGAGCGCATTGATCTATGCCCTGACTGCGCTCTCGATCTGCGGCCGCGCGCCGGAAGAAGCGAGCAAGGCCGCTTACAAGCCGGTCTATGGCGACAATCCATTCTGAAGCGATGGCAAGAACAGTGAGACAGTGAGTATGAGCCAGACTTCAAAACAAGAACAAGGATCGGTTGATCCCGCGACCTACCGAAAAGCGCTCGGAACCTTCGTCACCGGGGTAACCGTCGTCACAACGGTATTGGGCGGCGTCCCCGTTGGCACAACCGTCAGCGCCGTCTCCGCGCTGTCTCTCTCGCCGCCGCTCATTCTTGTCTCGCTGGCGCGCAAGAGCGAAACGCTGGCGCAGATCAAGCGCGCCGGCATTTTCGCCGTGAACATTCTCTCGGATGGGCAGAACGACATCGCGGCCTGCTTTGCGACAGCTGCAGGCGCGGCAAAGTTCGACGGCATCGACTACAGCTACGGACAGAATGGCGCGCCAGTCCTTGCAGGGGCGGGCGCCACGATTGAATGCGATCTCGAGGACTGCTTCTCAGGCGGTGACCACGAGATCCTCGTGGGTCTCGTTCGAAATGCAACTGTCGAAGGCGACCCGGCGCCGCTTGTCTATTTCCGCGGCAGATTTTTCGGGCTCGGCGGTGGAAACGCCGAGGTCTGAAGGAGAAGAGATCGGCATCTTTTATGCATGAGCAAACCTGAAGGCATGCATTGAAGGTCCCGACGTGACTTGCGAAATGACTGCCTGGAAGTGACTGGATAATGAGTACGCTTGATTTTCGTGAAGGACATCCGTCGTCGAGCCGCGTTGTCGGGCTTGCGGCGGTCATCGGCCTGCATCTTCTTTTGTTGTGGGCACTGCTGAGTGGCCTCGCGCGCGACGTCGTGGAGGCTGTCCAGGAGCCCCTTCAGGTCGCGTTGATCGCAGAAGCACCGAAAGAAGCGCCGCCCGCGCCTCCGCCCCCCGAAATCGTGAAGCCCCCCGAGGCATATGTGCCGCCGCCGGTGGTGAAGAAGGCCCCGCCGCTCACCCCGCAGAAAACCATCCAGCAGGTGCAGCCGGCGAAGCCGGAGCCGCAGCCGGTCGTTGCAGAGCAGAGGCCTATATTGCCTCGCGCCGATCCGAGCCACGGCAACACGCAGCCGCCTTATCCGCCCGCCTCGCGGCGCATGGGCGAGGAAGGCCGCGTGATCCTTCTTCTCTACGTTTCGGAAGACGGCCGCGTGACCGACGGGAAGATCGACAAGTCGAGCGGCTTCGAGCGCCTCGACAAGGTTGCGCTGGTTCATGCGCGGCGTACCTGGCGCTTCCTGCCGGCGACGAAAGACGGAGCGCCGGTGGGGCATTGGATGAAGTTCGCCGTGAACTTCAAGCTGACCGACGGCTAGCGGCGAAAACCGGTAACGCCCGAGACACAAAAAACCTTGAATGAGACAAGTCAGTACAGAGGACCAAGTAATGAAGACCCGGACCATTCAGATCAGCCGCCTTTTTGGGGCCTTCGCGCTCGCTTTCGTTCTCTCGGCAGGACTGACATTCGTCGGCACGCCTGTTGAGGCACAGCAACAGCAAGCGGCACCTCTCGCGGATGAAGCACCGGCGGAAGACGCGGCGGATAATGCCGAGGTAGAAACTGCAGACGGGGAGAGTGCGCCGTCGGATACAACAGAGGAAACATCCCCTGGGCCAACAGCCGCAGAGACCAATCCTTATGGTCTGAGCGCGCTGTGGGAGCAGGGAGACTTTGTCTCCAAGGCAACGCTTCTCATCCTCGCCATCATGTCGATGGGCTCCTGGTACGTGCTCATCACCAAACTCTTCGAGCAGCGCCGCCTGTTTGATCAGTTCAACCGGGTGATCAAGCTCTTCGCGCCAACGGATACGCTGCGGGCGGGCATCGAAGCGCTGCCGAAGCGCAACTCCTATCGCGCGATTGCGGAAGACGGTGAAGAGGCCGTTGCCCAGTTCAACAAGGGGTTGAGCAGCGAGGTTACGCTTTCCGAGTGGTCGACGGCTGCACTCAACCGCGCGGTGGACACGCTGGCGGCGAAGCTACAGGGCGGTCTCGCTTTCCTTGCGACGGTCGGCTCCACCGCCCCGTTTGTCGGTCTCTTCGGCACGGTCTGGGGCATCTACCACGCGCTGGTTGCGATCGGCGTCTCGGGGCAGGCCTCTATCGACAAGGTGGCGGGCCCGGTTGGTGAAGCCCTTATCATGACGGCCATCGGTCTCGCCGTCGCCGTGCCTGCTGTGCTCGGTTACAATCTGCTCACCCGCCGCAACAAGGGCGTCGTCTCGCATGCCCGCCGTTTCGCGACGGAAGTCCATCTCCGCATTCTCTCTGGCAAGGTCGCCTGACGCGGGCTCTGAAAGGACGGGTGCTCACATGGCGATGAATGTTTCGACCGAAGGCGACGAAGACGAGGTGATGTCCGCGATCAATACCACGCCGCTTGTCGACGTGATGCTCGTGCTGCTCATCATCTTCCTGATTACCATCCCGGTGGCGATCCAGACGGTACCCGTGGAATTGCCGAAGGCAAGCAGCGAGGTCAACCAGACCCGGCCCGAGAACATCACTCTCGCGGTCGACAAGGACGGAAAATACTATTGGGACGCCATGCCGGTCGGAAGCCGGGATGAAATGCTGGAGCGGCTGATCGAAGTCGCGAATGCGGAACCGCAACCCGAGATCCAGGTGCGGGGCGATCTTTCCGTTCGTTTCGAAGCGGTGGGAAGGCTCATCCTCGATATTCAGAGGGCGGGCGTGCAGAAAGTCGGCTTCATCACCGAGCCGGTTCAGGGTAATTGAGGAGATAGCGTAATGGCGATGAATGTCGGAAGTGGAGGCGACGAAGACGAGCCTATGATGGAGATCAACACCACGCCGTTGATCGATGTGCTCCTGGTTTTGCTCGTCATGCTCATCATCACCATTCCGCTGCAGACCCATGCGATCAAACTCGACATGCCTCAAGCGGTAACGCTTGAGAAGCAGGAGGAGCCGACGGTGGTCCAGCTTGGTGTCGATGAATATGGTCTTGTGAGCTGGAACGGAGAGGAGCTGTCGGACATCACGGCTCTGGAAGCGAAGTTCGCAGGCGTGGCGGAAGCAGTACCCCAGCCGGAAATCCATCTGCGGCCAAACCGCATGGTCGAATACGATCACGTGGCGAAAGTCCTCGCGGCCGCTCAGCGCATCGGCGTAACCAGCATCGGCTTCGTGGGCAACGAGCAGTATATCGATTGAGTGTTGGCTGAAGAACGGAGAGGAACAGGCGCCGTCGCGCTCTACCGCAGGATCATCCTTGATCTCAGCGGCCGCGCCTTTGATTCTCTATGATGCCCGAATGCCGCAACTACAGGGCGCTTGATGGCTCTCTGGCTCCGTGCAGCTTGAAGGCGCTGTGCAGGATTTCAAGAACGCGCTCACGCACCCAGCGATGTCCCTCGTCTTCATCGGCTTCTTTCGCCCAGGCGATGCGTCCCTGTATTTTCGGCAGTTCGAACGGCAGATCGAACATCACCAGGCTCCCATCCGTGTTGTAGCGGTCGGCGTGGAAGCGGCCCACACAGGCGGCCAGATCGGAAACGGCGACGAGGGGATAAATATTGTGCGTATCGGCGACCGCGCAGGCCGTGACGCGTTCCATCCCATTTGCCCTGAAGGCACTGTCGATGAAGGTGCGCAGTCTCTGTACATGGGTGGTGACAACAAAGCGCAACTCCCGGATGTCGTCGACCGTCAGCCTGTTGCTTTTGGCGATCGGATGATTCCGCGCAACGATAATGGCGAAGGAATCGTCCCACACCTTTGTGGAAACGAGGCTGTCGTCGATTGCAAAGTTAGGGAGCAGCGCCATGTCGATTTCGCCGCCCTTCAGCATTTCAAGGGCACGGTCGCCGACCTGCTGCACGAACTCTAGGATGAGGTTTGGCGCTTCCCGTCTTGTATAGCCGACGAGAGCGGGCACGAGAGCGTCGTGGATAATGTCGTTCACGCCGATGCGAAATGTGCGCCGGGAGGTAGCGGGATCGAAGCTGCGCACCGAGGAGAGGCCTCTCTCCACTGTGTCGAGCGCATGACCGATGGGAATGGCAAGCGTTGCCGCCGCCCGCGTGGGGGCGACGCCGGAGCCGGATTTGTAAAATAGCGTGTCGCCCGTGAAGTTACGCAACCGGCGCAGGGCATTGCTAACGGCGGGTTGCGTTATGCCGAGCTTCACGGCGGCCTTGCTGATGCTTCGTTCCGTATAGATCGCGTTGAACACGAGCAACAGGTTCAGATCCAGTTCGCGGATATTCACGCAGCTTCACCTCGGTCGTTCGTCGGATGGCTTCGGAGGCCGCACTTTATATGAATCGCGTCCTCCATGAACCGGCTGTCGTTTCACTTTTACATCGGGTCATCGTAAATGGATTTATCACTTACATGAATTCTAAGTATTAATAAAATGAATGTTGAGCATTATCCGAATATATCGAAATTCATCAGATAAATAAACGGCGTTATATTAAGTATTTTAAGTAAAACTCATTGTTTTTTGGTTCAATTCCCATTTGGATACACCCCAATTGGATCGGGTTGCGGCTTTTGGGGGGTCGGATGGCTAAGAACAAGGGCGATTGCTGCCCTCTCGGGCGGAGCGCGGGGTCCTCCCGTTTGGCGGCGGCTGCGTTGATTGCCGTCCTGTTGGTCGAAGTTTCCGGGGCCGATGCGCTGACGATCGAGGATGCCATGTCGCGCGCGATGCGCGACCATCCGGGCGCGCAGGCAGCGCAATTCGAAGCCGAAGCGGCGGAGCGGGAGGTTGGCGCTGCGCGCTCCGGCTACTTCCCCACGATATCGCTCGACGGCTCCGTACGGCGGGAAAAGACAGATCGGCCGACCTTTGAACGCACGATGACGGCGGAAGAATATTCCCTGACGCTCACCCAGCCGATTTTCGATGGTCTTGGCACGCCCTCCCGCGTCTTTGCCGCCAAGTCGGATGCGCAGGCGGAAGAACTGACCGCACAGGTAAAGCTCAATGATGTTGCGCTGGACGCCGCCTATGCTTTTCTCGGCGTTCTGGAGCTTCGCGAACGTCTCGCGCTCCTGAAAAGCCATGAGGAGCGCGCACGAAGCATCGCAAGCCGTATTGAGCGCCGCGCCGAGGCCGATCCGGGCCTGCGCTCGCTCACCGTGGTCGGCAGCAGCCAGACGGAAGAGGCCCGCTATCTCGTTCTCAATGCCGAGCGCGAACTGGCGCTTGCTGAGACCCGCTACCGCGAACTGATCGGCGAG
Organism: Parvibaculum lavamentivorans DS-1; assembly: GCF_000017565.1. Lineage (NCBI taxonomy): Bacteria > Pseudomonadati > Pseudomonadota > Alphaproteobacteria > Hyphomicrobiales > Parvibaculaceae > Parvibaculum > Parvibaculum lavamentivorans. The sequence goes on from NC_009719.1 coordinate 1,082,261, forward strand.
GAGCCGGTCGCGCTCGAACAGCCGTCGGAGCCGCTCGAGGTCATAACCCTGACGGCGGACGCCGCTATTGCCGAGGCGACGGCCGCGCATCCCGCGCTCGCCGCCGCCCGCGCCCGCGCTGAGGCAGCGGACGGTACGCGTGCCGCAGCTCGCGCCGACCTCTTCCCGCAGCTCGATGCCGAGGTCAAGGCGCGCAACGGCCGCAACATCGAAGGCGTCTCCGGCCCGGACGACGACTATTATGTCGGCCTGCGCCTTACCTATCGCTTCGCGACCGGTGGTCGCGACTTTTACGATGTCAGCGCCGCAAACTATCGCGAACAGGCCGCCGCCATCCGCATCCACGATGTCGCCCGCGAAGTGCGCCTCGGTGTCCTCGAGGCGCTTGAAAACTATCGCTCCAGCAAGGATACGCACACCGTCCTTGTCCGCCGACAGGTGGCGGCGAGCGAACTCGTCCGCGTCTACGATGCGCAGTTCGTCGGCGGTCAGCGCGACCTTCTCGATCTGTTCTTCGTGCTCAACGAGGAACGTGCGGCCACTCGCACCGAACTCGAAGCACGTTTCGCAAAGTTGCGCTCTGCCTATGGCGTCGTTGCCGCCATGGGTGAGCTCGGCGCTCTCGCCTCCGGCGGAAGGTGAATAACCCGTTCCGCCGCGCCCCCCACTTCGGTTTGCCTCTCCGGCATTCGCACTGTTTCAAGTGGAGTATTGAGTCATGAAGATCGTCCTGCAACTGACTGGTCCCGACGGCGTATCGGAACTCGTGACGATCGAGGCAGGTTCGAATTTCACCGTGCCGGGCGGCATGACCGTGGAAATCGTGTCGCTTGAAGGCGTGGACGATCTGCGGGTCGAGGGCGGCGAACTCGTCCTCACGAGCCCGGACGGAGCCATAAGAATTGCCGGCCTCGGCGCGGACTTCTTCGCGGAGACGGCCGCCATCGCCGAAAGCGGGATCGTTGGCCCCTTGCCGGGGGCGTTTCTCCGTCTCTTCGGTTGGCTCGACACACCTGATGCAGGCTCGCGGAACGCGGAGTCCGGTCCCGGCATATACGGACAAGGTCTGCGGGAAGGGAGTGACGACCTTCCGCCGCCTCTCGATAGCTCGAACGATAGCGGCACCATGACAGCGCCTGCTGCGCCGGTCATATCGTCCTGGTCGCACGATACCGGCTTGCCCGGCGATGGCGTCACATCCGACACCACGCTCACTTTATCGGGCACCGCCGAAGCAGGCGCGACCGTCACGCTTTTCGACGGGGACACGGAACTCGGCACGGTAACCGCGGATCCCGGCGGCACCTGGACTTTCGATACCGCCGCGCTCGGCGATGGCACCCATGAATTTACAGCGACGGCCACCAACGCGGGCGGCACCGGGCAAATCTCCGCGCCTCTGACGGTGACGGTCGACACCGTGGCGCCCGGAGCGCCGGTGATCTCCGGTTATGCCGCCGATACCGGCACAATCGGCGACAGCATCACCTCCGACACCACGCTCACATTGACGGGCACCGCCGAAGCGGGCGCGACGATCGAAATTTTCGATGGCGCAGTATCGCTCGGCACAGCAATTGCCGATGGGGTGGGCTTGTGGAGTTTCACAACCGGCGAACTCGAAGACGGCGAGCATGACTTTACCGCATCCGCGACGGACCTTGCCGGAAACACCGGCGGCGCTTCAGCCGTCTTTACCGTGGAAGTCGATACCGAAGCACCCGGCGCGCCGGTCATCTCCGGCTTCTCGGACGATACTGGAACGCAAGGCGACAGCATTACCTCCGATACCATTCTCACCCTGACAGGTACGGCGGAAGCCGGCGCCGCTATCATCATCTTCGATGGCGATACGGAACTTGGCACCGCGCTCGCCGATGGTGCGGGTGCGTGGAGCTTTGCAACCGGCGAACTTGGCGAAGGCCAGCATGAATTCACTGCAATCGCGACGGACGCCGCCGGCAACACGGGTAACGTTTCTGCGGCCTTCTCCGTTGAAATAGACACGTCCGGCCCATCGGCTCCCGTCATTGCGGGCTTCTCCGGAGACACCGGCATCGCGGATGATGGCGTCACCTCCGATACGACGCTCACCCTGACGGGTACGGCGGATGCGGGCACCACCGTTACCATCTTCGACGGTCCGCACGTACTCGGCACCGCCATCGCCGATGGCGTCGGCAACTGGAGTTTCGATACCGCCGAGCTTTCCGAAGGTGGGCACCAGTTCACGGCAACCGCAACCGATGCCGCAGGAAATATTGGCGAACGCTCCGAAAATTTTGACGTCGTGGTGGATGTAACGCCGCCCGCCATTTCAATCGCGACGCCGGTTTCGGGCGACGGCCTCGTCAATGCGTCTGAAGGCGGTTCGTTATCCGTCTCGGGCACAGCGGCGGGGGGGCAGCAGGTCTTCGTCACCTTCCGCGACGCCGGGGGCACAACCGTCACGGGCAGCGCCTTTGTTGACGGCCTGGGCAACTGGACGCTTTCGGACGCGGATATCTCCGGTCTGCAGAACGGCGAGGTTTCAATTGAAGCCTATGCCGTCGACCGCGCGGGCAACCAATCCGGCACGACGACCGAAACCGTCATTTTCGACAGCGGTTTGCCGACGGCGCCCGTCATCACCGGCTTCACCGATAATACGGGCTTTCCCGGCGACAACCTCACCTATGACACGACGCCGACGCTCACAGGTACGGCGGAAGCTGGAACTACCGTCGAAATTTTCGACGGACAGACCTCGCTCGGCACCGCCATCGCCGATGGCGCGGGCAACTGGACTTTCACAACCGGCACGCTCGCGGAGGGCACCCACACGCTGACGGCGCGCACTACCGACGAGGCGGGTAACAAGGGCGCGGTTTCCGCACCGCTCAATCTCAGCATCGACACGACCGCCCCCACGGTCACTGTAACGACGCCGATTGCCGGCGACGGAATCGTCAATGCCGCCGAGGACGGGTACTTTGTCATCTCCGGCACTTCGGCGGGCGGTCAGCGCGTCTACCTCACCTTTACCGACGGCAGCGGCGCTACGGCGACGGGATCCGCGCTCGTTGACGGCGCCGGAAGCTGGACCCTGAACGCCGATATTTCCGGTCTCGACGAAGGCGCGATTGTCCTTGAGGTTTATGCGGAAGATCAGGCAGGCAACAGGTCGGATACAGTCGAGGTCGCCATCGCGCATGACAGCGTGGCGCCCGCGAGTCCCCTCATCACCGGCTTCTCGGAGGACACCGGCAACCAGGGCGACGGCCGGACTTCCGACAACACGGTTACATTGACCGGCACCGCGACGGCAGGTGTGACAGTCGAGATTTTCATCGGCGTCACGTCGCTCGGCACTGTTATCGCCGATGGCGCGGGCGCATGGAGCTTCACCACCGAAGAGCTCGCCGATGGCTCTCACTATTTCAGCGTGGTCGCCGTCGATGAGGCAGGCAACAGGAGCACGAGTTCCAGTAGCTACATCGTCACCGTGGACACCGTGCCTCCCGGGCTGACGATCACGATGCCGATTTCGGGTGACGGTATTGTCAATGCAAGTGAAGACAACTCCGTCTCGCTTTCCGGCACGGCGCCGGGCGGCCAGCGCGTCTATGTGACCTTCACTGACGAGGATGGCGCCACCGCCACAGGAGAGGCCATCGTCGTCGGGGGCAACTGGACGCTGCCGGGCGTGGACATCTCCGCCCTTGCCGATGGCGATATAACGGTAGAAGCCTATGCGGTCGATCAGGCGGGCAACAACTCAGGCACGGTGACGGAGACAATCGGGCACGACACGGCAGCACCGGCGGCGCCCGTCATCACCGGCTTTACCGACGATAGCGGCGCGGCGGGTGACGCCCGCACCAACGACACCACGCCAACGCTCACGGGCACGGCGGAAGCCGGCGCCACCGTCCAGATCCGCGACGGAGCGGTCTTGCTCGGCACCGCCGAGGTCGACGGCGACGGCAACTGGAGCTTCACGACACCGGAACTCGTGGAAGGCGGTCACAGTCTCACCGTGCGGACGGTAGACGCAGCCGGCAATCTCAGCCCCTCCGCCAGCCTCGGCCTCACCATCGACACCACGGCGCATGCCGTCCTCATCACGACGCCGATCGCGACCGACAACGTCGTCAACGCCGCCGAGGACGGATCGGTTTCGGTGTCCGGCACAGCTTCGGGCGCGCAGCGTGTCTATGTCACCTTTCGCGATGAAAGCGGCGCTACCGTGGATGGCGGCTACGCCCTCGTCACGGGCGGCGGCAACTGGACGCTGTCTGGTGTCGACATCTCCGGCCTCCAGAATGGCAACATTGCGGTCGAAGTCTATTCTGTCGATCAGGCGGGCAACCAGTCCGGCACGACGACAGCCACCGTAACGCTCGACAATACCGGCCCCGCCGCTCCGGTCATCGTCGATTTTTCCGACGATACCGGCTTCGACGGCGACAATCAGACCGCCGACAACACGCTGACCTTCACCGGCACGGCGGAAGCGGGCGCCACCGTCAACGTTTATGTCGGCATGACGGTCGTGGCTACAGGCATCGCCGATGGCGACGGCAACTGGACGGCAACGACAGAGGCACTTGCAGATGGTACTTCGACTTTCTACGCACGCGCTGTGGATGACGTCGGCAATGCGAGCGGCGTGTCGAGCGGGATCGCCATCAACATCGACACCATCGCCCCTGATGCGCCCACGCTTGACAGCTATTCGCTCGACACGGGCGTCCCGGACGACGGTATCACGGCGGATGGAAACCTGACTCTGACGGGAACCGCGCCCGCCGGCGCCATGCGGATCGTCATTTACGACAACGGCGTCGAAATCGGAACGGTCGTCGTGAATGCCGGCGCGTGGACCTTCCACACCGGCGATCTGGCGGATGGTGACCACAGCTTCACTGCCGCCGCGCGAGATTATGTCGGCAACGAAAGCGATCAGACGGATCCGCTGACCGTCATAATCGACACCGAAAATCCCGATGCACCCGTCATAACCGGCTTCTCGGACGATACCGGCGGCGTCGGCGACGGCGTGACCGCCGATACGACCCTGACGATCATCGGCACGTCGGAAGAAAACGCCACGATCAGCATCTTCAACCAGGGCTCGTTCCTCGGCACCGTGACCGCCGATGGAAACGGCGACTGGAGCTACGATACCGGAACGCTCAGTCAGGGCGAATACATCTTCACGGCTCGTGCGGTCGACGTCGCGGGCAACGTTTCGCCCATGAGCGACAGCCTTGACGTGACGGTCTCGATCCCTGTCACGCCAGCGCCGCTCATCACCGGCTTCTCCGGCGACAGCGGCACGCAAGGCGATAGTCTCACAAACGACGCGACGCTCACCATCGAGGGTACAAGCGCCGCGAACGCCACTGTTGAAGTCTTCCGCGGCGGTGTCTCGCTCGGCACCACGATCGCGGACGGCTCCGGCAACTGGTCCTTCACGACAGCGGAACTGGCGGATGGAAGCCACATCTTCCGTGCACGTGCGACAGCTCCCTCAAGCAGCGTGAGCACTCACTCGGAGCAGTTCACCGTGACGGTCGACACCACGGCTCCCCTGGTCACGATCTCCGATCCGGTCGACGGCGACAACATCGTCGGCGCCTTGACTGACGGTTCGCTCACCGTCTCCGGTTCGGCGCCGGGCGGCCAGCAGATCTTCGTCACTTTCCGCGACGGCTCCGGCGCAACGGCTTCAGGGACCGCCTCGGTTGCCGGCAATGGTTCATGGACGCTGACGGGCGCGGATATTTCCGCTCTCGATAACGGCGCTATCACCATCGAAGCCTATGCGGTCGATCAGGCGGGCAACCAGTCCGATACGGCCACGCACGAAATCCTGCTCGACAACGAAGTGCCCGCGGCGCCTGTCATCTCCGGCTTTTCGGACGACACGGGAACGCAGACGGGTTCGACCTCCGACACAACCCTCACCTTCACCGGCACGGCGGAAGCGGACGCCACCGTCCAGCTATTCCGCGGCGGCAGCGTCGTCGGATCGGCCACGGCGGACGGCGACGGCAACTGGACAATCACCACGGGCGAATTGCCCGAAGGTTATGCGACCTATGATGCGCGCGCCTTCGATGCAGCGGGCAATGCCAGCGGCTGGTCGAACGCCCTTTACCTCAATATCGACACCACAGCGCCCGCAACCCCGGCGATTGTTTCCTTCTCCAGCGACAGTGGCCTCCAGGGCGACAGTCTCACCAACGACACGACGCTCACGCTGAGCGGTACGGGTGCCGCAGGGTCTACAATCGTCATCTATGACGGCGGCGTCGAGCTTGGCACGGCGCAGGTTACCGGTGGCGGCACATGGTCTTTCACCACGGCAACATTGGTGGACGGCGGCCACAGCTTCACCGCCGCCGCGCGAGACGGCGCAGGCAACTACAGCGCCGAGACCGCGGCGTTCGAAGTCACCATCGACGCGACGCGCCCGGACGCCCCTGTCATCACCGGCTATAGTGACGATACCGGCAATCCGGATTACCAGACCTCCGACAACACGTTGCTCTTCACCGGAACCGCCGGAGCGGGCGAGACTGTGAATGTCTATCTCGGCCAGACCATCGTTGCGACCGGCGTGGCCGATGAGAACGGTGACTGGTCGGCGGCGACCGGCGTGGTTGCTGACGGTTTCCATTATTTCTATGCCCGCGCGGTGGACGCGGCGGGTAATCAGAGCATCCAGTCCGCTAACTACGCTATCAACATCGATACGGTAGCGCCTGCCGCGCCCGCCATCACCGGCTTTACCAATGATAATGGTGCCGCCACCGATGACGGCATCAGTTCTTTCAACTGGACCTATCTATCGGGCACCGCCGAGCCGGGCACGAACACTATTGTCGTCTACCGGGATGGCGAACAGATCGGCACCGCCTCGGTGAACGGCGGCTCATGGACCTTCCTTGCCTCGGCGCTCCTCGAAGGTACGCACACATTTACAGCCGCAGCACGCGACTTTGCCGGCAATGAAAGCGGTGAGAGCAACGAGGTGGAGTTCACCGTCGATCTCACGCCGCCCCCCGTCCCCGTCATCGCCTCGATAAGCGACGACACCGGCACGCCGGGAGATTTCCGCACCTCCGACACGACACCGACGCTTTCCGGCACGGCCGAAGCGGGCACAACCGTCACCATCCGCGATGGCTCCACCGTGCTCGGCACGGCCGTCGTGGATGGTGGCGGCAACTGGTCCTACACAACGCCCGAACTTGGTGAGGGCGTTCATGTCTTTACCGTCAAGGCAACGGACGCCGCAGGTCGCGAAAGCAACTATAGCGGCACGCAGCTTGTCATCATCGACACGACCCCGCCTGCCGCGCCTGTCATCACGGGCTTCAGTGACGACACCCTCCCCATGGGCGACGGCACTACCTCGGATACGACGCCGACACTTTCGGGCACGGCCGCTGCCAACAGTACGGTCGAGATCTTCGAAGGCGGCATTTCGCTCGGTACGGTGACGGCGGACGGGTCGGGCAACTGGTCCTTCACCACGGAGGAACTCGCAGAAGCGAGCTACAGCTTCACAGCGCGCGTCAGCGACGATGCTGGCAATGTGAGCGATGAATCCGCCGCCCTCGACCTCACCATCTCCAGCGGTCCGGTGCCCGCGACCGCCACACCCGCCATCACGCTCTATTCGAACGACACCGGCGTGACCGGAGACGGCATTACAAGAGACAATACACTTGATCTCTATGGAACGACCGTGAACGGCGCCTCGGTGGAGATCTTCGACGGCGGCGTCTCGCTCGGCACCGTCACGGCTGACGGCGCCGGCAATTGGCACTTTCTGACGGGCACGCTTGCGGAAGGCGATCATGATTTCACCGCCGTAGCCACCGCGCCCGGCGGCTACGGTCCGAGCGGCCACTCGGCAGCGTTCTCCGTCACCGTCGACACCGTCGCACCGGCCGCCCCCTTCATCGCCGGTTTTTCCGACGACATCGGCTACTCGTCCTCTGACAACCTGACTTCGGACAATACGCTCACATTCGCAGGCACAGCCGACGCGAATGTCACAATCAACATCTTCCGTGGCGGCGGGCTCATCGCGACGACGGAGGCGGATGGCAATGGCGACTGGTCGGTGACGACCGGCCCGATCGCCGACGGCTATGCTGCCTATGAAGCCCGCGCCGTCGATGCCGCGGGCAACATGAGCGCGCCGTCCAACTCGATCACCATAGGCATCGATACGGTCGCGCCTGCGGCCCCGGTCATCACCGGCTTCTCTCCCGATTCCGGCACGCAGGGTGACGGCGTCACGACCAACAACTTCATCTCCGTCACCGGCACGGCGGAGGCCGGAACGCGCACTGTCGTCATTTACGATAACGGCGTTGAAGTCGGTGAGGTGACCGTCAATGGCACCTCCTGGATTTTCTACACCGAATCCCTGTCCGAGGGCGCACACGAGTTTACCGCCATCGGCTACGACTACGCGGGCAATGAATCGGCCGAGTCCGGCATCCTTACGGTCACGATCGACGACACAGCACCCCCCGTACCCGTTATCACCGCTATCTCCGACGACACAGGCTTTTCCACCACCGACAAGCAGACGACCGACACCACGCCCACTATCACCGGCACCGCGGAAGTGGGTACGACGGTGCGTGTGTTCATCAATGGCGGTTCGGTCGGCACCACGGTCGCCGATGCCAATGGCGCCTGGTCCTTCACGACCGGAACGCTTGCCGACGGCTATCACAGTGTGACGGTGCGTGCGGAAGACGAGGCTGGCAATCAGAGCGCCCAGACCGGCGCCATGTATGTGGTCGTCGACACCGCGCCCCCGGCGATCACGATCACGACGCCGATAGCCTCTGACAATGTTGTGAATGGATCGGAAGACAACTATTTCAACGTCTCCGGCACTTCGATAGGCGGACATACCGTCCACATAACTTTCACGGATGAACTCGGAGGCACGGTCACCGGCACGGCTACCGTCAACGGCACTTCCTGGATTCTCAGCGGTGCCAACATCTCCGGCCTCCAGAGCGGCGAGATCACGGTCGAGGCCTATGCGGTCGACCGCGCTGGCAATGAGTCCGGCACGGTCACGAACATTATTGAACTCGACAATATTGCTCCCGCCGCGCCGGTCATCACCGGCTTCACTGACGATACCGGCATTGCCAACAACCAGACCTCCGACACCACACCGGCTCTCACCGGTACGGCGGGCGCAGGCGAGACCATCCGCGTTTATCTCGCAGGCAGCGAGATCGGCACCACCACAGCGGATGGCAGCGGCAACTGGACGGTCACCACTTCCGTGCTGCCCGAGGGGTATCATTCAATCACCGCGCGTGCGGTCGACGACGCGGGCAACCTCAGTGCTTTCTCCAACACGCAGATTGTCTGGGTGGATACCACGGCTCCGGCCGCGCCCACCATCGACAGCTGGGGCAGCGACACCGGCACTGTTGGTGACGGCATTACCGACGACAACACGATCACCCTTTCGGGAACGCGTCCGGCGGCGACCTTCGTCAATGTCTACGACAACGGTGTGCTGCTCGGCACCGTGCCGATGACTGGCGAAACCTGGCTCTTCGTGACAGAGGCTCTTCCCGATGGCGAGCACAGCTTCACCGTGACGGCCGTCGATGGCGCGGCGAACGAAAGCGTGGCCTCTGCCGCACTCGATATCACCGTCCAGACCGTTCCGCCGGTTCTGGCCTCGGACGATACGATCGGCTCCGTGCCCGACGGATGGACCGTCTTCGAAGGCAACGGCCACGCCTACTCTCTGGTTGGTGGGGAGAACTACTGGGCGGATGCTCAGAGCAGCGCCGCTGCCGCGCTGCCTGGAGAAAGCTATCTTCTCACGATCACGAGTGCGGAGGAAAATGCCTTCGTCACGACGATCCATTCCGGCCGTCTGTGGTTGGGCGCTACCGATGTTGCCACCGAGGGCAACTGGATGTGGCAAACCGGTCCCGAAGCAGGAACCGCGTTCTGGTCTGGCGACTCTTCCGGAAGCGCGGTCGCCGGGGCCTATAGCAACTGGGCGCCCGGTCAGCCGAGCGTCACGGACGGGATTGGTGCGGACGAGGACTATCTGATCCGGAATTCCTCGGCCCAATGGAACGATTCCCTCTACTACGACACTTACTTCTCCGCCAGTGCAATGGCGGAAATTGGCGGCTACGGCCATAGCTACGCCGACGACGTGAATGAGGATGCGGCCTATACCTTTGCCGGAAGCATCCTCCTGCAGAATGACGGCGATCGTGCGAGCATTTCTTCCGTTTCCGCCACAAGCACGATGGGCGCAAGTCTGACCTACGACGCGGGCACCGGAGAGATCGTCTACGATCCGACGGCGGCAGCTTCCATCCAGGCACTTGCCGACGGCCAAACTGCAACCGACAGCTTTACCTACACGCTCGCCGGCGGCAGCTCCGCGACCGTTTCGATTGAGGTGGCCGGGCGCGACGAAGTCTTCATGATGTCCATGGGCTCTACGTTTGACGCATCAAGCTTGCTTGACATGTCGGGTGAGATTTCGGGCCTGCCGGGCGGCGATACAGGCGGCGCGGGAGGCCAGGGCGAAGAAGGCGGCTACTTTGCCTACTTTGATAGCGGCACTTCCCAACTCTATGCGCAGGATCCGGCAAGCGAGACCGGCACCCTGTCAGCGGTCGTCTGAGGAAACCTCATGACGGGCGCAACACAGGACAGGAGACTGGAGACAGGGGAGGTGGACTACCTTCCCGCGCTCGAGGCGGCGCTGCGCTATTTCGGCAAGAGTGCGGAAAGGGATGCGCTGCTCGCGGGTCTGCCGCTCAAGGGCGGGCGTCTTGCTTCGCCTTATGTTGCCGAGGTCTCGTCCCGCGCGGAAATCCTCGCGGCCGAAGCGGGCGTTCCCGCCCAGCAGCTTTCGCGCACACAGATGCCCGCGCTCGCCGTCTCGGTGGTTGACGGCGCGGTCGCGCTTCTCGTCCGTCGGGGCTCCGGCTTCATGGCGTCTCAGGGCGATGGCGAGGCTTTCTGGCTCCCCGATCATGAACTGGATGCGGACGCCGCCGTCTGGCAGCTCCGCCCCGCCTTCTATTTCGACCAGCGCAGCCTTCTCCTTGATGTCGAACCGGAGAAGGACTGGTTCAAGGGAACGCTCCTCGCAAACCGGCGGCTCTACGGCTTCGCCATTCTCGCCGGTCTCTTCGTCAATCTCGCCGCCATCGCGATCTCGCTCTTCACCATGGCGGTCTATGACCGCGTGATCCCGAACAATGCCATGTCGAGCCTCGTTGTGCTCGCCATCGGCATTTCGGTCGTCATCCTGACGGACATTGCGATGCGCGTGATCCGCGGCTATCTCGTCGATGTCGCGGGCCGCCGCTTCGACGTGACAGTCGGCGCGCGCCTGTTCCGCCAGCTCCTCGCCCTTCGCGGCACCGCGCGTCCGCAAAGCGCGGGCACGCTCGCCAATACGGTCCGCGAATTCGAGACCGTGCGCGACTTCTTCACTTCCGCCACGCTGGTAGGTCTCGGCGACGTCCCCTTCGTCTTCCTCTTCCTCGCCATCATCTGGTGGGTCGGCGGCTGGATCGTCCTCGTGCCCGTGGCGGGTATCGCTCTCATCGTCGCCACCGGCTTCCTGCTGCAAAAGCCGATAGGCCGCGCCGTCGCCCGCGCACATCGCGAAGCCGCGCACAAATCCGCCTTCCTTCACGAAACCATGGCCGGTATCGACACCATCAAGGCCATCAATGCGCAAAGCTGGGCGCGCCGCCACTGGGAAGCCCTGATCGCGCAGACCGGCGAGACCGCCATCGTCTCGCGGCAATGGTCGAGCCTGTCGGGCTCGATAACGGCGGGTGTCGCGAGCTTCGTCACCATATTTACGGTCGTCGTCGGCGCGGTGCTGGTTGGCGCGGGCAACATCACCTCGGGCGCGCTCATCGCCGCCGTCATTCTCTCCGGCCGCGCCATTTCGCCTTTCGCCCAGATCGCGAACCTGATGGCGCGCTGGCAGCAGACGAAACTAGCGGTCGGCGGTCTCGACAAGTTCATGCAAGCCCCCGTCGAGGAAACACCCGGCCAGATCCAGAAGGTCGCGGCGAAGGGCGCTCTCTCTTTTCGCGACGTGCGTTTCTCTTATCCCTCGCCGGGAGAGGACGTGCCGCCCGTCACCGCATTGGACGGCATAAGCATCGACATCGCGGCAGGCACCAGCGTCGCCATTCTCGGCCGTGTCGGCTCCGGCAAGAGCACCGCGCTCCGCCTCGCGCTCAACTTGAACGCGCCGGATGCCGGTCACGTCCTCCTCGATGGCGTGGACGTTCGCCAGATACACCCCGCCGCGCTCCGCACGGCCGTCGGCTATGCCGGTCAGGAAGCCGTCCTCTTTCACGGCACCATTCGCGACAACATCCTCGCCGCCCATCCGGGCCTCGGTGACGAACGTCTGCTGGAGGTCATCCGCGCCGCCGGGCTTGACGAGCTTCTCTCTCGTTCCGTGCTCGGTCTGCAGACGCAGGTGGGCGAGGGTGGGGCGCGGCTCTCGGGCGGTGAGCGGCAGGCTGTCTCGCTCGCCCGCGCCATCGCCGCCCGCCCGCCCGTGCTGCTGCTCGATGAGCCGACTTCGGCCATGGACAACACGACCGAACAGCGCGTCATCGCCGGTCTCGCCCGTGAGCGGGCCGGCCTCACCACTGTCATTGTCACGCACAAGCCCGCGCTCCTGCCGCTTGTCTCGCGCGTCGTCGTGCTGGATCGTGGCCGCGTCGCGATGGACGGCCCGCGCGACAAGGTCCTCGCCGCCCTCACCGGCAAGGAGCCGCGCAGCGCGCTCAACCTCGTTACCGGAGGAGTAAAGGAATGAGCACCCGCCTCCTCATGAATGCCGCCCCCGCGATCCTCGATCCCGTACGCGGGCCGAAACAGGCCGTGCTCACGCTGCTCGGCGTCGTCGCCGGGCTCTTCTTCTTTCTGCTTCTCTGGTCCGCCTTCGCCCATATCGACGTCACCGCGAGCGGCGAGGGCGCGGTCGTTCCCTCGAGCCACATTCAGGTCGTGCAGAACCTCGAAGGCGGCATTCTTCGCAAGGTACTGGTCCGCGAAGGCGATCGCGTCTCGGAAGGCGATGTCGTCGCTCAGATCGACAATACAGGCGCTCTCTCCTCCTACCGCGAGGATCTGAGTACCTTCCGCGCCATGCAGGCCTCCGCCGCGCGTCTTTCAGCGGAAGCGTCCGGCGCGCCGCTCGCCTTCCCGGTGGATCTGCTCGACGCCGAGGAAAGCGCCGCCCTTATCGCCGCCGAAACCTCACTCTATGAAAGCCGTATGTCAGGCCTTACCGATGCCGTCGCCGTTTTCGAGCGTCAGGAGGAACAGGCCCGCGAAACCATCATGGAAGCGACGGAGCGGATCGGCCATCTCGAAGACAAGCGGCGCTCGCTCGCCGCGGAGCACAGTCTCGTTTCGCGTCAGGTCCGTGACGGGCTCATGTCCGTCGTCGAGAAACTGAAGCTCGAACGCATGCTCGCTGAAACCGACGAAGCACTGTCGAAGGCGCGCGGCGACATCAGGGCCGCCGAGATCGAACTGCAGGAGCTTGCCTCGCGTATCGCCGAGCGCCGCTCCACCTTCGTCAGTGAGGCCCGTGAACAACTTGGCCGCGCCAATGCCGAAGTCGCCGCCCTGTCGCAGCGCCTCATTGCCCATCGCGACCGTGTCGGCCGCCGCGACGTGCGCGCGCCCGCCAATGGCATCGTGAAGCGCGTCGCGACGCTCACATCGGGCGCCGTCATAGAACCCGGCGGTACCATCATGGAAATCGTGCCCCTCGACGACACACTCTTCATCGAGGCCCGCATGGCACCAGCCGACATCGCCTTCATCCATGCCGGTCAGGAAGCGAAGGTGCGCATCACCGCCTATGACTTCTCCGTCTATGGCGCGTTGCCCGGCCGCGTCGAGCGCGTCGGCGCCGATACGCAGATGACCCAGGAGGGTGCTCATTACTTCCCCGTCACGGTCAGTGTCGACCACGCCGCGCTCGAAGACCGTCAGGCGGAACTTCCCATCATTCCGGGCATGATCTCGCAGGTCAGCGTCATCACGGGCGACCGCACGATCCTCGGCTATCTCCTGAAGCCAGTTCTGAAGCTCAAGGAACGTGCCCTGCAGGAACGCTGACATCGGGTCACAGACCGTCGATGCATGATCTCGTTATCATGAGGTCCGCCGCCTTCCGGCGCTCCACCGATTATCGAGATGCTCACCGTGGAGCGCGAAAATCGGCATGGCATTGCCGGCGGCAGTCACGCTTGGTCCGGCCGATCCGGATTTTTATGTGCACAGCACGGGCATCGGGGGGTACAACAGCGTAAACTGGGTCTCCTGACACTTCCCATGGCCGTGTAAACTGTTGAATACACTGACAAATAAAATCTCCATCGCCCCCATGATGGATTTGAACGAGTTGCCTTTTATCTCAACAGCTTAGGCGCCGCCGTGTGCTCAGCGTGTGCAGTTGTAGATGAAAAAGTCTGTCTGACCACGAAGTAGCCCCAACTATTCCAGTTGTGAGATCTCGATCCAATTCTCCGAAGACGTTCTTATTCCCGTCCTCAAACGGCACACGCGGAAAGCACGAAGATGTTCAGGGCTTGTGGGTCTTCTGCGGCAGTTTGGACACCTTCATTGCGAATCTCTGTCTCAAGATGATTGTTCTGAATCCGGCAAAGCTCCGCGGGCCGCGGAGATGCTTGAGAGAGTCGTGTGAGCGAAATGTAAGACGGCCCGCGAAGGATCGGGAGGGCTTGTGTGCGCGGCGTGGAAGGCGAGGAAGGGCTGTCATATAAGATGCATCAAACATGCATCTTATATGTTGGCGAATCGTCACCTGTATGGGTAACATCGACGGGAGGCGCATAAAGCGTCCAGACCACGGATGAAAAGTCCGGGCGGAGGGAACTGGTGGCCTGCACTCGTGACAGGAATCCACGACACATCTCCGGTGGCGGTGCAAGGCCGCCGCGTACCTGCCGATGTGTAGAGCAACGACAATCCGAATTGAACGGCACGAACCGGCATTAGCTGGGGGTGCGGGGCCCATGTCGTTCCGCTCTCCGGTTTACGGCCGATCCACAACAAAAGGAGATGCCGGCCATGAGCAGTACGAAGAGACTCTGGACCCTGCTCGGGGTCCTGCTTGTGGTGTCGTTCAGCGTACTCCTGTGGAGCGGTACGCAGATCTACGAGAAATCGCCGCCCATGCCGGACAATGTGGTGGCGTCGGACGGCAGCCTGATCTATTCGCGCGCCGAGATCGAAAAAGGGCGGCAGGTCTGGCAATCGATGGGCGGCATGCAACTCGGCTCGATCTGGGGCCATGGCGGCTATGTCGCGCCCGACTGGAGCGCGGACTGGCTGCACCGCGAACTGACCGCGATGCTCGATGCCTGGGCAAGGGCGGATTTCGGTGCCGATGATTTCGCCTCGCTGAACGAGGAACAGAAATCCGCGCTGCAGGGACGGCTGCGCGGTCAGGTAAGAGCGAACACCTTCGATCCCGAAACACGCACGATCACGCTGAGCCCGGAGCGGGCGGCGGCGATCCGCGAAGTGTCCAGCCATTACGAGAGCCTGTTCGGCGACGATCCGGCGACGGCCGAACTTCGCGAAGCCTATGCGATGAAAAACGGCACCGTGCCGGATGCGGAACACCGGCGCGTGCTCTCGGCCTTCTTCTGGTGGACCTCATGGGCGACCGTGACGCACCGGCCGAACGACACCATCACCTATACCAACAACTGGCCGAGCGAGCCGCTCGTGGACAACCGGCCGCCGCCCAGCACCTTCCTCTGGTCGGCCTTCAGCGTGCTCTTCCTGCTCGCCGGTATCGCGCTGCTCGGGTGGCACTATGCCGTCACGCATGAGCGCGACGAGAGCTACCGGATGCCGGAATTCGATCCGATGCGGAGCCTCAAGGCGACGCCGTCCATGCTGGCGACGGCCAAATATTTCTGGGTGCTGCTCGCGCTTTTCCTCGTGCAGATCCTGCTCGGCGCGATGACGGCGCATTACCAGATCGAGGGCCAGCTCGTTTACGGCTACGAGATGGCGGAGATACTGCCCTATTCGATTACACGAACATGGCACACGCAGCTTGCGGTGCTGTGGATCGCGGTCGCCTGGCTCGGCACCGGACTCTATATCGGACCGGCAATCTCCGGCTACGAGCCGCCTTTCCAGCGGCTCGGCGTCAACGTGCTGTGGGTCTGCCTGCTCGTGATCGTGGTCGGCTCCTTTGCCGGCCAGTGGTTCGCGGTGATGCAGATTCTGGGACTCGACAACAATTTCTGGTTCGGTCATCAGGGCTGGGAATATGCCGATATGGGCCGCTTCTGGCAGTGGTTCCTGTTCATCGGTCTGATGCTCTGGCTGGTGCTGGTCGGGCGCGCGCTCTGGCCGACGCTGATGCAGAAATCGGAATCGCGCTCGATCGTCGGCCTGCTCTTCCTCTCCACCGTCGCCATCGGGCTCTTCTTCGCCGCGGCGTTGATGTGGGGCGAGCACACGCATCTCTCCATGGTGGAATACTGGCGCTGGTGGCTGGTGCATCTCTGGGTCGAGGGCTTCTTCGAGGTCTTCGCGACGGCAGTCATCGCCTTCCTGTTCACGCGTCTCGGCCTGCTGCAGGTCGGCACCGCGACGGTCGCCGTGCTCTTCGCGACCATCGTCTTCATGGCGGGAGGCGTGCTCGGCACGCTGCATCATCTCTACTTCGCGGGTTCGCCGACGCCGGTACTGGCTCTCGGCGCCAGCTTTTCCGCGCTCGAAGTGGTGCCGCTCGCCTATATCGGCTTCGAGGCCTACCACACCTGGCGGCTCAGCGGCGCGACGTCGTGGATGCGGCGCTATCGCTGGCCGGTGATGTTCTTCCTTGCCGTCTCGTTCTGGAATCTCGTCGGCGCCGGGCTCTTCGGTTTCCTCATCAACCCGCCGCTGTCGCTTTACTATATGCAAGGCCTCAATCTCACGCCGCTGCATGGCCACACGGCGCTGTTCGGCGTCTATGGCATGCTCGGCATCGGCCTGGTGCTGTTCTGCCTGCGCGGCATGAAGCCCAATCTCGCCTGGCATGAGGGACTGCTCAAGACGAGCTTCTGGTGCCTCAATATCGGCCTCGCGCTGATGGCGCTGCTCACGCTTCTGCCGCTCGGCGTGCTGCAGCTCTTCGCTTCGCTCGAGCATGGCTATGCCTATGCCCGTTCGGCCGAGTTCATGCAGCAGCCGCTGGTGGACCTGCTCGTGTGGATGCGGGTGCCGGGCGACACGATCTTCTCGATCGGCGCGCTGGCGCTTGCGGTCTTCGTGGCGGGGCTCTGGCTCTTCCCGAAGCCGGAAGGCCAGGAAGCCGTGCCGGAAACGCCGCGCACGAAGGTGAAGGCGGAACCGGCCGGCGGCGCGGAGTGAGGCAGAGAAAAACAGGAATGGCGGGCCGGAGCGCGGCATGATCGAGTTCTATGCCGAGATCCGGCTCGTCCATATCTGGAGCGTGATCGCGAGCGGTTCGCTCTTCGCCATGCGCGGGCTTGCGCTCTTTGCGGGCGCTGGCGGAACGGGGGAGCGCCTCGCCATGGCGGCGCCGGTCCGTCTCCTCTCCTACACGATCGACACGGTGCTGCTCACCGCCGCGCTGATGCTGATGACGATCGTACAGCAATATCCCTTCATCGATCACTGGCTGACCGTGAAGGTCGTGTTGCTCGTGGTCTATATCGCGCTCGGCATGATGGCCTTCCGCTTCGGGCGGACGAGGGGCCAGCGGATCGGCGCCTTCGCGGCGGCGCTCGCGGTCTTCCTCTATATCGTCTCGGTGGCGCTGGCGCATGACCCGGCTGGCATCTTCAGCAGCCTCTAGCCTCAGCGACGGATATAGAGCGGCAGGTAGAGCGCGGCGAAGAGAAGGAAGGCCGCGATCCAGGCGCCGCCCGCAAGATCGAGCGCGGCGGCATAGGAGCCGTCCGCAAAAGGCGCGGCGAGACGCGCAAGCGCCGCCACCAGCACCAGAAGATAGCAGATCAGCGTGCCGCGCCCGGCGGTGAGCTCGCGCTTGCTGTGGCCGAGGCTCGCCCGCGTCATCACGGCGAGGATCATCGTGCCCATGGCGCCGACCGTCAGCGCATGGATGGCGATGGTGGCAAGCTCCGGCCGCCAGGCGGCGAGGCCGAGCAGGGCAAGTCCCAGCGGCAGCCAGGCATAGCCGATATGAAGGATCCAGAGCAGCGGTTCCTCCCGCGTCGCCGCGCCCCGCCAGCGTGCGAGCCGCAGCGCATGGGCGCCCGAGGCGATAAGCAGTCCCGCACCGGAGACCGCGTTCAGTCCGCTCGCCACCCATATCAGCAGCGCCGCGAGACCGATCAGCATCGCCGCAAGATCGAAACGGTCGAAAGGCGCCGGCATCTCGTCGGCCTTGCGGCGGCGAAGCCAGTTCGCCGTGAAGCTCGGAATGATGCGGCCGCCGATCAGCGTGATCAGCATGACCACGACGGCGATGGCGAGACGCTTGCCCGCATCCTCCCATTCGTAATGCCCGAAGGCCCCCGCATGGATCATCGCATTGGCGGCAATGAGCACGGCAAGTGCGGCGAGCACCGGAAGGTTGCGCCAGTTGCGCCCGGCAAGAATCTCGCGCGCGACCACGGCGGCGAAGACGATGAGAAAGGAGAGATCGACAGCCGCGGCAAGGCCCGGCCCGAGAACGGCCGAGAAGGCGATGGCCGCGCGCCCTGCGATCCAGAGCAGCACGAGGCCGCCGAGCGGCCAGCCCTGCAGCGGCAGACGGCCGGTCCAGTTCGGTATGGCCGTGAGCAGAAAGCCCGCAATCGCCGCCGTGACGAAACCGAACAGTAATTCGTGGAAATGCCAGACGACGGGCGAAAATGCCGTCGGCAGGTCGACGGTGCCGCGCAGCATCAGGATCCACAGCACCATGGCGAAGGCGGCCCAGAGGCCGGCCGCAAGGAAGAAGGGCCGGAAGCCCGCCGAGAGAAGCGGCCAGGCATCGGCCGAGGCATAACGCGGCACCGGCATATCAGCGCGTGCGCGCGAGGGTTGCGCGTCCTATTCTGGCGGACGATTTCATGCCGCGGAGACATCCCTTGGACGATATTGCCATTGCCCGTGCTCTCCATGTTCTCGCGTTGGTTCACTGGATCGGCGGCGTGACGCTCGTCACCCTCGTGATCCTACCAGCCGTCGCACGTTTCTCCGAACCGCAACGCCGCGCGGCGTTGTTCGAGGAAATCGAAGGCCGCTTTGCCTTTCAGGCGAAAATCGCCGTCACGCTGGCAGGCCTCAGCGGCTTCTACATGACCTGGCGGCTCGAGGCATGGGACCGCTTCGGGGATCCCGCCTTCTGGTGGATGCATGCGATGCTGCTTGTATGGGCGCTCTTCACCTTCGTCCTCTTCGTCGCCGAGCCGCTTTTCCTTCACGACTGGTTTCGCCGCCGCGCCGCCCGCGATGCGGAGAGCACCTTCGCGCTGGTGCTCCGCTTTCACCGCGTCCTGCTGACGCTCAGTCTCCTGACGATTGCGGGCGCGGTGCTGGGCGGCCATGGCAGCTTCCTGTTCTGATCCGGGCGGTCAGGGCGCTGCTTTCTCCAGCAGTTCCGCCATGACCGCGCGCGCCTTGCCGGGATGCTTCACCTCGGCTGCTGCATCGAGATTGACGGCTGCATCGCCCACCACCACGATGCCCACCATGCCCATGGCATAATGCGGCAGGCACTTGTAGCCATAGACGCCTTCCTCGCTGAACGTCACCGTGACGGCCTCGTTCATCTTGCCCTTGAAGGGCGCGGCGCCGGACGGGAGCATGGCGGCGATGCTCTCCGCATTGTGGCTGCGATCCGTCGGCACGAAGGTCACCGTGTCGCCGGGCGCGACTTCCAGCCAGGCAGGCTCGAAGACCATTGCGCCGGCCTCGCCGCGATTGAGCATCCGGACCTCATGTTCCGCCGCGAACACCGGAGTGGCACCGGATGCGAGGCCGAGCAGGGCGGCGGCGAGGGCGAGGACTTTCGGTTCGATTTTCATTTTCATGTTCCTTGTCTGAGCGGAGTCTCGCGGACAGGCTGTCTGCCCGTCCGCGAGCCCCCCGGTGAGCGGCGCTGTCAGTGACCAGCCATGCTGAGTTCGGCGTCGCCCGTATTGAAGATCGCGGTATCGGCGGGCCCTTCGACTTCGATCATGGCGACAAGGCCGCGTTCCAGCCGGGAGAGTGCATGATCGACGAGGAGGTAACGGCCCGGCACGTCGAAGGTGACCTCGGCCACCGTCGCGCCGCCGGGGGCGACCGTTACCGTCTGCACATCGAGAGAGGCGGGGCTCGTCAGCGAGCCATGCGTGTAGACCTTGTCCATGATCTCGCCGATGACGTGGAAGCTGGAGGTCTTGTTCGGACCGCCGACGCCGAAATAGATGCGGACCGTTTCGCCGGTCTTCGCCTTGATCGCGTTGTCGCCGGCCAGCGCGCCGACCGCGCCGTTGAAGACGTAATATTCCGGCTTCTCGTCGAGCAGCTTGTCGTAATCGGTGAAGGCTTCGCCCTTCTCGCCATAGGCAAGCTCGGTATAGACCTCGCCCTGCATGACATAGAGTTCGCGGTCGACAGGCGGCAGGCCGCCTTCCGGCTCGACCAGGATCAGCCCGTACATGCCGGCCTGGATGTGATCGGCCACCATCGGCGTGGCGCAGTGATAGACATAGATGCCGGGGTTCAGCGCCTTGAAACTGAAGCCGCTATGCTCGCCGGGCGCCGTCTGCGTCGCCACCGCGCCGCCGCCGGGTCCCGTCACCGCGTGAAAGTCGACGGAGTGGAACATGGTGCTGTCTTCGGCATTGCTGAAGGCGACGTCGATTGTGTCGCCCACGCGTGCCCGCACGAAGGGGCCGGGCACCGTGCCGTTGAAGGTCCAGAAGCGGAAGGTGGTGCCGTCCGCGAGTTCCGCCTCGCGTTCGATGGTTTGCAGTTCCAGCTTGATCGTCGCCGCATGGTCGCGGGCGATGGGAGCCGGAACGGTCGTGGGGTCGAGAGCGATGGAGGTGAGGGCCGCCCCGGCCTCGGTGTCCGCTGCCGGATCGGCGGCAACGGCGCCGATGGAGAGGCTGGCGAGCAGCGCGATGCTGCTTGCGGTGCCGATGAGTGCTTTTCTGAAGGGGCTCATTTTGCGGTCTCCTTGACGCGCGTGATCGATGTTGGTGTCCTGAAGATAGGGTCATGACGGTGGCGCCGATTTGCGCTGAAGCAATTGCCGGCGAATTCGTCTCGGCGGTTCACACGGGAAGAGATGAAAAGAAGATGGACACAGCCAGCCGCGTCGGGATCATCCGCGCCGTCCCCCTTTTCGACGGGCTGGACAGGGACGCCCTCGCCACCGTGGCGGAGGCGGCGCGCGAACAGACTGTCGCGAAAGGAGAAAACCTCTTCGAGCAGGGCGACGAGGCCACGCATTGTTATGTGCTGGGCTGGGGGCACATCAGGCTCGACCAGGTCACGCCCGACGGACAGAACATCGTGTTGCGGCATATGGGCGCGGGCGACATGATCGGCACTGTCGCCGTGCTCCGCCGCATGCCCTTTCCCGCAACGCCGGTGGCGCTGGAAGACAGCCTCGCGCTGAGCTGGAGCGCCCTGCGCTTCGGCGAATTGATGGACCTTCACCCTGTCATCGCGCGCAACGCGATCGGCGTTGTCGGCGGACGGATCGAGGAGTTGCAGCGCCGTCTGCAGGAGGTCGCCACTCAGCGCGTCGAACAGCGGATCGCGGCCACCCTTCTGCGGCTGGCAAACCAGACAGGGCGTCGCATTGAGGACGGCATCGAAATCCCTTTTCCGCTGTCCCGTCAGGACCTGGCCGAAATGACGGCGACGACGCTGCACACGGTCAGCCGCACACTGTCGGCCTGGGACCATGAAGGCGTGATCGAGTCGCGCCGGTCGAGCCATCTCGTCATCCGCCATCCCCATCGGCTCGTGGAAATCGCGGAACAGAATTAAGCGCGAATTGCGCTTGCGCAAATGACGCGCGGCGTTCTGCCGCTAGGCTTCCTTCACAACGAATACCGGAGGAGGAACGGGATGCCGGAGATCGATCTTTCGACCGTGACGGTCGGCGAATGGCTGCGCCGGTGGCCTGAAACGGTGCGGGTCTTTCTGAACTACAAAATGAACTGTCCGGCTTGTCCGATTGCGCCGTTCATGACGATCGATGAAGCGGCGAGCGAATACAGGGTCGATGCCAATCTCCTGAAGCGCGACTTGATGCAGATGCTGAAGGAGCGCGCCCCGCAAGAGCGCTAGACGCCGGATGTGCTCGACCGGCACTTCCATGCGCACGCAAATCCGCTCGGCGAAGCGCTCACCGAGGCGGGGACAAGTACCTCGCAAAACGCACCGAAGCAGTTTGTGACGTTAAAGTGACGTTTCGATGACAGTCGTCGTCTTTATCCCCGCTTCAGGACCCGAAAATAAGTAATCCCCTGCGGATGATGTGAATGACGCACCGCGTCTTTATGGAATTCCTATAACGTCGCGCCCGCTCCCGCCTCGAAATCCTATCCCACCGCATGGCATGTAATTGACGCCTGAAGGACGGGGCACCGCTCGGATGCTCGATTAGCATCAATGCCGCGCGCGTTACGTCTGTCTTCCGTGGGCTGAGCTTGTCACCGGGAAGGAAAACCTCATGGCTTTCGACTACACGCTTGCCGGCATCGTGACCGCGGGCCTGCTGCTCTACCTTTTCTACGTGCTCATGCGGCCCGAGCGCTTCTAGAACCGCATCCTTGAACTGATTTCACGGAGTTATGCCGATGGAAACGTCGACCATGCGCAAGAGGATGCCGGTTTCGGCGCTTGCCGATTTGAAGATCATAGGCCCCGCGATCGGCTTGGCTTTCCGGAAGCTGGACCCTCGGACGCTCGTGAAGAACCCCGTCATGTTCGTGGTCGAGGTCGTCACGGTACTGACGACTGTCCTCTTTCTGCGCGACCTGGTCGCTGGCGGAGCGGATCTGGGCTTCACCTTCCAAATCATCCTCTGGCTCTGGTTTACGGTGCTGTTCGCGAACTTTGCCGAGGCCGTGGCGGAAGGCCGCGGCAAGGCGCAGGCCGACACGCTCAGGCAGACAAGGACGGAAACGACGGCAAAGCGCCTGCTCCAGCCGGACAACCGCGAATTGCACGAAAGCCTCCCGGCCGACCTGCTTCAGCCGGGCGATCTGGTGCTGGTCGAGGCGGGTGACATCATTCCCGGCGACGGCGAGGTGATCGACGGAATGGCCTCGGTCAACGAAGCGGCGATCACGGGTGAATCCGCTCCCGTCATTCGCGAATCCGGCGGCGACCGGTCGGCCGTCACGGGTGGCACCACGGTCATCTCGGACCGGATCGTGGTGCGGATCACCTCGGCGAAGGGGTCGTCCTTTCTCGATCGCATGATCGCCCTGGTCGAGGGCGCGCAGCGGCACAAGACGCCGAACGAAGTTGCACTCAACGTCCTGCTTGCCGGCATGACCATCATCTTCGTCATCGCCACGGCGACCATTCCGGCCTTCGTTACCTATGCCGGCGGCTCCGTACCGGTCGTGGTCGTGGTTGCGTTGTTCGTGACGCTCATCCCGACCACCATCGGCGCCTTGCTGTCCGCCATCGGCATCGCGGGCATGGACCGTCTCGTCCGGTTCAACGTGCTCGCCATGTCCGGCCGCGCGGTTGAGGCAGCGGGCGACGTCGATACGCTTCTCCTCGACAAGACCGGCACCATCACGCTCGGCAATCGGCAGGCGACGGAATTCAGGCCGTTGCGCGGGGTCAGCGAGCGGGAACTTGCCGATGCGGCGCAGCTCGCCTCGCTTGCTGACGAGACACCGGAAGGTCGCTCCATCGTCGTGCTCGCCAAGGAGACGTACGGCATTCGTGGTCGCAATCTGGCGGAACTCAAAGCCAACTTCTTCCCTTTCACCGCGCAGAGCCGCATGAGCGGGGTCGAAGTCGACGGCTCCTGGACCCGTAAGGGCGCGGTCGATGCAATCCTCAACCACCTCAATGCATCGCCCACCACAGCAAATCCAGCCGGCATCGTTCGCCCGCAGCAGCCCGCGCTCGCCGCCGACGCGGTGCATGAGATCAACGCGATTGCCGAGGCAGTCGCAAAATCGGGCGGCACGCCGCTGGCTGTCGCCAGAGATGGGCGCCTTCTCGGCATCGTCCACCTCAAGGACATTGTGAAGGGCGGCATCCGCGAGCGCTTCGCCGAGCTTCGGCGCATGGGTATCCGGACCATCATGATCACCGGCGACAACCCGATGACGGCGGCGGCGATCGCGGCCGAAGCCGGCGTCGACGACTTCCTCGCCGAAGCAACGCCCGAAGACAAGCTGAAGCTCATCCGGGAAGAACAGGCCAAGGGCAAGCTCGTCGCCATGTGCGGCGACGGCACCAACGATGCGCCGGCTCTCGCCCAAGCCGATGTCGGGGTGGCGATGAACACGGGCACGCAGGCCGCCCGCGAGGCCGGCAACATGGTCGACCTCGATTCCAATCCGACCAAGCTGATCGAGATCGTCGAGATCGGCAAGCAGTTGCTGATGACCCGTGGCTCGCTCACCACTTTCTCGATTGCCAATGACGTCGCGAAATATTTCGCGATCATCCCGGCGATGTTCCTTGCCTTCTACCCGCAGCTCGGCGCGCTCAATGTCATGAATCTCGCCAGCCCGCAAAGTGCGATCCTGTCGGCCATCATTTTCAACGCCGTCGTCATCATCGGGCTCATTCCGCTGGCATTGAAGGGCGTCGCCTACCGCGCCATCGGCGCCGGCCCGCTGTTGCGCCGCAACCTGCTGATCTACGGCCTTGGCGGGCTGATCGTACCCTTCGCCGGAATCAAGCTCATCGACATGATCGTGACCACCCTGCATCTCGTCTGACCGGAAAGGACTGCCGTCATGGTGCCGATCTATTTCATTCTCGGACTTGCCGTTTTCGGTCTTCTGCTGGCGATGATCTTCGCCGTCGATCGAGCCTGACCCTCAGGATACTGGAGTTATATCCGATGCTTTCCTCTGCCATCATTTTTGTCGTGTTCATTGTCGGTGGTACGGCCCTCCTGTCCTGGCCGCTCGGCCGCTACATGAAGTGGGCCATGGACCCGGCCGCCTCGGCCAGCCGCTCCGCGGACCGGTTCACCCACATGTTTCAAACCATCGGCGGCGGGGTCGCCCGTCAGTCACAGGACTGGAAAAGATACCTGACCGCCATGCTCGTCTTCAATGCGATCATGTTCGTAGTGAGCTTCGCCATCCTGGCGCTGCAGCAATATCTGCCGCTCAACCCGGACGGCAAGGAAGCGATCGAGGGAAGCCTGATCTTCAACACGGCGGCTTCGTTCACCTCGAACACGAACTTGCAGCACTATTCCGGTGAAGTGTCGTTGAGCTACCTGTCGCAACTCGGCGCGCTGATGTGGCTTCAGTTCGTCTCGGCGGCTACCGGCATCGCGGCGCTGGCGGCACTCGCGCGCGGGCTGGCCGGCCGCGAGATGGGGAATTTCTTCGTCGACCTGCAGCGCGCGTCGTTCCTCGTCCTGCTACCGCTCGCCTTCGTGTTCGCTTGCGTGCTGGTCATTGGCGGACTGCCGATGACATTCGACGGGGCGGTTGTGGCGACAACGCTGGAAGGTATTCAGCAGACCATAGCGCGCGGTCCCGTCGCCGCCTTTGTCGCGATCAAGCAGCTGGGAACGAATGGTGGCGGCTTCTTCGGACCGAACAGCACGCATCCGCTCGAAAACCCCACCTTCTGGACCAACGCGATCGAGATGATCGCCATCATCCTCATCCCGATGGCCTGCGTGTGGATGTTCGGCCGTATCGTCGGACGCACCCGTCACGCCGCCATCGTCTTCACCGTCATGCTGACGTTGCTTCTCGTGAAGATCACCGGTGCGGTCTGGTTCGAAGCAGCACCGACACAGGCCTTTGCCGGACTGCCGATCGAACAGGAGGTCGGCAATCTCGAAGGCAAGGAGCTGCGGTTCGGCGCAACCGGCGGTCCGCTTTGGTCGGTACTCACCACCTCCACCAGCAATGGCTCCGTCGGTGCCATGCATGACAGCCTGAACCCCATGACGGGACTGATGCCGATGATCGGCATGTGGCTGAACGCGACTTTCGGTGGCGTCGGCGTCGGCATGATCAACATGTTCCTCTACATCATCGTCGGTGTGTTCATCGCCGGTATGATGGTCGGCCGTACCCCTGAATATCTGGGCTGGCGGGTGGAGGCGCGCGAGGTCAAGTTCGCGATCCTCGCGCTGGTTGCCCACGGGCTCTTCATTCTGGGTGGCACCGCCATTTTTGCCGCAACGCCGTGGGGCTTTGAGACTCTCAACAATACGGGCCCGCACGGCTTCAGCGAGATCCTTTATGAGTTCAGCTCCGCGAGCGCCAACAACGGATCGGGCTTCGAAGGGCTTGGCGACAACACCGCGCCCTGGAACATCGCTACCGGCATCATCATGCTGCTCGCGCGGTTCATACCGATCATCCTGCCATTGGCAATCGTCGGCTCGCTGATGGCGAAACGGCGCAATGCGGAATCGGTCGGCACGCTTGGCGTCGAAGACGGCACCTTTGGCGGCATGCTGCTCGCCACGATCCTCGTTGTCGGCGCTCTGACCTTCTTCCCCGCAGCCACGCTGGGGCCGATCGCCGAGCATCTAATGTACATGAACTAGAACAGGCCGGAGAACAGACAGATGGAATCCTTCATTGCCAGCATCCGCCTCGTCGCGGCCACCATGCTGATTTGCGTCGCCGGATATTCCGCGGCGGTCTGGGCCGTCGGCCAGGTTCTGATGCCCGGCAGCGCGCAAGGATCGCTGATCGCCGCCGCGGACGGAAAGGTGATTGGCAGCAGTCAGGTCGCGCAGAACTTCACCGAGCCGCGCTACTTCTGGCCCCGTCCCTCCGCCGTGGACTACAATGGCGCCGG
This sequence comes from Parvibaculum lavamentivorans DS-1, assembly GCF_000017565.1. Lineage (NCBI taxonomy): Bacteria > Pseudomonadati > Pseudomonadota > Alphaproteobacteria > Hyphomicrobiales > Parvibaculaceae > Parvibaculum > Parvibaculum lavamentivorans. The sequence goes on from NC_009719.1 coordinate 1,109,324, forward strand.
CGCGGGCGGCAGCAACAAGTCGCCGACGAGCACGGATATTGCGGACCGGGCGCGCGAGACGGTCGCGCGCTATGGCGCTACCGCGGAAAACCCCTTGCCGGCCGAACTCGCGGCAGCTTCGGGCGCGGGGCTCGATCCGCATATCTCCGAGCGGGGGGCACTCTATCAGGCGGCGCGTGTCGCGCAGGCCCGGGGCTTGCCGCAGGCAGGCGTCGAAGCCCTGATCCACGAACATGCCTTCGCGCCGGGCGCCTTCCTGGCGCCGGACCGGCTGGTGAATGTGCTAGAACTCAACCTCGCGCTCGATCGGGTCGAGACAGCGGGATGAGCAAAGGCGAGGACGGCCACACGGAATGCACAAGGGGTTGGCGCTGAGAGGTTCGGACGGCTGATGGCGGAAGATCGGCGTGACATCGACAAGCGTCCGTCGCCCGAGGCCTTGCTTGAAGCGGCCCGGCAGGAGGAAAGCCGGCGGGGCAAGCTCCGGATTTATGTCGGCGCCGCGCCTGGCGTCGGCAAGACATATGCGATGCTGGAAACGGCGCGCGCGCGAAAGAAGGATGGATACGACGTCGCCGTGGCTGTCGTGGAGACGCATGGGCGGAAGGAGACCCAGGCGCTCTTGAACGGCCTCGAGATCATGCCGCGCAAGCAGGTCGACTACAAAGGGCAGCGGCTTGAGGAAATGGATATCGACGCCGTCCTCGCGCGTCGGCCGCAGATCGCGCTTGTCGACGAGCTTGCCCATACCAATGCGCCAGGCAGCCGCCACCCGAAGCGGTATCTCGATGTCGAGGAACTTCTGAGCGCCGGCATCGACGTCTACACCACGGTCAACATCCAGCACATCGAAAGCCTGATCGACGTCGTCGCCCAGATCACGCGGGTTCGCGTGCGCGAAACGGTTCCCGATTCCGTGTTCGACCGGGCCGACTCCGTGGAACTGGTCGACCTCACGCCCGAGGACCTGATTGCACGGCTCAGGGAAGGAAAGGTCTATATTCCGCAGCAGGCCGAGCGCGCGCTGGAGAATTTTTTCGCGCCGGCCAAGCTGACGGCGCTCCGCGAACTCGCGCTGCGTCGGACGGCGGAGCGCGTGGACGAGCAGTTGCTCACGCAGATGCAGGCTCAGGCGATCTCCGGGCCGTGGGCCGCCGGCGAGCGCGTTCTCATCTGCATCAGCGAAGACCCTCGCTCGGCGGGTCTCGTGCGCTACACCAAGCGTCTGGCCGACCGGTTGCGCGCACCCTGGACGGCGCTCTATGTCGAAACGGGGCGAAGCCTGCAATTGAGCGAGGAGGAGCGCGATAGGATTGCCGATACGCTCCGGCTGGCCGAGGCCCTTGGCGGTGAACCCGTAACGGTCCCCGGCGGCGAGCGGCGCATCGCCGACGATGTGATTGCCTTCAGCCAGGCCAACAACATCACGCACATCGTCATCGGGAAATCCACTCGCGCGCGCTGGTTCGAAATTCTGCACGGTTCGGTCGTGCATGATCTTGTGGGCCGAGCCGGCAACATAAGCGTGCATGTCATCGCGGGCGAGGAGCTTGCAGCGAACCCGATCCCGAAGAAGACAGTGAAGCCGGCGGAAAGGCTTCAGACTTTCGATCCCAAGCCCTATGTCACGGCGACATCGGTGATCTTCCTGGCCGTCGCTCTGGGGGCGTTGCTATGGCCGTTGATCGGCGTCGAGAATATCGGCCTCGTCTTCCTCACCGGGATTGTCGGCATCGCCGTACGCTTCGGCCTGTGGCCGTCTCTCTACGCCAGCATTGTTTCGGCGCTCTGTTTCAATTTCTTTTTCACGGATCCTCATTACACGTTCATTATCGCCAATCCGACGAATATCGTCGCCGTCCTGTTCTTCACGATCGTCGCCATCATCGTCTCGAACGTTGCCGCGCGCGCGCATTCAGGCGCTCTCGGCGATGGAGCGGGCACGGACGACCGAGTCTCTCCACGCATTCAGCCGGAAACTGGCCGGTGTCGGCACGCTCGACGACGTGCTTTGGGTTATGGCCTACCAGACAGCGTTGATGCTGAAGGTCCGGGTCGTATTGCTGCTTCCGGAGAACGGTTCCCTCGTGTTGAAGGCGGGCTATCCGCCGGAAGACATGCTGGACGAAGCCGATCTCGCGGCCGCCAAATGGGCATGGCAGACCAATCATTCGGCGGGTCGCGGCTCGGACACGCTTCCGGGCGCCAGGCGCCTCTTCCTGCCCATGCGCACCGGGCGCGGCGCCATAGGCGTCGTCGGCATCGACAGTGACAAGCCGGGCCCACTTTTCAGCCCCGACGAGCGCCGGTTGCTTGATGCCCTGGTCGATCAGGGGGCTCTGGCGATCGAGCGGGTACACCTTGTGGAGGATATGGACCGGGTGGAGCGCGCCGCCGAAACCGAACGCTTGCGTTCGGCGCTGCTGACGTCGATTTCGCACGACCTCAAGACGCCGCTGGCCGCCATTCTCGGCTCCGCCGGCGCCTTGCGGGATCTGTCGGGCAGGCTCAGCGGTGCGGAGAGGGCCGATCTCCTCGGAACGATCGTCGACGAGTCGGAACGGCTCAACCGGTTTATCGCCAATCTTCTCGACATGACGCGGCTGGAGTCTGGCGCCATCGCTCCGAATACCGCCCTGCACGATCTCGGTGAGATCGTCGGAAGCGCGCTTCGGCGCGCAGGCAGGATTCTGGCGCAGCACCGCGTCGAACTGGAACTGGCGCCCGGCCTGCCGATGCTCGAACTCGACGCCGTTCTGTTCGAACAGGTTCTGTTCAATCTCCTGGACAATGCGGCGAAATACGCACCGGCGGACACGACGATCCGCATCCAGGGCTGGCGCGACGGCGGCTCCGTCTGCTTGCAGGTTCTGGACGAAGGCGATGGCATTCCGTCCGATGATCTGGAACATATCTTCGACAAGTTCTTTCGCGCCCAGAAGGGCGACCGGGTCAGGGCCGGCACCGGGCTCGGACTGGCGATCTCGCGCGGCTTCGTCGAAGCTCTGCACGGAACGATCGCGGCAGCGAACCGGATCGACCGGTCCGGAGCCGTATTCACGATCAGGCTGCCGGTTCCGGTGAACTCGACAGAACTGGATACCGCCGCATGAGCCCCGCCTCCCATCGCGTACTCGTCATCGACGACGAACCGCCGATCCGCAAACTGTTGCGCATGGGCCTGAGTGCGCATGGCTATGAAATTCAGGAGGCGCCGAACGGCAGGACGGCTCTGGACATGCTTGCGCAGAATCCGGATTTGATCATCCTCGATCTCGGGCTGCCGGACATTCAGGGGCTTGACCTGCTGCGGACGATCCGAAGCCGCAACGAGAGCGTTCCGATTGTCGTCCTGTCCAGCCGTGGCGACGAGACCGGCAAAGTCGAGGCACTCGACCTCGGCGCCGACGACTATGTGACGAAGCCTTTCGGCATGGATGAATTGCTTGCACGAATGAGGGCGGCGCTTCGCCACCGGCTTCAGATGCAGGGCGAGCGACCGGTCTTTCATGTCGACGCGCTTGCCGTCGACCTCGTGCGACGCATCGTCAAAGTGAACGATAACGAGGTGAAGCTGTCTCCCAAGGAATACGACCTGCTACGCGTTCTCGTTCAGCACGCGGGCAAGGTGTTGACGCACAGATTTTTGCTCGGCGAGTTGTGGGACGAACTGACTGACGCCCAATATCTGAGGGTCTATGTCCGCCAACTCAGACAAAAGATCGAACCCGATCCCGAACGGCCGGAATATATCCTGACCGAAACCGGGATTGGCTACAGGCTGCGCGCACCGGATTGATGAGAGAGCGGGAGAGGGGGGCTCTTCAGGGACCACGCCACGGTTTCAGCTGCCCTGCCAGTGGGCGGTTTCTGTATTCAAGTTGTCGTGCGCTGCGTGTGCACTCGCAAGGCAAAATCGCCTGCAAAGCGACGTCTCGTGCCGACAAAAATCGTAGAAAAGGTGGCGCACGTCTGTAATCTGCGTATGAAATTCACCAGTCTGTCCAAAGAGAAATTGGACGGACCGAAATAAAAAGATAAGGAAAATTAAGGGCTTGGCTAATTGTATAGCTGTGGCGCTCATGATGGATTTGAGCGAGTTGGCTTTTACCTCAATGACTTGGAAGGGACCGTGTGCTCTGCGTGTGCATAGGCAAAGTGAAAGTGCACGGCTGTCTAAAGCCTTCACACAGCGACCAACGAAGGCGCGCCTGCCAAACGGAAAAACCTTGGGGCACAGCAGTAGCGCGGCGAACGCTGTCTGTCATTCCATCCAGCGGTAACTCTGCCGGCTCACCGCGCGGGTTCGGACATTCCCTCAGTTCATACATAGTTCTCTGTTGGAATTTGACGCAGTGGCTGGGCTGCTGAAAGGTCTCCCATACCAATCGAGGTATGTTTTTTCGATATGCGCGTCGAAGCGTGTGAAAAGCGGGAGAGGCAGGAATGGCTGCGGAAGGCGTCGAATACGAGCAGGTGATCTATGAAATGCCGGCTCCCAAGGTGGCGCGGATCGTGATGAACCGGCCCAGTCGGCGCAACGCGCAGGGCATCACAATGACGTACGAACTGGACGACGCGTTCAAGCGAGCCTGTCACGACGAACAGATCAATGTGATTATCCTCGCCGCCTCCGGCGATCATTGGAACTCAGGCCATGACGTCAGTGGAGAGGGACCGCGCAACCCCTCGCTAGAGCAGGTCACCGGGCTTTGGAGCGACTACGGTGGCAAGGGCTGGGATGGTCCCTACGGTCGCGAGAGGGAAATCTATCTTGAGATCACCGAACGCTGGCGCAATGCGCCGAAGCCGGTAATCGCGGAAATCCAGGGGTCCGTGATCTCGGGCGGAATCATACTGACCTGGATGTGTGATCTCATCGTCTGCTCGGAGGAAGCGCGCTTTCGTGACGCCACCGCAGCGGAGATGGGCATTCCTGGCGTGGAGTTCTGGCAGCATCCCTACGAGATGAGCGTCCGTCAGGCGAAGGAATGGTTGATGACCGGCGGTTGGATGACTGCGCAGGAAGCTGAACGGCGGGGCATGGTCAACCATGTCGTCCCGCGCGGGCAGTTGACGGCGCGAACGCTCGAGCTGGCCGAGACCATCGCCGCCCGGAATCCCTTCACCATGAAGCTAGTGAAGCAAGCAATGAACTTCGCGCAGGACCAAATGGGGCGCAAGGCAACGGTGGACTTTGCTTTTCATCTTCACCAGATCGGGCATATGCAGGCGATGCTCACCAATGGGATTCCGATCGACATCGATAGCATGCCCCCTGCGATGCGCGCGACCATCAATAAGGCGCTAGCTGCGCGTGAAACTGCATCTGCAGGTTAGAGCTTCTGGCCTTCGACGCGGTCGGCATCCGCGTACTACCGGGGAGTTCGTAACAAGGATGGCGCCGTCTCCGTTTCTTAACGTTGGCGATGACCACTCTCAAGCATTCGAGAGCAAGGCAACAGCATGCAACTGAGTGGGACTGGAGAGGAGCTTCCGCGTGGTTTAATCGAGTCTGGCCCGGAAACCAGTTTCGCCGCGCATTCCCGGCGCCCCAGCCGCCTGCCGATCGGACGCAAAAGCAGCTATGGTGCGGGACAACTTGTCGAACTAATCATCGAAAGCACGCTCAACATTTTCGTGCTTTTCTATGCGACGGCCGTTTGTGGATTGCCGGGCGGGCTCGCAGGTCTTGCGATCGGTGCTGGAGTAGTGATCGATGCGGTTGTAAACCCAGTGATCGGATCTCTTTCCGACGGTTGGCGCTCGCGCTTCGGCCGGCGGGTTCCATTCATGGTCGTCTCATTGGCGCCGATCCTTCTTACGTTTAATCTAATTTTTGCGCTCCCATCAGGGCTCTCGCAAACCGAACTATTCCTGTGGCTCATGCTGTTGTCGGTGTCTTTGCGCATCGCGCTGTCAGTATTTACCGTACCCTATCTGGCCCTCGGCGCTGAGCTCACTGACGATTATGATGAGCGCTCATCGGTTGCGGCATGGCGTTGGGGCATCGGCATCATGGGCACTGTGGCCGTGATCGTGCTCGGCTACGGTGTATTTTTTGCCGGGCCAGGCGGCGTGTCGAACCGCGCAGCATACCTGCCGCTAACGTTGACACTGAGCGCAATACTGTTGGCAGGCGCGCTTGTCTCCATCCGACAGGCACTTGCGGCGCGGGAGTTGGAACATGAGGTCGTGGCCTCAACCCAAGCGATCCATCTCCGGCTCTTCGGTGAAATGAGCGAGGTATTCCGCCATCGGACCTTTCGCATCCTGTTTGCCGCAGCCTTGCTGTTCAACATTGAAGCGGGGATGTATCAGGCGCTGGGGCTGCACGTTATAACCTTCTTCTGGCAATTGAACCCCACGCAAATCCAGGGGATAGGGATGGCCTCTGTGCTTGGATTAGTGCTTGGAGCTCCGATCGCCGGACTGATTTTGAAACGCATTGAAAAGCGAACGATGCTTATGTCCAGCATGATCGGCATGGTGGCCTGCCACGCATTGCCAGCGCCCTTCAAGATGCTCGGACTGCTACCGCTGACCGGGGGCGCACTGCTTGGTGTCCTCGCTGTCGTGGCGTTTCTAGCGGGAGTGGCGATGGCGTTGTCGATTATTGGATTTGTATCGATCATCCCCGACGCTGCGGACGAACACGAATATGAGTTCGGCACACGGCGCGAAGGCCTCTATTTCGCAGGTTGGTCGTTTGCCACTAAGACGGCGACAGGAATAGGTGTCTTGATTGCGGGCGTGGTACTGCAAGTTGTCGATTTTCCACGAGATATCTCTGAGCACGACGCCGCAGCCGCTGTTTCCGAAGAAACGGTGACGTGGCTGGCGGTTGCTCACGGGCCAGGGGCGGCATTACTATCGTTAGGTGGCATCGCGTTGGTGCTGCTCTACCGCATCAACAAGCGGCGCCATGCGGGGATCGTTGCCGAATTGGCTGCGCGCAAGAGCGTTTGAGATGCGCCAATCGGAGCCAGCGCGCTTTGTCACGGCGTTCCGGGAATCGCAACACGCGAACACGATACTCCTACCGCAATTGTGCCGATGCGATGTCGCGAGCCCTGAGAACAGGAGGGATTAAATGACGGACGTGCAGGGGCGCACCGCATTCATCACGGGCGGCGCAAACGGCATTGGACTGGGCATCGCCCGAAGTTTCGCGCGTGCAGGTGCCAAATTGGCGTTGGCAGATGTGGATGCTGCCGCACTCGCGCGCGCTAAGGCGGAGTTGCGGGGCATGACGCCGGTCGAGACCTATCAGCTGGATGTCCGCGATCGCGATGCCTACGCATCGACAGCAGAGGCGGTTGAACGCTCATTGGGACCGGTGTCGCTGCTGTTCAATAATGCCGGCGTGGCCGGCGGTACTTCAGCCGGTAAACTCACCTACGAGTCGTGGGACTGGTACATCGGCGTCAACCTCAACGGCGTCATCAACGGTATTCAGACGTTTCTTCCGAGAATGATTGAACGGGGCGAGGGTGGGCATATCGTGAATACGGCTTCGGGCGCGGGGCTTGTCGCGACCACATCGGGGGTGCTGTACACGACCGCCAAGTTCGGTGTGGTCGGGATGTCGGAGGCTCTCAACCTCGATCTAGCGGCCGCTGGCGTTGGTGTCAGCGTGCTGTGTCCTGGTCCAGTCGCGACCGACATCATCCAACGATCGGCAGCCGCTGCTCCGACGACCGGAACGCCGTTGGCAGATGAAGAGAGACGGCAGGGCGCCGAACGTATAGCTGAAGCGATTGAATATCTGAATCAAGGCGTCAGTATCGATGATGTGGGTGAGATGGTACTCAAGGCGGTTCGCGATAATGCGCTCTACGTTCACACCGATCGCAGCGCGGCGAAACTGATCCAGGTCCGGACCAAAGCTCTTCTCGACGCCATGCCTGACTAGCTGACGGTCAGTTGCCCAATGGAAATCATATGACTGATATCGCCGATCGCACAGCATTCATCACCGGAGGAGCCAACGGCATTGGACTAGGTATAGCCCGGTCGCTTGCGCAAGCAGGTGCCAGGCTTGCTCTTGTCGATCTCGATGCGGCCGCACTCGCGCGCGCGGAGATGGAGTTGTGTGCAATAACGGATGTCTTCACCGCGGTACTGGACGTGCGCGACCGGGATGGTTACGCGCGCGTTGCGGATGAGGCTGAGGCGAAGCTCGGACCCGTATCAATCCTGATCAACAACGCGGGTGTTTCTGGGGGCACCCGCGCGAGCAGGCTCACCTATGAGCTTTGGGATTGGGGCATTGGGATCAATCTAGGTGGCGTAATCAATGGCGTGCAGACCTTCCTGCCCCGGATCATTGAGCGTGGGGGCGGCGGTCATATCGTCAATACGGCTTCAGGCGCAGGACTTGTTCCGCCCGTTCGGGAGGGGAGTACGCTATACACGACAGCCAAATACGCGGTCGTCGGGATGAGCGAGGCGCTTGGCTTGGAACTTGAATCTCAGGGGATAGGTGTGACCGTACTGTGTCCAGGGCCGGTGGCGACCGGCATCATTGAACGCGCACTGGCTTCCCGCGCGGCAATCTCAGAGCCGATATCCGCGGAACAGCTCTCGAAGACGGAGGCCATGAAGACCTACCTTGCGAACGGCATGTCGCCCGATGCGGTCGGCGACATGGTTCGCGAAGCAATCTACAAAAACCGCCTCTACGTTCATACTCATCGCGAGGTGATCGGCAGGATCGAGGCACGCACAAAGGCTCTGCTCGACGCTATGCCGCGCGAAGCGTGACCCGAACAAATCCGGAAGTATTGGTATGCCGCCCGGAACGCTCGTTTATGCGAACTGTTCGCCGCGTACGAGCTTCCCGGGAGTTTCGCCGGTCCATTTGCCATCCTCGAAAGTCACGACGCCCGACTTGATCGTCTGGCGATAACCCTTTGCGGTCTGCAGCAGGCGCGTTCCGCCGGCGGGCAGGTCCCGCACTATCTCCGGCGGGCTGAGCGAGAGTTTGCCTAGATCGATAACGTTGAGATCGGCGAGCTGGCCGACCTTTATCGCGCCGCGGTCGTGCCAGCCGACATGGCGGGCATTGCGCTGGGTATAGCCATGCACCAGCGCCTCAAGCGGTATCTGGTAGCCCGACTTCGAGCCTTTCGACCAAAGCCCGATGGTTGTCGTCGGGAAGGAAGCATCGCAAATGAAGCCGCAATGCGCGCCACCATCGGAGATCCCGTAGAGCGCGTGCGGCCCCGTCATCATACCGTACACATCGTCGAGATTACCGTAGGAATAATTGTTGAATGGCAGGTAGATGAGCCGCTGGCCGTCATCTTCCAGAAACGTATCGTACACATAGTCGTCAACGTTGCGACCGAGGCGATCAGCCTCGGCCTGGAGCGAGCTCTCGGCGCTCGGCTCGTAATCGACAGGGTCGTTCATGCGGAACATTCGCATGTAGCCCTTTGTGATTGCTCCGGCGTTGCCGGTAAGGTTCACGACTCTAGCGTGCTCGGAAAGGATCTGGGCCTTCACCTCGGGCTTATTGAGCTCCGCGACAAGCGACTCGCCTCGGAGCGTTGCAGAGAGCTTGATGTAGGTTGGGCACGCAATGTAAGGGGTCATGGACGTGGAGAAAGAGAGGATGGCTCCGATCGGGCGTGGTGCGACCTGTGCGCTGACGTCCAGGCCGGCGGCACGCATCCCAACAATCTCTTGAAAGATCTGACGCCAACGGTCAGGCGCGTCGTCGTTCTGTTGAACGGTGAAGGAAAGCTTGCGACCTGTTTGCGCGGCGAGCGAGCGGATGAGGGAGAGCTCGCGCGCCGCAAATTCATCGTCGTTGGTGAGATAGGCATCGGAGATAAGCTGGATCACGCCTCTCCCGGCTTGATCAAGTGCGCGAGTGATACCGAGAAGTTCATCTTCCGATGCTGTCAGGGTGCCGACATTTTGGCCGTCCTTCGTGCGATGAAACATCGTGCGCGTGGTGGAGAAACCTAGCGCGCCAGCCTGAAGTGCTTCATAGGTCAGCTGTCGCATACGCTCGATCTCGTCGGCGGTCGGCGTGGCGGTATGGTCGCCGCCGCGATCCCCCATTACATAGGTGCGGAGCGGTGCGTGGGGCACATGCGCGCCGATGTCGATGGCGTAGGCTCGGCGCGAGATGGCGTCAAGATAGTCGGGGAAGCTTTCCCAGTCCCAGGTGAGGCCCTCATGAAGCGCGGTGCCGGGGATGTCCTCCACGCCTTCCAGCAGGCGAATCAGGAAATCATGTTTGTCGGCCCGCGCGGGGGCGAAGCCGACGCCGCAATTGCCCATGGCGGTAGAGGTGACGCCGTTGATCGAAGACGGTGCGAGCATCGCATCCCACGAGACCTGGCCATCATAATGTGTGTGGATATCGACGAAGCCGGGCGTGACGACGGCGCCCTCGGCGTCGACCGTACATTTGGCGGTGCCTTCGACCTTTCCGACGGCAACGATCTTGCCATCCTTCACGCCCACATCGCCGCGGAATTTCGGTGCGCCGGTGCCGTCGACTATCTCGCCACCCTTGATGATTAAGTCCATGACGGCGTCTCCATGTGAATTCGCGCCGCCAATGCGCTATGGATGGGCGGCCTTTAGTGGAGGGGTTTAGCCACATCAAGGCGGGGGAACCAATTCCCTTTCTTCCCAAGCTATTCCTCTCCCGGCCAACCTCCCTGACTGACGTGATTGCGATTGGTGCAATTTGTGGGGCATGTCGACGCCGCCTCATACGGTGAACCAAGTCATCGAACATCCAGATCGCCGAAATCTCCTCGCACGGCATGCCTTTTTGTTATGGCGACGCCGAACTAGGAATTTGTTTTAGGTAGCCAGCTGCTGCCTAGATTGGCCTGAGAAAGCCTGCGACCGCGTGCGCGACTCGAAATGAAACTGTGCATGCGGCACGTCGGGTTTGATTGCTTTGGAGGGGCAATCAGGGGACCAGGGGGGAGAGCATCTTGGCGAGCCGGGGCAATACAATCTTTGTGCGTCCTACTTCGAATGTGGACCTTCATGGGTGCCCGACCGTCTGATTTGCAAAGCGCTGTCGGAGTCTTGCTGGCAGTTCCCTTTTCATGTTCAGCCGTAGTCAACAAAAGCCGTCTCCGGCGTATGCCAGACGAGTAGTTGTGGAAGCGAAGCTGGTTCAAGAGACGCACAATCGAGGAGGGATAAGAAAGTGAGTATCGGGAAAGAGGTGAAGAAGGGCCGTCGCCGGGGCGCATCAGGCATAGTGGCTCTGACCACGGCAGTTATCGCCATCGCACTTTCGGTGGCACCGGCTTCTGCGGTGGAATACAAATTCGGCGACGCTACATTATCGATTGACTCGATTGCGTCGACCGGAATCACGGTCCGAGCGTCGAAGCAAGGCTGCATGTATATCCGTGTGGCCTCGGGCGGGTGCTTGGATGGAACTGGAAACAACGCCAGCGCCAACACCGATGATGGAAACATCAATTTCGAGCAGTGGGACATCACCAACGCATCGGTGAAGATCGTTTCGGACTTCGAACTGCGCTGGGAAAATTTCGGCGCCTTCACACGCTTCAAAGCTTATTATGATCACATAATCTACGATCGTGCGGGGGAGAGCAGCACTGCTTATGGACGCCGTCCGACAAGCGACGCGCTACGGGGCGACGACTCACGCAGGGCTGGACGGGGATTCGACGTTCTCGACGCTTTTGTCTTCGCGGATTTCGATGTCGGAAACATGCCGACCTCCATGCGGGTCGGAAAGCAGGTCATCAATTGGGGTGAGAGCCTTGCGATCCAGGGAGGCATCAACCAGTTCAATTCCATCGATGTCGCCGCCATCCGCACGCCGGGTGCTGAGCTGAAGGAAGCGCTATTGCCCGAAGAAAGCGTTTACGTAAACGTTCAGCTTCCCGCCGATTTGAGCTTCGAGGCATTTTACGCCTTCAACTGGCGCCAGACGGAGCTCGATCCTGTTGGTACCTTTTTTTCCGGCACGGACATCCTGGGACCTGGTGGGGCTTATCTAAACATTGGTAATGATACGCCTAGCCCCATTAACGCGGGCACGATCCCAATCGCGGCCGGCGACACACCTGACAAGCAAGGACAGTACGGCGTCAAGCTCGGACACTGGGCGGACTGGCTCAACCAGGGTACCGAGCTTGCCTTGTACTATGTGAACTATCACTCAAAATTGCCCTATGTCGAATTTACCAATGGCGCTCCTGCCTCTATCGACGGCGCTCTCTGCTTTCCTGCCCCGACCTGCGGCCTCCCGCTGCAGAATTACCGGGCAGCCTATCCCGAGGATATCAAACTCGTGGGTACGAGTTTCGCCACCACGGTTGCAGGTACGGCACTTGCTGGCGAAGTGCTCTATTCCTGGAACATGCCGATGCAAATCAGTGCTGGCGAATTGCTCGCAGGGCGCTGGGTGAACAACATCGGCCTCCCGGTTGCAGTACTTCCTTACGATCAGACGCCGGGCGCTTTCTCGAGGGGCTATTTCCGCGAAGACGTGATCAACGGCCAGTTTTCGACGATCACGACCTTGAATCCCTCAAGTGCAATTCCAGAGTTTTTCGGGGCCGATCTCGCGATCTTCATTGCCAATTGGGGCTTTCAGTACCTGCCCAGCATCAGTGACGACAGGCTATCGGTGTTGAGCGGCGGGCGCGGTTCAGACATCTCACACCCCAATCCATTCGTCCAAGGACTTTTGAACCCGAACCAACAGCTTGTACACGCCGATACGTTCTCGCATGGCTACCGGCTGATTGGAGCGGTAGATTACAACAACGCCTTTGGAACGCCCTGGAAGCTATCTCCGAACATTCAGTGGCAGCATGATCTTGCCACTTCGGCGGGCACGATCGGGCCGGGGTTTATCAATGATCGGAAAATCGTTTCTGTTGGTGTGACGGGCGAATTGCGGAATGTATGGCGTGCAGAAGTTCGCTACACGAACTCATTCGGCAATCGCTTCCAGAACGTTATGCAGGACCGCGACTTCATCTCGATGAGTGTGTCCTACGCTTTTTGATCCTCGACCCCGGAGCCAGTTCTTATCGAGCAATCTCCGGGCTTTCAACAAGAAGCCGACAAGCAGCCCGAGCCGGGAGCTCCCTCTGCCCCCACGGCTTGCTCAAGTCAGCATCCCTCAACACCTGAAAGGCGCGGCCTCAAAGCCGCGCCTTTTCTTTCCGACTCGGCATGCCCTTTTGTCATGGCGGTGCTGAACTAGGAATTGGACGGGATCGCCAACTGACACCAGATTCAGCGTATTCCACGCGGTAATTGGGTGCCCATGGCCTGAAACTAGGCAAAAAATTGGCGGCGCCCGCAGACGCGCGTCCATGAGGATCGGAAGCGGAGGAAACGGGAATCATGAATTTCCACGATGACTATGTGATGACCATCGACGGTACGGCTGTGGCGAGTGAAGCGACGATCGATGTGGTCAATCCCGCGACTGGCAAGCCCTTCGCTTTCGCTCCCGACTGTTCGAAAGCACAGCTGGATGCGGCGGTGGCCGCCGCCGGCAGCGCCTTCAAAAACTGGCGGCGCACGCCGATTGCGGAGCGTCAGGCCATGGTGGCGAAGGCCGGCGACCTGCTGGTTGCCCATGCCGATGAAATGGCCCGCCTTTTCACGCGCGAGCAAGGTCGGCCCGTAGAGCTGGCAAAGCGGGAGATTGTGGGCGCGGGAATGTGGATGACGGCGGTTGCCGAGATGACCCCACCCGTGCACGTGTCCGAAGACAGCGACAAGCAATTCATCGAAACCCGCTATGTGCCGCTCGGCGTGATCTGTGCCCTTGCGCCGTGGAATTTTCCGGTCAACCTCGCCATGTGGAAGGTCGCTCCTGCGCTGGTTGCAGGCAATACCATGGTACTGAAGCCCAGTCCCTTCACCCCGCTATGCACTCTGAAGATCGGTGAGCTTTTTGCCGACGTTTTTCCCGCCGGTGTGTTCAACGTAATCAGCGGCGGCGATGAGCTTGGTCCGATGATGACCCGCCACCCCGGCTTCGCCAAGATCAGCTTCACTGGCTCAACCGCCACGGGCAAGCGGGTGATGGAAAGCGCAGCCAGGGATCTGAAGCGCGTGACGCTGGAATTGGGTGGCAACGACGCTGCAATTGTACTTCCCGACGTGGATCTGGATGCTGTGGCCCAGAACATATTTCTCGGTGCTTTCCTAAACACGTCCCAGATATGCGTAGCAACCAAGCGGCTCTACGTGCACGAAGACATATATGACGGGCTGCGGGATCGACTGGTCGCTATTGCCCGTACAACCAAGGTGGGCGACGGTGCCGAGCAGGGTACAGTGCTGGGGCCGATCCAGAACAAGCGTCAGTACGATCGTGTAGTTGCATTGTTGGAAGACGCAAAAGCCAACCGACTGACTCTGATCCACGGCGCAGCTATTCCCGAAAGCGATGGATATTTTGTCCCTGTCACCATCGTAGACAACCCACCGGAAGATTCCCGCGTTGTGCAGGAGGAGGCGTTCGGCCCAATCTTGCCGATGCTGAAATTCTCCGACATCGACGATGTGATTGATCGAGCCAACGCCAGCGAATATGGCCTCGGCGGGCAGGTGTGGTCTGCAGATACGGACAAGGCCATTGAGATTGCACGGCGCCTGGAAACGGGAACGGTCTGGGTGAATCAAATGCTCAATCTGCGCGCCGATACTCCCTTCGGCGGACATAAGCAGAGCGGCTTTGGTGTCGAGAACGGTATGGAGGGCCTACTTGAATATATGGTGCCCCAAGCGGTTTACGTGGCCCGGTAGAAATGTCCAAGCTTTCGATATCGTCAATCATTCAGGCGCATGCCCGGCGAAAAGGTTCCGCACCCGCCGTCACCTATCCTGACGGTGCGTTGACCTGGAGCGAACTCGACAAACGCTCAAACCAGCGAGCTCGCCTGCTCGCCTCGCTGGGTGTCAAGCAAGACAACCTTGTCGCAGTCATGCTGCCGAATGGCAGCGAGTTCCACGAAGCCGTGGTGGCTGTCTGGAAGGCGGGCGCGACACCATGCATCCTGCCGTCCAAGCTTCCCGGCCGTGAAGCTAGCGACATTCTCGCGCTTGCGCGGCCGGCGGCGGTGATTGGCGACATATCGGCCGCTTTTAATGGGGCTCGGATTGCTCGCGGCGCCGCCTTGGACCAGTTCAGCGATGCCCCCGTGGAAGACGCCGGCGCCGCACATTGGAAAGCGGTTACGAGCGGCGGCTCCAGCGGCCGGCCCAAGATTATCCTCGATAGCATGCCGGCGTTCATCGACCCCGCCGCTCCACCCTATGCTGGCGTTGGACTCCCAACCGATGGGGCGATGCTCAACCCCGGACCGCTCTACCACAACATGCCGTTCCTTTTTACCAGCTTCGGCCTGATGACAGGTTCGCACGTCGTCGGCATGAGCCGCTTCGATGCCGAGGAATGCCTGCGACTGATCGAGCGGCACCGGATCGAGTTCATGGCGGTCGTGCCGACGATGATGCAGCGGATATGGGCGCTGCCGGAAAGCATCCGCACATCCTACGATATTTCCTCGATCAAAACCGTCTGGCACATGGGGGCGCCTTGTCCGCAATGGATCAAGCGCGCATGGATAGATTGGCTCGGTCCCGACAGGATTTTCGAGGCTTATGGTGGAACCGAAGCCGGAGGCTGCGCCATTACCGGCCGCGAATGGCTCGCTAAACCTGGCTCGGTCGGCAAGCCCGCTCCTGGAACCTTACGCATCCTTCGAGAGGATGGTACGGAAGCAGAAATTGGTGAGATCGGTGAAGTTCACTTCCCTGCTGCCGCGAGCGGCAAGTTCCGATACATCGGAGCGGAATCAAAAAAGGATGCATCGGGCGGCTACTCGATCGGCGATCTCGGGCATATCGATGAGGACGGCTATCTTTTCCTGGCGGATCGTAGATCCGATCTAATTCTGCGGGGAGGCGCGAACATATATCCAGCCGAGGTCGAGGCCGTGCTGGACGAGCATCCGCTCGTTTCATCCTCGGCCGTGATTGGTTTACCGGGCGGAGATCTGGGTGAGCGGGTTCATGCCATCATCCAGTTGCACGAAGGTCGACAACTCGACCTGGCATCTATCGTCGCGCATGTTGGCGAGAAGCTGTCCAAATACAAGCATCCGGCATCCTACGAACTGAGTGTTGCACCGCTGAGGGACGACGCCGGAAAGGTTCGTCGATCCCGTTTGAAAGAAGAGCGACTGGTGTGGCTTGAGGAAGGGCGGGCGTTTGAGTTGGCGCCTGACCTCGGGGAGAAATGAAGATATGAGCGATCGCAGTCTGCGGGGCAAGGTGGTAGTCGCCGGTGTGGGCGAGACGGCCTATTACCGTCACGGCCAGTCGCCGGAACCAGAGTTCGTCATGTGCCTGAAGGCGATCCTCGCTGCCTGCGCCGACGCTGGAATCGACCCACGCGATATCGACGGCTTTGCTTCCTTCAGTGACGATCGAAACGACCCGATGGCCCTTGCGACAGCGCTGGGAATCCATGAGTTGCGCTTCTCAAATATGCAATGGGGCGGCGGTGGCGCCGGCGTAGCTGGCGCGCTGGCAAATGCGTCAGCGGCAATTGTCGGAGGACTTGCCGATTGCGTGATCGTTCACCGGGCCCTCGCCCAAGGGCAATTCGGCCGCTTTGGCCAGGCTCCACAGATAGCGGCCGTTCCCGCTGAATATGCGCTTGCCCTCCCTTATGGTCAGATGGCACCGGCGCAGTTTTTTGCTCCAAAAGTCATGCGTTTCATGCATGAACACAATGTAGAACAGGAAGCACTTCGGGCCATTGCCATGGCTTCCTACCATCATGCTCAAGCCAATCCACGCGCCGTGATGTACGGACGCCCGCTGACGGAAGAGAAGTACGACGCATCCCGCTGGATCGCCGAGCCGTTCCACCTTTATGACTGCTGCATGGAGAATGACGGCGCTGCTGCCATCATCCTCGTCTCAGCCGAACGGGCCCGCGACCTCAAACAGACTCCGGCCTTTGTACTCGGCGCGGCCATTGGCTCGTCTTACCGCGTGCCGAGTTCGCCAACTTCCACCTTTGCGGCGCCCGATTGCGCCAGCTCGCATTTCAAGCAGGCGGCCAGGCGACTTTATGCGATGGCACGCGTGGGGCCGCAGGATGTCGACGTCGTTCAGTGTTATGAGAATTTTACAGGCGGCGTATTGATGTCTCTTGTGGAGCACGGCTTCTTCGAAGCGGAACAGGCTACGGACTTCCTGAAGCTTGAAAACCTGACCGCGCCTGCGGGCAAACTGCCCCTGAATACCAGTGGGGGCAACTTGGCGGAATGCTACATGCACGGTCTCGGGTTGCAGATCGAGGCGGTCCGACAGATCAGGGGCCAGTCAACGAGCCAGGTTCCCGACGTCAATGTTTCACTCGCTGTCGGCGGTCCGATGTCTCCGCCGGTCAGCACCATCCTCTACGGTTCGGAGGCCACGCTCTGATGTCGAACTATTCTGTCCCCGAAGGCCCGCCGGCGGCGTCAACCGAGCAGGCCCAAGACCTCGCTCCGAATACGAACTATTATCTTCCCGCGGGGTTACCGATTCCAATGGTCGAGCCGGCGGCTCTGTACGCGCCATACTGGCAGGGCACGCGAGACGAAACACTGAAGGTACAATGCAATCCAGCGACCGGTGTGTACCAATGGCCACCTCAGTGGATTACTCACGACACCCAATCCTTTGAGCTGGAATGGGTCGAGGTGGAGCCCAAGGGAGTAATCTACAGCTGGACCCGCGTCTGGCACCCAATACATCCAGCATTAAAGGACGCAGGTCCCTACATCATCGTCATCGTCGAACTGCCCCATGCTGGCGGGATCCGCATGCTAGGCAACCTGCTTGGGGACCCTCATCAAACGGTAGAAATTGGCGTCGAGGTCGAAGCCGTTTTTGAACACCACAATGACGTCGCGGCGCCATTCACTTTGGTGCAGTGGCGCGTAGTGAGTCTAGACGAACTGTCGTAGTTGCAGCAGCAAAGACTGGCTGGCATAGGAAGCAAGACAGCTTCCGACGGATCGCTACGATGCCGCAGCAGACCCGTCGGTAGCGATCATCGACAGCACGCCACCTACTTGGTAGGCGTTGCAGCCGTTCTGCCATCGCCAAACGTCGAGTCCCTGTTCGTCAGCGCAGTATTCAGGCCCTGACCTTGGACTTGCGCGATGAAAGCCTTTGTCGTCTCCGTCGCCATCGCCAATGCTTGCATCTCCGTCCCGGCCCGTATCCCTTGGCGCATTCCCATGGCTTCCATCTGCCGATGGACTGAGCGCTTGTTGATCTGCTGAAGGTCGGAGGGGATTTTTGCGACGCGGGCGGCCATATCCAGCACGCCGGCTTCCAACATGTCAGCCGGAAAGGACCTATTGGCGAAGCCATAGGCGGCGGCTTCCGATCCTGACATTGCATCGCCCGTAAGCATGAGCTCCATAGCCCTGCGCATACCCATCACCCACGGATAAAACTGGTTGTCCGGGGGACTGATCGATCGTACCGCCGGATAACCGATCTTTGCGTCCTCGGCCACATAGACTAGATCGCAAGAGGCAGCGAGTTCGGAGCCACCCGCCAGGCAGTGCCCATGGACCTGGGCGATGACCGGCTTTGCCAGGTCCCAAATCCGAAAACCACCTTCAACGACATGCCGCGGCCAGTTGCCGAGGCCCCCTGCCGTGTAGAAGGGCTGGTCTTGCCGGGTATCCGAAGCGAGATCGTAGCCTGCAGAGAAGCAAGGTCCGGCTCCACGAAGGATCACGACGGAAATGCCGTCGTCCCGATCGGTGGCCTCAAGCGCAGCAAACAATTCGCTTCGCAAAGCGTTGCTCAAGGCATTGCGCTTTTGCGGGCGATTGAGAGTGATGCGCCGGACTTTTTCGATGGGTTCATCGACAAGGATATTCTGATATTCGGTCATGCTTTGACTCTCCGTTGACCGTTTGTGTGAAAGGAATGGAATTTTGCAGCGATGCGTGGGTGCGTGGGCGGATCAGGCACACGGACGCATCGAAACGCCGTCTGATTTCAAACCCTGTAGATAGCTGGGGATTTCGATGGGACTACGAGGCATCTGTCACCCGATCTTCCCTCAGTTGTGATCGGCGTGCCTTGCCCGCATCGTCACGCAAGTTCTCGCTGGTGAACTCGAAGGTGCGAGGGATCTTGTATCGCGCCAGCCTCCCGGACAGAAACGCCCGCAGAGTATCGTCATCAATGATTTCGGAAGCACCTTCCGCCAACTGCACGATGGCATGTGCGCGCTGTCCCAGGTCGGCATCGGGTAGGCCTATAACGATAGAGGACTGCACATCGGGGTGCTGGTCTACAGCAGCTTCCACCTCGGCTGGAAAGATGTTGGCGCCGCCGGAGACGATCATGTCGGTCCGACGGTCGGCAATATAGAGGTAGCCTTCCTCGTCCACATGACCAAGGTCGCCGTAGGTCTGCCAACCATCCACCGCTTTGACCTGCGCTCCGATATACTCATATGTCGAATTCGGACCGTTCGGCGGCAGGAAGTATATCTCGCCGACCTCGCCCGGGGCGCACACGTTGCCCTTTTCGTCCAATATGCGCATGTGATAGCCAGGGGGGGTCTTGCCAACCGAACCCTTGTGCGAGAGCCACTCTCGCCCGGTGATCATGGTGAAGCCCATCAATTCGGTACCGCCATAGACTTCGAAGATCCGATCTGGTCCAAGCCAATCGATCCATGCCTGCTTCAGCCACACCGGACAGACCGAGGCCATATGCCATACGCTTCGAACGCTCGACAGATCGAAGGCTTCGCGTTGCTCGGTAGGCAGACGCCAGATCCGGCTCATCATTGTCGGAACGAGGCTCATCCAGTTGACCTTGTAGCGTTCGATCAGTTCGAGCGCGCGCAAAGGATCGAACCGTCCCATTTCGACGACATGCCCACCGGAGAAAAGGCATTGGGTAGACGTCAGAAACGGCGTGTTGTGGTAGAGGGGGCCCGGGTTGAGCATCGTGTCGCCGAGCTTCTGATCCATAGGAGCCTTGTTCGGATCAAAGACGCTCTTTTGCCTGTCCACGATCAGTTTTGGTCGCCCGGTAGATCCGCCGCTTGTTCCAATTTTCCAGATAGGTGAGATTTTCGTCGGAAGCGGATCGGCGGACAGGTCGGTGCTTGGAGTCATGCCCACAGCGATAAAATTCCACCCTTCGACCCGCGCACTTTCTTCGCTGATCACAAGGCGCGGCTTGGCGAGTTCGATGATCGCCTGCAACTCGGTGGCCGGCAATTTCGAAGAAACAAGATTTGGTACGGCGCCCAACTTCCAGACCGCAAACACAGTCTCGTAAAACTCAAGACTGTTCGGCACGGACATGGTCACGATATCGCCTGCCCCCACGCCTCGTTCTGCGAGCTGGCGCGCCTTGCGATTGGAGCGCGCGTCAAGCTCCGCATAACTCGTGGTCACGCCATTGAATGTTACCGCCGGTCGCGCCGAGTGCCTGGCCGCATGATAAGCCAGCAGTTCGCCGATGGGCATCGGCGATGCTTGAGCACTGGATTTCAGAAAGTCATTCGCCAACTCAACGCTCCTCTATCAAGAATAGTACGAGCATGGCCGGAGGCTTACGCGGTCC
This sequence comes from Parvibaculum lavamentivorans DS-1, assembly GCF_000017565.1. Lineage (NCBI taxonomy): Bacteria > Pseudomonadati > Pseudomonadota > Alphaproteobacteria > Hyphomicrobiales > Parvibaculaceae > Parvibaculum > Parvibaculum lavamentivorans. The sequence continues at coordinate 1,129,982 of NC_009719.1, forward strand.
GTCCCCTGCTTCTTCTTTGGCGACGACCTTACAGAGGACTGCGCGAGGTGAGGCGGGAGATAATCGCGCCATCCATTCCCGACATTCATGGCGAAGCGTCACCCGCTTTCAGGGCAATTTGGCATTGGCATTGGGACGGTTTCAGCGAGTTGGGTGCTGAGGTGGAGATTCAGCTTCGTGTGCCATTCATGGGGGGAATACAGGCGCAAGAGAATGCATTCGACCCGCCAGTCCGAACGGGCATTCTGGTTGAAGACCCAGAAGTGCTGTCGTTTCAATGGATATTCCGCCCACCCGTCGGTCCGGGAACATCCGCCTGATTTCGATCGTATGACGGCATCAGGAGAAATCGAGCATGAACTTCGATTATTCCGACGACCAAAAGTACCTGAAGCAGGAAGCACGCAAGTTCCTCCAGGTACGTTGTCCGATCGCTACCACCCGCCGCATCCTCGACGACGACCGCACGTCTTTCGATCGCGAGTTGTGGCATAGGGTGGCGGAGATGGGGTGGACCGGTGCGGCGATACCCGAAAGGTGGGGCGGTGTAGGCCTTGGCCGTATCGAGCTTTGTGCAATTGCAGAAGAGCTTGGCCGCGTCATTGCGCCGATCCCTTTTGCGTCGACAGTATATATCTTCGCCGAAGCGATCCTCACCTTCGGCAATGACGCCCAGCGGGAAGCCTTGCTGCCGAGTGTAGCGAGCGGGGATGTCATCGGTTGCCTCGCTACCAACGAGCGCGAAGGGCCGATCATGCCTGAAGCGATGGATACTCGCGTCGTTACCGGAAAGATCAGCGGCACCAAGGTCCCCGTTACGGACGGAGATATCGCGACCTACGCTATCGTGGCGGCTCAGGACGAGGCAGGTCCCGGCCTCTTCATTGTGCACCTGGATGGCGAAGGGATCACGCGGGAAACGATCCGAACGCTCGACCCCACCCGCAGCGCGGCGCGCATGCAGTTCAAGGACACGCCGTGCGAACGGCTTGGTGCGGCAGGAGAGGGGGCCACGCTGCTCGCGGCTATTCTCGATCGAGCGGCAGCGCTGTTTGCTTTCGAGCAGCTCGGAGGCGCGGACCGTTGCCTCGAAGCTGCCAGGAGCTATGCGATGGAGCGGTACGCTTTCGGGCGGGCGATTGGCAGCTATCAGGCGATCAAACACAAGCTCGCAGATATGTACATCAAGAACGAGATAGCCCGGTCGAGCGCTTACTACGGTGCTTGGGCGCTCAACACCGATGCTGCGGAATTGCCGGAGGCGGCTTCGGCAGCGCGGATTGCTTGCACTCAGGCATATGATTTCGCAGCCAAGGAACACCTGCATACCCACGGCGGCATAGGTTTCACTTGGGAGATGGATTGTCATCTCCATCTTCGGCGGTCTCGCCAGCTCGGGCTCGCGCTTGGTGGCCTGCCTTTCTGGCGCGAGCGGTTGATGCGCTCGCTCGAGCGCCATAACGCTGCATGATCCGGAGATAAACTATGGACTTCAACGACAGCCCGAAGGAAGCGGAATTTCGCTCGGATGTGCGCCGATGGTTGGCGGCCAATGCGCCGTTGTCTCGGACCAGGACTTCACACGGCCATGAGGACAGCAAGTTCATAGTGGAGGAAAAAGCATGGCAGGCAAAGAAGGCCGATGCCGGCTATGCCTGCCTCACTTGGCCGAGAGAATGGGGTGGCGCCGGCAGAACTCCGGCCGAGAGCATCATTTTCCACGAGGAAGAGAGTAAGCTGGACGTTGCGACCGCTATCTTCCGGCTTGGCCTCGATATGTGCGTGCCTACGATCATGATCGCCGGAAACGAAGCAGATAAGATACGATTTGCCAAACCGGCGATGCGGGGCGAGGAGATATGGTGCCAGCTCTTTTCCGAACCGTCGGCAGGCTCCGATCTTGCCGCCAGCCGCACGCGCGCGGTGCAGACGGACGAGGGATCCGAAGACTGGATCATCAATGGTCAGAAGGTCTGGACGTCTGGTGCGCATATCGCCGATTTCGGGCTGTTGATTGCACGCACCGATCCTGAAGTGCCAAAGCATAAGGGTCTCACAATGTTTTGGGTCGACATGAAAGCCCCGGGCATCGAGGTCAGGCCCATCCGTCAGGCGGACGGCGGAAGCGGCTTCAACGAGGTTTATTTCTCCGACGTGCGTTTGAAAGACAGCCAGCGGATCGGAGAGGTCGGCAAAGGCTGGAATGTTGCACTCATCACGTTGATGCATGAGCGGTTGTCGGTCGGCACCGGTTCGGGACCAAGTTGGCAGGCGTTGATGGAGCTTATCGGGAGCCTGCCTGGCGTTGAAGGAAAAGGCTCGGCGCTCAAGGACGGCGGGTTCCGTGAGAAATTCACTGACTGGTACGTCGCCGCCCAAGGGTTGCAGCTCACGCGACGGCGAACTCAGACTGCGTTGAGCCGCGGGGAGACACCGGGACCTGAGGCTTCGATCGGGAAGATCATCGCTGCTCGCCAGATGCAGGAACTTGCGACGGAAGCACTCGACCGGCTCGATCAGTACGGAATTGTCGCGAACATGGATGCAGCATCGCTGATCGGGGGGTTCCAGCGCAATTTCTTCTGGGGCTCGGCGATGCGGATAGCGGGTGGAACCGACGAAATATTGAAGAACATTCTCGCCGAGCGTGTTCTGGGACTACCGCTCGATATCCGTGTGGACCGTGACGTCGAGTTCAGGAACATACCAGGTAGTATATAAGCAGGAATAGTGTATGGGGATCTGGGACACATTCAGCGTCGGTGGATTGTCTCAATCCGAGTTCGAGCAGCTAGGTGCGGGGGATTGTTTCTGATGAGGGCAGGCGTTCGCGGCAGGCCTTGATAAAAGCGCGAACCGCTGGGCGCGGATTCCAGCGGAGCCGCGTTGCGCAACAGAGCGGTGACGGTGTCAGCAGGTCAAGATCGGGCACGCGCTCGAAATGTCTTTTGAAAACACTGGTACGCGTATAGTGGATCGCGGCAATGCTGATGGCATCGGAATTACGCACCAGTTTCGTGACGATCGGGAAATAATCGACAATGTGTGGTCGGTCAGGAAAATCGACGCCCGAATCTTCGTAAATTTGGCGCCAGACAAAGTTGTAAGGTGACCAGCCTGAGGGTACGACCAGATCGTATTTGGCGATCTCTGCTTTCGTCACCTCATCGCAGTCGAGAATAGGATGTCCCTTCCGCGCAAAGAAAATGGTTTGCAGAGGCGCCATCGGCTCTCGCCGAAAGTCGGGATGCTCCTGAAAGGCTGCTTCATATCCGAGAGCCACATCGATCGCGCCGACGCGCAGCTGTTGCACGATTCCGTCGTAAGTGCCCCCGCTAATATGCAGTCGGATGTTTGGATGTCGTGATATCAACGTCGACAACGGTTCCACAAGCAACCATTCGAGCGAAGAAGGACAGACGCCGATTCTGAGCACACCAGCATAGGGATCCGATCCTGTCGATGCGCCTTGCAGCAGGTCTTGCGCTTCGTCCAGCAGACGTGATGCTCGTTCAACGAAAGAGCGCCCTTCTTCGGTCAAGAGGACGCCACGCGCGGTTCGATTGAAGATCGAATAGCCGAGCTCCCGCTCCAGGTCCGCCACACTCTTGGTAATCGCTGATTGAGTCACACCTACGCGATCCGCAGCGGCGGTGAAGGACCCGTACCGTGCAGTGGAAACAACATAAACGAGACGTCGATCAATCATGCAGTCCTTCGCATTCGGAAAGACTGCCACACATTAACGTGGAATCTTTGCACCTTTTTTCGCGCTTCCGCTTCGTCAGCGTGCCTCCGCGCACGGTCATGATGCGCTGGCAATTCGTTCCTCCCGCAATTGCGACCGGCGGGCCTTGCCGGCATCGTCACGCAGGTTCTCGCTGGTGAATTCGAAGGTGCGCGGTATCTTGTACCGCACCAGCTTGTCGGACAGGAACTCGCGCATGACGTCTGCGTCACTGCGCTCGTCAGCGTTCTCGCCCATCTGGACGATAGCATGTACGCGCTGCCCCAGATCAGCGTCGGGCAGGCCGATCACGATTGAGGACAACACGTTCGGGTGTTGGTCGAGTGCGGCCTCGACCTCGGCTGGAAAGATGTTGGCACCGCCAGACACGATCATATCGGTTCTTCGGTCGGCGATGTAGAGGTAGCCCTCCTCATCCACATGACCAAGGTCGCCGTAAGTCTGCCAACCGTCCATCGTCTTTGCCTGCGCACCTATATATTCATACGTCGAATTCGGGCCCGTATCCGGCAAAAAGTAAATCTCGCCAATTTCGCCGGGCGCGCACTCTTTGCCCTGTTCATCCAGTATACGCATCTGCGCTCCAGGTCGAACCTTGCCGACCGATCCCTTGTGGGAGAGCCACTCACGTCCGGTGATGGCCGTGCCGCCAAAAAGCTCGCTTCCACCGTAAATTTCGAATATCCGATCGGGGCCAAGCCAGTCGATCCAGGCCTGCTTGAGCCACGCTGGGCATATGGAGGCCAAGTGGATTACGAGCCGAAGGCTCGAGAGATCGAAGGATCCGCGCTGCTCCGCGGGCAGTCGCCATATCCTGTTCATCATTGTAGGCACGAAGCTCACGACGTTTATTTTGTGGCGCTCGATCAGCTCAAGCGCGCGCAGGGGGTCAAATCGTCCCATTTCAACGACATGATTTCCGGCAAACAGGCTTTGAAAAGACCCGACAAACGGGGCGTTGTGGTACAGCGGTCCGGGGTTGAGCATCGTCTCGCCGGCCAGCTGAATGGAACGAGCCTTTCCAGGGTCATACAACCCGGACTGCTTGTCCACGATCAGCTTCGGGCGACCGGTTGATCCTCCACTCGTATGCATTTTCCAGCGCGAAGCTACTTTTGTCGGGAGGGGATCCGGGGACAGATCAGTGCCGGGTTTCGTGCCGGTGGCGAGAAAATTCCAGCCATCTACCCGCGCACTCTCCTCGCCGATGATCAGTCGTGGTCCGGCGATTTCGACGATCGCCCGCAACTCAGCCACCGGTAATCTCGAAGACACAATGTTTGGCGTTGCGCCCAACTTCCAGACCGCAAACACGATCTCGTAGAACTCGAGACTGTTTGGTACGGCAAGGGTCACCACATCACCCTCGCATACGCCCATCGTCTCCAGCTGGCGGGCTCTGCGATTGGCGCGCGCATCAAGCTCGGCGTAGCTCGTCGTCATTTCATTGTATGTCACCGCTGGCCGCGCCGGGTCCTTTTCGGAATGGCGGGCGAGGAGATCGCCCAGCGGCACTGGTGAGGTACTGCCGTCTGTCACATTCACGGATGTTCTCCAAGTTGGTGTTCGCCTCCGAAGGCCGACACTTGGCCAAGGAAAATCGGACATCGTTGGGCGTGGCGCTGCGGCGACACTAGCAAAAGGCCGGGGGCATTGAGATTGGATAAAATTGCGCGTGCCATGCCTAAAAGGAATGGGCTTGGCGAGATGCCATTGCTGGCTTCTTTCTGCACGGCCCGCCTCAAGCTCGGGAGGTTTCCAATGCCACCGTGATGGTGGAAAGAGCGTGAGTTATGCCCGCTGGGCATTCCTCCCGCTACATTGGAATTTCTTCGGCTGCTTCCGCCCCTCTACTGTTCCTTGCTCCACGAACCCGCCGACCATGTTGGGAACGGATTTGCGATGAAAAAAAATACCATAACCTCCCTCATTCGAGAGGGAGAGTGTGCAAACCGGTTCCTTGGTGCAGGCCGTTACCGAATTCAGTGGGGCGATGGAAAAGTGGGGAAGAGAGGCCACAAACCGTGCCTGTAACCTATCACTATATTGTCGTTGGCGGCGGATCGGCCGGGTGTGTCGTCGCCGCACGATTGAGCGAACACAGCGAAAACACTGTCCTTCTGCTCGAATCGGGAGGTCCCGACGGCAATCTTCTTCTGAAGATGCCAATGGTATTTACGTTGCTCAAAGACAGTGAGTTTGACTGGGGGTACAGCACCGACCCGGAACCCTTTGCATCCGAGCGCATCGTGCAGACGCCGCGCGGGAAAGTTCTTGGCGGCTCGTCTTCGGTCAACGGGCTGATGTACTCACGCGGCCACCCGAAAGACTACGATCAGTGGATGCAGATGGGAGCACAAGGCTGGTCTTTCGACGAGGTCCTGCCGTTTTTCAAAAAGTCGGAACGCAATTGGCGCGGTGAAGGGCCGTCACACGGCGGAAGCGGCCCACTGAGCGTGGAGCGCTCCACAAGCAACGAACCAGTTGCCCGGGCCATAATGAAGGCGGCTCAGGCTCTCGACTACCGTGTGTTAGACGACTTCGAGGCAGGCGATCCAGAAGGGTTCGCTCTTCCCGACAAGACGACCTGTCGCGGGCGCCGCGCCAGCGCGTCGACCGCGTTTCTCGATCCCGTGAGAAAACGCCGGAATTTGAAAGTCGTCACGGGTGCTCACGTCACGCGCGTTGTAATCGAGAAAGGTCGCGCGACCGGCGTTGAATATTTGAAAAATGGGAAGACCGTTACAGCCAGCGCCACTCAGGAAATCGTGCTGTCTGGCGGCGCATACGCATCGCCACAGCTTTTGATGCTGTCGGGCATTGGCCCGGCGGACCATTTGCGCGATGTCGGGATAGAAAACGTCGTCGATCTTCCGGGTGTCGGAACCGGTCTCCAGGAGCACCCATTGGTCCCGATGGGGTTCTCCGCCAGGAAGCCGTTCCGCTTCAGCCGGCAGCTGCGTGCCGACCGGCTGGCATTTTCTGTCATGAACTGGATGTTGACCGGGCGCGGGGCTCCATCAGGTGCGCCATTGAATAGCATCGCATATTACAAATCGCGCCCTGATCTGGAGCGACCGGATCTGGAAAATGTTTTCATGTCGACGAACTTGGCGGCGCATGTCTGGTTTCCCGGTTGGCGCAAGCCACAGCCGGACATGCTCACCTCACTCAATGTCGTCCTCCGCCCAGGAAGCCGGGGTTCGGTTCGATTGAGGTCAGCCGACCCCTTGGCCCCACCGCGCATTCAACTCAATCTCCTCCAGGATCCGAACGACCTTCGCTTGCTTCGTCATGCGTTGCGTTGGACGCGTGATTTTGTGCGGCAGGCGCCACTCTCAGAATATGTCGGCGCAGAAGCTTTTCCCGGAGCGGCGCTCGAAACGGACGCAGCGTTGGATGCCTTCATCCGCCAGAACGTCTCCATCACTCAGCATCCCGCCTGCACCTGCAAGATGGGGGTAGGGGACGACGCCGTCGTCGACCCCCAACTCAAGGTCCGCGGGATCGATGGTCTTCGGATTGCAGATGCGTCGGTCATGCCGACCCTGATTGGTGGCCATACCAACGCGCCGGCGATCATGATCGGCGAGAGGGCCGCCGACATGATGCTTGCGAAATAGATTGGGGAGTTTGAATGTCTGTATCGATCGAACTGACTGAGCCAACGCGAAAAACTCTCAGCCGGCCATTTCAATTGCTGATTGACGGTGGTTGGAGCGACTCGCAAAGCGGAGACACGCTCGACGTCGTCAATCCTGCGGATGGGAGCCTTATCGCTAAAATTCCGGCGGGCAATGAACAGGACATCGATCGGGCGGTCGGTGCGGCCAGGCGGGCATTTGAAGCTGGCCCCTGGGTCGCCATGACGCCGGGCAATCGCGCCAGGATGCTTTGGCGCATTGCCGACCTCATCGAGGCGCGGAAAGAGGAGTTCTCGGAACTCGAAACGCTCGACAACGGCAAGCCGATCACGATGTCAAAGTGGGTAGACGTCCCGGCTTCGGTCGCAGCCCTTCGTTATTGGGCAGGCTGGTGCACAAAAATCGCCGGAGAAACGCGCGCCGTCGATATGCCCGGTGAATTCCTGGCGATGACGCTTCGCGAGCCCGTCGGCGTCGTTGGCTTGATCACCCCTTGGAACTTCCCCTTGATGTCGGCGGTCTCGAAGCTGGGCCCGGCGCTTGCCGCAGGTTGCACGATCGTTTTGAAGCCTGCCGAACAAACCTCGTTGACGGCGCTTCGTCTTGGCGAAGTAATCCTCGAGGCAGATGTCCCACCAGGCGTGGTCAACATCGTCACCGGGATCGGATCTGTGGCCGGTGCGGCGCTGGCTGAACACGACGAAGTCGACAAAATATCCTTCACAGGATCTACAGCCATCGGGAAATCGCTGATCGGCGCGGCCCGCGGCAACCTCAAGCGCCTGACGCTTGAATTGGGCGGCAAGTCCCCGACAATCATCTTTCCCGATGCAGACATGGACCGCGCTATTGCAGGTGCCGGAAACTCGATCTTCCACAACAGTGGACAGATATGCGTTGCCGGGTCGCGTCTCTACGTCGCGCGAAAGAAATACGACGAAGTGGTCGACGGATTGGTGAAGTTTGCAGCCCAATTCAAACTAGGGCCGGGGCTCGATCCCGCGACGACCATGGGTCCTTTGGTCTCCGAAAAGCAGCGCGAGCGGGTTCTCGACTATATCGATAGCGCGCGTGCCGAAGGCGCGAACGTGATTGCCGGCGGCACTGTCTTCGGAGCCCAGGGCTATTTTGTCGCGCCAACGATCATTGGCGACGTGAAACCGCGGATGCGCGTAGCCCAGGAGGAGATCTTCGGTCCGGTATTGGTCGCAACTGCGGTTGACGACCTTGATGAACTGGCAGCGCTGGCCAATGATACGATTTACGGCCTTTCCGCCAGCATATGGACACGCGACATTTCCGCTGCTTACAAGCTTGCCAGGAAGATACGTGCAGGAACCGTCACAATCAACAGTGGGTCGATTGCGGGGCCGAATCTCCCGTTCGGCGGTTTCAAGCAATCGGGCTGGGGGCGCGAAAATGGAGTCGACGGCATTGAAAGCTTCACCGAACTCAAAACGGTGATTGCAGCGCTTTAGGATCCCTTAAATGCCATTCGAACCATCATCAAAAGGACACAGCGAGGCGCAAATCGGGCGGGGCCTGTTCTGGCATGACATGCACATCGGTACGACGCTCCGCACATATACGCGCACGATAACGGAGACCGATCTTGTCAGCTTCGTGACACTTACCGGCATGATCGATAGCGGCTTTCTCGATGCGACGATTGTCGGGCCAATGGGCGGACGTCCTGTGCCCGGCGCGCTGACCTATTCGATCATCGAAGGCTTTATCGTCCAGTCCCTCATCCGCGGAACCGGCATCGCGATGCTCGGCTGCACGCAGGAGGCAATAGCGCCGGTCCATGTCGGCGATACAATCTACGCAACTATCGAGTTTACCGGCGTGCGCCCGACATCCCGAGGCAATCGCGCGGTCGTCGACTCGGCGATCACCATCTTCAATCAGCTTGATAAGCCGGTACTGCGTTATACCTCGCGGCGGATGATCGCGGGACGTCCGGAAGCGGTGGAATAGCCCCGATGCTACCGCTCCAAGGCATTAGGGTCATAGATCTCACGACGGTCGCGATGGGCCCCCTCGCGAGCCAATGGTTGGGGGATTTCGGCGCCGACGTGATCAAGATCGAGGCGCCAGACGGTGACTCGACACGTCAGACGGGACCTTCGACCGAGGCTGGAATGGCAACCATGTTCCTCAGCGCCAACCGCAACAAGCGAAGCGTCGTACTCGACCTGAAGGAGCCTGAAGCCCGCGAAACACTCGAACGCCTGATCAATAGCGCCGACGTCTTCATGCACAACATCCGGCCCCAGAAGTTGGAGAGGTTGGGACTGGAACCGGAAAAACTGATCGAGCGGAATCCGCGACTGGTCTACGCGGGGCTACATGGGTTTGGTGAGGCGGGGCCATATGGCGGGCGTCCAGCCTATGACGACATTATTCAGGGCCTGTCGGGCTGCGCCGACCTGATGCGGCGGCAAACGGGCGAGCCTCAGTATTTTCCGACGATCACCGCCGACAAGACAACCGGTTTGGTTGCGGCGATGGCGATCCTTGCTGCACTCACCGGGCGCGCTACAAGCGGACGTGGTGCGATCGTCGAAGTGCCAATGTTTGAGTGCATGGTCGGCTTCAACTTGCTCGAACATCTTTACGGTCGGCAGTTTGTGCCCCCGCATGGCAATATGGGCTATCCGCGCGTCCTCTCACGTCATCGCCGCCCTTATCGCACAAGCGACGGGTTTATTTGCATGCTGCCATACACTGATGCGCATTGGCATGCTTTCTTCGTGGAAGCTGGGGCGGCAGAGCATGCGGCTGATCCGCGTTTTGTCACGATGTCGGCCCGAACGACCAATATTGACGAACTTTATGAACTCGCTGCCGGTTTGATCGCGCAGTACAGCACCGGCCATTGGCTCGCGGCGTGCGAACGGATCGGCGTTCCCGCCGCGCCGGTGCTATCGCTCGATGACCTGATTGAAGATCCGCATCTCGACGCGGTCGACTTCTTTTCGGAGTTGCATGACCCGGCGCTGGGTGACCTGCTCATGCCAGGCGTACCGGTGCTGTTTGATGGTGAGCGACCGCCGGTCGGCATGCCTCCCCGGCTGGGACAGCACAACGACGAGGTGCTGGGAGAGGGCGGTATAAGCAAGATCGATGCAGAAGAGCCCCGCGCGCGCGGGCCATCGGAAGACTAGAGCACCTCAGCCGCGGGCATTGGTGAGAAACCACGGTGGCCGCAATACGCCCTCGGGAGATAGGGAGCGTTCCGGTTTTTTATCTCGCCTCCATGATTCTGAGGTCGACCACAGCGGTCTCGGGTCTGAAAACGCTGAAGCCTCTACGAGATGGAATGGAAGGATGGGCATGGCGCTCATTGCACCGGAAACTCCACGTGCGGGGATATTCGTGGCAGGGGACCGCGATGAATTGGCAATATCCTGAGCAATACGAGTGGCTTGCAACTTTGTCGGCTCATGGCTTTGCTTGGGAGTTTCTAAGACGTAACACGGCTTTCAGGAAAGCTGCAGATTTGTCCAACTCTCTCCCCAAAATCACCACCGATACATCTGCGCGGTTTATGAGTCACAACGCTGATTCGGACGGAGCGAAATCTTGGGGACTACTTCAATTTGAGTCTCCTCGCATAGATGCTCGCGGGGCAAACGTGTTCTGGAATCCCGAAAGTTGCCCGAGCGTGCTGCCCGTGGTTACGTGCTCCGATGCGGGACGTGCGTCCGGACACTGAACGCACACATCTGTATCGAGCTCGTGTCTTCCAGTCGGACGGTAAGCTCGAGGGAGCGATGATCAGGCCAGATAGGGAGCTGGGCGCACCGCCATCGCATTTTGCAAGCGCGGGCCGGATGAATGCGAAGGGGATCTCCGTATTCTATGGGGCTACTTCTGTCGATACAGCACTTGCCGAAGTCAGACCTCCCGTGGGAAGCCAAGTTGCTATTGCGCAGTTCGAGTTACTCCGTCCAATAAGGCTACTGGACCTGACTGCGCTGGAAGAGATTCACGAATCCGGCAGTATATTTGATCCTGAGTATGCCTACCGACTTGGACGAATGATGTTCTTGCGTAAGTTGACCACCCGGATCGCTCGACCGGTAATGCCAGACGATCAAGACGCTGAGTATCTGGCAACGCAGGCGGTCGCAGATTTCTTGGCAACAGAAGGAAGAGTGCCGCTTGACGGTATTCTGTACCCGTCAGTGCAAGTTGATGGCGCGGGCCTAAACATCGTTCTGTTTCACAAGGCAGCCAGATGCAGGGAGCTTGAGTTTCCGGATGGAACAGAGTTCAGCGCCAGGACTTTCGGCATGTATGAAGATGGGCCGGAGCCCGAGTACTGGGTTACCGAAGATATCCCCTCAAACGAGGAGGCATCGAAATCGAAAGAATCGGACGACCCTTTCGATTTCCTGTCACCCCAGCTATCTGATATCGGCAATCATGATTTTGGTGACTATGACGACCGCGAAGAGACACTCGGTGTCGATCTTCAGTCTCTACGAGTGCATGTCATCAGCGCGGTTCAATTCAGATCCTCTGAGTATCAGGTGACCCGTCATCGGTGGGGCAAATCTGAGGCTTCCTTCTAGAAAAAGTCTGATTGCGTGTTCCGCAAGGTGTTTTGTTGGTAATCACCATCAACGCCTTGCAAAAGGGCATTACGCATGCCCCGTTTGATTCCCCCGCGCCGAGCCCTAGGCATTGGAAATGCCAAGGGCCGGATTGGCGCTTTGCCCGGCATTGAGCCGGTCCGCGCCAGCGAAGGCGTATCGCCGCTTCGATCCACTCGCAGACGTTCGGCCGCTGCACCACCGGTCGGCAGGGCCTTCGTGCCCCCGACACCCCAGACCAACTTTGCCGCAGTTGGATCGCAGGCCAGCATGATGCGTGCTGGAGCGCAGCGCCTGTTTGCCTTTTTGGGTAGCGATATCAGCCGATTTCCGTCTCGTTTCCACTGCAATAGCTCTCATCCATGAGGTGAAATCTCTTCGAATTTCATGTCTCATTTGCAAAAAATATCCGCATATTTTGAAGAAATTCGGAAAGTTATTGACTCCTTTTATGCGAATTTTTATATGTGAAGCATGCAGATGCGGAGTTGAGTGAGGCGGAAATGTCCAAGAACGGTGAAAAGCGTGAGAAGTTTGTTCGGCTTGCCGAGAGCAGAACCCAGTTGGCTCTGGAGGCCATCCGTAAGCTCGGCAACCTCTCCAATCGCCGTGCTTACGAGTACAGCGACGCTGATGTGAAGAAAATCATCAAGGCTCTGAGGGACGCGGTTAGCGAAACAGAGCGGAAATTTGAGCCGTCCGTGGGCGGCTCTTCTGATAAATTTAAACTGTAGAGCTAAAGGGAGACGGCATGAAAGCCGAACCGCTCAGCATTCGCGACAGAAAGTTCCTGGTAAACCGGCTCATTCAGCAAGCGCCGACCGGCACGCTGGTGCGCGAGTTTTTCAAGAATGCCGATGAGAATGCGGCGCTTGCCGCGTCCGGTAATCGGAAGATCAAAATCTATCCGGTCGATATAGGCGGCGTTCGAAAGCTGGCGTTCTGGAATACCGGTATCGGTATGAGCGCTGCTGAACTCAAGCTGGCGACAGACCTTTCTTCCTCCATCAACAAAGATATGGCCCTTGATGGGAATTTCGGGATCGGGGCGAAGGTCTCGGGTCTGACGATGTCGAGCCATGGGATAAGATACCGGTCCTGCAAGGACGGGGAGGTCCACGAAATCATCATTGGCTACGACGACGAAGAGGAGACATATGTCCGCTATGCCGTCGAATTGCCCGGAGGGAAGTCCGATACAGTCTATGACGTTACCGATGTCGTCGAAGCAGAAGGGCACGACGCCAGCTATGACTGGACCGAGGTGGTGCTCTACGGTGAGAGTGAGGATCACGACACCGTTGCCGAGCCCCTTGGCAAAGGTTAAGTCGGTGGATCGCAGCTACATCGCCACGACAATCTTCCGACGCTTTGCGGAGTTCTCTCCCGGCGTCGAGGTGCTGATCGACGTCTCAATGACGAAAGGCGGCGGCAAAGACGAGACGGGCCGCAGTAGAACGCTGAAACCGCTGAGCGCCGTTATGGACAAGCTGCCCAACCACGAATGGGTTGAAGACCCTGACAGCGGAATCCGTGTTCACTACATTCACGACCCGAAGCACGAGAACTCAAGCCATACGCTGAGCGCTCGGGCGAACCCAGCCACGGCATCGACAACATTTTGCGCGTTGATCCACAAAGGGGAGAGATACGATTTCAAGACCAAAAAAGGATGGTCTGCGGTTGCACCCAACTTCGGCATTCCCTTCGGCTCTAAAGTTCTGACTGTCGAGATCAGTCTTCCCAGCGATATGGTTTTGCCGAACCAGTATCGCGATGGCGTAGTTTGGCCGGAGGATCGCTCTCCCGCGACTGCGGACGACTTCTCGCTCTTCGTGCGCGAGCTTATGCCGGATTGGGTGAAGGAGGTCGTGAAGGCGGAATCGCCGGGTTCGGACGAGAATCTCGATGATCTCCAGCGCGACCTTCAAGATCTCCTGGACGAGTTCAAAGTTCCGACTGCGACGCTAACTCAATCCAGGTCCACCAGCGCTTTCCCGGTAAGACCGGAAAGCGAAGGACAAGACCAGTCTGTTCCCACCTCATTCGAAGCGGATTTGTCCTTGGACGATATCGAGCTACTCGACGGGGAACAGCGGTCACGAGCATCAAGGCGTGCAACAAACAAGAAAATCAGGAAAGCCCCCGAAGGGGCAAAGCTTGCCAAGGCTTCGCAAGCGCTTGAGCGTGTTCCCCAGATTGAGATGCTGATCGATCCCGAAGAAATCGATTCCAAAAACATAAAGGGCCGTGCTGGGCGCTATTACAAGGAAGCGCAAACGCTCTTCATCAATGGCCTTTATCCGGTCGCAGAGCGGATGGCCGCCGAACTTGCTGCTGAATTGGCCGCCGAGGGTGAGCCGGAGCTTGTACGAAATGCCGCGCTACAGGCTTCTCGGCGCTCGATGGCCTTCCGTGTCGGAAAAGCCACCTGTTACGCGATAAGCAAGCGTGAGGCTGACGATTGGTCCAGCGACGATCTGGATGCGGCAACCTCGCCAGAGTCCCTCTCAATGGCGGCAGACGATTACAAGCAAAGCCTTTCCATCGCCAAGCGTTGGGCGCGCGAGCGCATCAAGATGGCTGACGTCGTTGGTGGTGAGGAGGCAGCGGCGTGATGGATGACGCTTGCCCGTACAGTCTCATTTCACCTGCATCCGCGGGCGAACCGGATGACCTTCTTGCTGGAAAGAACGTTGAAGAGGGAACGCGCCGGATTCAGGCGTTGTTGGCGGATTGGCTGCGGATGGAGAACGTCGTCGTTCTCACAGCAGCCGGCACTTCGGTCGGCGCAGGCGGAAGGATCATGTCCGGACCAGCGGACAACAATCTCGAATGCCTTGTACTGGATGCGGTTGAGAAATGCGAGCTCGCCGCCGAAGCAAAAGCGGTCATAGACTGGAAGAAGAAGAACGATTTTGGCGGAGGGGGATTCGAGGACTGGCTTAGCTATGTCTTCAACGTCTCGCATCTGACTTCGGACGAAAAGTCTCCTATCAAATCTGTTCGCTGGAAGGATGACAGCGACCTACCCACCAAAGCAGCAGATAAACTGACAGCGCTTTTGCAGCGGGCCATTTTTGCCGAATGCGCCCTCGAACTGGATCGGACGGAGTTATCTGCATCTGCCGGTTCGACCACGGTCTCCTCCGGTCATATCCCGTTCCTTGCAAAGCTGGTGGCACGAGATGCGACACTGGGGCGGACGCATCTCTTTACGCTCAACTACGATACTCTCTTCGAGCAGGCTATGGAGGAACTGGGAATACAGTATTTCGATGGCTTCACCGGTAGAGCCAGTGCGCGGTTTGATCCTGCCGTCTATGGGCTCGATGTCTATTATCCCGGTGATGTCGCTGAAGGCAGGGTTCGGCGCTTCGACAAATTTCTCCAGTTCTACAAACTGCACGGTTCTATTCACTGGGAAGTCGATGACACCGGTGACGTTCGAGCGCGGCATCGCGATCTGAGCTTTGCGCGGGCGTATCGTGGAGCGGATACAGCGGGAAAGGCAAAGCTGCTGGCGCAGCCGGAGTTTTCTTCTCTTGCGCCATTGGGCATTTTGCCAACCAGCCAGAAGTTTACGCATACGCTCGACATGCCATATGCGCATCTGTTTCGTCTATTCCATGTTCGACTGAACCAACCCCAGACCTTCTTTATAGTTCTGGGCTATGGGTTCGGAGACGATCACGTGACGCGAATTATCGAGACGGCTCTGATGAACCCGTCCTTGGTGATGCTGGTTGTTGAGCCAAATCCGGAATCGGTCATCATCTCCAAAATTCGTAAGTACCAGAGTCTGGGACAGCGTGCCTTTGTGCTAACCGAACGGTTGGCCGGGGGAGGCAAGTGCTCGTATCAGGTGGCTACGTTTTCCGACTTTGCCCGAAATGTGATGCCCGATGTTAAATGGTTGGAGGACTACAAGCGGCTGCGGACTTTCGAAGGTCAACTGAAGAAGCAAGAGTCCGACGATCAGAAGTCGGGGGCATGATGGAGCAGACACGGGTCATTGGGCATGTCGTGTCTGTAAGTGGCTTTCGCCTCAAGGTGGAACTTTCGCCGGAAACGAAGTCTTCGACGCGCGCTACGCTCGACGGTGCGCACCGTGCCGTTGCCATCAACTCATTTTTGACTTTCGATTTGGGGGCGGGCGTGCACGCGATAGGCAGCCTGTCTGATCTGGAGGCGCGAGAGACCTATGACCCCACGCAAGATGAAGAGCTTTCCCTTGAACTGATCAAGCCGCGAAGAATTGCCTCGATTCAGTTGCTGGGGACTGTGGGGCCCACGTCGACGAAGAAGTGGAAATTCGATACCGGCATTACGGTTCTACCGACACTCGACACCCCGGCTGAAGTTGCAAGCCCTGAGCTTCTCCACAGCATATTTGGCGATCCGCCAGCGCGGAATCGTCCTCAAGACTGGGGGGATAGTGACTTTGACTATGCGCTGGAGGTTGGACACCAGACTGGCGACGAGAACAACAAGGTCAAAGCCTCTTTTAACGACCTGTTCTCCAGGCCGCTGGCAATCGTCGGCAATACCGGATCGGGTAAGTCATACACGGTTGCTAGTCTATTACGCGGGATTATCGACAATGAGAAGGTAATGTCGGTAAAGGGAATTGACCCTCATATCTTCATTCTTGATATCAACGGTGAGTATGCCAACGCCTTTCTTTCTGAAAAGGAAAGTGGCTATGCGCGCGAACCTAACCGGATTTATGTGAACGGGAAGGAATGGTCCGTTCCGATCTGGCTCATGAATTCAGAAGAAGCATGCGAATGGCTTAGCGCGTCCGAACAAACGCAGCAGCCGGTACTGAAAGCATGGTGGGCTTTTTTAAAAGGGCGGACTCCAGAGGGAGGGCGCACCGAGTCCGATTTTTTAGGGGAGGCACTTGCCGCAATCCAGTTGATGTACCCTCTCAGCGGTCTTTCTAAGAATATAGCCCGGGATCGATATCTCGCTATTAGCAGTTTTCTTGAAGGTTCTGGAATTGATAAGTCCGAACTAGATGGTGCTATGAGGGAGTATCTTGCTCGTCAGCAGTCGGGTGAGTATGTCAACTTCTATGGAGCACCAGTGACCAACCCGGTTGTGATAGATAACGCTCTTCGTGCGCTATCTCCTCGGATCGAAGAAGCTCGTCCTGCGGAGAATGCCGGAGAAGCAAAGGTTCACAGCGGCGATACACCGATCTACTTTTCAGCCGGAGTGCTAGGTAACACAGCGACACTCGCCGCTGCTGCTTCGCAGGAGGAAGCTCCTCAGATCGAACAGCATCTGACGACACTTCGCATGAGGCTCAAGGCGCGCCTTGCGGACCGTCGGTGGTCCTCGCTGATCAATTACGACCAGCTTGGAATTAAGTCAGCCGCAGACTGGTTCAGGAGTCTAGGCTTTGAAGCCGGAGCATCTAAGGTCACAGTTCTGGACCTCTCGATGATGTCCCACGAGGTCTTGCCTTTTATCTGCGCCGTAGTCGGCAGAGTGCTTCTGGAGGCAAGGGAGAAACTCCCGGCGGGCAGCAGATACAGCAATCCTTGGCTTCTTGTTCTGGAAGAGGCTCACAATTATGCCCGCCCGTCGCGCCAGGGCGAAGACAGAGGGCAAGTTCTTTCGAGAAAAGCTTTCGAACGTGTAGCGAAAGAAGGGCGAAAATTCGGTTTGTCCTTGGTCGTTGCGAGCCAGCGTCCTAGCGAAATTAGCCCGACGATAATCAGTCAATGTGCGAATTTTTTCTCTCATCGTCTGCAAAATCCCGATGATATCGATCACCTCAAGCGCATTCTTCCCCGGCAGGCGCAGCGGTTGCTCGACCAGGTAACCGTACTTGGGTCAGGCGAGGCGATAGTCTTCGGGAGTGCAGTACATGTACCCGCTCGTGTGCAGGTCAAGATTCCGGCGCAGCAACCATGGAGCACAACTGCTGCGCCGTTCGCGGATTGGAGTAAGCCAAAGCCCTTCCCGTTGAAGGAAGTCATGTCGGCATGGGGCGTCGAGGACGAATAGCGTGAAGGCTGACGCGGGAAAGCGGGAAGATAATGGTCAGACAGGTTCTTTGGGCCAGCCTTTGCGCCTGCTGGTTCTCGATACGAGTCATTTCTCCGAGCTTGCGGGTTTTCGCCGGTCTCAAAAGACGCAAGCCCGTACAAGGAAGTTTGAAGCCAGACTTCTAGAGCAAGGCTATGTCCTGCTGCTGTCTATCCACCACTTTGATGAGTTGATTCAGCATGCCGATGACGCATTGGTGGACGCCAGAATCAAGTTTCTTGCAAGCCTTAGTCATGTTGTGTGGATTCGCGATCATGGCGGAGCGCTGGGGCTGGGTGGTGTGCTTGACATTCTGGTTGCAGAGGCTGAAGCGCAATTGCGCTCCCCCACTATGTCTCTTCTTCAAGTTCGGGATGCCGCTAAAGAGAAAATGTTTTTGTTCGGCAGCGGGCGGGACGCCATAGGCGGCTGCTTGCCTTTCCTAGATGAGTTGCGCGCACTAGCGATTTATCGGGCGCAACGACACAGAGAAATTATCGCGACCCAGCATGCCGATGTGTTCGACATGAGCGATGTCAAGCTCAGTACCTTTCGGGCTGGACAGAAAAGAAACTCCGGCGACTCCGTGCGCGTACTAGATGCGATGCGAACAAAGCTGGTCGGCGAAATCAATGAGCGCGGAGACAAGCGGATGGGCGATATCCGCGCACATACATCGTCCTTCTTTCAGGATGTGCTTGAGAAAGGTGCGCAGCTTGATGAGCACAGCGCTGTAGATTTGGTCGATCAAATTGCCCAATTGTTCGGGGTTGACCCAGACGCCCTGCCTCCGGATGCCACCATGCGTGACTTGGAGGCTTTGGCAACGTTTTGCCGCCAGCTCGAAGTAGCTGCGGGGGTACTCGGCCTACCGCTGGCCGACCTCAGGGCGCGATGCGCCATGGAGCGCACGCCGAGTTGTGTCGTTCAGGAAGGATTGAGAACGTATCGGCAAGATACAGCCGAGCGTAAAGGCAGCGAATTGACCGACAGGTATCTGGGATGCCTAGCGCCCTATGCCGACATCACCTTCGTGGACAAGCGGACCAAGGAAAATTTCCAAAAAGCGAGCCGGAAAGATCCCGTTTTTAAGAGCGTCCAAGGCCGAGTTGAGAAGGCTCGGAATATTGCTGCGCTGGAAAGGCTACTGGCAGATTCGGAGAGTTAGCGTCTCCGGTTTGCACTATCTAGATCAATGCCATCTATTTACAAATTGACAAACTTTGCCAATTTATGCCATGATATTGTTAGTAGGAGGTCTGTCATGGCTACAATGAATGTATCACTCCCCGACCCTATGAAGGATTGGGTTGAAGCGCAGGCTGAGACCGGACGCTACAGCAATGCGAGCGACTATGTTCGCGACCTGATCCGCCGCGATCAGGAGCGGCAGGACAAGATTTCTCATATGCAGGTGCTGGTGACGCAAGCGCTTGAAAGCGGTGTCAGCGACAAATCTATGGACGATATTCTGAACGAAGCACGGCAACGTGCGACGCGTTCATAGTGGCGGGCGATGGTATATAGACTCGCCCGCAAGGCAGAAGAAGACATCATCACGGTATATCAGCAAGGTGTAGTGCTGTTCGGCGCTGCTCAGGCTGAGACCTATCATGCACGGCTTGAGCAGGCGTTTGACTTTCTTTCGGCGAATCCAAGAGCCGCCAGAGAGCGCCTGGAAATCACGCCGCCCGTCCGCTGTCATCCGCTCGGCGTTCACATCATCATTTACCTGATCGAAGAAAACGACGACGTGCTGATATTGCGGGTGCGCCATTCCCGTGAAGATTGGGACGCCAGCCCGATCTAGCCAGGTCGCTGCAAGAGCATCACTGCTATTGCGCCTTGGACTCTATTGATTCCCTTCAAGAGACTTTTTTCGCGATCTACCTTTTGAGGTTGATTGTTGCTTCAGGCTTTATGAATTGGCCCGGAAGCAACAGGCATGGGAGCGTTCCATACGCGGCTGTCGCCGAGTTTACGGTTTGTGCCTTGCAAGGTTCAAACGGAAGTCAAAAATAAGTTCTGTACCCGGATTGAATGTGCCAGACTTGCGGTTAATGCGCTGGGCATCGGCGTGTCTGAGTACTTATTTTAGCATGCCTTTTATCGAATGAATTTATGAGGAATTAGAGCCTGATGAGTGAAAAACATAGAAAAGAAGGTTCTATATGGACGCGTTGGGATCTTCATCTGCACACGCCCGGAACGAAGCTTTCTAGCGGTTTTGGTGAGCCTACCGATGCCGTGTGGAGCGCCTACCTTGAGGCACTCGAACAATCGGATGTACAGGTTTTCGGGATCACCGACTATTTTTCGTATGACAACTATTTCTTGCTCGTCGAGAAATACCACGCTGCCTATCCGGACGGCACAAAAGTGTTCTTTCCCAACGTCGAATTCAGGCTTACTGAAACAATTAGTAAGACCGGAAAAAACGTCCATACGCACGTCATATTTGACAACGACCTCTCCAAGTGCCCCAAAGAAAAGCTGGAAGTCCTCTTCTCGGTTTTGAAAACACATAAGACCAGCAGAACAGGAGCGACCGTCCGTTGCTCTGAGTTGACCGAACAGGATTACGTCTCTGCAACCGTCAGCATTGTAACGCTTGCGGAAGCACTGCGGGAAACGTTTGGCGACGATCAGCCCTATATTATTGTGACGGCTGCCAACAACGACGGCCTCAAAAGCGTAGACACAAAGTCACCGCGTAGCCGGTCAATATCTGATGAACTTGATAAGGCCAGCCACGCGTTCTTTGGCAGTGCAAAGAATGTCGAATGGTTTCTCAGTAAGGAGCGGTATGAAGGCGGCGCTGTGTCGAAACCCAAGCCGGTTTTCTCGGGAAGCGATGTGCATTCGCCGGACGACCTGAAACGTCTTTCAGGCGATGAACCCAATTTCGAGCCTACCTGGATCAAGGCCGACCCTACCTTTAGCGGGTTGCGCCAGACTCTCTTTGAACCGGCCGGCCGGATATACATCGGCGAAAGGCCGCCGGTTTTGGTCCGACAGGACCGGGAGGGCACGCGCTTTATCGCGGAACTGAGGGTGAATCAGAAGCAAGGCTACGACGAGCGAAACGGCAAGTGGTTCAAGAATGTCGTTATTCCATTCAATCCTGAGCTGACTGCAATCGTCGGGAATAAGGGCAGCGGAAAGAGTGCGATAGCGGACATTCTTGGACTGCTGGGGGAGTCTCGGCAGGACACGCATTTTTCATTTCTCACTGACGATCCGCGAAACCGGAAGTTTCGTCGTCCGGGATATGCAGAGAACTTTGAGGCGACGGTGCAGTGGCAAAGCGGCGGCGCGCCTACCAAGAAAGTACTCAGCGATTCCGTTGATCGCTCCAAGCCCGAGTATGTGAAATATC
Source organism: Parvibaculum lavamentivorans DS-1 (assembly GCF_000017565.1). NCBI lineage: Bacteria > Pseudomonadati > Pseudomonadota > Alphaproteobacteria > Hyphomicrobiales > Parvibaculaceae > Parvibaculum > Parvibaculum lavamentivorans. The sequence goes on from NC_009719.1 coordinate 1,151,399, forward strand.
TACCCCAGAATTACTTTGAGAGCCTCACCAATGAGATTGAGGTCAAGGCACTCCGCAAGGAAATCGAAGAAGTCGTTTTCTCCCATGTCGATGAAGCCGATCGTATGGGAACGTCGAACTTCGATGAGCTCCAAGACCTCAAAACCGCTCAAAGCAAGAGCGATATCAGCGCTTTCAAAACACGGCTTCGCGAGCTGAATATCGAGATCGTATCACTCGAAAAGCAAGCTGATCCCGCTTTCAAAAAGGCCCTTGAGCAGCAGCTCAACGCGAAGAATGAAGAGCGCCGGGTTCTCAATGCCTCGCGTCCCCAACCGGTTGCCGAACCTCCAAGTGAATCGGAGGAGCAGCAGAAGGTTGCCTCTCAGATCGCTGAGACAAGTGCTCTTCTCAGCGATTTGAGCGAGCGCGGAAAAATCTCGGTCGAGAGGCTCTCAAATCTGAAGGAAACGCTTCATAAGCTCACATCCCTCAAAGAGTCGGTTCTTTCCCTGGGCGATCGGGTGCGTGTTGAAAAAGAAGCGCTGAAAGTCAAATGCGATGAGCTGGGGCTGAATGTCGAGGAGATTGTCACCCACCAAACCGACCTCTCGACAGTAAACGAGAAAATCGGAACTGTTAGCGCAGAGATAGCGTCCCTTGAGATTGCGACCGTCACCGAGTTTTCCGATGATATCGACCTCAAGAAGATTGCGAGCGTACCTGACCTGCGCGGCGCATACACGTTTGTAGCGAGCAAGATTCAGACGCTTCGGGAAACCCTGTCTGCGCCGCAACGGCGGTATCAGAGCTTCTTGCAGGCAAATAAGGAAATTGATGAAAAAGAACGGGATATCCTTGGCGATGAGGAAGACCCGAAGCCTGGCACTATCCGTGCTCTTGAGAAAAGAATAGCCCATATCGACACGGCGCTGCCCGCGCAGCTCACGCAGAAGCGCGAAGAGCGGAAGAAAATTGTCAAGTCTGTATTCGAGAGCAAGAAGAAAGTCAGGCAGTTTTATGAAGCTCTCAAGGCAAGCGTTGAAGAGCGCCTGGCAATCGTCAGCTCCTCTGAGTTTGCCGTGACCATCGACGCGTCTTTCGTTCCTAGCCACTCTCTGGAAGAAGATTTCTTGGGGCACATCAACCAGAAAGTACGCGGCGAATTTCGCGGATCAGAAGACGGCAGTGCAAAATTTCAGAGCATGGCCGCCGATGTGGCGTGGGACGACTTCGATAGCGTGTTTGCGTTTGCTGAAAATCTAATTCAGGAAATCAGGAGCGCCCCTGTCGAGCCGCAGGTAAAGGACATAAAGGAACTGTACGACTATCTCTTCTCGTTTGAATATTTTGACGCGAGATACGAGCTGCGGCTCGGAAACAAGAATCTAAATCAGCTGTCTCCCGGCGAGAAGGGTTTATTGCTACTGGTTTTCTATTTGCACCTCGACAAGGAGAAGACTCCGCTGATAATCGATCAGCCGGAGGACAATCTGGACAACGAGAGCATCTTTTTGGTGCTGGCCTCGTGCATACGCGAAGCGAAGAAGGCGCGGCAAGTGATCCTCGTCACACACAATCCCAACCTGGCGATTGGCGCGGACGCAGAGCAGATTCTCTATGTGACCCTGAAGAAGCATGCGAACTACGAATTTTCGTATGAGACCGGGGCTATTGAGAATCCTAGGACCAACGAGGTTATCGTTCGAATCCTCGAAGGCTCTAGGCCGGCCTTTGTTCAACGGCGATTGGCATATCAGATCAAATAACCGCGGTTGTCGCGACGCGTGGCTGGCGCGCCCTTGGGCCGGGCTCTCGTGAACCGAACCCGCCTTGCGGCGGTCTCGGCCGTTCGGCTTCGATCCCTCGCGCGGGCTTAGGGTTTCGCCAAACCGTGACCCAAGAGGAGGGAAACAAAAGATGCGGAACAAAGGAGAGATGCGCATCTATGTTGCCTGTCTGGCGGCCGACAACAACGGCCGCACGTGGCATAGTCTCCAACGTAATCTAGCCTGCGATTGAAACCTACCCCTCATTTGTGCTCTTTGAGGCAGCTTCCATCGTCGCTAGTGCCGCCCACGGACTCCGTTCTCCGGTCGGCCCGGGAGCGGCAGGCGCACGCGGCGTGTCGAAGCGGTGGAGATGTTCGGGCCGCAAGTTGGTATAGCGCTTCAGCATCTTCCAGTCGCGATGCCCCGTGACCAGTGCGACCTGCTCGATGGTAAAGCCAGCTTCGAAGAGGCGGCTTGCGCCTTCATGGCGCAAATCGTGGAAGTGCAGGTTCTCTATCTTCAGGTCGCGACAGGCGCGCCGGAACGCAGTGCCAACCGAGCGTGCATTGTACGGGAAGATGCGATCGCCTTTTGCGACTGCTGTTTTTTGCTCCCGAAGAATGGCCCATGCATCGAAGCCCGTGGCGGCGAGAAGTGGCACCTTCTGATCGTTTCCATCCGTCTCGCGGGGATCCTTCCGGTCACGGATGAGGACGGTTCTCGTGTCTGCGTCGATGTCGCCCCAACGGATTCGGCAAATTTCGTCCTGCCGCATCGCCGTCGCGACGGCGAAGCGAATAATCCGCGCAAGCGGTATGAGCTGGCGAGGGTTTGCGTCGAAATACGCAATCAGGCGCTTGAGTTCGTCTGCTGTCGGCCGCCGGTCGCGCGACCGGCTACGGCCAACGACACCAAGATGTTTGAGCGCGGTACGGGCAAGGTCGACCGCTTCGGGCGAGACGGCGATCCCGTGAACCGCCGCCGCATGCGTGATGATGGTCTTTATATATGACAGGTCCATGCCGACGGTTACGGGACCGGCGCCTTCCTTGAGCCGCTCCTTGCCGAAGCGGATCAGGCGCTCGCGATTGAGGTCGGCCATTCGAACCTTGCCGAGCTTCGCCTTGAGCGCATCCAGCGTGAACGCCTTGGAGCGGCGAGGGGACCGGCCAACCTCCTGAAGCGCGGCGAGATGCAGGTCGATCAGATCGCCGAATGTGGTCGGTTTTTTTCGCGTGCGGGAACTGGGAACTTCGCCCTGGTCGATGCGGCGTTCCATATCGAGGGCCCATGCCTCCGCCTCCTTGTGTCGGCGGAAGGTCTCGGCGATATATCGTCCCTTGCGCCGGACCTGCACACGCCAGTTGCCGGAGGGAAGCTTTTTGACGGTCGCCATCGATCCCGGGTCATTTCATGTGCACTATGTGTGCACAGAGAGGTACAAACAGAGAAAATTTGGGCGTTTTTGAGTGCACACGCAGCGCACACGTTCACGTTTAAGTCCCTGAGAGGATAGCATAAGTCGTTGAAAACACGAGTAAAAAAGATCGCGATCGCCCCTATGATGGACTGGACGGACCGGCATGACCGGTACTTCCTGCGCCTCATCACGCGCCGCTCACTTCTATATACGGAGATGGTGACGACCGGCGCCATACTGCATGGGCCTCGTGAGCGCTTGCTCAAGTTCGACCTCTCCGAACATCCGGTCGCGGTACAGCTCGGCGGCTCGGAGCCGGCGGACCTCGCGGAGAGCGCCCGCATCGCGGCTGATTTCGGCTATGACGAAATCAACCTCAATGTCGGCTGCCCGTCCGACCGTGTGCAGTCTGGCCGTTTCGGCGCCTGTCTCATGCGCGAGCCGGACCTGGTCGCGCGCTGCGTCGAAGCGATGAAAAACGCGGTCTCCGTTCCGGTCACGGTGAAGTGCCGCATCGGCGTCGATGAGCAGGAGCCGGAAGAGGCGCTGCCCGCCATGGCGAAGGCCGTCCGTGGCGCTGGCTGCGAAACCCTCATCGTCCATGCGCGCAAGGCCTGGCTCGAAGGTCTATCGCCGAAGGAAAACCGCGACGTGCCGCCCCTCGACTATCCGCTGGTCTACCGCCTCAAGCAGGCGATGCCGGATATGGAAATCATCATCAATGGCGGCATCGCAACGCTCGACGAAGCCGAAGCGCATCTCGCCCATGTCGATGGCGTAATGCTCGGCCGCGCCGCCTATCAGCACCCCTATATTCTCGCCGAGGCCGACCGCCGCTTCTATGGCGACGGTCACGATGTGCCGAGCCGTCATGAGGTGCTGGAGGGATTCGTGCTTTATGTACAAGAAGAAATGGCGCATGGAACACATCTCCATGCGATGACACGGCATATACTGGGTCTCTTCCAGGGTTGCCCCGGCGCCCGCGCCTTCCGCCGCCATATCTCCGAAAATGCGCCGCGTCCCGGTGCGGGCGCGGAGGTGATCCGCGAGGCGATGGCGCTGGTGCGCGATCCGGATGAAACTGCTCTTCCTCTCGCCGTGGCGCGCTAGCGGGCGGCACCGGCGGTCGTTCCCTTCGCCGGGTCAATCGAAAGTAACGAGTCATGAATATCGAAGCGATGACGCTGATGGAACTCGCCCCCTTCGCCGGGGGCCTGCTCGCAACGGGCATAATCGCCGGCGTCCTTGCCGGTCTTCTCGGCGTTGGTGGCGGCATCGTCATTGTGCCCGTTCTTTATCAGGTGTTCACGCTGCTCGGTATCGACGAGGCGGTGCGCATGCATCTCGCCGTCGGCACATCGCTCGGCACCATCATCCTCACCTCCATCCGCTCCGTTCGCGCGCATGCGAAAAAAGGCGCGGTCGATTGGGACATGCTGAAGAACTGGGCGCTGCCCATTCTCGTCGGCGTCGGCTGCGGCACGCTGATCGCGGCCTATGTCAGCGGCGATGTGCTGACGGCCGTCTTCGCGACCATCGCGCTCGTCGTCGCCGCCAATCTCGCCTTCGGCAAGGAAAGCTGGCGCCTCGGCACTGAGCTGCCGGGCAAGCCCGCGCAATATTCCGTCGCCGGTGTCATCGGCGTTCTCTCCGCGCTGATGGGCATCGGCGGCGGAACCTTCGCGGTCAGCTTCATGACGCTCTACGGCAAAAATCCGCGCGAGGCCGTGGCCACCTCGTCCGGTCTCGGCGTGCTGATCGCGGTCCCTGCCGTCGTCGGTTTCGTCTGGGCGGGCTGGAACGATCCGCTCCTGCCGCCATTCAGCCTCGGCTATGTGAACCTGATCGGCATGGCGCTCATCGCGCCGCTTTCCGTTCTCGCCGCGCCCTGGGGCGCCGCGCTCGCGCATGCGATCAGTCCCAAGGCGCTCATCCGTGCCTTCGCGTTCTTCCTCGCGCTCACCTCGCTGCAGATGTTCTGGCGCCTGTTCGGCTGATCAGAAGCGTTTCCAGGCGAAGTGGAAGCCGGTTCGCCGTCGGAAACGCGACAAACCTGAAGACCTGGAGCGGTTTCGCGATTCGGAGAAAAGCGAAACCGCTCTAGGAGAGAAACCAGTCCATGATCCGCGCATTCTCCTCGCGCGGATAAGTGTGCGACAGGTCGGCGATCTCCTGGTAGGTGACGTCGGCGCCCGCCGCCGAAAGTTCGGAATAGGCGAGCCGCGCCATGTCGGCGGCGAACATCCAGTCGAGCGCGCCATGCGTGATGTAGACGGGGAGGCGCGAAAGCCGCGTCGGCGCCGCCATCGTCAGCAGCATCGGATGCCACGCGGCAGATACCGGCGCGAGATGCGTGAAGAGCCCGCCCGCCAGCCCCGCGAGATAGGTGAAAGTGCCGCCATCGCTCATGCCGGTGAGCAGGATGCGGCCCGCATCCACATGCCACCGCTCGCCCACATGCGCCATCATCCGCGCCAGCGAGGCGCGGTCCTGATCCGGCTCCATGAGAGACCATGTCGTGTCGAGCGATGTCGGGCTGATGAGGATCGCCCCGCGCGAGCGGGCTTCAGCAAGCCAGGTCCAGAGAAAGCCGCGCCCATGTCCGCTCCCGCCATGACATGCAACGATGAGCGGATGCGCACGGGCGGCGTCATATGTCTCCGGCACATAAAGCGAGAAGCCGCCGCGTTGTCCCTTCTCATTGCCGAAATGATGTACGCCTGTCCCCTCGCGCCCCGCGCCTTCCGCGAGTGCGGCGATCAGCGCGTCATCGTCTCGCGCACTGCCTTCGAGAAAGAACCGGCTCACCGGCGGCAGCATCGCGCTCACCGGGTAAAGCGCCTCCATCGCGCGCGGCCCGTGCCGCATCGCCCGGTAGGTGCCGAAGATCGTGTCGCCCGCCGCCGAAGGATCGTCCCCCGCCGCCCGCAGCCCGGCGAATGTCCTCTCCGTCTCGTCCGCCGCCTCGCGCACATGTTCGGCAAAGGCGGTGAGATGCTCCGGCCATGCCGCCGCATCAAATGCCACCCGTGCTTCCGCCAGCCGCGCCGCGACGGGCTCCATCTGCTCGACCAGATTTCCGATCAGCGGCGGATGCAGATGCCGCCCGATAAACGCCACCGCCTCCATCGCCTGCAACAGCGCGGGCAGCAGCGCATCGACGGCGTCGATCAGTTCGTCGCTTGATGTCTCGCCCATTGCCCTGAGCCTCCGGCTTTTATCGTTCGGACGAGAGTGACCGGGAGGGCAGGCAAGGGCAAGTGCGGCCCCTGTTCAAATCACGCAGAGGCCTGAACCTCATTGTGAGCGGCGATGATCTCCGGTCGATGCGATGCGGCTAGATCTTCTGGTCGTACTCGCCCACTTCCGGCTGCGCGGAAAGATGTCCGTCGATCTCGGCGAACATGGCCCGCATGTTCGCTTCCGACGCCGGGCTTTCCACCACGACCACAAGCCCCGGCTTGTTCGACGATGCGCGGACAAGTCCCCACGTCCCGTCTTCCGTCGTCACGCGCACGCCGTTCACCGTCACGACATCGCGGATTTTCTGGCCGAGAAGTTTTTCGCCCTTGTCGGCCATGCCGGAAAAGAGCTTCACCATCCGCTCGACGACTTCATATTTTTTCTCGTCGGGGCAGTAGGGCGACATGGTGGGCGAGCCCCATGTCTTCGGCAGGTCCTCGCGCAGCTCGGACATCTTCTTCGCCGGGTTCCGGTCCAGCATGTCGCAAATCGCAATGGCCGAGACGAGCCCGTCATCATAGCCGCGCCCGATCGGCGGATTGAAGAAGTAGTGGCCCGACTTCTCGAAGCCGACGAGAGCATTCAGCTCATGCGCGCGCCGCTTGATATAGGAGTGTCCCGTCTTCCAGTAATCCGTCTTCGCACCGTTGGCGATCAATACAGGGTCGGTGAGGAAGAGCCCCGTCGATTTCACATCGACCACGAACTGCGCATTCGCATGCCGCGAGGAAAGATCGCGCGCGAGCATCACGCCCACCTTGTCGGCGAAGATTTCCTCGCCCGTATCGTCCACCACGCCGCAGCGGTCGCCATCGCCGTCGAAACCGAGGCCCACATCGGCACCCGTCTCCAGCACCTTGTCGCGCAGCGCATGGAGCATCTCCATGTCTTCCGGGTTCGGATTATATCGCGGGAAGGTATAGTCCAGCTCGCAATCGAGCGGGATCACCTCGACGCCTATGCCTTCGAGAACCTTCGGCGCAAAGGCGCCCGCCGTGCCGTTGCCGCAGGCCGCCACAACGCGCAGCTTCCGTTTGATCTTCGGCCGGTCCGTGAGGTCGGCGATATAGCGTTCCCGCATGTCTTCGACGCGGATATAGCGCCCGCCGTCGCGCTCCTTGCCGCCGCCCGAAAGCACGATCTCCTTCAGCCGCGTCATCTCGTCGGGTCCGAAGGTGAGTGGCCGCTGCGCGCCCATCTTCACGCCGGTCCAGCCATTCTCGTTGTGGCTCGCTGTCACCATGGCGACGCAGGGCACATCGAGCGCGAATTGCGAGAAATAGGCGACGGGCGAAAGCGCGAGCCCGATATCATGCACCTCGCAGCCGGCATTCATCAGCCCGATGATGAGTGCCTGCTTGATCGACGCGGAATAGGAGCGGAAATCATGTCCGACCGTAATGCGCGGCGCCACGCCCATCTCCTGGATCAGCGTGCCGAGCCCCAGCCCCAGCGCCTGCACGCCGACGAGATTGATTTCCTTCTCGAACAGCCACCGCGCGTCATATTCGCGAAACCCGTTAGGGGAAACGAGGGGCAGGTTCTCGAATTCGAGCGTGTTGGGCTTCAGGTCGGCGCGGGGCTTCAGCGGCATGGTCTCTCCAGGGAAATGCATACGGCGGTTATAGCGGAAATCCGTCGAATATCTCCCCGCTATTGAACCGGAGAATGAGGCGGCAGAATGGCGGCTCTATTCCCGCAGCACCAGCCGCTCGCCGCGAACCTCCACTGCGGAAAGTCTGCCGAGAAAGCTCATGCCGAGCAGCGACGTATCGAGCCCCTCGCGCGAGATCGAGGCCGTCACGTCGCGAAGCGCGATGTCGCCCACCTTCACCTCGTCGAGCTTCACCCTTGCGGCATGGATCACGCCGTTTGCCGTCCTGTAGGGCACGGTATAATTCAGCGTCGAAAGGTCGATGCCGATCCGCTGTGCGTCCGCCGCGCTCAAGGCCACGTCGCTCGCGCCGGTGTCCACGAGAAAGCGCACATGGGTTCCCTCCACCAGCGCGTCGGCATGAAAATGTCCGGTCAGATCCCGCGAGATATAGGCCGTCCCCGGCTCCACGATGACGGGAGAGGAGGGCACCAGCGCAGATCGCAGGCGCCCGCCGGTTTCCTGAAAGACGTCGCTGTAGGAATAGCCGATAACAAGGGCGAGGCCGATGGCGATCCATATCAGCGCCTGCTTCAGCGCCAGGCCCGCCCGTTCGCGCCAGCCCAGCACCAGGCTGCCGCCCACCAGCGCCAGCAGCAGCACGGCATGCACCAGCCGCATCCGCGCATCCTCGCCGTCCAGCGCGCCTGGAAAGCGGTTTGCCAGAAAGGCCAGCAATGCGACAAATCCGAGAAGAAGGAGCGCCGCCCAGGTCCAGTTGTTCTGCCTCATATAAGAAGTCTATCCCGCTGGAGTGATAAATTCGTAACTCCGCTTGGCAGGGGAGCGACGGCGCCTTATTTACATGGTAAGCTTGCGCTGAATAACAATTCACTTTCAGAAATAGTGAAAAATCGGTGACGGACAAGAAGGTCATATCGCTGGGGAGCCACAACCCCGCGCCCATGCCGGAAATCGCGGGCGACGCCGCGTCGCGTCTCGCGCTGCCCGTTTTCGAGCCCGGCTGGGTCTGGCTCGTCGGCGCCGGTCCGGGCGATCCCGGCCTCTTGACCCTGCACGCGCTCAATGCGCTCCGCCAGGCCGATGTCGTGGTCTATGACGCGCTGGTGGACGAGACGGTCCTTCAATTTGCGAACCCCCGCGCAAAGCTCGAATATTCCGGCAAGCGCGGCGGCAAGCCGAGCCCGAAGCAGCGCGACATTTCCGCGAAGCTTGTGGAGCTTGCCCGTTCCGGCAAGCGCGTGCTGCGTTTGAAGGGCGGCGATCCCTTCGTCTTCGGCCGCGGCGGCGAAGAGGCGCTGGCGCTGGTCGATGCGGGCATTCCCTTCCGCCTCGTCCCCGGCGTCACGGCGGGCATCGGCGGCCTCGGCTATGCCGGCATCCCGGTCACGCATCGTGATGTGAACCACGCCGTCACCTTCGTCACCGGCCACATGGCGGGCGGCGCGGTGCCGGAAAATCTCGACTGGCCGTCCATCGCGAAAGGCTCGCCCGTCATCGTCCTCTATATGGCGCTCTCCCATCTCGGCGCGATCTCGGCCCTGCTGATCGAAAACGGCCGCCGCGCGGATGAGCCTGTAGCTCTCGTCCGCAACGCCACGCTGAAGGATCAGACCGTCCTCGAGACAACGCTCGGCACAGCGGCGGAAGATGTCGCGCGCACCGGCTTCAAGGCCCCCGCCATCATCGTCATCGGCGATGTGGTGAAGCTCCGCGAAGGCCTCGACTGGCTCGGCGCCCTCGAAGGCCGCATCCTGAAGCGCGATCCTCTCGGCGTCCGCGGCATCGAGGACGCGGGCTGACGTCGAAGTCCGGCCCCAAGCTCTAGCCAAAAACGTCATGGCCCGGCTTGTCCGGGTCATGACGCCGAAGAACAAGAGCCTCGCGAAAATAAACTTGTCCCCACCCATTTTTCCGTCCCCATATTGAATTGATCTCGCTCCGCGAAGGGCGCGTCCGGACGGCCGGTAGCGTGGAGAGGGAGCGGCGTCCTGCGGTGTGCGGAGTAACGTACCGTGCATCCCGGGAGGATCTGATTGTGGAGCGGACACTACGATCCGCAAGCGGCCGGCCGATAAAAGCCGGAGCACCGTTGGGTTATGGGTGGCAGGTTCAAGAATCGCCGTGCGCGGAGCGTCGGAGGAGGACGCATCCCGCCAATATAAACAAACAAAGGCGGCGTCGCCGCTGCTCCGCGCAACCTTCTTTTCCTGAAGGCCGCAGACGAAAGCAAAACTCCGGAGGCATCGCCTCGCGGGGCTGTTTGTGCTTGCCCGCACCCGGGCCTGTGACGATGAGCGCGGTTGCGCCGCCGGCATCCGGTCTCTACAGAGGATGCTTCGCTCCCCCGCAGGCCGGAAAACATGACAGACGTAAAAGACAGCAACGGCAACAAGCTCGCCGACGGCGATTCCGTTCAGGTCATCAAGGACCTGAAAGTGAAGGGCACATCCGTCACCCTGAAGCGCGGCACCGTGGTCAAGAACATCCGCCTGACCGGCGATCCGGGTCTGATCGAATGCAACGCCGATAAGGTGAAGGGCCTCGTCCTCAAGACCGAGTTTCTGAAGAAGGTCTGAGCGGCGTCAGGCCCCCAGCGCGGCCTTGATCTTCGCCAGCGCCTCTTCCGGCGCCTGCGCCTTCTCGCCCAGCGCCTCGATGCGGGCAGGGAGTTCGCGCAGCACCGCGTCGCGTTCCCCGTCGCTCATCGCGCTCCAGCCGGCAATCTCCTTCAGCCGCCGTCCGCAGCCCGTGCAGACATTCGCGCGTCCATCGACGGCGCAAACGCTGAGGCAGGGGCTCTTGATCGGCTTTGAGTAACTCATGGAAACCTTTCAATACAGAGCGAAGACAACCTTTTTCGGCTGGCCGAAAACGGCAAGGGCGACTGCCCGCCGCGCCTTATGGCGCGTAAGCCAAGCGCCCGGATGGGCGCGCCCGGCGTTTGAGGGCAAACATGACAAGGGCAATCGGCTCGCCCGATTGCCCTGTTTTTCCGGGTTCTCGGCTGTGGCTCAACGGAGTATAGAGCGGGGCACCTCGAATCCCACGTCATGCCGGAGACGTCAATGACCCGCGCCGCCACCGGCCTGCCTTTCGACGACATCCGCAACCTGCTGGCGGGCCTGCCGCAAGCGGATGAGCGCGCCGGCTCCGAAGCCGCTGCCCGCACGGCCGCGCTCGCCGCGCCTTCAGGCTCGCTCGGCCGCCTCGCCGAAATCGCGGAATGGATGGCCGCCTGGCAGGCCCTCCCGAAACCGGCCGTAACCCGCCCCCTCATCGCCATCTTCGCCGCCACCCACGACCTCGCGAAGCACGCGCCGGATGCCGCGCCCGACGGCGCCACCCATAAGCTCGTCGAGCTTTATGCGGCCGGCGGCGGCGCCGTGAACCAGATCGCCCTGCAGGCGGATGCGGGCCTCAAGGTCTTCGACCTCGCCCTGGATATTCCCACGCCCGACATCCGGGAGGATGCGGCCCTCTCCGAAGCGGCCTGCGCCGCCACCATGGCCTTCGGCATGGAGGCGATAGCGGGCGGTGCGGACCTCCTCTGCGTCGGCGCGGCGGGCGCGGGCAACCGCATGGTCGCGGCGGCGCTCGCCTGCGCGCTCCTCGGCGGCAATCCTGAAGACTGGGCGGATGGCTGGGGCAGGGAGGCGGTCGCCGCCGCCCTCGCGCAGCATGAGGGCCACCTGGCCGACCCGCTCGAAGCACTCCGCCGCGTCGGCGGCCGCGAATTCGCCGCCATTGCCGGCGCCATCCTCGCCGCCCGCTACCAGCGCATCCCCGTCCTGCTCGATGGCTTCGTCGCCTGCGCGGCGGCTTCCGTCCTCCACCGGATGGCGCCTTCCGCGCTCGATCACTGCATGGCCGCCCACACCTCCGGCGATCCGGCCCACGAACGTCTCCTCACCGCTCTCGGCAAGGCGCCGCTCCTGAACACCGGAATAGCCCTCGAAGAAGGCGCGGGCGCCGCGCTGGCAATAGGTCTCGTGAAATCCGCCATTGCCACGCATCGGGGCATGGCTACGCGGGATATGCTCTGACGGTCAGCTTGCCGCTACGCTGCTGTTGGCCTCCAGGCGGCGGATCACCGCTTGCCGGAAGATCACATATTGAATGCCGAACATGGCAAGCTTGGCTCCCACCAGCACCACGCTGGCGAAAAAGCCCCAGACTTCGGGCGAAGCGGTCAGGGCGACCGCAATATTGGAAATGCCAAGCACGATCATCAGCACGGACCACCCATAGCCCCATCCGCTGATCATCCGCTGTGACAGGTTTTCCTTGGCAATCGGGGGCAGGTAGCGTCCGATCCAGCCCGGCCGGAGCATGACGGCGGCAATGGCGAAATGAATGATGCTCGGCTTCACCATCATGAAGCGGGGATCGTCGAGGTAGAGGGTGGCACTACCGAACACGATGACGAGGCCCAGACTCATCCAGAGCATGGCGTCAACCGGGCGCTGGGTCAGCCTGAAATAGACGACCTGTGCGATGCCCGCCGCGATGGCGCAGCCTGTCGCAATATAGATATCCCCGAGCGTCAGGTAGAGAGCTACAAAGACAAGCGTCGAAAGCAGGTCGTTCAGAAACTCGCGCATTGACGTTCCTCCCCCGAAAACCCGCTCCGCCCCCCCAGATGCGGCGTATCGGCGGGTATATTGGTTTCAATTCGCCGGATCGGCGTCAATGGAAACCTGCCGGGATTACCGGTTGGGGCAACGGATTCCCCACTATTTCTCCGTTCAAAACCGAACAGCGCCCCGTTCGCCCCTTAGGAACCGGCACGCTTGCAACAGGGTCCTTTGCGACTATTATCACCGCCAAAATAAGGCCCGGCACGCGGGAACGGCGAGGTCACCCCTCGCATGGGCGGCACCGGACCCGGCACAGCAGAAAACGGCGTGAAGCGCGGCAGGCAACGACTTTCCGCGCGCCGCCCTTACGGAGGTCGACCCATGGATATGAGCTTCTCACCGGAAGAACTTGCCTTCCGCGACGAGGTTCGCGAGTTCATCGCGAACAATTACCCGCAGGAACTCAAAGGCGGCCGCCGCACGCGCGGCGAGATGTCGAAGGAAGATATCCTCAAGTGGCACCGCATCCTCTACAAGAAGGGATGGGTCGTGCCGCATTGGCCGGTTGAGTATGGCGGCACCGGCTGGACGATCACCCAGCGCTACATCTGGAACGAAGAGAACGCGCGCGCCGAAACATCGCCGCTGCTGCCCTTCGGCCTCTCGATGGTCGGCCCCGTCATCTACACCTTCGGCAATGAAGAGCAGAAGAAGCGCTTCCTGCCCGGCATCCTCTCCGCCGACGATTGGTGGTGTCAGGGCTATTCGGAGCCGGGCTCCGGTTCCGACCTCGCCAGCCTTCGCACCAGGGCCGTCCGCGAGGGCGATCACTACATCGTCAATGGCGGCAAGACCTGGACGACGCTCGCCCAGTTCGCCGACTGGATGTTCTGCCTCGTCCGCACCGATCCGAACGCCAAGGCCCAGGAAGGCATCTCCTTCCTGCTGATCGACATGAAGACCCCCGGCATCACCGTGCGCCCCATCATCACCATGGACGGCTCGCATGAAGTGAACGAGGTCTTCCTCGAAGACGTGAAGGTGCCGGTCGAAAACCTGATCGGCGAGGAGAACAAGGGCTGGACCTATGCGAAGTTCCTGCTCGGCAACGAACGCTCCGGCATTGCCGGCGTCGCCCGCTCCAAAAAGGCCATCGAACGTTTGAAGAAGATTGCCGATGCGGAACTGGTCGATGGCGAGCCGCTCATGAAGACGGATGAATTCGCCCGCAAGGTCGCTGAACTCGAGATCGATCTTTCGGCCCTCGAAGTCACCGAGCTGCGCACGCTGGCTGCCGAAAGCAAGGGCCGCGGCCCCGGCCCGGAAGCCTCGATCCTCAAGATCAAGGGCACGGAAATCCAGCAGCGCATCACCGAGCTGACAATGGAAGCCGTCGGCAACTACGCTTTCGTCCAGGCACCGCGCATGGAAGTCACGGGCAACGAATTCCTGCCCGGTCCGGATTACGCGCCGGGCGTCTCGCAGGACTATTTCAACATGCGCAAGACGTCGATCTATGGCGGGTCGAACGAGATCCAGCACAACATCATCGCAAAAATGGTGCTCGGCCTCTAAGCCGCCGCGCCGCAGAAACACCAAGGGGAAGGTCAGAGATGGATTTTTCGTTCACCGAAGAGCAGACGCTGCTCCGCAATACCGTGCAGAGCCTGCTCGCCGACAAATATGATTTCGATACGCGCCGCAAGGTCGTGAAGACGGCCGAGGGCTGGCGTCCCGAGATGTGGGCGCAGTTCGCCGAGCTCGGCCTCCTCGCCGCGCCTTTCTCGGAAGAGCTGGGCGGTCTTGGCGGCGGCGCCATCGAAAACATGATCATCATGGAAGAGTTCGGCCGCCACCTCGTGGTCGAGCCCTATCTCGAAACGGTCGTCATCGCCGGCGGCTTCCTGCGTGAAGGCGGCTCCAAGGAACAGCAGGAAGCGTTGATCCCCGGCATCATCGGCGGCGAAACGGTCTGGGCCTTCGCCTATGCCGAACCGCAGGGCCGCTACAACCTCGCGGACCTGACGACGACCGCGAAGAAGGACGGCTCGGGCTACACGATCAACGGCTACAAGGCCGTGGTCCTCGGCGCACCCTGGGCGCAGAAGCTGATCGTGACCGCGCGCACCTCCGGCGCCCAGCGCGACCGCGACGGCATTTCCGTCTTCATCGTCGACAAGTCGGCGGCGGGCGTTTCCACCCGTGACTACCCGACGGTCGATGGCCGCCGCGCCTCGGAAATCACCTTCGAAAACGTGAAGGTCGGTGCGGATGCGCTGATCGGCACGGAAGGCAAGGGTCTGCCGCTCATCGAGAAGATCACCGACGAGGCGATCGCCGCTCTCTCCGCGGAAGCGACCGGCTGCATGAAGGAACTGAACACCGCCACCGTCGAATATTGCAAGACGCGCAAGCAGTTCGGCGTACCCATCGGCAAGTTCCAGGTGCTCCAGCACCGCATGGTCGACATGTTCATGGCCTATGAGCAGTCCGTCTCCATGACCTACATGGTCAACCTCAAGCTCGGCGAAGGCGATGCCGAGCGCACCAAGGCTGCTGCCGGCGCCAAGGTGCAGATCGGCAAGGCCGGCCGCTTCGTCGGCCAGCAGGCCGTGCAGCTTCATGGCGGCATGGGCATGACCGACGAACTCAATGTCGGCCACTACTTCAAGCGCCTGACGATGATCGACACGCAGTTCGGCAACGTCGATTACCAGCTGAAGCGCTACTCCGAAGCCGCATAAGCGGTTCACGGTTGAAACGATCAAGGCCGCTCTCCGGAGCGGCCTTTTTCTTTGCGATTTGTCTCGCTTGTCCCCGCTTCTGGGCTCTGCCTCCAGACTAGGTTCAGGCGCGGCGCGGAACAGCGGTCACGTTGCGAAGGCGCTGCGGCGGAAGCGTGCATTCCGCCTGCGTGCCCGCGCCGAGCTGGCTTTTCAGTTCGAAACGTCCGCCATGCACCGCGAGCAGGCCCTTGACGATGGAAAGGCCGAGGCCCGAGCCCTTGCCCGGCTGGGCGAGGCCGGAGGCGCCTTGGGTAAAAGCATGCAGCACCTTGTCGATTTCGGATTCCGCAATGCCCGGCCCGTTATCGTGTACACCGAAGCGCATCTCACCCGAAGCCTCCATGCGCGCGAACATCTTGACCTCGGAATCGGGCGGCGAAAACTTGATCGCATTGGTCAACAGGTTGATCCAGGTCTGGCGGAGCGCCCTCGCGTCGCCGTAAACGATCGGCAGGCCGTCCGCGAAATCCTCGGTGATCGAAACGCGTTGCGCCTGTGCGCGGATTTCCAGAATGCGGCGGCAGTCTTCCGCCAGGTGAGCGATGTCGACCTCTTCCTCGGTAATCTGGAAGCGTCCCGCCTCGATGCGCGACAGGTCGAGCACGTCGTTGATGAGCCCGAGCAGGTGCTGCCCCGAGCGGTTGATGTCGTTCGCATATTCCTTGTAGGTCGGAACGCCATGCTTACCGAAAATCTCGGACGCCATCACTTCCGAAAAGCCGATGATCGCATTCAGGGGTGTGCGGAGCTCATGGCTCATATTGGCGAGGAAATGGGATTTCGCGCGGTTCGCCTCTTCGGCGCGGGCGCGCGCCGCGTCCGACTCGCGTTTCGCCTTGAACAGCTGCTCGATCAGCCCGTTCTTGTCCTCACGCAGCGTTATCGAATGCAGTATGATGCCGTTCAGGCGGGATGTGAGCTGCGCGAGCAGCGCCGTGAAGATGAGAAGAACGGCCGCCAGCGACAGATGCTGCACGTCTCCATAGGAAACGAGGCGCAGGCCCGCCGCCAGCACCACCGGCAGCACCCTGGCGTAGAAAGCCGGCTTGTAGCAGGAGGTAATGAGCGCGGTGGGTGCCAGCGTGACGAGAAGTGCCGTCAGCACGAACGCTTGCTGAACAGGGTCGCCCGGCACCCAGAAGAAAAAGACGGTCGAAGCAATCGAGATAGAAAAACAGAGAGCGACCGTCAGGAAGCGCCGCTCCCAGATCGCGATATCGTTTCCTTCAGGAGCGGCCACCAGAAATTTGGCGATAACCCGGCGGTTCAGCCAATTCGCGCCGAAGAGCATCACGACAGGGACCACCAGCCAGTACCAGGCGATGGATTGATAGAAACAGGCGGCATAGAGGATCATCAGCGCCGGAAAGGCATAAGGCACCGGCAATTTTTGGCTGTCGACGAACATGCGCAGCTGCTCAAGCCGGATCTGCGCCGCGAGTGGCTCGCCGTTCCCGCGCCAAGGCAGGGTCCGCGCCAGCCGGCTCTGGAGCGTGCGCAGCTGATGAGCCGGCTGCTTGTGCTCCGGCTGCTTGTCCGCGCTCATGCGCCCGGGCGTATCCCGCCTCTGTCGCAACTCGCTGATCGTCATAAACTGCCCTTCCGGCCCGCGGAATGATCCGTTCCTCCTCCCAATGGACAGAACGGATTCGCTTTGTGTGAGCCTCCTCGAAAAGTCTTAATAAGGTTTTCCGAGAGATGGTTAAGACCGCATAATCTGGCCTTTCCCCAAGAGATTCTTTGGAGGAAGAGGCGGCCTTTCCGGCCCACGAAAATAATCTGCCCCCCAGAGGGCAAATGCACAGCAGAGAGGCTTCGACCTTATGAGTGATCCCCTGATTTTTGAAAAAGCCGGCCCGGTCGTCACCCTGACGATCAACCGGCCCGAGAGCCGCAATCCGCTGGGCGCGCCCGAGGATGCGGAAAACTTCTCGAACGCTGCCGCGCGGATCAATGCCGACCGGGATGTGCGCTGCGTGATTCTCACCGGCGCGGGCAAGGCCTTCTCGGCCGGTGGCAATGTGAAAGCCATGCGTGAGGGCGGAGATGGTTTCGGCGGTCCCGGCGTCCATATCCGCGAGCGCTACAGGAACGGCATCCATCGCATCGTGAAATCCGTTTGGGGCATTGAGGTCCCGGTGATCGCGGCCGTGAACGGTCCCGCCATCGGTCTCGGCAATGATGTCGCCTGCCTCGCCGATACGCGCATTGCCGCCGACAGCGCCATCTTCGGCGCCACCTTCCTCAAGATCGGCCTCATCCCCGGCGACGGCGGCGCCTGGCTGCTGCCGCGCATTATCGGCATGGCTCGCGCCTCGGAGCTTCTCTATACGGGAGACACGGTGGACGCAGCGACGGCAAAGGACTGGGGCCTCGTCTCCGAAGTGGTTCCCGCCGGCCAGCTGATGGAGCGGGCAAACGAGATCGCGGCGAAGATCTGTAACCAGCCGCCGGACGTCCTTCGCATGACGAAGCAGCTCCTCCGTCAGGGCATGCTGACGTCATTCGATAATGTGATGGAGCTTTCGGCCTCCATGCAGGCGCTCGCGCATCACACCAGCGATCATAAGGAAGCTTTGGACGCCTTCTTCGAAAAAAGGCCCCCTTCCTACAAGGGCGCCTGATCACCGTTCGAAACTGAACAGGGCCGCCGCAAACGGCGTACAGGGTGCGGCGGCCTGTGCATTGAAGCGGGGGAACTTTGCCCCTAAAGTCCCCGCCAACAGAAATAGGGCCAGGGGCCCAGCAAACGGGAGCGGAAACATGAGTGTCATCGGCGTAGTAGCGACCCTGAAAGTGCAGGCCGGCAAGGAAGCCGAATTCGAGAAGGTCTTCGGCGAGCTGCGCTCGAAGGTGAAGGCGAACGAGAAGGGCTGCCTCCAGTACGATTTCTTCAAGTCGAAGTCCGAGCCGTCCACTTTCGTCGTGATGGAGCAGTATGCTTCGCAGGCCGACCTCGACGCGCATGGCAAAACGGAATATTTCCGCGCGGCCGGCCCCGCCCTCGGTGCGGTTCTTGGCGGCGCGCCGACCCTTCTCTTCCTCGACAAGGTCGAATGAACGGCTAACCGGGAAAGCGCATCATGGATCTCGCATTCAGCAAGGAAGACGAAGCCTTCCGTCAGGAAGTTCGTCAGTTCATCGAAGAGAGCTACACGCCCGAGATGCGCGCGAAGCACGCACGCTCGAAGCACGGCTACATGGACAAGGAAAACCATGTGAAGTGGCAGAAGGCGCTGGCGAAGAAGGGCTGGCTCGCGCCCAACTGGCCGACGGAATATGGCGGTCCGGGCTTCACCGCCTCGCAGAAGTACATCTTCGACGTGGAGATGGGCCGCGCCGGTGTGCCGCACACCATTCCCTTCGGCCCGACCATGGTGGCCCCCGTTATCATGAAGTTCGGTACGCCCGAACAGAAGAAGCGCTTCCTGCCGGACATTCTCGAAACCAACGTCCTCTGGTGCCAGGGCTATTCGGAGCCGGGCGCCGGTTCCGACCTCGCCTCGCTGCAGACCAAGGCCGAGAACAAGGGCGACCACTACCTCGTCAACGGTTCCAAGATTTGGACCTCGGTGGCGCAGTGGGCGGACTGGATTTTCTGCCTCGTCCGCACTTCGAAAGAAGGGAAGCCCCAGGAAGGTATTTCCTTCCTTCTGATCGACATGAAGACGCCGGGCGTGAAGGTGGAGCCGCTGGTGCTGCTCGACGGCACGCCGGGCCCCCACCAGGAAGTGAACCAGGTCTTCTTCACCGACGTGAAGGTGCCGATTGAAAATCGCATCGGCGAAGAGAACAAGGGCTGGACCTACGCCAAGTACCTACTCGAATTCGAACGCGGCAATCCTTATTCCGCCGGCCTCTATCGCGGCCTCAACAAGGCCCGGAAGATGGCGAAGGAGACGATGGTCGACGGCGGCGTGCTGGCCGACGATCCGGAGTTCAAGGCCCGCGTCGCCGATCTCGAGTCGCAGATCATCGCGATGGAGTTCACGGAACTGCGTATCTTCTCGGCGCTCTCGACCGGCGGCAATGTCGGCCCTGAATCCTCGCTGTTGAAGTGCCGCGGCACCGAAATCCAGCAGGCCGTGTCGCAGCTCGCAGTCGAGGTGCTCGGTCACTACACCATCCCCTTCGTCGAGGATGGCATGATCGAGACCAACGAGCCGGACATCGGCCCGAAAAACGCCTTCACTGTCGCGCCCTATTATTTCTCGCTGCGCAAGGCATCGATCTATGCCGGCTCCAACGAGGTCCAGCGCAACATCATGGCAAAGGCCGTGCTCGGGCTTTGAGCGCCGCGACATGAATATCCCGGAAATCGGGGGCGGAAGAAATTCCGTCCCCGTTTTCGCCTCCTGAGCTAGCGCCCCGGCGGCGCGTCTTTGCGGTTCACGCGCCCATAAGCCTGCGTGATCCGGTCGAACACGATGGCGAGAGCGACGATCGCGATGCCCGCCGCCAGCCCGCGCCCGATATCGAGCCGCTGGATGCCGAGCAGCACTTCCTCGCCGAGCCCGCGCGCCCCGATCATCGACGCGATGACGACCATGGAAAGCGCCATCATCGTCGTCTGGTTGACGCCCGCCATGATGCTCGGCAGCGCCAGCGGCAATTTGATGTCGATGAGCTGCCGCCACTTGTCTGCGCCCAGATCAGCCGCCATTTCCACCAGTTGCCGGTCCACGGTCCGCAAACCCAGATCGACCAGGCGGATTAGCGGCGGCGTTGCATAGATGACGGTTGCAAAGAGCGCAGGCACCTTGCCGAGCCCGAACAGCATCAGCGCCGGAATGAGATAGACGAAGCTTGGTAGCGTCTGCATCGCGTCGAGCACCGGCAGAACGATCCGTCGAGCAATATCGCTGGCGGCGATCGCAATCCCCGAAGGCAGCCCGATCAGCACAGCGAAGAAGACCGACACGAGCATCAGGGCCAAAGTCTGGATCGCGAGGTCCCAGAGACCGAGAGTGCCGATCAGAAACAGCAATCCCGCCAGTATGACGGGCAACGCAAAATGGCGCGAGGCATGCCAGGCTGCGCCGGCCACCGCGAGAATGATGAGCCACCAGGGCAGGGCACCGAGCCCGGCCTCCAGCGCCACGATAAGCGCGAGCAGCCAGCCGCTCGCCGCATGGAAAGCGTTGCCGTAATCGGCAACGAAGTTCTTCATCGCGCGATTGACCCAGGCCTCGACGGGAAATTCGAGAGCAACGGGAAAGCTCCTCGCTTCCGCTTCCCGTTCGCCGGTCACCCGCGCCGCAATCTCGGGCGTCACCCATTGCCGCCAGATGTCCGGCCGTGTCTCGATGAAGTGCAACGCCGCGTCCCGCGCCGACGCCTCGCTGTTCGCCTGCATATAGGCGAGCGCCTCGCTCGTCATCTGCCCCGTCGTCTCATATGCGCGCAGGAAGGCCGTGATCTCGGGAGCCCTCTCCGCGAAACGGGCATTGGCGCCGATGATGACCTCGACGGTTGGAAAGGCGACGGGCGGGTTCCGCTTCGGGTCGGCGTTGAAGGCGTTCCAGGCCTCTTCCGAATATGGGGGCTCTTCGAGCTTCACGAGATCGTACGTGCCGAGAACCCATGTCGGTCCCCAGTAATAGGCGACGACCGGCTCGCCGCGCTCATAGGCGGATGCGATGGCAGCCGCAAGCGCCGCCCCGGTTCCGGGCCTGAAGTTCGTGTAGAAGCGGTCGAGCCCATACCCCTCAAGCTTGCGTGTGCTCTGCTCCTCGCAGCTCCAGCCGAGAATGCAATTGTAGAAGCGCCCCTTGCCCGGCTGCTCCGGGTCACGAAAGAGAGCGGCATGCTGCTTGAGGTCGGAGACGGACCGGAGATCCGGCGCCATCGGCTCGATGCCGCGCGCCGCATCCCCTTCGATCACATAGCGCGGCACGTACCAGCCCTGCACCGCATCCGGAAAATTCGTGCCGAGCGAAACCACGGTCCCGGCTTCCAGCGCCTCGTTCCACGGCTCAGTCACATTGTCGCGCCAGATTTCCATCAGCACGTCGATGTCGCCTTGTCCGAGCCCCGTCACCAGCGGCAGCGTCGAGCCCGGCAGCACATCCGTTTCGCAGCCATAGCCGCGCTCGATGATGAGGCGCGCGAGTTCGGTGTGGAAGGCGTTGGAATCCCAGTCGAGCCCGCCAAACATCACCGGCCGGTCGATCGCGCATGACGGCGCGGCTGCGGCACCCGAAGGAAAGCCCCAAACCGAAAGAAAAAGCGCCGCAAGAGCAAGGGAGGCCCGGTTCAGCATCGCAGCACTATAGGCGCCGCCAAAGAAAAAGGGGAACCCGGAAGGTTCCCCTTTGCATCCCGTCTGTCGGAAAGGCTTACTTGCCGCCCGTCGCCAGCTTGAAGAACTTGCCCGTCTGCTCGCCGCCCATGAAGAAAGGCGCAGCGTTCGAGAAGTCGGAAATCTTTCCCCAATTCTCGGCAACCTTCTCGGCTGTGAGGTCTTCGCGCCCGAGGAAAATGCCTTCAGCCTCTTCCATGCGCGCGGCGGCGAACACGCCGGCGCCTGCACAAAGGATCATGCCGGTCGGTGCGTCTTCCGAAACGAGGAACATGACGCCCGGCGAAACGCTTTCCGGCGTCAGCATCTGCTCGGCTTCCGGCGGCATCAGGTCGGAGGTCATCCGCGTATAGGCGACAGGCGCCAGCGCGTTGCAGTGAATGTTGTTCTTCTGGCCTTCAAGCTTCAGCGTATTGATGAAGCCGACAACGGCAAGCTTCGCCGCGCCGTAGTTCGTCTGGCCGAAATTGCCGTAGAGGCCGGTGGAGGAGGCTGTCACCATGATGCGGCCGTAGTTCTGGCTCTTCATGATTTCCCACACTGCCTTGGTCGGCTTTACGGTGCCCATCAGATGCACGTCGACCACGAGCTGGAAGTCTTCCATCGTCATCTTCGAAAACGACTTGTCGCGAAGAATGCCGGCATTGTTGATGAGAATGTCGATGCGGCCGAACTTGTCCATGGTCTGCTTGACCATGTTCTCGACGCCCTGATCGTCGGTCACCGACGAACCATTGGCGATCGCCTCGCCGCCCAGCGCCTTGATTTCCTCGACCACCTTGTTGGCCGCATCGGAAGAGCCGCCGGCGCCGGTCCGGTCGCCGCCGAGGTCGTTCACGACAACCTTGGCGCCGCGCCGCGCGAGTTCCAGCGCATGGGAACGGCCAAGGCCGCCACCGGCGCCCGTCACGATGGCGACCTTGCCGTCAAAACGAATGCTCATGGGTCTTTTCTCCAGTTGAACAGGTAGGGCGGGGGCCGCCGGAACGTCCGCTTTTGGGGCGTAGGGGCGTGGCCCATGGGAAACTTGCGGGGACTTTGTGCATGAGAGCCGTGCGAGGGTCAAGGGAAGCCCTGCCGGGCGGTTCCATTGCACTCGGCGGCCCGGCCCCTATGATGTCGGCACCCGCCGAAAGCCGCGAATCTCTGCCGGAAAGCTCCCTTTTATGACCCTTTTGTCTCTTCAGAGCGCCCTCGGGCTCGCGGCCATAATCGTCCTCGCCTGGGCGCTGAGCGAGAACCGCCGGGCCTCCCGCCGCTCTCTGGCGGTGGATGCCGCCATCGCTCTCGCGCTCCAGATCGGGGTGGCGCTGGTCCTGCTCAAGCTGCCCTTGGCGCGCGACGCGCTGGTCGGCCTCAACAGTGTCGTCGAGGCCTTGATGGCGGCGACCTCCGCGGGCACCGGCTTCGTCTTCGGCTATATCGGCGGCGGCGCCGCGCCCTTCGAAATAGTCTATCCGCAAAACAGCTTCGTTCTTGCCTTTCAGGCCTTGCCGCTGGTCCTCTTCATGTCGGCGCTCTCGGCGCTCCTCTGGTACTGGCGGGTCCTGCCGGTCCTCACGCGAGGCTTCGCGGTCCTGCTGCGCAAGACCATGGGCATCGGCGGCGCGGTCGGTCTTGCCTCCGCTGCCAATGTCTTTGTCGGGATGGTGGAAGCGCCGCTCCTCATAAAGCCCTATCTGGAGCGCCTCTCCCGTTCAGAGCTCTTTGCCGTCATGACGGTCGGCCTTGCCACCGTCGCTGGCACCGTTCTCTTCCTCTATGCCAGCATCATCGCGCCCGTGGTGCCCGGATCGCTCGGCCAGATCGTCACGGCCTCGCTCATCTCGCTCCCCGCCGCCCTGCTGATTGCCCGCCTGATGGTGCCGGAAGAGACGGGACGCACACCCACCGGCGTCGGTGACGATGTGCCCGTGGTCGACTATGAAAACAGCATGGATGCCCTCACGCGGGGTACCTTCGAAGGCCTCCATCTGCTGCTCAACATAATTGCCATGCTTCTGGTGATGGTCGCCTTCGTCGCGCTTCTCAATATTCTGCTCGCGCTGCTGCCTGATGCCGGCGATGCCCCGCTCACACTGCAGCGTCTCTTCGGTTGGGTTTTCGCGCCGCTTGTCTGGCTTATGGGTGTGCCATGGTCAGAGGCGCCTGCCGCCGGCCAGATCATGGGCATCAAAACGGTCCTGAATGAACTTCTCGCCTATATCGCACTCGCGGGAGAGGCCGGCGCGGGCTTGAGCGAGCGCTCGCGCCTCATCATGGTCTACGCGCTCTGTGGCTTCGCCAATCCGGCCAGCGTCGGCATCATGATCGGCGGCCTCACCGCCATGGCCCCGTCGCGACGCTCCGAGATCGTCGAGCTCGCGCCGCGTGCCCTCATCTCCGGCACTCTCGCAACCTCCATGACGGGCGCGGTGATCGGCCTCATTACCTGAATAACAACCGGAGGAAACAAGGTGAAGCTCTACAACTCTGCCATGCCTGCGCCCAATCCGCGCCGCGTTCGCATATTCGCCGCCGAGAAAGGCATCGACCTGCCGCTGGAGGAAGTTGCCCTGGCCAAGCGGGAGCATAAATCGGATGCCTTCCGGGCAAAGAATTCGCTCGGCCAGACGCCGGTACTTGAACTGGATGACGGCACGACCATTTCCGAAAGCGTCTCCATCTGCCGCTATCTGGAAGAGACGCACCCGGAGAAGCCTCTCTTTGGCCGTAACGCTCTGGAACGGGCGCAGGTCGATATGTGGCTCCGTCGCGTCGAATTTGCGCTGATGGGCCCGATCGGCAATTTCTGGCGTCACGCCCACCCCTACACGGCGAAGGTCGTGAAACAGTTCAACGAATTCGGTGAGTCCAATCGCGAAGCTACCGCTGCCGCTTTCCGTTGGCTCGACCGCGAGCTTGCAGGGCGCGAATTTCTCGCCGGAGACTATTTCTCCGCCGCAGACATCACCGCGCTCTGCACGGTCGATTTCGCGGATTTCGCAGGGCTGAAAATGCCGGAAGATGCGCCCAACCTGCGGGCCTGGCACGCGCGGGTCTCACAAAGGCCCAGTGCCGCAGCGTAAAAAATAAAGGCGGCGTCCACGGGGTACGGAATGGACGCCGCCAATACGTTCCCATCCGCACCCGAATAAAGTCCCGGCTGGAAACTCACCGATGAACTCTCGACCCATCGGTTGATGCGATAATCGCGTTCTGAACCTGAATGCAGGCTGAACCGAAAAGGGAGAGAATGCGGCGGCTGGACATTGGGCCCGGGGACGGAGATAGTAAGGCCGATTTATCAGTTGCGCTTTGGGAGGAGTGGCACGATGACGGAGGAAAAGGGCGAAGCGCGCCTGACGACATGGCAGCTTGTCGCCTATGGTCAGCTCATTGTGCCGCTCGCGGTCATCGGTCTGCCCGTTGCCGTCTACCTTCCACCTTTTTATTCGAGCACGCTCGGCCTCGATCTCGCCGCCGTCGGCTTCATTCTCATGCTGGCGCGTATCTCCGATGTCGTGACGGATCCGCTGATCGGCCGCCTTTCCGACCGCACGCGTACGCGTTTCGGGCGCAGGCGGCCCTGGATCCTCGTTGGCGTTCCCGTCATGGTTGTCTCCGCGCTGATGCTCTTCGTGCCGCCGGGCGAAGTCTCAAACCTCTACCTCCTGATCTGGATTTCCGCGATCTATCTCGGCTACACGCTGATCACGATTCCCTATGGTGCCTGGGGTGCAGAACTCTCGGGCGATTACCGTGAGCGAAACCGCATCACGGGCAGCCGCGAAATGTTTTTGCTGGCCGGTCTCCTGATTGCAATTACGGCGCCCATCATCGGCGCATATTGGAGCGGCTCTCCGGCGGAAGAGGGCGCGGCCAGCCGTTCGGCCGTCGGCGTGCTGGGCTGGCTCACGGCGATCATGCTGCCGATTTGTGCGCTGATCGTCTTTACGTCCGTGCCGGAGCCCCATATCCATGAGACCAAGACCATTCCGTTCCGTCGTGGTCTCCGCGTTGCCATGAAGAACGGTCCGTTCCGTATCATTCTGCTGAGTTCGATCTTTGGTGCGCTCGCAGGCTCGATCAATGTCGGCGTCGTGATCTTCTTCTATGACCACGTTGCGGAAATTGGACAGGCAGGCACCGTTCTCATCTTCGTGCTCTTCGTCGCCGGCGTTGTCGGTTCTCCCTTCTGGGTCTGGTTCGGAGGCCGCGTGGGCAAGCACAAGGCGATCGCGTCCGCCGGAATTGTCTCCATGTTCGTTTTCGCGCTCGTTCCCGCCGTCATCTATCTGGTGAAGCCGGTTGCGCCTGAAGCTGTCATATGGTGCCTCCTCTTCATCACGGTGGTTCAGGGCCTCGCGCTTGGCGCTTCGCCTATCCTCGGCCCTTCGATTATGGCGGACGTTGTCGATCTGGACACGATCAAGAGCGGCGAGCCACGCGCCGCTTTCATGTTTGCTTTTCTCGGCATGGTTCGAAAAATATTTGAGGCTGTAGGCGTCGGCCTCGCGCTGCCGATCCTTGCCTGGGCAGGCTTCAGCGCACAGTCGCGCGAGAATTCGCCCGAAGCGCTCTTCGCCTTGCTCGCCATGTATTGCATGGTTCCGCTGGTGCTCTGGCTCATTTCCATCGTGATTATCCTGCGCTACCCGATCACCCGGGAGCGCCAGGCGAGGCTTCGCGCCGCTCTCGAGCGGCGCATTGCCCGCCATACCGCCTTGCGCCGCATGATGGCCGACTGACTAAGCTTGACAACGGGCCGGTCTGTCTTCACACTTTACCATATGGTTAAGTATCAAGAGCCCATTCTCGACCGCACATTTGCAGCCCTTGCCGATCCGACGCGCCGCGCCTTGCTCGCCCGGCTCGAGGGCGAGGAGAGCGTGTCCGTCAGCGAGCTCGCTCGCCCATTTGCGATGTCGCTTCCGGCGGTAATGAAGCATCTTGATGTGCTGAGCGACGCGGGGCTGGTTGAAAAGCGCAAGGTAGGGCGAACCGTTTCCTGCTCGCTGAATGCCGAACCCATGAGGGAAGCGATGGAGTGGCTGAACCGCTACCGGCGCTTCTGGTCCGACAATCTGGACCGGCTGGCGGCATTCCTCGATGCGGAAGTCGACAACGAAAAAAAGAAACGCCGGAAGGAACCGCCCAAGCGCAAACCTGGCAGAAAAAAATAGGAGACAGCAATGGCTTATGTAGATGGCTTCGTATTGCCTGTTCCGAAGAAGAATCTCGACGCCTACAAGCGCATGGCCCGCAAGGCAGGCAAGGTTTGGATGGAGCACGGGGCGCTCGATTTCAAGGAATGCGCTGGCGACGATCTGAATATTCCCGGCATGCTCAGCTTTCCGAAGGCCATGAAGCTGAAGCCTGGCGAGACTGTTCTCTTCTCCTGGATCACCTACAAGTCACGCGCACATCGCGACAAGGTGAACAAGAAGGTGATGGCGGACCCGCGCTTGTCCGAGGGGCCGAACGCCATGCCCTTCGATCCAAAACGCATGATGTATGGCGGCTTCAAGACACTGGTCGATCTCAACCCCACCCGTACGAAATAGGAGATGTGAAATGACCGCTCCGAAGGTTGCTTCTCGCGAAGAATGGCTCGAGGCGCGCAGGGCGCTTCTGTTGCAGGAAAAGGAAGTGACGAGGGCGCGGGATCGAGTTGCAGCCCTCCGCCGTAACCTGCCCTGGGTCAAGCTTGAGAAGGACTACACATTCGACGGACCGACGGGAAAAGTCTCTCTCTCCGACCTGTTCGGAGGGCGAAGCCAGCTGCTTGTCCAGCATTTCATGCTGACTCCCGGCTCGGATCACATTTGCCCGGGTTGCTCTTTGGGTGCCGACCATGTGGACTCCGCCCGGATGCATTTCGAGAATGCCGACCTTGCCTTCGCCGCAGTCTCTCGCGCCGCACCGGAACAGATTGCGTCGATAAAGAAGCGCATGGGCCGGCGTTTCGAGTGGGTCTCCTCCATCGGCAACAGCTTCAATTATGATTTCGGCGTGTCATTTACTCCGGAAGAGCTCGCAAATGGCAGCGCCGTCTATAATTACGCACCACTGACCTATCAGATGGAAGACTTGCACGGCTTGAGCGTCTTTGCGAAGGATGAAGCGGGCTGCATCTATCATACCTATTCGACCTATGCGCGTGGCTCGGAAATGGCCAACGCCACATTCGGCTATCTCGACATGGTGTCGAAGGGCCGAAACGAGGATGGCATCATGAGTTGGGTGCGGCTGCACGACGAATATGAGGGCGCCGGCGCCTCTTGCTGTCACTCGGCCTAATGCCGGAGGTGAAGTCATGCTGTGTTGTGCAATGGCTGCTTTGGGCGCGCTCGCCGTCCACCGACGGATTCCGCCGATCCGGCCAGGCAGGGCGGTAGCGGTCGTCACCGTCCTTCTGCTGAGCATCTTCTCCACCCAGCACTTCAGCCATTATATGTCACGAGCGGAGGCGAATGACCGGACGTTGCTGGCGGAAATCGCCGCCCAGCCCCTATGCTCGGGGCAATCCGGCCAGGCCATTGCCGCAACAGATCAGGAAGGGATCGCGCCCATCGCTTCGGCCAGAAGTTCGTAGGAGCGCACCCTGTCTTTCTGGTCGTAGGTGATGGTGAGAATGACGAAATCATCCACGCCGAAAGCCTCGCCCATGGCTAGCAACTTTCCGCGCACTTGTTCCGGTGTGCCGGTAATGCCGCGCTTCTCGATCGCCCGTAACATTACCTTGTCCTCATCCGTGTAGGGATAATCAAGTGCTTCTTCGATGGAAGGAAATGCCGCGGCCCGGTTCTGCAGAAGATGCATCACCCAGAGGTTGCGGGAGGCGGAAATCCGCTTCGCTTCTTCCTCGGTTTCCGCCACCGTCACTGAAACAGCAAGTGAGCCGCGGGGGCTGGAGAGAGAGCGGGAGGCCCGAAAATTGCGCCGGTAAAGTTCCAGCGGCTGCGTGCCGGCATCCTGATTGATGAAATGTGCAAAACAATAAGCCATGCCGAACTGCGCGGCGATGATTGCGCCATCTCCGCCGGAACCAAGCATCCACAGGTCCGGCATGCCGGGCCCCCGCGGCGTCGCATGGAGCCCCGTATAGGGATGATCGCCCGGAAAGCCGCCTTCCTCTCCGGCCAGCCCTTGCGCGTCTTCGAGAAACTGGATGAGGAGCTCGACTTGCTGCGGGAAGACGCCGACATCATAGGCCTGAGGGCCCGGCTGCAGCGCACGCGAGGTGCGCATGTCGCCGCCTGGCGCGCGCCCGACGCCGAGGTCGATACGCCCCGGATAGAGCGTTTCCAGCATACGGAAACATTCAGCCACTTTCAGCGGGCTGTAATGCGGCAACATCACGCCGCCCGAACCCACCCGAATGCTGCGCGTCGCGCCTGCCACCGAACCAATCAGAACTTCCGGCGCCGATCCCGCAAAGGACGAGGTGTTGTGGTGTTCAGCCAGCCAGTAGCGGCTGTAGCCAAGCCGCTCCGCATGCCGCGCCAGATCGATTGTATTGGCGACGGCTTCTGCTGCCGTGCCGCCCTTGCGGATCGGTGATTGGTCGAGAACGCTCAGTGTGACCATGGCCGGACCTTCCTCGTGCTGCATTTTCCCTGTGAGGGATATGTGGGTCCGGCGACTACTTTTCGAGCGGTCTCTTCTTCACGCGCTTAACGATGCCCGAAAAATTCAGGAGGATGCGCTCATCCGCGCCATGCCCCGTAAAAACCTGACCTCGCAGGAACACCATACTGCCGGTGTTGCGGACGACTTCCCCGCGGGATTCGACGAACTCGCCGGCTCCGGCCGCTGCCGTGAACTCGCCCGTCAGCGAAACGGTCACGCATGGTCCGTCCAGCACGTCCTTTCCGATGGCAAAAAGCGAATAGTCCGCGAATGTCATAAGCATGCCGCCATGCAGGAAGCCGCCGCCATTGCAATGCGTTGGCGTCGCTTCGAAGGCACAGGTGATGCTTCCGTCTTCATGCCGGCGAAAGAAGAAGGGTCCGGCGTGATCCTCGAAGGGATCGTGTCCATTCCAGGTTTCATAGCCGGCAAGTCTGCTGCTCAAGCTCGTATTCATGGCGCCCCATATCGCAAAATACCCAATGGCGCGATTTCTAGCAGGAAGCCACGCGGTTCCAAAGTCTGCCTGCTCGAAAGCCTGATTTAAGCTCTTCGTTACCTTGCTGCTTCAGACTGCTGGCGCTGCAACTTGCGTGGGTGATGGGAATGGATGCTCTTGTATGGCGAGATAGCGTTGAGGAAAGCGCTGAACTGGTACCTCTGGAGGACCTGTCGGAGCAACCGCTACGGGAGGCTCTGGCCCATTGGGAAGCAGTGCGGGGGCGGCGAGAGATGCCCACCCGGGACGATATAAAGCCATGGCGTTTTCCGGCGCTCTTGCCACGCATCTTCATGATTCGTGTGACCCAGGGCCCGCTGGCCTTCACCTACAGCCTCGTAGGCGACGAAAACGTCGAAGCGCACGGTCTGAATTTCACTGGCGTGGAGGTGCGCTCTCTAGATGATCTGAAGCCTGGCTACGGTGCTTCCATGCATGATTTCTACAGCCGGGTGTACCGCCGCCGGAAGCCGATGGCGGCACGCGGCACAATGAACTTCATTGATCGTGCATTCTGCGCTTTCGAATCCGTATACCTCCCGCTCGCGGATAAATCCGGCGCAATAAGCCACATTATGGGCGCGGCCTGTTATTCGACGGAGGCAATTTGATTGCATAAAATTGTACAGATCGGATTCACGTTCCCTTAGCGGAATCGGAGCACTCTCTAATCGGGCAGCGGCCTTCAGGCCGCGAGGTCAGGGCAGGCGAACTATGCAGATCGCAGCAGGTTACCGAACACCGGATAGCGCGGATGTGATGGCGGAAGCCGATGCCCATGGCATCGCCTTCAGGCGTCTCAAGGAGCTGCGTGAGCCGCTGTGCCGCGACATGCTGGCCTATTGGAACGAGATCCGCGAAGGCCGCTCGATGCCGCGCCCCGACGAAATCGACCCCGTCCGGTTCGCCCGGTACATGCCTAACCTGCTCATGGTGCAGGTCAATTGGCAGCCCTTCGATCTGACCTATCGCCTTCTCGGCGGTGAAGTGGTCAACGCCCACGGCGCGAACTTCCGTGGCCGTCGCGTGCTCGATTCCCCGTCCCACACGGGCCGGTTCAATGAGGTGCTCTTCGCTTTCTACAAGTTCGTCGCGGGGGAAAAGCGCCCTTATGCCGTCTGCGGCACGATGGAATACGTCGCCAAGGGTCCCGTCGAGGTGGAAGCCGTCTACCTGCCGCTCTCGCTTGACGGTTCTTGCACGGACCGCATTTTAGGTGCCGTCGTTTCCCGCCCGCTACCCGGCAAATAGCCCGCCGCTTTCGGCGCTTTTGACCCGTGCTGGTGCTTGGCCTAAATTCCCGCGACCCAGAAACTTTAACGCGGGAAACCAAATGGCCCTCGACGCTGAAACACGCGAACAACTCATCTCTTCCGTCCGCCGCTTTGTCGATGAGCGCCTGCGTCCGATCGAGGATAAGGTCTCGGAATCCGACAAGGTGCCGGACGAGATCGTCGAGGAGATGAAGGAACTCGGCCTTTTCGGTATTTCCGTGCCGGTCGAATATGGCGGCCTCGGCCTCACCATGGAGGAGGAATGCCTCCTCATGTTCGAGCTGGGACGAACCTCACCCGCGTTCCGTTCCGTTATCGGCACCAATGTCGGTATCGGCAGCCAGGGCATTGTCATGCATGGCCGTCAGGACCAAAAGGAATACTGGCTGCCGAAGATCGCCAGCGGCGAAGTCATCGTCAGTTTCGCCCTGACGGAGCCGGAGGCAGGCTCCGATGCTGCCTCCCTGAAAGCCACCGCCATCCGCGACGGCGACCACTACATAGTCAACGGCACCAAGCGCTACATCACGAATGCGAACAAGGCTCATGCCTTCACGTTGCTCGCCCGCACCGACCCGAAAACCCCGGGCGCAAAGGGCGTCTCTGCCTTCATCGTACCTCGCGACATTCCCGGAATTCATGTCGGCAAGCCCGAAAAGAAAATGGGTCAGCAGGGCGCGCATATCTGCGATGTGATCTTCGAGGACGCGCGCATTCCCGCTGATTGCCTGCTCGGCGACACGGAGGGTAGGGGGTTTGTGACCGCCATGCAGGTGCTGGAGCGCGGCCGGCTTCACATCTCGGCCGTTTGTATTGGCGTTGCCGACCGCCTCGTCGAGGATTCGGTCAAGTATGCCGCGGAGCGCAAGCAGTTCGGTGCGCCCATTGGCAATCTCCAGCTCGTGCAGGCCATGCTTGCGGATTCGAAGATGGAAGCCTATGCCGGCCGCTGCATGGTGCTGGATGCTGCCCGCCGCCGCGACGCGGGCGAGGATGTCGCGACCGAAAGTTCCTGCTGTAAACTCTTCTGCTCCGAAGCCGTCGGCCGCATCGCCGATCGTGCCGTGCAGGTGCATGGTGGTGCGGGCTATGTTGCCGACTACGGTATCGAACGCTTCTACCGTGATGTTCGCATTTTCCGTATCTACGAAGGAACCAGCCAGGTTCAGCAGGTCATTATCGCGCGGAACCTGCTGAAGGCGGTGAGCTGAGCGCCATCTCGCGCATCACCACTTCCGTCAGATGTGCGGCGAAGGCCTGAGGGAGCATTGGCTTGTCCCGCGCGGT
The DNA here is from genome assembly GCF_000017565.1 of Parvibaculum lavamentivorans DS-1. NCBI lineage: Bacteria > Pseudomonadati > Pseudomonadota > Alphaproteobacteria > Hyphomicrobiales > Parvibaculaceae > Parvibaculum > Parvibaculum lavamentivorans. The sequence continues at coordinate 1,183,772 of NC_009719.1, forward strand.
CACATAGCGATGCACCATGCTCTCGACCATCGCCAGCGACATATAGGCGCTGCGCTTCGGATCGCGGCATGTCGAGCGCGGAAAAGTACCGAGCATTCTCTCCAGCGCGCCGCGCATCAGCCGCTCGCCTTCCTCAAATTTTTTGTAAACATGAGGCGGTCTCGGAGCTTCCTCGAAAATAACGCGGTGAAGTTCCGGATCTTCCATGTGGATATCGAGAACGCAATTGACTGCGGCGTGAACGCATTCCTTCGGCGTGGCGCCCTCCTTTGCCTGAAGGACATCGCCCAACAGGGCGAGCGACGAGCCTATATGCCGCTCCATCAATGCAACAAGTAACGACTCCTTGTTTGGAAAATACTGATAGAGCGATCCGATGGAAACGCCCGCGCGCTCCGCAATCCGGTTCGTTGTTGCTCCCGTCGCTCCGTGCGTCCGGAAAATCTGAGCAGCCGCCTCGAGGATCGTATCGACAGTCGCTTCGGAGCGGCGCTGAACCGGCTTTCTGACACGCTTTTTCGTTGATCCCGAAGCCACTGCTTTCCTCCGTCAAACGCGAGTAGGGCGACCCGCATTCCTTCCCTATTCTTTCCATCATCTTGGCGGGCGAGCTTTTCGTCTGTCAACGTTACGGCACGAATGAGGAAGACGCGCGATGCTCGACGGAATTGATATTCTCTGGGCCTACAACATGCGCATGGCGCCAGGGCTTCTTGCTTTCGCACTTTGTCTCGCGCTCCTCCCTCGCGCCGCTGCAGGCCTCCGGACTGCGCTCTATATCGCGATCTTCATCCTCATTCGCGATGCGATGACGCCGGCGGGCCTCTGGAGCTTTGAAGGCCTTCGAATTTCGTTCTTCAACGAACCGATGGTACTCGCCACGCTTGGTGTTATGTCGGTCCTCGGCGTCATTTTCCTCGTCTCGGTGGAGCGTGACATGCGCCCACTTCTCGTCTGGCGGAAGGGCACGCTCATCGAGGGCGGAATGGTCGGATTGGGTGCCGGCCTCGCCATCGGTATCGGCGCTGCCTCCCTCTCCGGCCTCTCGCCCATGCTGTGGGACTTCACGCCGGGTTTCATACTCGGCCTCGTGATCCTCGCCTATGGCGGCAACTTGCTGGAGGAAGTCCTCTTCCGTGGCTATCTGCAGGGCCGTCTGGAACAGATCGTGACGCCCGTCCGCGCGGCGTTGCTGAGCGGCCTCGTATTTGCGGCTTGCCACTCCTATCTGGCCATCACCGTCACGAATGGGGGTTGGCCCATTCTGGCTTTCACGGCGATCGAAGGTATTGCCTGTGGCTTCGTCCGTCTGCGTTATGGCATCTGGGCGGCAACGCTGACACATGGTACGGCAATCCTGCTCATATCCATGCCCATGCTTGTCTGACTTGCCTCGTGCCGCGCTCGCGGCACAATAAGGACATGACGAAACTCGAGACCCTCTCCGCCAATATCCGTGCATGCCGCCTGTGCATCGAGAGCCCAAGGGGCAGGATGCTGCCCCACGAGCCGCGTCCGGTGCTGCGCGTGTCGTCCACCGCGCGGCTTTGCATCGTGGGTCAGGCACCGGGCACCCGCGTCCATGCTTCCGGCACACCTTTCACCGACCCGAGTGGAGATCGTCTGCGCGATTGGATGGGTGTCACCCCGGAGGAATTCTACGACATCTCGCGCATTGCCATTATACCGATGGGCTTCTGCTTTCCAGGGCTGGACGCGAAAGGCGGCGACCTGCCGCCGCGCCGCGAATGCGCGGATCACTGGCGGCGCGATCTTTTCGAATTGATGCCACAATTGGAACTGACATTGCTCGTCGGCCAGTATGCGCAAGCCTGGCATCTGGGAAAGGCGCGAAAGGAAAGCCTTACAGCGACAGTCGCCGCATGGAGGGAATACCTTCCCCGGCATTTGCCTTTGCCGCATCCTTCGTGGCGCAACAATGCATGGATCAAGAAGCATCCATGGTTTGAAACGGAGCTGCTGCCGGTGCTGAAAAGTGAAGTAAGACGATGCGTTGGAAGCCCGGTATGAGGCGTGGAATGCGCTTCCTCGCCGGTCTTTTCGTCGCCGTCTTTTGCACCGCGGCCTGCGCACCGAGGCTTATGGCAGTCGGCGAACCCGTCTTTGACCCAAGGCTCGAAGTTGTGGCGGCCTCCACCACTGCTGTCATGGCCGATGGTGCAACGCTTCCACTGCTCGTCTTTCAGGCGCAGGAGCCGCGCGCGGTCGTCGTCGCCCTTCATGGCTTCAACGATTATTCAAATTCGTTTTCGGATCCGGGCCCGGGGCCTTGGCTCGCGGCCCAGGGCATTTCAGTCTACGCGATCGATCAGCGGGGTTTCGGCCGCGCGCCGGGGCAGGGGCTCTGGGCGGGCGATACGCGCATGGCGGAAGACGCCGCAAGTGCGGTGAAGCTGGTGCGCAGCCGTTACCCGGACCTCCCCGTCTATCTGCTCGGCACCAGCATGGGCGGCGCCGTAGCAATGCGAACGATGACGCTTCCGGACCCGCCCGAAGTGGATGGGCTCATCTTGTCGGCCCCGGCAGTCTGGGGCTGGCGTTCAATGAATGATTTTTACAAGGTCGTGCTCTGGGCGTCCGCGCGTGTCGTGCCGTCGTATAAGGTAACGGGGCGCGGGCTCCAGATAATGCCTTCGGACAATGTCGAGATGCTTCGTGCCCTTGGGCGTGACCCGTTGGTCATCAAGGCGACGCGTATCGATACGATCTATGGGCTCGTCGATCTCATGGATAGCGCCTATGCGGCCGCGGCTCATCTGGATGTACCGGTGCTTCTTCTCTATGGCGCTAAAGATGAGATCGTGCCTGCGCCGCCAGTCGGTGAAGCACTTGCCGCCATGAGGCGCGCTGGCACGGACGTTGACGTAGCGTGCTACCCTGACGGCTATCACATGCTGCTGCGCGACCTGCAACGCGAAATCGTATGGCAGGACATTGCTGCTTGGATCGGAAGTACGCAGACAGCTCTGCCCTCGGGCCTTGACGATATAGAACCTTGCGGGCTGCATCCGGACGCCTGGTGAGCGGATGAGCTTATGCGTTCTGGAAGATCGCCGCTTCTTCGTCGGCCTTCTCGTCGCCAAACCGGATTTTGATCTCCCTTTCGAGATCGGCCATGAGCTCGGGCACATTGGCGAGGTGCGGCCGTTCCGCCTTTATGATTGAACGGAAAAGCTTCGCCTTCAATTGCGCCAGGTCGATGCCCGATTTCGCCACGGCCCCGGGTGCGCTGCTCGCCACGATGTCGACCAGCCTGTCTGCAGCGTGAAGCCGCCCCCATAGATAATCATTCTCTCTGGCGCGGCGGCTGAAAAAGGCGGCGAAGTAGCCGAGGTCGCGGCCCATCAGTGTCGCCGGTGCGCCGCCCTCGCGGATCGCCTTGGCGTCTTCCGGGCTGATGCGGTCCACCTGCACCGTGTCCACATCGTCGAGATCCTGCCATTTGTTGAGCGGCAGCGTCAGCACATCGAAAAATGGAAACCCGACATATGCTTGCAGCAGTTCGACGCGAACTTCCGCCGGAAGCGGCATCTGGGCGAGCTGCGTAAAGGCCTCATCCACTTCGCGGTCGAGGCCGACAAGGTTCAGCCTCGGTGCGACATGCGCCGTGAAGCCATCGATTTCGTGGGGTTCGGCCACGCCGTCATCATAGATCGCCTTGCACAGAAGCGTTGTTTCAGTCGAGCGCAGCCGCGTCCTGGTTTCTGACTGCAGCCGTTCGAGGCTTCTGTAAAGCTGTGCCTTGAAATCGTCGAGGGCATCGGGATTGTAATAAATGTTCTCGCCTGCCCCGATCCCTTCATAGAGTTCGTTGAGACGCCGAACCACGAAGCGCAGCCGCCTCACGCGGAAGCCGACATCGAACTCGCGCAGGAAGCGCACCCAGGAGTCTTCCTTGCTGGGCTCCATGCCCTGCGTCGCGTGGGTAAACCAGTGCACAGGAAAAATCTCGCGCTCTTTCGCCCACGCTTCCACTGCGCGCGAAAGGGCAAGCCGGTCGCTGGGGTGATGCACCGCCTCGCTCAGATCGGCGATGATCCCGGTGATCTGGTCTAGCACCGAGGAAACCTTGAGCTGAATGTATGCGTCATACGCATATCCCGCCTCGAGCGCCGCCTGCGCGTTGGCACTGTTCCTGAGCGAGGCCAGAAGCTCGGGCGTCGGGTCTGTCAGCGCCTTTCCGTCGAAAAGGCGTGCGATCCGCTGGCGAACATGAGGCCGCGTTGCGGATACGATTTGCCGGTAGCGCCTCACGCGCTCTGAAAAATCGTGCAGAGCTTCCAGCTCATCGCGCACCGGCTGGTTTCGGGGAATATCGGAGAGCGCACCGCGTATCGTATGGAAAAATCCGGGTGCTGCACCGCCAGCTTCCAGGCGACCGCCCTTCGGATCAGGGTCGATATAGACCACGCGCCTGTCCACTTCCCGGTAAGCGGGCCGCCCGCGAATGGCCGTGATGGCCTCGGCGAAAGGTTTGTTGTTGAGAACGCTGCCATCGATGAAAGAGGCTTTCACGGGGTCGGAGCCTGCCGCGATCAACGGCTTGAAGTTCTCGTGCAGAAATTCCTCGCGCGTGGACCACTCCAGTTCGCGGTCATTGAGAACCTTCTCGATCTCTCCTATTCGCGCCGGTGGAAAAGCACCGGGAAATGACGATGTCGCCCGCGCGGCAAAAACGAGGCCTGGTACATGCTCGCGATCGAAATCGCTGTCGATGGCGCCGCTCGGGTGCTGGAAGTAGGAAAATTTCAGGATATGCCTGTGCTCCCGCTCCCGGATTGAAACGGGATCATGCAGGGGGATATGTTGGCTGTAGCCGTGAAAATCGGTCACTGAGACGATGAGGTCGAGCCGATGTCCTGTCGGCAGCAGTGACGCATTTGCCGGTGCTGCCTCGCCCATGGAGAGGCAGGCATCGAGCAGCATTCCGCTCATGATCGCGCCGGAAAAGGGCGGTTGAAACCATCGCGAGCGCGTAAAGAGTTGCAGCTTTTGACGCATCTCGATGTCGGGCGCATAGCGCGAAAGCCATTTGTCGGTCAGCCCCCAGAAAATGGGCTTCATGAAAAGCTTGTCCCACTTTCCGGCGAGGTGCTTCTCGTCCATCAGCGCCACGATATCCGCCTGCTCCAGCCACATTTTTCGGTGCGAATCCATCGGCAGGTCGTGCGCCAGCGCGCGCGCCAGCAATACGCCGTTGATCCCACCGGCCGAAGCGCCCGCGATCGTGTCGACGAAGACGCGCAGCTCGAGTGACTGGCCGATCGCCTGGATTAACTCGAAATAGAGTTCTTCGGTATCCGTCTCCCGGTCGTCGTGATCCACGTCGAGATAGGTGGCGGAAGCCTGGTGCGAGCGGGCGAGGTCGTGGTGATAGACACGTGACGCCCGGACGAGCTTCAGAATTTCCTTCGTCACCCCGTGCATATAGACGGCAAGAGAGACGCCGCCGTAGCACACCAGAGCGAGCCTGAGTTCCTTTTCCTTCATATGCCCGTCACCGCCCGGATCGCCGCCCCCGCATGCAAGGTGCGGGCTGGAATTGCTGACAGTTTAGAGGACCAGACTTTCATGACCAATTAACGTTATTGCCGCGATTTGTACGCGGGCTCCCTTTCGCAGTCTGTGCCTGATAGGTCCTATCACGCTGATTTTAAAGAATTTTCGGCGGTAAACCTGGAACGTATCTCGCCATCAACCTGCCCCCGTTCTTCGACGAGCCGACAATTTTTCGCTGCTTCCAGAGCCGCGCGCGGCCTCATACCAATGTATGCTTTTCTGGCACCGCCCCGTGCCCACAATGCCAGCCGAAACGACCAGGCCGGAGGGAGGCACTAATGCACGAGGCAAGTGATGGGCAAGTTTCAACAGGGGCCGGCCTCGATGGTCGGCGGGGTGGCAGGCCGAAATGTCTTCGAGCAGCCCGCAAACCGCAAAGCAGCCGGCCGATGATGTTGCGTCTGTTATTGTGCGCCCCGGCACGGGTGCACTCATGACGAACACGCTCTACCGCCTTGCCGCCGTCGCGATGGCGGTTTTCATCTTTCTGGTCGACTTGTCACCTATCGCTGGCGCGGTTGCTGTTCTCTATGTTCTCGTTATCCTCACCGCATCTCGGGTGCAACGTGTCGAGGAAATCGTCGCCGCCGCCAGTCTCAGCATTGCACTGACCATCGCGGCTTATCTTCTGTCCCACGATCTCGGTACGCTGGGGCCCGCTACGCTGCGGGCCGGTGTCAGCATCGGCGCCATCGCCATCGCGACGCTGCTTACGCTTCAGAATCTCGCCGCCACCCGTGCGCTGTCGTCGCAGGCGCGCCTGCTCAACTTGTCGCACGACATGATGTTCGCGCGAGATCCGTCCGGTCTCGTCACGTTCTGGAACCACGCCGCGGAAGCCACTTATGGCTGGGCGGCCTCCGAGGCGGTCGGCCGCTCCGCCGATGAGTTGCTCCAGACGCGATATCCCGAAAACCGCGATGCCATCGAGACATGCGTGATCGGGAGCGGCCGGTGGGAGGGGACGCTTGAACACCGCACAAGAACCGGGGCATGGCTCGTCCTCGAAAGCCGGTGGGCAGCGGAGTACGACAGTCGCGGCCGCATGGTCCGCGTACTGGAGACCCACACCGACGTCACGGAGCGCAACCAGGCCCAGGATTCGCTTAATCTGGCGCGGGCCGAATTGGCCCATGCCACACGCGTGGCGACCCTTGGCGAGCTGACCGCGTCCATCGCACATGAGGTCAACCAGCCATTGATGGCGGTCGTCACCAACGGCGAAGCCGGCCTGCGGTGGCTGCGCCGCGATCCGCCCGATTTGACGGAAGTCGAAATGGCAATCGGGCAGGTGGTTGCCGAGGGCCGCCGCGCCGGTGAGATCGTCAAGCGGGTCCGGGAGTTTCTCAGGAAGGCCCCGTCGCGTCCCGCGGATATCGACGTCCTATCTCTCGTCGAGGACGCAGCCGCACTGGTCCGACATGATCTCGCCCGCGCAGAGGTTACCCTCACCTTGGCCATCGAGCCGGATATTCCGAAGATTCGAGGCGACCGGGTCCAGTTCCAGCAGGTGCTGGTCAATCTGATGGTGAACGCGGCTCAGGCGATGGCCGACCGGACGCTGCCCCGCCGTCTCGCGGTCGATGCGAGGCGGAACGGAACGGCGGCGGTCGAAGTCCTCGTCAGGGACAACGGTCCCGGTATCGCTCCGGAACATCTGGAGCGTCTGTTCGAACCCTTCTTCACAACAAAACCGGACGGCATGGGCATGGGGCTCGCGATCTGTCGCACCACGGCAGAAACATATGGCGCCACCCTCTCGGTCGAGAGCGTCTTGCACGAAGGCACGGCCTTCCGCTTCTCCATTCCCGTCATGCAGCAGGAGATGAAGCCATGATCCGAAATTCCGCAAGGAGCGTGCCTCCGGCTCCGGAAGGACCGTTCGTCGCGGTCGTCGATGACGAACAGCCCGTCCGCCAGGCCCTGGACAGCCTCTTCCGCTCGATGGGGCTCGCGACACGGTTGTTCGCGTCGCCCGCGGAGTTGCTGGCGGCCGACCTGCCGGGCACCGAAGGCTGCCTCGTACTCGATATACGTCTGCCCGGCATCAACGGTGATGAACAAGCAGGTCGCGGGCATGATGGGCCTCAGCGAGATCACGGTGAAGATTCATCGTGGAAATGTCATGCGCAAGATGGCCGCCAAGTCCCTGGCGGATCTCGTCCGGCAGGCAGAGCTGCTGGGTCTTCCCCGCCCTTGAGGCACATCGGGCAAACCTCTGTATAATTCCAAGGCGGGCCGCAATCCGCCATACCGAGATCATGGCAACGCACTGCTTTGTTTTCGTGCCAGACCGCACGAAGGACCGTTAATAATGTTAAAAATTCCGACAGTCGCGATCGTCGACGACGACGGCGGCGTCCGCACATCCCTGACCAGCCTCGTCAGGTCGCTCGGCTACCAGGTCCGCGCTTATACCTCGGCGCGCGAGTTCCTCGACGACAAGCAATCGCCGGAGCCCGACTGCATGATAGCGGACATCCAGATGCCGCATATGACGGGCGATCGGTTGCAGGCTGTTCTGAGCTCCAGCGGCCGGTCCTTCCCGATCATCTTCATGACCGCCTTCCCAAGCGAAGCGGTACGGGATCGCGTTATGGCTGCCGGCGCCCGGGATTATCTCGAAAAACCCCCCGACAGCGACGTGATCGCCCGTCGGCTCGCCGATCTGTTGGGCCCCCGATAGTCCTCATACCTTCGGATGAACAAAGCCGACGAGCGTACAATATACATGTGACCCGGGGCCTTCTAGCTTGCTCACCGTTCGATAGATGGGGAGCGGTTCATGAGAGAAGACGCAGAAACAACCCTGATGCCTGATCTTTCCAGGGCAGCGTCGCTGGACGCGAATGCCCTTTCGCGCCGCCAGCTGTTGGTGCTGGCCGCAGCGGGAGGAGCGGCTTCCATCATTTCTTCCGTCCCGGGCTTCGCCTCGGCCTCGCCATTGACCCAGAATCTCACAGGAGATGTACCGATGACTAGCTACGTAACCACCAGGGATGGCGTCGATATTTTCTATAAGGACTGGGGGCCGAAGGATGCGCAGCCAATCATGTTTCATCATGGCTGGCCGCTCTCGTCCGACGACTGGGACGCACAGATGCTCTTTTTCGTCCAGAATGGCTATCGCGTGGTTGCTCATGATCGGCGCGGTCACGGGCGTTCGAGTCAGGTCTCCGAAGGCCACGATATGGACCACTACGCCGCCGATGCTTTCGCCGTCGTCGAGCACCTCGATCTGAAGAATGTCGTTCATATCGGACACTCGACCGGCGGCGGCGAAGTCGCCCGTTATGTGGCGAAGTTCGGCCAGCCGGCGGGCCGCGTTGCGAAGGCAGTGCTGGTCAGCGCCGTTCCGCCGCTAATGGTCAAGACGGAGGCCAATCCGGGTGGGACACCGATAGAGGTTTTCGACGGCTTTCGTGCTGCACTGGTGGCCAACCGGGCGCAGTTCTACCTCGACGTCGCGTCCGGTCCCTTCTACGGCTTTAATCGCGAAGGCGTGAAGGCATCGCAGGGTGTGATCGGCAATTGGTGGCGGCAAGGCATGAACGGCAGCGCCAAGGCGCACTATGACGGCATCAAGGCCTTCTCAGAGACCGACCAGACCGAAGATCTGAAAGCAATCTCGGTGCCGGTGCTCGTTACGCATGGTGACGACGATCAGATCGTTCCGTACAAGGACGCCAGCCTTCTCAGCGTCAAGCTGGTACAAAACGGAACGCTCAAGATTTACCCCGGCTTTTCGCATGGCATGCTGACCACGCAGGCCGAAACTCTTAATCCCGACCTGCTGGCTTTTGTGAAGAGCTAGGCTGACGTGACAGACGCGCGACACCCTGACAGGCGGAAGCATGAAACGCCTCATGCTTCTGCCGCCACACGTTTGCGCATAGGGGGTTTTGAGAAGCGCCTGACGAGAGTTGCGGCGAACGGCAACCTGCGAGCGCCGAAGATCTAACCCATTGAATTTTCTTCTGAATTCAGTGGTGGACGGTACTGGACTCGAACCAGTGACCCCTGCGATGTGAACACAGTGCTCTACCAACTGAGCTAACCGTCCGTCCGAGGTGCCCGTCTATAGGCTTTGCGCCCTCGCCAAGTCAAGCCGTAGTCGGCCTGCTTTTGCGCCCCTCTTCATGCGGTATGCTGTCCGGCAAACGCGGCGGCAGGCCGGGAGGAAGGGGAGGGGCGAGCATGGCGGAAAAAGCCGGTTTCAGGACATTGATCACGCTGGGTCGCCTGACCCTTCGCTCGCTTGGCCGGTCCTTCAGGCCGCGCGGTATAGGTCCCGCCGCGGGTGCGCCTTTCGAGCGCGGCATGGCGTCTCTCCTGGCGGATCCGGTGGTTGCCGCCTCGGTCCGGGAGGCGCGCGTGCTCTCCCTCACGCCGGAAGGCAGCTGGCTTGCTGCCGGCATCGAGGTCGCGCCGGGCGATGAGGTGACGGTTCTCGCGGCAGGCGGCTTCTGGGCATCCCGTGTGCTTGATCTCGGCTTCGGCGCGCGCATCGGCGTCTGGCTCCGCGCGGGTGAGGCGGGTGCCATCGCGAAAACCCCGTCCAATGCCTCGACCGTCCGGATGGAGGAGGGCGGCCCTCTTCATATTGTTGCAAAGCCGCCAGGCGAATGGCTGGACGAGCAGGGGCGTTTCGACCCCGCCTTCCCCCGCGGCGGTGTGGCCGGCGCTATCGGCGTTTGCGTAATTGTCTGGAAAGGCCCCGCGCTTTCAGGTCTCGAGGCAATGTCGCGCGCAGGCGATTACGAAGGGCTAGTGGCGCGCGCTCTGGAAAGCCTGCGCAATCCGGTGCCGGCACCGGCCGGTTGGCGCTACCTCTGGCGTCTCGGCAATGGCGAAATCTTCCGCGAGAAAAAATCCGGCGATACGCACAGCATATGTTGCCACACGGCGGGGGATGTCGGCATTCTCCAGTTCCCGGCGGATTTTCCGTTGACGGAGAATACAAGGCTGCGCTGGCGCTGGAAGGCGGACAGGCTTCCTTGTGATCTGCCTGAGGATATTCAACCCACGCATGACTATCTGTCGATCGCCGTCGAGTTCGAGAACGGTCAGGACCTCACCTACATGTGGTCCTCCTCGCTTGCGGAAGGAACGATTTTTCGTTGCCCGCTGCCATATTGGGATCAGGTCGAGACGCATTGGGTGCTGCGGTCGAACCCAGCCCATCTCGGTCGCTGGCTTCACGAGGAGCAGCCGCTCAAGGCCGACTACATGAAAGCCGTCGGCGTGCCCCCGCAGCGCATCGTGAAGATCTGGCTGATTGCGGTCAGCGTTTTCCAGCGCCATGAGGGCATCTGCGAATATGCCGATATCGAACTGGTCGACGGCGACAAGGTGCTGAAAATTCTCTAGCCGAAATGCGCCGGCATCAGCTTCGCCAGCGCCGCATCGAACTGATCGAAATGATCGATCACCGCATCCGCGCCGAGTTCGGGCACGGGTATGCGCGTATAGCCGAAGCTGACACAGATCGAAGGCAGCCCGGCGTTCTTCGCCGCGTCGATATCCGTCTCGCTGTCGCCTACCATCAGCGCATGCGCCCTGTCGCCGCCGAGCAGCCGGATCGCCTCGAACAGATGTTCCGGGTCCGGCTTCTTCACCGCCAGCGTATCGCCGCCGATCACGACCGGGAAATAATGGTCGATGGCGAGCATCTCCAGAAGGCTCCGCGACAGATGCTCCACCTTGTTGGTGCAGACGGCCATCAGTGCGCCGCGCGCCTCCAGCCTGTCGAGCACATCGCGTACCCCCGGCCAGAGCTTCGTGTGGTCGGCGATGTGCTTGCCGTAATAGGCGATGAATTCCTCGAAGCTCCGGTCGAGTTCTTCCTCGCTTGCAGGGTCTCCCGTCTCGCGGAAGCCCCGGTCCAGCAGCAGCCGTGCGCCGCCGCCCACAAGATGCCGCACCCGTGCTTCCGGCACGCGGCCCCGGCCATGCATCTCCAGGACGACATTCATTGTCTCGCAGAGATCCGCCGCCGTATCGGCGAGCGTACCGTCGAGATCGAAAAGCAGGACAGGGCGTGGTGACATGGCGGTACCGGCAAAATGAACCCGCGTCTGTCTCGCACGGCCGCTTATGCGCTGGCAAGCCTCTCCTCGAGACGCGCCTTCACGCCCGGCCATTCCTCCCGGATGATCGAGAAATAAACCGAATCGCGGATATGTCCGTCTGGCAGCACCATGTGGCGGCGGAAAATACCTTCCCGGAGCGCGCCGAGCTTCGCGATTGCCGCCTGCGAGCGCAGGTTTCTCGCATCGGTTTTGAATTCGATGCGGTTGAGGCCCAGCTCTTCGAAGCCATGGCCGAGCAGCATCAGCTTGCAGGCGGGGTTTACGCGGCCGCCCCAGACGGCAGGCGCGTACCACGTGCCGCCGATCTCGGCGCGCAGATCCTTCGCCGCAATGTTGAGATAGCGGGTCGAGCCGACAATCGCCCCATCCGCCAGGTTTCTCACCGCCCATATGGTCTCGCTTTGTTGCTCGTTAAGCGAGAGCGACCAGTCGAACCAGCGGTGGAAGCCGTCGCCGGCGCCGTCATAGGGCATATAGCGCCATATCTCGGCCGCGCCCGCCGCCGCGGCAAGCGCCTCTCGGTGCGCTTCCGCCAGCGGTTCGAGCCGCACGGCACTGTTCTCGATCGGTACGGCCGGAAATCCGCTGGCGCTCATGATTATGGTTCCTTCGTTAGCAGCTCTGCGTAGAACCGTGCCGCCGGCAACGAAAGGTCCATTTTCTTCTTCGGAAGAGGGCCGCTTGTCGGCCATACTCTCTTCATGTCGGTTCTCACTCGGTATCAGACGCGGATGGCGGTGCCCGGGCGGGACGAGCAGAAGCTCGGCCGGCTCATCGTCGCCTGCTGGCGCGAGGCCTATCCCGGCATTCTGCCTCAGCCGCTTCTCGACGGGTTGAATGCCGACAGGGAAACCGCCAAGTGGCGTCACAGCCTGCGCAACGGCATCGCCTGGATCGCGGAGCAGTCGGGAGAGCCGGTCGGCGTCGGCCATATCGACGGTGCGGAGGTGACGACGCTCTACACCCGCCGTGCCGATCAGGGCATGGGGCTCGGTGCCGAACTTCTTTTTCGTCTCTTCGATGAAATAACCTGCCTCGGCCGCCGCGAGGCGTTTCTCTGGGCACTTGAGGATAACGCCCGCGCCCGCGCCTTTTACGAGCGCATGGGTGGCCGCCTCGTCGCGCGTCGTCCCGTCGGCTTCGCTCGCTACCCGAAAATCACGGAAGTCCGTTACGATTTCGTGCTGGATTGAGCTGTCTCAGTCGGCTGCTTTCAGCCCTTCGCGCGCCCAGTCGCCGAGGCCGGCAATGGTGCGGTCGTAGCAGGCGAGCCCGTTCATCAGCACATTTTCCTGCCAGGATTTCCGGCGCGGCGCATAGTCGTCGCGGATCTCCTCGAAATAGCCCGGCGCTTCCGGCGCGTCGAAGCCGCCGACAAAGCGCAGCCAGCGCTCGAGCATCGGCACGCGCATGGCTTTCGCCGCATTGGTTTTCACCTGTGCCGAACGAAACTCCACGACAGCGCCGCTGAAATGCGCCTGCCCGGCAAGCATTTCCTCAATGCCCCAGAACATGATGCCCCGCCGCGTCGGCCGCTTGGAACCCCACATGGCATCGACTGTTTTTGGATCGAGCGCCTCGCGACCCCACCAGTGCGAGGCTCGCGCGAAACCCGGTCCCTTCGGATCGGAGAAACAGAGATAGATCAGTTCTCCGTCGCCCGCAGGCCCCGAATGCCAGTCGATAAATCCCACGCGATGCGTGCGCGGCAGTTCGCGCGCCACGATTTCCCGCATGGTGAGGTTCGACCACTCAGGCGCCGTCCCGCCGAAATGATAGCCGTCCGGATGCGTATATTGGCCGCGGCTTATCGCATCTTCCAGCGCCCATTGTCCGTGACGCTCGATGAAGCGTGCGCCGCCTGTCAGCATCTTCTGCACGGCATCGTCGTCCAGCGTGGTGGGGCAGAGAAGGGGATGAAGCTCGCCGTAAAGCGGATTCTCTGGGTGCGGCTTTGTATGGTCGAGAAAATTGCGGTTCACATCGACGTTGTTTTCCGTGCCCCTGAGGCCCCAGGCAAAGCCGAAAGGGTTCACCGCATGCACCAGCAGCACCGCAACGCCCTGCGGCAGCGAAGCAGGGCCGCCCTCCCGGATCCACGCCGTCTGCACCGCCGAGCCGCCATATCCCTCGGCGCCATGCGTCCCGCATGTATTCAGCAGCACCGTCTCCGCATTTGCCGGTCCGAACCATGCGGTATCGGTGAAAAGTCTGGTTTCGCCGGGCCCCTTGGCATGCTGGTTTTCATAGTGCCGCAGCCGGCCGCCGGCCGCCTCCGCCGCAGCCAGAAACTGCGCCCGCGCCTCCACATAGGTATCGGAAAAGAGCTCGTTCGCCTTCATGCGTTTCCGTCTTGTCTGCGGGCTTTCCGCCACCCGCCCGGGGATGCTAACAAGGATATAGTCATGTCCGCCCTGAAGCCTATATGACGCGTGCAGGCACTGAAACGCAAGAAAGCCCGCCGCGCTCCCACATTCCAAGGATTTCCCCCATGACGCTCGCTTCGCGCCTCAAGGACAAGACATTGCTGAAGACCCGCTGCTACATCGGCGGCAAATGGGTAGGGGAGGATGCAAGGCAGATAGATGTGCAGGATCCGGCGACAGGTGATGTCATAGCGCAGGTGCCATCCCTCGGTGCCGCCGAAACCAGGGCTGCGATAGAGTCTGCCAATACCGCGCAAAAGGCCTGGGCCGCCCGCCCGGCGAAAGACCGTTCGGTAATCCTTCGCCGCTGGTTCGACCTGATGATGCAGAACCAGGACGATCTTGCGGCCATCCTCACGGCGGAGCAGGGCAAGCCGCTCGCCGAGGCGAAAGGCGAAATCGCCTATGCCGCCGCCTTCATCGAGTTCTATGCCGAAGAGGCCAAGCGCGTTTACGGCTCCATCGTTCCCGCGCCTGCATCCGATCGCCGTATCGTCGTGCTGAAACAACCCGTCGGCGTCTGCGCCGCCATCACGCCATGGAATTTTCCGGCCGCCATGATCACGCGGAAAGCGGCCCCCGCTCTCGCCTCTGGCTGCGCGATGGTCGTAAAGCCAGCCACCATGACGCCGCTCTCCGCCTTCGCCCTCGCCGAGCTTGCGGAGCGGGCAGGGCTTCCCGCCGGTCTCCTCAGCATCGTCACCGGCAAGGCGGGCGAGATCGGAGGCGAGCTGACATCAAGCGCGCTGGTTCGCAAGGTCACCTTCACCGGCTCCACCGAGATCGGCAAGGATCTGATGCGCCAGTCGGCGTCGACGGTGAAGAAGATTTCGCTCGAACTCGGTGGCAACGCACCCTTCCTCGTCTTCGACGATGCGGATATCGACGCCGCGGTCGAAGGTGCCGTCGCCTCCAAATACCGCAACACCGGCCAGACCTGCATCTGCACAAACCGTTTCCTCGTCCAGGCGGGCGTCTATGATGAATTCGTTCGCAAGCTCGCCGAAAAAGTGGCGACGCTGAAAGTCGGCTCCGGCTTCGAGGAAGGTGTCGCGCAAGGACCTCTGATCGAAATGGCCGCCGTCGAGAAAGTCGAGGAGCATGTCGCGGATGCCGTCGCCGGCGGTGCGAAAATTCTCACCGGCGGCAAGCGCCACGCGAAGGGTGGCACCTTCTTCGAGCCGACAGTCATTGCCGGCATGAAACGCGGCATGAAGGCCGCGCAGGAAGAAACCTTCGGGCCCCTCGCGCCCGTCTTCCGCTTCGATACGGAAGAAGAAGCCATCGAAATGGCGAACGACACGCCCTTCGGCCTTGCTTCTTATTTCTATACGCGTGATATCGGCCGCGTCTGGCGCGTCGCGGAGGCGCTGGAATGCGGCCTCGTCGGCGTCAATGCAGGATTGATTTCCACGGAGCTCGCGCCCTTCGGCGGCTTCAAGGAATCGGGCGTCGGCCGCGAGGGTGGTCCATGGGGAATGGAAGAATTCCTCGAAGTGAAATATGTCGCAATGGCGGGGCTCTGAAGCATGAATGCTGACGATCAGAAGAAAGCGGCGGCTGTCCGCGCGCTTGAGTTCGTGAAACCCGGCATGAAACTGGGCATGGGAACCGGCTCCACGGCGGAACATTTCGTCCGCGCGCTGGGCGAAAAGGTGAAGGCGGGTCTCGATATTGTCGGCGTGCCAACCTCGGAGCGCACGGCCAAACTCGCCGCCAGCCTCGGTATCCCCCTCACCAATCTCGACGATACGCCGCATCTCGATATTACGGTCGATGGCGCCGACGAGCTCGATGGCAAGCTCCGCCTCATCAAGGGCGGCGGCGGCGCATTGCTGCGCGAGAAGATCGTCGCCACGGCGTCCGACCGCATGATCGTCATTGCGGATGCATCGAAGCTCGTGAAGACACTTGGCTCATTCCCGCTCCCCGTCGAGGTCATCCCCTTCGGCAGCGCCGTGACGGCCCGCAAGATTGCGGAAGTCGCGAGCGCCCATGGATGCACCGGCAAGATGTCCCGCCGCGCCGACGAATATGGCGAGCCCTTCTTCACCGACAGCGAAAACTTCATCTATGACTGTGCCTTCGGCTCCATCCCGGACCCGGACGGCCTCTCCGCGGCGCTGAACCGCATTCCGGGCGTCGTCGATAATGGTTTGTTTATCGGTATCGCCGCTATGGCCATTGTCGGAACGGACAAGGGTACCGATATCATCGAAGCGTAATAAGAAAAGCGGAGCCGGAAGTATGGCCAAATACGACTACGACCTCTTCGTCATCGGCGCGGGCTCCGGCGGCGTGCGTGCGGCGCGCATCGCGGCCAACTACGGCGCGAAGGTCGCGGTCGCGGAGGAATATCGCGTCGGCGGCACCTGCGTCATTCGCGGCTGCGTCCCGAAAAAGCTCTTCGTCTATGCAAGCCACTTCTCTGAAGATTTCGAGGACGCGAAAGGCTTCGGCTGGACAGTCGGCGAAACCTCGTTCGACTGGAAGACGCTGGTCGCCAACAAGGACAAGGAAATCGATCGCCTGAACGGCATCTATATCCGCAATCTCGAAAAGGCCGGCGTCGAGATCATCAATAGCCGCGCCACGCTGAAAGACGCGCATACCCTGCACCTCGTCGGCGAGAACCGCGACGTCACGGCGGATAAAATCCTCATCGCTGTCGGCGCCTCCCCCTTCCTGCCGGACATTCCGGGCATCGAGCACGCCATCACCTCCAACGAGGCATTCCACCTGGAGGAATTGCCCGAAAGCATCATCGTCGTCGGCGGCGGCTATATCGCGGTCGAGTTCGCCGGTATCTTCAACGGCCTGGGCGTCAAGACGCAGCAGCTCTATCGCGGCTCCCTCTTCATGCGCGGTTTCGACAACGACCTGCGCGAGCTTCTCCAGGAGGAGATGGTGAAGAAGGGCGTGGATCTCCGCATGAATAGCGACATAGCCGCCATCGAAAAGAAAGACGGCGAACTTCATGTGAAGCTCGTTAATGGCGACGAGTTGAAAGCAGGCGCCGTCATGTATGCAACGGGCCGAAACCCGAACACGAAAAATCTCGGTCTGGAAGAGGCGGGTGTGCAGCTCGGCATGGCGGGTGAGGTCATCGTCGATGACTATTCGAAGACCTGCGTCGACAACATCTATGCCGTCGGCGACGTCACGGACCGCGCCAACCTCACCCCCGTCGCCATCCGCGAAGGCCACGCCTTCGCCGACACGGTCTATGGCGGCAAGGATGTGAAGGTCGATCACTCGATCATCCCGACGGCCATCTTCTCCCAGCCGGAAATGGGCACCGTCGGCCTCACAGAGGCGCAGGCCCGCGAACAATATGATGAAGTCGACATCTACAAGACCGGCTTTCGCGGCCTGAAGAACACGCTTTCGGGCTCGCAGGAAAAGACCTTCATGAAGCTCGTCGTGGATGCGAAGTCGGACAAAATGCTCGGCGTCCACCTGATGGGTCCGGCCTCCGGCGAGCTCATTCAGGCCATCGGCATCGCCGTCACCATGGGCGCCACCAAGGCCCAGTTCGACGCCACGATCGCCGTCCACCCCACCGCGGCGGAAGAACTGGTGACGATGAAGGAGAGATGGCAGGCCCCGGTGGTCAAGGCGGCGGATTAACCGCTTTTCCACGTCCTTCAGCCGGATCAAGGGCTTAGTCTTCCCTTTAGAGCCCTTGTGGACTATAACTCCGCCTTCCATATGAGGAGCGTGCGGCGCCGCCGGGCATCAGCCCCGAAGCCCGCGCGCTTTCTTGCGTTTCGGAGAGAAGACGATGGCTGATACCTGGAAACCGGAGAGCTGGCGCGCCAAACCCGCGAAGCATCTCCCGAGCTACCCGGATGAAGCGGCTCTGGCCGCCGTGGAAGCGCGCCTGCGCTCCTATCCGCCGCTCGTTTTTGCAGGTGAGGCCCGCAAGCTGAAGGCCGACCTCGCCGAGGTCTGCGAGGGCCGTGCATTCCTCCTCCAGGGCGGTGATTGCGCCGAAAGCTTCGCCGAATTCTCCGCCGACAATATCCGCGACACCTTCCGCGTGCTGCTGCAGATGGCGGTTGTGCTCACCTTCGCCGCCGCCTCGCCGGTCGTGAAGGTCGGCCGCATCGCCGGCCAGTTCGCGAAGCCGCGTTCGTCCGCCACCGAAACCATCGGCGACGTGACGCTGCCGTCCTATCTCGGCGACAACATCAACGGTATCGAGTTCGACGAGAAATCGCGCGTGCCCGATCCCGAAAGGCTGCTCCGCGCCTATTCGCAATCGGCCTCGACGCTGAATCTCATTCGCGCCTTCGCGAATGGCGGCTATGCCGATCTCGATTTCGTGCATCGCTGGAATCTGGGCTTCGTCTCCGACAGCGCCGAAGGTGCGCGCTACGAGGAACTGGCGAACCGCATCACGGAAGCGCTCGATTTCATGCGCGCCTGTGGCATCGACAGCGCCACGCAGCCCCAGCTTCACACGACGGATTTCTACACCAGCCACGAGGCCCTGCTGCTCGGCTACGAACAGGCGATGACGCGCATCGACAGCACGACGGGCGATTGGTACGACACCTCCGCCCACATGCTCTGGATCGGCGACCGCACGCGCCAGCCCGATCACGGCCATGTCGAATACATGCGTGGCATCAAGAACCCGATCGGCATGAAATGCGGCCCCTCCCTCGATCCCGAGGAGCTTGTGCGTCTCACCGACATTCTCAATCCGAAGAACGAGCCGGGCCGCTTGACGCTCATCTGCCGCTTCGGCGCCGAGAATGTCGAGAAGCACCTGCCGCAGCTCATCCGCGCCATCGAGCGCGAGGGCAAGAAGGTGGTCTGGTCCTGCGACCCGATGCACGGCAACACCATCAAGGCGTCGTCCGGCTACAAGACGCGGCCCGTGGACCGCATCCTCGCCGAAGTACAGGCCTTCATGGCCGTGCACCGCGCCGAAGGCACCCATGCCGGCGGCGTCCATTTCGAAATGACCGGCCAGAACGTCACCGAATGCATCGGCGGCGCGCAGGCGATTTCGGAAACGCAACTCGGCGACCGCTACCACACGCATTGCGACCCGCGCCTCAACGCCAGCCAGTCGCTGGAACTCGCCTTCCTCATCGCGGAAGGCCTGAAGAAGGAGCGCCTGGAAGCCCTGCGCGCCGAACCCGTCGCCGCCCTCGGCGCCTGGTAAGAAGCGCACACGGACCAAATGAAAAGGCCCGGTGGAGATACCGGGCCTTTTTCTTAGCTTACCTCGATCAGCCTTCGTCCGAGATTCTCCCCCTCGAACAGCCCGATAAACGCCGCCGCCGACCCTTCGATCCCTTCGGAAACGTCTTCCGTATACTGAAGCTTCCCCTCGTGGATCCATCCGGCCATCTCGGCTTGTGCCTCGCGGAACCGCTTGAAATAGTCGAACACCACCAGCCCCTCCATCCGCAGCCGGTGCGTGATGAAGCGCGTCACATTGCGAATGCCGACGAGTTCGTCCTCCGCCCGGTTATATTCGCTCACCTGGCCCGAAACGACGATGCGCCCATGCTCCTTCATGTTGAGAATCGCGGCATCCAGCATCTCCGCGCCGACATTGTCGAAATAGATGTCGACGCCGTCCGGGCAGTGTTCCTTGATCGCCGCGCGCAAATCCGCCCCGCGATAGGAGAAGCAGGCGTCGAAGCCGAGCCCCTTCACATAGTCGCATTTCTCCTTCGAGCCCGCGATGCCGACGACCCTGCAGCCCTTCATCTTCGCGATCTGCCCGGCCGTCGCGCCCACGGGCCCGGCAGCCGATGAAATCAGCACCGTGTCGCCTTCCTTCGGCTGCCCGAGTTCCAGCAACCCGAAATAGGAGGTCAGCCCCGGAATGCCGAGCACGCCGATTGCCGCCGTCGGCCGCAACGCCCCGTGGAACATCTCCGGCGCCAGCACCTGCACGCCGCGCCCGTTCGACACCGCATGCGTCACCCAGCCGAAACCGCCCGTCACCCGGTCGCCCACCTTGAACTTCTCATTGTTCGACGCCTCGACCACGCCCACCATCGCGCTGTCGATGGTCTCGCCCACCGGCAGCGCCGCCGTGTAGCTGTCGCCCGAAAGCCGCCCGCGCATGCCGGGATCGACCGAATGGAACTCCGTGCGGATGAGAATTTCATGCTCGCCGATATCCGGCAGCGTCATATCGTCCAGCCGGAAATTCTCCGCCGTCGGTTTCCCCTCCGGCCGCGAAGCCAGCACCCAGCGTTTCGCTTTTGTCGGCATGATTCTTCCTCCCGTTTGAATCATTATGGCCCGGGCTGTGAACCCGGGCCACCATGCCGTCGCTGAAAAGAACGCTCAGACCGCCTTGTCCGGCCCGATCTTCACCAGCATCTTGCCGAAATTCGCGCCCTTGAAGAGATTGAGAAAAGCCTTCGGCGCATTCTCGATGCCTTCTTCCACAGTCTCTTCCCATTTCATCTTGCCGCTCTGGATCAGCGGGCCCATCTCGGCGAAGAACTCGCCCATGTGCTGGAAATAGTTGGAAACGATGAAGCCCTGCAGGCGCAGGCTCTTGCCGACGATCTGGATGAGGTTCGTCGGGCCGGGCCGCGGCTCGGTGTCGTTATACTGCTCGATCATGCCGCACAGCGCCGCCCGTCCGTTGGGCCGCATCGCGTTGATCGCGGCTTCGAGGTGCTTGCCGCCCACATTCTCGAAATAGACGTCGATGCCTTTCGGGAATGCATCCGCCACCGCCTTTGTCAGGTCGCCGCAGGTCTTGTAGTTGATCGCCTTGTCGATGCCCGCGACCTCTTCGAGCCACTTGCACTTCTCGTCCGATCCCGCCGAGCCGACCACATAGCAGCCATGCGCCTTGGCAAGCTGGCAGACAACGGAGCCCACGGCGCCCGATGCCGCCGAAACGAACACCGTCTCGCCATCCTTCAAATTCGCCACCTTGAAGAGCCCCGCCCATGCCGTCATGCCCGGCATGCCGAGCGTGCCGAGAAACGCCTCGATGGGTCCGAGCGATGGGTCGACCGGCGTAAAGCCCGCCGCCGGGCCCGTCGCATATTCGCGCCAGCCCCACATGTGGTTCACATAGGTGCCCACCTTCAGCTTGTCGCTCTTCGACTCGACGACCTGGCCGATGGCGCCGCCCTCAAGCGGCTTGCCGATCTGGAACGGCGGCACATAGCTTTCGCGGTCCATCATGCGCCCGCGCATATAGGGGTCCACCGACATCCATATGTTGCGCACCAGCACTTCGCCGTCGCCGGGCTGCAACACATCGGCGCTCGCCACTTCGAAATCGCTGTCTTTGGGCATGCCCACGGGCCGCGCCTTCAGCCGGATTTCCTTCGAACTCAGGTTCGACATCGCTTCCTCCACGTTTCTGAATGAATTTCTCGTGGAGGGGAGCCTAGCGGCCTTTGCCCAGCGGCGAAAGCGCGACCGCGCCCGGCTTTGAACAACAGGTTGTGAGGATGTGAACCGTCAGCTCCGCCAGCCGCCGCCCAGCGCCACGAAAAGGTCCACCGCCGAGCTGTAGCGGTTGAGCCGCGCTTGCGCCGCGCTGTCCCGCGCCGATAGCCAGCTTCGCTGCGCATCGAGCACGGAGAGCAGGTCGCTCGCGCCGGAGCGATAGCGCGCCTGCGCCAGATCATAGGCCCGGCGCGCCTCGTCGGCCGCCACGGCAAGAGAGGCTTCCCGCAGCGCATTGGCATCGGCATTGACCAGTGCATTCTCCACTTCCGCAAAGGAGGTGAGAACGGTCTGCTTGTAGTTTGCCGCCAGTTCCACCTGCCGCCCTTCGGCCGATTGCAGGTTGCCCTCCAGCGATCCGCCGGAAAAGATCGGCGCCAGAAGCGATGCGCCGAGTGCGCTCGCCGTTTCAGCCACGCCGCCGGCAAAGCTCCGCGTCACGGATGCCGAAAGATCGAGGCTTGGAAAGAAGGCCGCCCGTGCCGCGCCGATATTCGCATTCGCCGCCAGCAGCCTCGCCTCCGCGCTGCGAATGTCCGGCCGCCGCTCCAGAAGTTCCGATGGCTGGCCCGCGGCAATGGCGGGCAGGGCGATCTTGTCGAGCGTCTCCCCCTCCACCGCGAAGCGCCCGGGCACGCGCGCAAGCAGGATTGCGAGCGCATTCTCGTTGGCCGCTTCCTGCGCGCGAAGCGAGGGCAGGCTTGCCTCGATCGTCGCCACGGCGTTCCGTTGCTGCGCCAGGTCGAGCCCCGAAATGCTACCCGCATTGTAGCGCGCCTCGACGATCCGCAGCGTATCCCGCGCCGCCGCCAGCGATTCCTCGGCAATCGCAATCCGGTCCTTCAGCGCCAGTATCGTGAAATAGGTCGTCGCCACCTGGCTTTGAACGATCAGCGCCGCCGAATATCCGTCGAACTCGCTCGCCACCAGCGAAAGATCCGCCGACTGCGCCTGCGCCCTGTAGCGGCCCCATATGTCGAGCGCATAGCTCGCCGAAAGCCCGATCTGCGAACTGTCGCTCATCGAGCCGCCATCGACGGAGCGCGACGAGGCGCTGCCGCTGCCGGAAACCTGCGGCAGCAGCGAAGAGCCCGCCGCGCGTGCCGCGCCGCGCGCCTGCTCCACGCGGGCCAGCGCCTGTTCGATGTCGAGATTGTTCGCCAGCGCCACCTGCATCAGCAGCGTCAGCTCCGGGTCGCCGAACGAATTCCACCATTGCGTATCGGCGGCCACATCCATTCCCGCCACGCGCGGTCCGCTCCACGCATCCGGCGTCCCCGTCTCCGGCCGCGCATAATCCGGCACCATCGAACAAGCCCCCAGCATCAGCGCCAGCGCAACAGGCACTATTCTCCCTGAATTTTTCCGGGCGGGGGCGCTGAGTTGATTTGGCATGAAGAACCTCATTCCGAAGCCAGCGCGACCACAGGGTCGAGCCTCGCCGCCTTCCGCGCCGGCAGATAGCCGAACACGAGGCCGGTAAAAAATGCGCAGGTGAAAGCCAGTATCGACGGCATCGCATTGATCGCGATGTTCATGCCCGCTCCGCTCAGCATCAGCGCCGTGCCGATGCCGAGCAACACGCCGATCAGCCCGCCGACGCCGCAAACGACCAGCGCCTCCGTATTGAACTGAATGAGAATGTTGTTCATCCGCGCGCCCGTCGCCATTCTTATGCCGATTTCCCGCGTCCGCTCCGTCACGCTGACAAGCATGATGTTCATCACGCCGATGCCGCCCACAAGCAGCGAGATCGCCGCCACCGAGCCGAGCAATATTGTCATCGTGTTGGACATGTCCTCCATCGTCTCCAGCATCGACGCCGTGTTGCGGATCTGGAAGTCTTCCGTCCGGTGCCGCGCCAGCAGCAGCGTGCGGATCGCCTCTTCCGTCTCGTCGATGCGCGCCGCATCCGCAACCTTCACCGAAATCGAATTCGCATATTGCTGCCCGAAGAGCCGCATGAAACCGGTGGTGATGGGCACAAAGGCGACATCGTCCTGGTCGCGCCCGAACGAGGCCGCGCCCTTGCTCTCCATCACGCCGACAACCTCGAAGGGAATGTTGCCTACCAGCACATATTCGCCGATGGGGCTGTCGCCATCCGGGAAGAGCGCGTTGACGACGGTCGCGCCGAGAACGATCACCGGCGCATAGCCGTTGAGGTCGGTCTCGCTGAAAAACCCGCCTTCGCCCACCGCCCAATCGCGCACCACCGTCATCTCCGGCCAGGTGCCGTTGATCTCGGTGCGATAGTCGATATTGCCGAAGCGCACGGTCGACGAGCTGCTGCGTTCGGGAATGGCCGCCGTCACGTTCGGCACCGTCTCGGCAATCGCTTCCGCATCCGCCGGAATGAGCGTGGCAATGTCGCCGCTGGAGCGGATGCCCGGTGCCCCCGGCCGCACCAGCAGCAGGTTGGTGCCCATGCTCTGCATGGCGCTCATGATGTTCGCCTTGCTGCCATCGCCGATGGCAAGCATGACGACGACCGCCGCCACGCCGATGACGACGCCAAGCAGCGTCAGCGCCGTGCGGAAGATGTTCACGCGCAGAGAGCGGAACGCCATCTTCACGGCCTCGGCGATTTCCGCCTGTATCACCTGCGCCCCGCTGCCGAGCGGTGCGTCTTCGTTCGCGCTGGCGCCCGCCCGCGGCTTCGGCCCGCTATCGGAAACAATGTGCCCGTCGCTGATCTGGATGACGCGGTCCGCATGTTCGGCCACCGCCGGGTCATGCGTGATGAGAATGATCGTCCTTCCTTCCGCGTTCAGTTCTTTCAGCACGCTCAGCACATCGGCTCCGCTCTGCGTGTCGAGCGCGCCGGTCGGCTCGTCCGCGAGAATGACGTCGGCGCCGTTCATCAGCGCCCGCGCAATGGAGACGCGCTGCTGCTGTCCGCCCGAAAGTTCCGAAGGCCGGTGTGCCGCGCGGTCGCCCATGCCGAGCCTTGTCAGCAGCGCCTTGGCACGCTCGAAGCGTTCGCTCCGCGTCGCCCCGGCATAGATCGCCGGCAGCTCGACATTCTCCGCCGCCGTCATCGTGGTGAGCAGGTTGTAGCGCTGGAACACGAAGCCGAATGTGTCGCGGCGAAGCGATGCAAGGTCGTCCGGCGTCAGCCCGGCGACATCCGTTCCCGCCACGCGGTAGCTGCCGCCGCTCGGCCGGTCGAGGCAGCCGAGAATATTCATCAGCGTCGATTTGCCGGAGCCGGATTGCCCCATGATGGCCACGAACTCTCCACGCCGGAGCGTCAGCGACACGCCGTCCAGCGCCCGCACTTCCGTCTCGCCGGTCTGGTAGACCTTGGTGACGTTCCGCAGTTCGATCAGCGGCGTCGCGCTTGCCTGATGGGGGGAGTGCATGGCGGCCTCCTCAGAAGAAGCCGACGCGGCGCCGGCCGCCGCTGCCGCCGCTCGCTGCCGCGCCCGCCGCCACGGTTCCCGTCACCACGGTGTCGCCTTCTTCAAGGCCGCTCTTTATTTCGGTGTTGATCCGGTTCGCGAGCCCCGTCTCGACTTCGCGCGGACGCGGGCCACTATCCGTCTTCACGGTCACGATCTTCTTCCCGCCCCGGCTTTCCGTCACCGCCGCCACCGGCACCGTCAGCACGTCGCGCGCCTCGTCGAGCACGAAGAAAACCTGCGCCGTCATGTCCTTCATCAACACGCCGCCCTCGTTCTCTATGTCGACAAGCACGGTATAAAGCACCACCTCGTTGACGATCTCCGGCGTCGGCAATATCTGGCGGACGGTCGATGCCCAGCGCCGGTCCGGCGTGCCAAGCGTCGTGAAATAAACCGGCATCCCCGCCTTGAGCTTGCCGACATCGGCCTCCGCCACCTGCGCTTCCACGGTCATGGTGTCGAGATTGGCAATCTGCATGACGACGGGCGCCGTCTGGTTCGCATTCAGCGTCTGGCCCTGCAGCGCCGTCTGCGAGGTCACGGTGCCGTCGATGGGTGCAAATATTTTCGTATAGCCTAGGCTCGTCTCGCCCGCGTCCACGCTCGATTTCTGCTGCTCGATCTGCGCCTTCAGCGAGCCGATCCTGGCCGCTATCGTCTGCACCAGTGTTTCGCTCGTGTCGAGGTCGTCGCGGCTCACCGCGTCGATCTTGGCAAGGTCGCTGTTGCGTCCGAACTGCCGCCGCGCCAGCACGAGTTCCGCTTCCGCGCCGGCAAGCTGCGATTGCAGGTCGCTCAGCCGCGCCCGCGCACCGGCCACTTCAGCGGCATAGACCCGCGCGTCGATCTCGGCGAGCAGGTCGCCCTTCTTCACCTGGTCGCCGACTTCCACATGCACGATATCGAGCTGACCGGAAACCTGCGCGCCGACATCGACATATTCCTTCGGCTGCAACGAGCCGAGCGCCGTCACCGTCAGTTCGATATCGCCCCGCGTTACCGTCTGCGTGCGATAGGTGATGTTCTCGCCGCCGAAAAGGAGCCCATAGCCGAACCACACGATGATGAAGACGGCAATGCCGAGGCTGCCCCACCGCAAGGGGGCGGATAGTCCGCGCCAGCTGTCCAGTGCGCGGCGGGGCAGGGGCTTTGCCCCCGCCGTGCCGCCTGTCATCGTCTCGTTCTCGTAGCCCATCGGGTTCCGCCTGTTCATGTGCCTTCGCGGTTAATAACGAAGAACAGACGTCATTCCGTCGCGCTATATCGCGGGGAACCCGGCCTAATCGACCTTTATCATCCGTTTTCCGACATTATCCCCGGCCAGAAGCCCGACCAGCGCCTTCGGCGTGTTTTCGAGGCCGGTCATGATGTCTTCCTTGACCTTGATCTTGCCCGAATTCACCCAGCCCTGAAGCTCGTTCAGCGCCGCGTCATGCCGGTCCGCATAGTCCATCACGATGAAACCCTGCATGGTGAGCCGCTTCACCACCACGAGGCCGGGAATGCCGCGCGGACCATGCGCGGGGGCTGCACCGTCATATTGCGACACCGCTCCGCAACAGGCGATCCGGCCGAAATTGTTCATGCCGAACAGCACCGCCTCCAGAATATCGCCGCCCACATTGTCGAAATAGACGTCGATGCCCTTCGGCGCCGCCTTGCGGAGCGCCTTGCCCACAGGCTCCGCCTTGTAGTCGATGGCCGCATCGAAGCCGAGTTCATCGGTCAGCATCTTGCACTTCGCGGCCCCGCCCGCGATGCCGATGACGGTGCATCCCTTGATCTTCGCGATCTGCCCGACAATCGTGCCGACAGATCCCGCCGCCGCCGATACGACCACCGTGTCCCCCGCCTTCGGCTTGCCCACTTCCAGCAGCCCGAAATAGGCGGTCAGTCCGGCAATGCCATAGACGCTGAGAAGATGCGATAGCGGCTCCATCTTCGGCAGCTTCTGCGCGCCCTTCGCCGGCACGGCGGCATAGTCCTGCCAGCCCGTATCGGCGAACACGAGGTCGCCCTTGGCAAAGCCCGGCGCCTTCGCTTCCATCACTTCCGAGACAGAGCCGCCCGCCATCACCGTGCCGGCGTCCACGGCCGCCCGGTAGGTCGCGCCCTGCATCCAGGCGCGGTTCGCCGCGTCGAGCGAGATGAGCCGGGTCCTGACCAGCAATTCGCCGTCCTTCGGCGTCGGCACCGTTCCCTCGGAAAGCTTGAAGTGGCTCTCGGCCAGTTTGCCGCTCGGGTTCTCGGTGAGCAGGATCTGTCGGTTGACGGTCATGGCGGTTTCTCCTCCCGGATTGATATTTGAAGGGGAGCCTAGCTCCCCATGCGCCCCGGCGCACCCCGCAATGGAGGTTCATCCCTGAACTATTGTGACTGCGGCCCTCAACAGCTAAAACCGCGAGACTGGCGCTCTATATATACGACTCCCTTCTTTCCCTTGCCCAAGGTGCCTCCGCGTTCCCCATGACAGACAAGCTCCGCATCGCCCTTGCCCAGTTGAACCCCGTCGTCGGTGACATAGCGGGCAATCTTCAGAAGGCTGTCGAGGCCCGCCGCGCCGCCTCCGTCGCGGGCGCGGAGCTCATTGTCTTTACCGAGCTTTTCCTCACCGGCTACCCGCCGGAAGACCTCGTCTTGAAGCCCGCCTTCCAGCGCGTCGCGAAGGCAGCCGTGGAAGATCTCGCCCGCCAGACGGCGGATGGCGGCCCCGCCGTCCTGATCGGCGCACCCTGGGCCGAGGAGGGCAAGCTCTACAATGCCGTCCTCCATCTGGATCGCGGCGAGATCAAGGGCCGCCGCTACAAGGTTCACCTGCCGAATTATTCCGTCTTCGACGAGCCCCGTGTCTTCGCCTCCGGCCCGATGCCCGGCCCCTTCAGCATTCGCGGCGTCCGCATCGGCGCGCCCATCTGCGAGGACATTTGGTACCCGGATGTCGTCGAATGCCTGGAGGAATCCGGCGCCGAACTCCTCCTCGTCCCCAACGGCTCGCCTTACGAATTCAACAAGCCCGATGCCCGCCTGCAGCTCGCTCTCTCGCGCATCCGCGAAAGCGGCCTGCCGCTCGCCTATGTGAACCAGCTCGGCGGCCAGGACGAACTCGTCTTCGACGGCGGCTCCTTCGTGCTCAATGCGGATTTCTCCCTCGCGCTCCAGATGCCCGCCTGGGAAGAAAAAATCACCTGCACCGATTGGACGCGCGGTGAAAAGGGCTGGGTCTGCGCGCCCGGCGAAAAGGCGCTGGTGGAGGAGGGCGATGAATCGCTCTATCTCGCCGTCGTTCAGGGCCTGCGCGACTATGTGAAGAAAAACCGCTTCCCCGGCGTCGTCCTCGGCCTCTCGGGCGGCATCGACTCGGCGCTCGTCGCCGCCATAGCGGTCGATGCGCTCGGCGCGGACAAGGTCCACTGCGTCATGCTGCCCTATCGCTACACCTCGTCCGAAAGCCTCACCGATGCCGAAGCCTGCGCGAAGCTCCTCGGCGTCCGCTACGATGTCGTGCCGATAGAGGAGCCCGTCGCCGGCTTCACCTCCGCGCTCGAAAAAATGTTCGAGGGCACGCAGTCCGGCGTGACCGAGGAAAACCTCCAGTCGCGCACGCGCGGCGTCGTCCTCATGGCAATATCGAACAAGTTCGGCTCCATGCTGCTGACCACCGGCAACAAGTCCGAAGTCTCCGCCGGCTATGCCACCATCTATGGCGACATGAATGGCGGCTTCAATCCGATCAAGGATCTCTACAAGTCCCGCGTCTTCAAATTGTCCAACTGGCGCAACACCCATATGCCCAAGGGCTGCCTCGGCCCGGAGGGCAGGGTGATCCCCGAACGCATCATCACGCGTCCTCCATCCGCCGAATTGCGCCCCGACCAGAAGGACGAGGATTCATTGCCCCCCTACGAAGTCATGGACGATATCCTCCATTGCCTCATCGAGGAGGAAATGAGCGTCACCGACATCGTCGCGCGCGGCCATGATCGCGACCTCGTGAAGCGCATCGAACACCTCCTCTACATCTCCGAATACAAACGCCGCCAGGCCGCCCCCGGCGTCAAGGTAACGAAGCGAAATTTCGGCCGCGACCGCCGCTACCCCATCGTCAACGGCTTCCGGGACCAGGACCTGTGAGCGGCGCCCCGGTCGTCCGCTTCGCGCCGTCGCCCACCGGCAGCCTCCATGTCGGCAATGCCCGTGCCGCGCTGTTCAACTTCCTCTTTGCACGGAAGAATTCGGGCAAGTTCATGCTCCGCATGGACGACACCGACGACGAACGCTCGACAGTGGAATTCGCCGCGGGCATCGAGGAAGATCTCACCTGGCTTGGCTTGCGCCACGACCTCTTCGCCCGCCAGTCGGACCGCCTCGCCGCTTACGAAGCCGCCGCCGCAAAGCTGAAAGCCGATGGCCGCCTCTACCCCGCCTACGAAACCGCCGCTGAGCTCGACCGCAAGCGCAAGCGCCAGATGGCGCGCGGCCTGCCGCCGGTCTATGACCGCGCCGCCCTCGCCCTCACCGATGAAGACCGCGCGAAGCTCGAAGCCGAAGGCCGCAAGCCCCATTGGCGCTTCCGGCTCGACCGCGTCCACACCGCTTTCGACGATC
This sequence comes from Parvibaculum lavamentivorans DS-1, assembly GCF_000017565.1. NCBI lineage: Bacteria > Pseudomonadati > Pseudomonadota > Alphaproteobacteria > Hyphomicrobiales > Parvibaculaceae > Parvibaculum > Parvibaculum lavamentivorans. The sequence goes on from NC_009719.1 coordinate 1,213,334, forward strand.
TCGTGCAAGGCGCCGTCGAGGTCGACGGCGCCTCGCTGTCCGATCCCGTGCTCATCCGCGAGGATGGCCGCTTCCTCTACACCCTGCCCAGCGTCGTCGACGACATCGACTTCGCCGTCACCCATGTCATCCGTGGCTCCGACCACATCACCAACACCGGCGTGCAGATCCAGATCATCCGCGCCCTCGGCGCCGAGCCGCCGGTCTATGCGCATTACTCGCTGCTGAATGGCCCGGAGGGGAAACCGCTCTCCAAGCGCGACGATGCCGCCCGCTTCTCTCTCCGGGCGCTCCGCGACGCCGGCTTCGAGCCGATGGCGCTGAACTCTCTCCTCGCCCGCCTCGGCACGCCGGATGCGGTCGAGCCCTGCCTCTCGCTCGACGAGCTTGCCGCCCGCTTCGACATTTCGCGCCTCGGCCGCGCCGACATCCGCTTCGATCCGGCGGACCTCGCCAAGGTCAACACCGCCTGCCTCCACCTCATGTCCTATGAAGAGGCGAAGCCCCGCCTCGCGGCGCTGGGCTGCGATCTCGGCGAGGCCTTCTGGGAGGCGATAAAGCCGAACCTCATCCTCTTCTCCGATGCCGCCGATTGGGCCCGCGTGGTCGAGGGCCCGGTCGAACCCGTCATCGAAAACCCGGACTTCGCCGCCGCCGCCGCCGCCGCTCTCCCGCCCGAGCCCTGGGATGAGAGCACCTGGGCCCTCTGGACCGATGCCGTGAAACAGGCGACAGGCGCCAAGGGCAAGGCCCTCTTCATGCCCCTCCGCCTCGCCCTCACAGGTCTCACGCATGGACCGGAGCTGAAAAACCTGCTACCTCTCATCGGACGCGAGCGGGCCTCTGCCCGGCTTGGCGGGCTAACCCGTTGATCGGGTTGGGTGTTTTAACGGCGAGACAAGGGAAACCCGGCATGAGCCAGGCTCTCTCGATCATCACGGGTCTCATTATTAGCGGCTGACACAGCTCCGCCGCCGCCGTACAAGCACGCTTGCAAATCATTGTGGGAAGAACGGACCGGCCGGTGGCGGAAGTCACCTTTTGCGGGCGTATATGCGTCCCTCGATGCGGAACGGAACCATGAGCAAGTCCATAAAAGCCCAGAATAAAGAACGCCTCTACCTCTTCGACACCACGCTGCGCGACGGCGCGCAGACGACCGGTGTCGATTTCAGCGTCGAGGACAAGCGCCTCATCGCCACCCTGCTGGACGAGCTCGGCATCGACTACATCGAGGGCGGCTATCCGGGCGCGAACCCGACCGACACCGCCTTCTTCGGCGACCGGCCGAAACTCGCCCACGCGAAATTCACCGCCTTCGGCATGACCAAGCGCGCCGGCCGCAGCGCCTCCAACGATCCCGGCCTCGCCGCCACGCTCGACGCCGACACGGATGCCGTCTGCCTCGTCGCCAAAAGCTCCTCCTTCCAGGTCGCCGTCGCGCTCGGCATCTCGGAAGAGGAAAACCTCGAAGGCATCGCCGAAAGCGTGAAGGCCGTCGCCGCCCGCGGCCGCGAGCCGATGATCGACTGCGAACATTTCTTCGACGGCTACAAGCTCAACCGGGACTACGCGCTCGCCTGCGTCCACGCCGCGCTCGATAACGGCGCCCGCTGGGCGGTCCTCTGCGACACCAATGGTGGCACGCTCCCGGATGAAGTGGAGCGCATCGTCGGCGAGGTCATCGCCTCGGGCGTCCCAGGCGAAAAACTCGGCATCCATGCCCACAACGACACGGAAAACGCCGTCGCGAATTCGCTGGCCGCCATCCGCGCCGGCGTCCGCCAGGTGCAAGGCACGTTGAACGGGCTGGGCGAGCGGTGCGGCAACGCCAACATCGTCTCGATCGTCCCGACGCTGCTGCTCAAACCTCTCTATGCGGATCGTTTCGAAATCGGCGTCACCCATGAGCGCCTGAAAAGCCTCGTCCATGTCTCGCGCACGCTCGACGAAATCCTGAACCGCGCGCCGAACCGCTACGCCCCTTATGTCGGCGAAAGCGCCTTCGCGTCGAAAGCGGGCATCCACGTCTCCGCGATCCTGAAGGACCCGACGACCTATGAGCATGTGCCGCCCGAAAGCGTCGGCAACAAGCGCCGGATCGCCGTCTCCGATCAGGCCGGAAAATCGAACATCCTCGCCCGCCTCGAAGAAGCGGGCATCGCCGTGGACCCGCAGGACCGCCGCATCTCCCGCCTGCTGGACGAGGTGAAGGAGCGCGAGTTCCTTGGCTATTCCTATGACGGCGCCGAAGCCTCCTTCGAGCTTCTCGCCCGCCGCATCCTCGGCACCGTGCCGGAATTCTTCGACGTCGAATCCTTCCGCGTCCTCGTCGAGCGCCGCTACAACGCGATAGGCGATCTCGTCACCGTCTCGGAAGCAACCGTGAAAGTCGTGGTCGATGGCGAGAAATTCATCTCGGTGGGCGAGGGTAACGGCCCCGTCAATGCGCTCGACCAGGCGCTGAGAAAGGACCTTGGCAAATACTCGCCCTATATCGAGGATCTGAGCCTCGCCGACTTCAAGGTCCGTATCCTCACCAGCGGCACCGAAGCCGTCACCCGCGTCATGATCGAAAGCATGGACCGCGCGGGAGAACGCTGGTTCACGGTCGGCGTCTCGCCCAACATCGTCGACGCCTCCTTCCAGGCGCTCACGGATTCGATCACCTACAAACTCCTCCGCGACAACGCCCCCGTCCCCGCCACGCATACCCGCAAGGAAAAGGCGGGCGCCTGACCCAGGATGTGTGAGCGCAAAACGAAAGACATGCGCGAGCCCAAAATAGAAGTGTCACCCCGGCGAAAGCCGGGGCCCATGGGCCTTGCGTCAAACCACGGCGATGCTGACGCTCAAACCATCGCCACAATAAAAAACACCGCCGCCACCGCCGAAGCCGCCGTCCGCACACTGCTCCACCGCGTCCACGTAACGAGATAATGCCGCCAAACTTCCGCCCCCTCGGCACTCTCCGGCTTCACCCGCGCCAGCCTGTTGTTCAGCGGCACGTTGAAAACCATGGTCACGCCGATGCAGCCCACGAGATAGAGCAGGGCGCCTGCCACAAGCAGCGCCGCCCCCGCAACCTCGCTGCCGAAAAACGCAAAGCCGCCCAGCACCAGCGACAACACCGCCGTCCCGAAAAACGCCGCGAAGAATGCCGGATTGATCACCACCACATTGATGGATTGCATCGCCGCAATCCCCTCATGCGGCGCGAGCTTCCCGAGTGCCCTCATGATGAAACTCGAAAACCCGTAAAAAATCCCCGCCACAATGCCGCTCCCCAGCGCGGCCGGCAGCGTCAGCAGCAGAAGGAATGAATCGGCCATGGATGTACCTCCTGGTGAGAGGATACAGGGCACCCCATGGCCGATCCAGAAATCCTCTGCTACGCCGTCTCGAGACAAGCCGAAGAAATCGCCTCGATATGCCGGTGGTCCGTGCCGCAGCATCCGCCCATCACATTGATCTGCGGAAACCGCGCCCGCAAATCGCGATACTGCTGGCCAAGCTCTTGCGGGTTGCCGAAGTCCAGTTCCTCCGCCTCGTTGAGTTCCGCATGGCTGCACCGCGACGCATTGGCGCGAATGCCGCCGATCCGCTTCACCCATTCGCCTTTCAGCACGGCGTCGAAATGGTCCGGGTGCGCACAGTTGATCATGTAATAGGCGGGGGTGCGTCCCGTCGCCGCGTCCACGGCCGCAATGGCGTCGCCCAGCCGGTCGCCGGCCGGCAGCGTCCCGTCCGTCTCCACCGTGAAGGAGATTGCAACAGGCAGCCCCGCCGCCTTCGCCGCGCGCGTGACGCCCACGGCCTCGTTGACATTCGTCATGGTGATAGCCGTCGCCATATCCGCGCCTTCCTCCGCATAAAGACGGATTTGCCGCGCGTGATAGGCCTCCGCTTCCTCCGGGCTCATCGCCTCGCCGGCGATATAGCCGTCGCCGCGCGGGCCCACACAGCCGCTGATGACCATGGGAGAGGAGGGCGTCTCGAATTCGGCGCGCAGCTCATGCATCAGCCTCAGCGCCACGCGGTTCGCCGCATCCAGCGCCTCCAGCGTATAGCCGAGCTTCTGGCCCCAGTCCGGGCTCGCGCGCCAGGTCGGGCTTTCGAGAATGAAGCCGGTGCGCGCATCCACCGCAATCTTCGCATGGCGGCGGAAATAGGCGCGCAAACCCTCCGTACCCGCCTGATCCTGCAGCAGGTGGAAGGCGGCGAAATAAGGGAGTTCGAATCCATCCTCGAAAATCAGCGTGGTTTCGATTCCGCCATCGCTGAGAAACAATCCGCCTTGCGTCTGCGGCAGGCGATTTCTGTATTTGGTCATGATAAAATCCTTCGGATATGGGGGGCGTGCGAAATCGCGCCCCGTCCGTTCCGGCCGGCGGCTTCTTTCGCGTTCGGGCGGAATCTACGCGCGGCCGGTCCCGGCGGTAATATGTGAGACGCCGTATCGTTTGACCGATCCGCCGAATTTCACTGGGGTGGGGCAGATGGACCCGTTATCGGATGTTCTTCGCTCGATGCGTCTCACGGGCGGTATTTTTCTCGAAGCCGAGTTCACGGCGCCCTGGTCCATCGTGTCGCGCGTGGAGCCGGAGGATTGCGCTCCTTTCGGCTATGTGCCGCGAAACCTCATCGCCTACCATTATGTCGAGGAGGGCGAGCTTCTGCTCCAGCTCGACGGGCAGCCGGACCTGAAGGCCGGACGCGGCGAGATCCTGCTCCTCCCGCAAAACCATCCGCATATTCTGGCAAGCGGTCCAGGCATCGCGGCCGCGCATTCCCACGATCTCGTCCTGCCTGCGCCGGACGGCGGCCTCGCCCGCATCGTCCATGGCGGCGGTGGCGCGCGGACGCGCATCGTCTGCGGCTTTCTCGGCAACGAAACGCCGGGCGACACGCTTCTGTCCTTCCTCCCGCCCGTGCTCCGTCTCGACGTCCCGGAAGATCACACCGGCCAATGGATCGAAAGCACCTTCCGCTTCGCCTCCGTCGCGCTCGCGGGCGGCGGCGACCGCTCGGCCGTGGTGCTCGGCCGCCTTGCCGAACTTCTTTTCGAGGAAGCGGTGCATCGCCATGTCGCCTCGCTCCCGGAAGGGGAGAAGGGCTGGCTCGCCGGCCTGCGCGATCCCGTCATCGGCCGTGCGCTCGCGCTCCTTCACGGACGGCTCGACCGTCCCTGGACGACGGATGCCCTCGCCGCCGAGGTCGGCCTCTCGCGCTCCGCCTTCGCCTCCCGCTTCACCGCCCTCGTCGGCGACCCGCCCATGCGCTATCTCGGCAAATGGCGCATGCAACTCGCCGCCCGCCGCCTCTCCGACACGCCGGACTCCGTCGCCCGCATCGCCTTCGACGCCGGCTACGAATCCGAAGCAGCCTTCAACCGTGCCTTCAAACGCAGCTTCGGCTCGCCCCCGGCCACATGGCGCAAGGAAAACACGCGGCAGGGCGATCCCGCTCCATGAAGTGCGGGCGGACTTCTGTCATTGCGGGCTCGAGAACCACTTTGAATTCATCAAATGATCCGCTGAGCCAATAGGGCATCGCTATTCATGGAGCGTCTCTCCTCAAGGCGTAAATGCTCCAGCGGAACCGGCGATCTTGGGAGTTACCCGTTACGAGCTTTCTTCTCTGCTCGTACATCTCCCCGATCCACGACACCTCATTCTCCAGACCGGTCGAAACCGGTTCGTCGGTGATTTCGGTCCAGACTCCAACGAGACGGACATTCGGTGAGATAACTTCTGGAAATTGTTCGGCCGTTACAACCACGGCCGAACTCGGATCGTTGAGCTGCGGCTGCCAGATGAACTGGGGAAGATTGTACAGCCCGACTTGCGATCGCCCTTTGAGCTTGAGAGCACGCTCGATCACGTCGCGAGAACGCGGGAGTTCTCTACCGAAAGGAAGCTGCGACAGGTCAAGCCCTTCATAGTTTGTATTTGCACCGAGAGGCACGAACAGAACACCGTGGCCTCCGAGGTCCACCAGCAACGCTTGGCCGAACGGGCGCAACTGAAAAGTCGGTACATCCGGCAAATCCGGCGTGTCTTCCCAACAAACCCCGATAACACCCGAGGCTTCCTTTATTGCCCCGTCAACTTCCACCTGGACGGTGAGCCGGTAGTGAAAAGTATAGCTTGGAAATGTCAGCTTGTACCAAGTCACAAAAGCCAAAACGGATAGGACAAGGATGGCTGCAATAGCACCGAGTATACGCATCAGACGGTTACCCTATGTAGCGCAACGGAAGCATCGGGCTCCGGCAATTGATTTTCGATGTTGGTGTTCATTGACCCTTGCTAGAAATCGGAACACCCCGGGTGTTCATTGCCTCTAGAACCCGACCTTCCTTTGATCCACGATCTGCATCCACAGGATGATGTGCCGATTTCATTATCAAAACGGAAATCTGTGTTGCGTCTGAGTTTGGAGGAGCTTTGATGTCCGGTACCGGTCACCCTGAGCCTTGCTTCCTGCAGTACCGCCGCCTGGCGCCGCGAAACACGCGTCCGGAAACGGCCAGAGATTGAGCGCAGCGGGTCAAATCCCGCCTCCCAAAATTCCGCGAACAGGTCTATAGCTCTGGCCCGCCCTTCCGGCACCTCAAGAACGGGAACCTGCATCATGCAGCAGACACCCGCAGCCAGACCCTCTCCCCACAGCGAAGCCGCCCTCGGCGCCGCGGCGGCGGGGCTCGGCTATCTGCTCTGGGGCGTTTCCGTCATTTTCTACAAGCAGCTTGTCGAGGTGCCGCCCTTCGAGGTTCTGGCGCATCGCTCGGTGTGGAGCGTCGTCCTCGTCCTCGCCATCATTCTTCTTCTGCGGCGCGGCCCGGAACTGATCGTGCTCCTGCGCGACCGCCGCACCATGCTCACGCTTGCCGGCACCGCGTTCCTCATCGGCTCCAACTGGTTCGTCTTCATCTATTCGATCAACGAGCAGCGCATCCTCGAAACGAGCCTCGGCTATTACATCAATCCGCTGATGAGCGTGCTGCTCGGCGTCGCCTTTCTCGGCGAGCGCCTGTCGCGGCCGCAAATCTTCGCCGTCGCGCTCGCCTTTATCGGCGTTCTCTATTTCACCGTCGCGCTCGGCACGCTGCCCTGGATTTCGCTCTACCTCGCGATCACATTCGCGGCCTATGGCTATCTGCGGAAAGTCGCGCGGGCAGGGCCGCTCGAAGGTCTCTTCGTCGAGGTCGCCGTGCTCCTGCCGCTCGCGCTCGCCTATCTCTGGTGGCTCTCCGGCCATGGTGGCACGAGCTTCGGCAATGGCGGCTGGCACATATGGATGTTCCTTGTACTGACGGGTCCGATGACCGCCGTGCCGCTCCTCCTCTTCACCTTCGGCGCCCAGCGCATCCGCCTCGCCACATTGGGCCTGATGCAATATCTCGCGCCGACGACGCAGTTCTTCGTCGCCGTTTTCCTCTATGGCGAGCCACTTATCCCCGCCCAGGTCGCCACCTTCGCCCTCATCTGGATCGGCCTGGGGATATTCAGCGCCGATACGTGGCGTCGCGAGCGCGAGTTGAGGCGTCTCGCCGGTCTCGAAAACCGGGGATAAGAAATTGCGAAAACGGATTGTGACGGTTTGATTGCAGTTCGGTGACGGTCGCCCTTTATAGCGACGCTTCGACCCTCGGAATGATGTCCTCCACCCGGTCCACCACCGAGTAGATGCGGCGGATGTCGGAGCGTGCGAAACCTGCTTTTATGATGTGGTCGAGCAGTTCGATCAGCGGGTCCCAGAAGCCGTTTATGTTCGCGATCACAATGGGATAGCTGTGCCGCCCGAGCTGTGCCCAGGTCAGCATCTCGATCGTTTCCTCGACCGTGCCGATGCCGCCCGGCAGCGCCACGAAGCCCTGGCTGCGCTCGAACATCAGCTGCTTTCGCGCATGCATGCTCTCGGTGACGATCAATTCCGTCACTTCCTTGAATTCGACTTCCACTTCCGTCAGGAATTTCGGAATGATTCCCGTGACTTGGCCGCCTCCGGCCAGCACCGCCCGCGCCACCGCGCCCATCACCCCGATGCCGCCGCCGCCATAGACCAGCTTCACCTTCGACTGCGCCATGATGTGTCCGAACCGGTCTCCCGCCTCCATGAAGGCGGGTTCCTTTCCGGTGCTGGAACCGCAATAAACACAAAGACTTGAGAGTTTCATTTTCAAATTTTCCGCTCGCTGTACGAACAGCGAAGTTTCACATTGGTGCCGTAATTGCAAGCTACGCGATAGGCTAGGGCTTGGTCGTGCTCTGTCCCGTTTCGGGACGGAGGCAGGGGAAGGATACGTGAGATGAAAATCGGGGCGATTGTTGGCGCTTTTGTGGTCGCGCTCATTATTCTCGTCGGCGGCTACTGGTTCTTTTTCCGTGGCGGCACGGAGCCCGCACCCGCCGAAATAGCAACGCAATCAGACACTTCCACGGATGAAGGCGAGGCCGAAGAAGCAGCCGATCCCGCGATCCCGACTTTCGACATCGTCCGCGTCCAGCGCGACGGCTCGGCGCTCGCCGCCGGCCGCTCGCTTCCGGGCGCCCGCGTCGAGTTGAAAGCGAACGGCGAAACCGTCGCCGAGGTCACGGCGGATGAGCGCGGCGAATGGGTCGCGCTCCTCGAAGAGCCTTTGAAACCGGGCACTATCGAGCTTCGCCTCACCGCCAACAATCCGGATGGCAGCGTGAAGGACAGCCTCCAGGTCGTCACCGTCAACGTCCCCGAAGACACGAGCAAACCCGCCCTTGTCGTCCGCAGCGAGCCCGGCAAGGCAAGCACCGTCCTGCAGGGGCCGGGCGTTCCCGCCGATGCCGGCAGCCTCGTCCTCGAAACCGTGGACTACGACGAAAAAGGCAACGTCATCATTTCCGGTCGCGCCGACGCCGGCGCCGGGGTCCGCATCTATCTCGGCGGCGAGCTCGTCGGTGAAACCAGCGCCGATGCCTCAGGCCGCTGGGAAATCCGTCCCGAAAACGAAATAGCCCCCGGGCAATATGCGCTCCGCGTCGACCAGCTCGACGGGGAAGGCCGCGTCGTCGGCCGCGTCGAGGTGCCCTTCGAACGCGGCGAACCCGCCGCCGTCCTCGCCGCCCTCCGCGATGGCAAGGTCGTCATTCAGCCGGGCAACAATCTCTGGACGATCGCCCACAATCTCTACGGCTCCGGCTTCAGCTACACGGTCATCTACGAGGCCAACCGGAGCCAGATCCGCGATCCGAACCTCATCTATCCCGGTCAGGTCCTCGAAACTCCCGGTTTGAGCCACTAAAGCCCCAAAGACCGCATTGTCCCCGGGCCGATAGAGCTTATCTAAGGTAAGGAAATGACGCCCCGTCCGGGCTGCCGGATGGGGCGTTGCCTTATCGGCACCTTGTGCGGAATCGCGAAACCGGAGACCCTGCGTTTCATGCCACGACGAATGAAAATTGCCTCGCGCGGCGGCCCCGATCCGGTGACCGGCGGGCTGCCCCCGCGGCGCCGCAATCACTGGCGGACGCTCGCCACCATGTTGCCCCGGCTGTGGCCGGAAGGGCGAACGGATTTGCGCGCGCGCGTCGTCATTGCCGTGCTTGCCCTCGTCGCGGCCAAGGGCATCACCGTCTATGTGCCTTTCATCTACAAGGAAGCGGTTGACCGCCTGTCGCCGGAAACGGTTGCCGCCGCCGCCGTTCTCGTGCCCGTCATGCTGATCGTCGCCTATGGCGTAGGCCGTATTTTGATGGTGGCGCTGGCGCAGTTGCGCGATGCCGTCTTTGCGAAGGTCGGCCAGAACGCAGTCCGCGAACTCGCTGTCGAAACCTTCCGCCATCTTCACGCCCTCTCGCTCCGTTTCCACCTGGAACGGCGGACCGGCGGTCTTTCGCGCGTCATCGAACGCGGCACCAAGGGTGTCGATTTCCTGCTGCGTTTCTCGCTGTTCAACATCTTTCCGACGATCATCGAGCTCGGCCTTGTCTGCGTCATCCTCGCCTATGCCTTCGACATTCGCTACGCCGCCGTCACCGGCGTGACGGTCCTTCTCTACATCGCGTTCACTTTCGCGGTAACGGAGTGGCGGACGCGTTTCCGGCGCGAAATGAACGATCTCGATACCGAGGCGAATACCAAGGCGGTCGACAGCCTGCTCAACTATGAAACCGTGAAATATTTCGGCAATGAAGAGCACGAGACAAGGCGCTTCGATCATTCGATGACGGGCTATGAGCGCGCGGCCATCAAGACCGCCACCTCGCTGTCGCTTCTGAACACAGGCCAGACGCTGATCTTCAGCGGCGGTCTGACGATTCTCATGCTGATGGCGGCACAGGGGATTGCGGAAGGCGTCCTCACCATCGGCTCCTTCGTGATGATCAATGCCTACCTGATCCAGCTCTATCAGCCGCTCAATCTTCTCGGCACGGTCTACCGTGAAATCCGTCAGGCCTTGATCGATATGGAAACGATGTTCGATCTGCTGCAGATACCGGCCGAGATCGAGGACGCGCCCGGCGCGCCCCCGCTGAAGGTCGAGGGCGGCGAACTGGTCTTCGAGAATGTCACCTTCTTCTACGATCCGGACCGCCGCATCCTGGACGACGTCTCTTTCCGCGTGCCTGCCGGCCGCACACTCGCGATCGTCGGGCCGTCCGGCGCCGGCAAGTCGACCATCGCTCGCATTCTCTTCCGCTTCTACGACATCTCGGGAGGCAGCGTACGGATCGACGGGCAGGATATCCGCATGATCACGCAGGATTCCCTGCGTGCCGCCATCGGCATGGTCCCGCAGGATACCGTCCTCTTCAACGACACAATCCGCTATAACATCCGCTACGGCCGCCCCGGTGCGACCGACGCGGAGGTGGAGAAAGCCGCTGAACTCGCGCGGATCGGTCCCTTCATCGAGCGTCTCCCCAGGGGCTACGAGACACGCGTTGGCGAGCGCGGCTTGAAGCTCTCCGGCGGCGAGAAACAACGCGTGGCGATTGCGCGAACCATTTTGAAGAACCCGCCCGTCCTGCTGCTCGACGAAGCGACTTCCGCACTCGATACCCATACTGAAAAGGAAATTCAGGCGGCGCTGAAAGGCATCTCTCAAAACCGCACGACGCTCATTATCGCCCACCGCCTTTCGACGGTGGTGGACGCCGATGAGATACTCGTTCTCGAGCAAGGGCGGGTCATTGAGCGGGGGCGGCACGATGCCCTGCTGGCGCTCGGCGGTGCCTATGCCGCCATGTGGAACCGCCAGCGCGAGGCCGAGGCCGCCGGCGAGGAGACGATACAGGAAGCCGGCCCGGCCGATGATGAAACCGCACCCGGGAAAGCCGCCGAACTTGAGCCGCTGACGGCAGATCCCGGTTATGCTTAACCCCGGCCGCCTGGCGGGTTACAATCCTTTCTGCGCTTCGATCTCCGACGAATGAAACCGAGAAAGCCGATATGGACAGCCTTACTTCGATTTTGACGCCTATTCACAGGGAAGGGCACCGCTTCGCGATTATCTTCGCCGCGGTCACCATCGTCCTTTTCCTGATCTGGAATCCCCTGGGCTGGATCGGCGTCATTCTGACGCTCTGGTGCCTTTATTTTTTCCGCGATCCGGACCGCGTTACCCCCACGCGCGAAGGCCTGGTGGTCAGCCCGGCCGACGGCATCGTGAACCTCATCACGGAAGCCTCGCCGCCCGAAGAACTGGGATTGGGCGATATGGTCCGCACGCGCGTTAGTATCTTCATGAACGTGTTCAACTGTCATGTGAACCGCGCGCCTGTCGCCGGGACGGTGAAGCGGGTCGCCTACCGACCGGGCCTGTTTCTGAATGCCGACCTCGATAAGGCCAGCGATGCGAATGAACGGAACTCGCTTCTGATCGAGCGGGCCGATGGCGAGCAGATCGTGGTTGTCCAGATCGCGGGGCTTGTCGCCCGGCGTATCGTTTGCGACGTGAGAGAGGGGCATGACCTCGCGGCGGGTGAGCGCTTCGGCATCATTCGTTTTGGTAGCCGCCTCGATGTCTATCTGCCGGTCGGCGCCATACCGCTCGTCGCCGTCGGGCAGACGGCGATTGCCGGTGAAACCGTGCTGGCGGATTCGATATCCGTCTTGCCGCAAGTGTAATGGCTTCGCAGGCTCTTGCCTGCGAGCTACATGAAAGGCTGAGGAAGATGGCCGGTCCTATTCCGCCGTTTGAACCGCGACCCGGTCCGGGTTACCGGCCGCGCGACAATGCGAAGTCGCGCCGGGCCCGCCATTTTTCGAAATTGCCTGTGCGGACCATCATTCCGAACGCCTTGACCATCCTTGCCCTTTGCGCTGGCCTGACCGCCATTCGCTTTGCAATAGAGGGGCGTTTCGAGGCCGCGGTCGTCGCGATCATCATTGCCTCGGTCTTCGATGCGCTGGATGGACGCATCGCCCGCATGTTGCAAGGTTCGACGCGCTTCGGAGCCGAACTCGACTCGCTTACCGACTTCGTGAATTTCGGGGTCGCACCGGTCGTCGTGCTCTATCTCTGGTCTTTGGGAGAAATCGGCGGTATCGGCTGGATAGCCGTTCTCGGTTTTGCGGTTTGCTGTGCGCTCCGCCTCGCGCGCTTCAACGTTGCCCTTGAAGATCCGGACAAACCTGTGTGGGCCGGAAATTTCTTTGTCGGCGTTCCCGCGCCCGCCGCAGCCGGTCTCGTGATGTTGCCGCTCTATCTGTCTTTTATCGGCGTAACCTGGCTGAAGGAAGTGCCGCTTCTGATCGCCATTCACGTGTTCGCGATAGCTTTCCTCATGGTAAGCCAGTTGCCCACTTTCTCGGGCAAGCGCATGGGGCTGCGTATCCGCCGAGACATGGTGCTGCCCATCCTGCTGCTTGTCGGCCTGAGCGCCGCCGTCATCCTGAGCTATCCGTGGATTGCGTTCACGGCGCTATGTGCGCTCTATCTTGTTTCCATCCCGGTAGCGATCGCCCGGTACCGTCATCATGCACAGCGCACCGCGGGAGAAAACCGCTCCGAGCAGGAAAACAGTTCGGAAGTGGAATAGCGAGGCGTCAGCCTTTGTTGCCGATCACGCTCTTGAGCGTGGTCTTTGCAGGGCTGTTCGCCCGGGCCGCTTCCATTTCACTGAGAACATGGCGCCTCAGCGTGCCCGACGCGTCGAGTATAGGCTCGATGTGTCTTATCTTCTGGTTCGCTGTTTCCGGCATTTGCCAATCTACCGACCTTGCCTTGCGGCGGGCCGCTTCCTTGTCAATTTCAACCATCGGCCAACTCGGCCTCGTCGATTGTGTGCTCGTCTCCGTTCGGCAGCGGCGCACGAACCGCATGTATATGAACGAGTCGAAGCGGTCCCGGTTCCAGGGCCCGGCTCCGTGCAAGCCAGACGCTACCTTCATGCATCAACGTGGTGGCGCTTTCCGGCGGAAGTTTGGCGTTTTGCAGGCAATCGTGTAGCTGCCGCCAACCGGTCTGAATAAGTGGCAGATAGACTGAGGTCAGATCGGACATTCTTTCCAATTTGTAACCTGATGCGCCCAGCGCAGCGCGATACTCGGCTTGCGTCCATGGATGTGCCACATGGCCTTCCGCAGCGCGCCACGCGGAGATCGTCTCGTCTTCTTCCGTTTCGATGCCGATGCCATCGGCAAGAACAAAGTCGGTAAGAACAAGAGATCCTTCATCGCTTAGTGCGCGTTGCAGTTCATCCAGCATCCGTTCCTTGTCTTCGACGGCAAACATCGCTTCGCGCATGAAGATGGCTGCATAGCCTCCGGCGGGTTCGAAATCCTCCGGCCCGAGACCGTCCGGACCGACCGCTCGCACTGGCGCCACCGTCCCCATTCCCGCCTGTTCCGATAGAAGCTGGGCGGCGGCGGCAAGTTCGCCATCCGCCTCAATGCCGAGAATGGTCGCTCCCGAGGCCTTCGCAATGGCGCGCATGCCGCCGCCCAGGCCAGGCGTCAGATCGAGATACCGCCCGCTCGAAGAAAGAGTGATCGGCGCTGCCACACGCAGAGCAAACGAGGCGCCCCCGGGAAGACTGAAACCCTCGCCCCAGAGTTTCTGGATCAGCTCCACGCGGCCAAGGGGAGGCGTCTCTTCTTCAGGAGCGGGCCGGGCCGCCGCGGCGGGGGATACTTTCTGCTGTGGCGCGGGCGCGGGCTTTTTCCTCTTGCGGCGCTTGATGCCTTTCGCGCGCGCGACGTCGTCGGTATCCATGCCTTCCCACCAGGCAATCACGCGCAGCAGCAACTCCATGCCAAACCCGGCTTCACCTCCGCGCTTCTTTTTCTGCGCTTCCTTCTCCTCCTCGGCTCCGCCTTTTCCGCCCCGGCCGCCGGTAGAGTCCGCTCCCGCTGCGCCGCCTGGACGCTTGCTGGGATTTTCCACGAGATATTTTTCAAGGGCGGAGCGGTGGGGGGCGCTAAGCTTCCGCATACGGCGGAAACGGACGATGGCCTCCGCCGACATCTGTTCGAGACCCGCGGTGAAAACGGCAACAGGCATCGCCTGCAGTTCATCGCTGCCGACTGTTGCCAGATTGACGAGCGTCGATTTGCTCATGTCCGGTACCGTTGGTCCCCAGACGAAGCGGCGCTCCAGCGCAGCGACTTCGCCTCTATCGCCATAAACGTGCTTCGGGCTTCAGCGCGAATAGCACTCCAACATCCTTAATGGCATGACCCGCGTTAATTCATGGTTTCCGAGCGTCAAACATATGGTTAAGGGGCGGTAAACGCGCTTTCATTTCGGACCGGAATCCCGCAAGTTACCTCCGCGCTGGATCGAATTTATAGGGGTGGGGCGGCGCTGTTTCATGCGTAAGTCAAAAAATCCGGCCTTGCGGTTTCCCCGCACGACCATTGCATTGTGTCTGGCGGTCTGCATTGCGGCGGCCCTCGGCGTCTTTCAGTTCAAGCTGTCCTATGACACGCGGGTTTTCTTCAACCCGGCGGGGCAGGACATCGCGACCTTGCGTGGCTTTGAAGCCAAATACGGCCAGAACAACGATTTGCTCATGGTCGTCTGGGCCGGAGGTCGCGATATAGCGGAGCCTGACACGCTCGCCGCCATGGGCGATCTTGTTGCGCGCGCATGGCGACTGCCCCATTCGACCCGCGTCGACGGGCTTACAAATTTCCCCCATGTCCAGTCGGATGCGGACAGTTTCTCCGTCGCCGACCTGGTGCCGGACCCCGCCAATGTGAGCCTTGCCGAAGCGCAGGAAATCGGCCGCATAGCGATTGATGACCCGCTGATCCGCAATCGCCTGATGGCGGAAGACGGAAAGGCGGCTGGCATCGTCGTCAATTTCAACCTGCCGGGCGAAGCGTCAGCCGAGGTGCGCGAAATCATTGCGGCTGCTCGCGCTCTCGCGAAAGATTTCGAAGCGGATTATCCCGGTATAGAGGTGAAGCTGACCGGCAACGTTATGCTGATGGGCACCTTTTCCGAAGCGGCCATGAACGACGTGATGGTGCTCATCCCCATCAGCCTCCTGGTAACTTCGCTTGTGATGTTTGCCTTCGTGCGCGCGGTGCTTCCGAGCATAGGCATTCTATCGCTGCTCGGACTATCAAGTGCCGCCGCGATGGGTGCCGCTGGCTGGTACGGCTACGAGATCAACACGGCGACAGTCGCCTGTCCTGTCATCATCATGACCGTAAATATGGCGGCAGCCGTCCGTATCGTGACGACAGCCATGGGCGCTCTTGGTAGAGGTCTGTCGCGCAATGAAGCGATTGCAGAGGCGATCTCGATCAATCTCTGGCCGGTAACGCTTACCAATGCGACCACGATGATCGGCTTCCTTGCGATGAACCTTGCCGATGCGCCGCCACTGCGCGAGCAGGGTAACATAGTGGTTGTCGGCATCCTGTTCGCGTATCTCTTCACCTTTACCTGGCTGCCCGCCATTCTTTCGCTGATGCCGCTTCGTCCGGCGGTGCAGCGCTCCGAGCGGGTAATGATCCTGCTCGGTCACTTCGTGAACCGCTACTACAAGCAGCTGTTTTTTCTTTGCAGCATGATCGTCCTCGCCTGCGCGGTGTGGTTGGGCAACATTCGGCTCGACGACGATTTTGCACGATATTTCGATCAGCGTTTCGAATATCGGCAGGACTCCGATTTTGCCGAGGAACGGCTGACTGGCCTCAACATCGTTGAGTTCGACGTCGGGGCGGGAACGGAAGGCGGCGTCTTCGAGCCGGCATATCAGGCGCGGCTTGCGGCGTTCGAGGCCTGGCTGCGGGAGCAGCCCGGCGTCGTCAGCGTGGCCGCCATCTCCGACGTTACTGCCCGCGTGCATGAGGCGATGAATGCGGGGCGCGAGCCTGTCGAGGCGGTTCCGGAGGACAGGGAAACCATCGCGCAGTATTTCCTGCTCTACGAGCTGTCGCTTCCCTTTGGCATGTCGCTAAACGATCAGGTTAACGTAAGCCGGTCGTCGAGCCGGGTTACGGTTATCCTGCGCCATATGACGTCAACGCAGATCCGCGAGTTCAACGACGGAGCGACGTCATGGCTGAAAGAGAATGCGCCTCCGGAAATGCAAACACGGGGCATTGGCCTCAACGTTCTCTTCGCCAATCTCTCCGGGGTAAATATCCGCTCCATGATGCTGGCGACGCTCGTATCCGTCGTGCTGATTGCGGTGGTCGTCGGCGTGGCGCTTCGCAGTACTGTTTATGGCGCGCTGAGCATCCTGCTGAACATGTTGCCGTCGCTTGTCGGCTTCGGTCTCTGGGGGCTCTTGTATCAGGACATAGGGCTCGCGGCCTCGGTCGTCACCGCCATGACAATCGGTCTGGTGGTGGATGACACGATCTATTTTCTGTTGATGTATCAGCGCGCGCGGAAAGACGGACTTTCACCGGAAGAGTCCATTAATCACGTCTTCGCCACGGTGGGCATCGCCATGCTGGTCATCACCGCTTCCCTGGCTGTCGGCTTTGGCACACTGGTATTTTCGGGCTTTGAGGTGAACCGTTCGCTCGGTGCGATGACGGCTCTTGTCATCTTGTCCAACCTCTTCATCGACTGGTTGATGCTTCCACCGGTGATGAGGATTATGGAAAACAGCCGGGCAAGGAAGGCTGCGCGTCGTCTATCATAGATTCACGGTTGTGGAATCTTTGTAAAATCGCCCGTTAACTAATTGTTAGTGTTTGTAATTCGTTAAAGCATATGATTCTTTAGGGCTGTGTGTTGTGTGCGTAAAATGGGGTGGGGCCAGTGATCCGAACCTACGAGCAGCTGACAGGCGCTCAGGGGCGCCGAATGTTTTATCGGGCCGAACGATTCCGGCCGGAACAGCTCTTCCGTGAAGAGATTCCGGCGGTTTTCATTGAAAATGAGCAGACATCGCTCAAAAACCTGAGCATGACCGGGATTGCGGTCCAGAGTTCCCGTCTGGAAGGCTGGGATGAGCGGATCGGCTCGGAGATTCCGCTGGAGTTCCGTGTCGGGAACGCGCGGCTTTTCGGCGGGGCTGGGCGTGTAAGGCGTGTCGAGACGCAAGGGCTTCGGGCCGTCGTAGGAGTGGAGTTCACTTCCGGCTACCTGGACATTCCGAACATCGTAAGCACCCACGACAATCTGGTGCTCGCCAATGCGCTCGCGGATCCCGCCTTCGCTACGTCCGAGGGCATATTGCCCGAGTTTCTGCAGCTCTGCACCGAGATCGTGAACACCTTCCGGTCATACAAATCCGTCCTTGAAAATTACGAAGCCCGGCTCACGGCAACCGGCGCCGAACGCGAAAAACTTCTGCTGGAAGCGCTGATCGCCTGCGAAGATCGTATCGTTCCGCAATGGAAAGAGCTCTGGTATCGCGGAAACGATATTCTGGCTCCCGTCTGGAGCAATCCGGCAATCCTCGCGCGGCACAAGCGATATGCCGAGCGCGTGCTTACGCCGGACTTCATGCCGGGTGCCGTCATGAAGCGCTGCTATGAAAAGCCACTCGGCTATCCCGGCGATTATCAGATCATGAACTACGTTTATGAGTGGCAGCGCGTCGGCAATACGCCTTACGAAAAGCTCCTCCACCGTATCGGTATCGAAACAGGGGCCTGCGTCGGCACACGCCTTCGCATGACGCAAAAGCTCATCGCCGCGCGCGTTGCCGAGCAGCCTGGCGATACGCCTCTGAATATCGCCAATCTCGGCTGTGGATCGGCCTATGAGGTCTACGATTATCTGAAGATCGACCACCTGCCGCGCCCGGTTAATTTCACCTTGATCGATCAGGATGATCGCGCCTTGACCCATGCCTATGAGCATGCTTACCCGGAGGTGATACGCCATGCGGGCCGCGCGAAAGTGCAGTGTCTTCAGGCCTCATTTGCGCAGCTTCTGAAAGCTGGAGCTCTCTTCCAGGCATTGCCGCCCCAAGACGTGATCTACAGCCTCGGCCTTTACGACTATCTGTCGGCGCGCCGGGCACGTGCACTCACGCATGACCTCTACGCACAGGTAAAGCCCGGCGGTAAGCTGATCCTCGCCAATGTGAAAAAGGGACGGGAAAGCTGTGAGTGGCCGCTGGAATTCGTGACGGATTGGAGCCTTATCTATCGCACCGAAGAAGATATGCGGGCGCTGGTCGAAGGGCTCAATGTGGAAAGCGTGACCGTCGAGGTCGATGCAACGCAATGCATCTATCTGATGGTGGTGGACAAGCCGGCGTGACGCGGGCCTAGCCCGCTTGCCACTGAATATCGTTGGGCTGTGCCGCGACGAACCGGCTTCTCGGGAAGGTGGCGCGTGCTATTGTGCCTTCGTCCACGACGCTTTCGAGTTCTATCGAACCGCCATGCAGGTTCATGATCTTGCGAACGAGCGGTAGTCCGAGGCCGGTGCCTTGTTGCGTCCGGGACATCGCATCTTCGACCTGGACGAATGGTTCGAAAATGCGTGTCGTATCCGCTGCCTTGATGCCGATGCCGGTGTCCCTCACGGCGAGCACCATATCTCCGGCGGGATTCAAGCCAAGCTCCACCGACACCTCGCCATTCTCGGGCGTGAATTTCAGAGCATTTGAGGTCAAGTTGATCGCGACCTGATTGAACAGACGTGGGTCGGCAATGATCCACGGGATATCGTCGCGCACGCGGAAGCTGAGCTCGACACCCAGCTCGGATGCCCGTTGGCGGAACATGCGCATTGTGCTGTTCAGCGCTTCGACCGGGTCGATCGGCTCTTCTTCCAGTTGCAGCTTTCCCGCTTCGGCCTTCGAGATATCGAGGATGTCGTTGATGATACTCAGAAGATGGGCACCGCTCGACCGGATGTCAGCTGCATAATCGACATATTTAGGCTGTCCGACAGGTCCGAACATCTGGTTCGAGATGATTTCGGAAAAGCCGATGATGGCGTTGAGTGGCGTGCGCAACTCATGGCTCATGATGGCGAGGAAGTCGTTCTTGGCACGGTTGGCGGCTTCCGAACGGCTCAGGAGCCGCTCCGAACGCCGTTGTTCAGAGCGCAGCTTCTCATTGTCGATGAAGCTCCGGCGCAGATGATACTCCTGCACGTAGTTCACAAACATGCTGACACCCACGCCGAAAATCAGAAAGACGTTATTGTTGATAAGCATGTTTGTCGGAATGGGATTGACGAACAGAACCGCATATTCATATGCGGCACACGCCAGAACCGACATCAGGATCGAGTAGTAGTAGCGTAGCCGCCAGAGGCAGTTCACATAGCTGAGAATGATGAGAACGCCGGCGTAGTAGAGGTAATTGCCCGGCGCGGCCGCGATCGCAATCATGGCAACGACGGCAAGAGCAGGAATGGCCATTGCCAGCGACAACAAGGCCTGATGCCGGTACGAAAAGCCGGGCAGATAGGAAATGGCGACGATGGCGAGCAATAACGGACAGGCAATTCCAATGCGGATTGCCCACGCCTCGGTGGCGACTTCCGGAATGATGTAGGGATCGAAAACAGCGTACAGCGCGAAAATCACGGCGCCGAGCGCAATCGAAAGACGCGTCAACCCGATATGACGCTCGTAATTCTGAACATTGTACCGATGCTCGACATCCGCCTGGCGAAACCGCAAGGTTATCGGATCGAGTGCATAATCGGTCGATAGCTCGGCCGATACATGATCGACGGAATCGTGCCGTGCAGTGCGCGCTCCGCTCCCATGCCGCTCAGGCCCGCTCGAACCTTCGGCCAGATATTTCACTTCCGCCATGTGTAACCGAACGTCCGAAGAACTACTTTGGGCGTAGAGCGTTCAGGCTAGCGTTTAAACCTATAATGCTTGGTTAAGTGCGGATTAGCTGCGATTTTTTCCGCAGGACTGCGCCGTTCGCCGGGTAAGATACGATTGCAAACGGTTCAACTGCTTAAGGAAAAATAAATCAGTAGCAGGCTGCCGAAAAGAATCCGGTACCAGCCAAACACGGTGAAACCGTGGCTGCTCACGAAGCTGACGAGCCACTTCACAACCAGTAGCGCGGATATGAAGGCGGCGATGAAGCCCGCCGCGATGAGGTGCAGATCATCCATGCTGATCAGTTGCCATGTATCCCGCAGGCTCACCACGGAAGCTCCCAGCATCACAGGGATGGCAAGAAAGAACGAGAACTCAGCCGCCGTCTTCCTTTCAACACCCACAAGAAGCGCGCCTAGAATAGTCGCTCCTGACCTCGATACGCCGGGGACCAGCGCTATGCACTGAAACAGACCGATCTTCAATGCCGTCCTCATGGAAAAGGCTTCGACGGACGTAATACGAGGCTCGAGATGGAGCCGTTCGACCACCACAATGGCAATTCCGCCGGTAATCAGAGCCGCACATACGACATAGGGCGTGAACAGCACTTCGAGTATGAAGTCGTGATAGAGGACGCCGAGAAGTCCTGCCGGAATGAGAGCGACGAAAATAGCACCAATGAAATTGCGAGCGCCGGCATCCCTCGGTGCATCGCGCAGCACGCGCGTCAAGCGGCCACTATAGAGTACGCAAATTGCGAGAATGGCGCCAAGCTGGATAACGACCTCAAAAACCTTTCCGGGGACACTTGAAAAGCCGAGAAGCTCTCCGACGATGATGAGGTGCCCCGTCGATGAAATCGGCAGAAACTCGGATACGCCCTCGACAATGCCGAGAATGATCGCGTGCAGGAAGTTGGGGTCGTTCATCTTGGGGGAGAAATCCAGCTGGATATTGGGGGGAGAGACGACAACGAGGTTAGCACGCCGACCGTTACACAAATCTTATGTCAGGAGAATATGGCTCTGAAATTGCTGGCCGCAGCGGCTAAAACCCGGTGGCATCCAGCGCCTCCTTTACCCGGCTGACGGCGATGTCGAAAGCAGCCGAGCGAAAATCCAGGCTGTTCTCCCCGGCATGGTCGAATACGTCGCGTGCCGCTTTGCCCAAAATATTGGCAAGTTGAGCATCGACTTGTTCGAGCGACCAGACCTCCCGCTGCAGGTTTTGAACCCATTCGAAGTAGCTGACAATGACACCGCCCGCGCTGGCGAGAATGTCGGGCACGATGGCAATGCCACGTTCCTTGAGCAGCCGATCCGCCTCGCCGGTGACGGGTCCGTTTGCACCTTCAACGATCACCGGCGCCGCGATATGGGGCGCGTTTTCGGCCGTAATGACATTGCCCAGCGCGGCGGGAATGAGATAGTCGCATTCCGTTTCAAGCAAGTGGGCTGGATCGAGCGCATCGTGATCATTCGTTTCGCAGAGAAGACCGCGCTCCTTCTTTCGCTTGGCAAGGGCATCGATGTCGACGCCCCCTTTCCGGTACACAGCGCTTCGAGAGTCGGATACTGCGACGACCTTCATTCCAAGTTCGGTCACCGCGCGAGCCGCATGAAGACCAACATTCCCGAAACCTTGAATGGCGACGGTCGCGCCTTTCAGCGGCGTGCCGTAACGCGCGGAATATTCCTTTATGACGATCCCTATGCCGTGACCGGTTGCTTTCTCGCGGCCGACGGATCCGCCAAGTGCCAGCGGTTTTCCGGTTACGGCTGCAGGCGAATGACCGTAGATCGCGGAATATTCGCTATGAATCCATCCCATCACTCGCGCATCTGTGCCCACATCCGGCGCCATAATGTCGCTGTTCGGCCCGATCTCCCGATGAATGCGCTTCACGAATTTTCGTGTCAGCGTTTCAAGTTCGCGCAGGGAAAGCTTGTGCGGGTCGCAGTCGATACCGCCCTTGCCGCCACCAAGAGGAATGTTCACCAGCGCAGTTTTCATCGTCATAAGGGACGCCAGCCCACGCACCTCCTCGATATCGACCTCTGGGTGATAACGCAGTCCCCCCTTGCAGGGGCCGCGTGCGCTTTGGTGTTGCACCCGGTAGCCACTGAAAATAGCGAGCTCTCCATTGTCCCGCACGATCGGAATTTCGACCTTGATTTCGAGGGCGGCGAGAGAGAGCAGGGACTTTATGGAGGCGCTGTAGCCGAGGCGGTCGCAGGCAGCTGTGAGAAAGGTTTCAAAAGCCGATTTCATCGAGAGTCTTGGTGTCACATCCGTTCCCATCTGATTGCTCGCCCCTTTGGCGCTTGGATTTGAGGGGAAAAGACCGGTTATTTCAACCGTGGGGGCCGCCTCATTTGCGCCTTACTCATTAACAGATGGTTCAGATGCCGTTCAGGTGCTGGGTGTGAGGCTGACCTTCGTCGGCGGAATCTGATTTCCGTCTAGCGAATGGAGACACCTTATGGTGCGGCATGGGCATATAACGAAACTCACTGGCGTCGCGACGGCGATTGCCTTGTGTCTTGGAACGAGCGCAACGGCTTTCGCTGCCCCGGGCGATAATGGACGGGACGCCCGCTGGGGAAGAGAACCGCAACGCGAGCATAGAGAGCGGCAGACGCAGGAAAGGCGAGTTCAGCCTCAGCACCGGGACGCCGATCGACAGCCGCACCAGCGTCAGCAAGCCGACCAACAGCAGCGGCAACGCCAGCAGGCGGAGCAGCAACAGCGCCAGCGTCAGCAAGCCGAGCATCAGCAGCGGCAGCGTCAGCAGGCGGAGCAGCAACAGCGCCAGCGTCAGCAAGCCGAGCAACATCAGCGTCAGCGCCAGCAGGCGGAGCAGCAACAGCGCCAGCGTCAGCAAGCCGAGCAACACCAGCGTCAGCGCCAACAGGCGGAGCAACAGCAGCGCCAACGTCAACAAGCCGAGCAACAGCAGCGCCAACGTCAACAAGCCGAGCAACAGCAGCGCCAACGTCAGCAAGCGGAGCACCAGCAGCGGCAGCGCCAACGGGCGGAGCAGCAGCGCCAGCGGCAACACGTCCACCAGAATGAACGTGACCGGCAGCGTTATCAGGCCCCGCCGGATCGCGGCTCACATTACAAACAAGTGAACCATCGTCAGACCTATCGGCCTGTCTACAAGGACCGCCCCTGGTATGGCCACCACTATGCAAAAGGGCATCGTCCGAGCCATCGTGGTCCTGTGGTCATATACCGCAACTCTTATCACGTCGTGACGATCCCGCAGCCGGTCTATATCGAACCCATGCCGGGCTACTACGATGCGCCTTACGGCTATTACGATTCCGTCTATGGCTATGACGATAATTATGGTGGCTATGGCTATCGCCGCTCGGCTTGCAACAGCGACAAGGTCGGTGCGGTTATTGGCGCCGTACTTGGCGGCGTTATTGGCGCCGAGCAGGGCAGGGGCGCCGGTCCGCTGGTTGGCGGTGCGGTCATTGGCGCGGTGCTTGGCGGCGTCCTCGGCCATGCAATCGATGCGAACAATCAGGCCTGTGTCGGCGACGTGCTGGAATATGTTCCCTCCAACCAATCCGTCTACTGGACAGATCCGGGCAATGGCTATGGCTATGGCTATGAGGTAACGCCCATGCGTACTTACGAGCCGTATGAGGGCCAGTATTGCCGCGAATATCAGACGATCGTCACGATTGGTGGCCGGACCGAGCAGGCCTATGGCACCGCCTGCCGTCAGCCGGACGGCGCTTGGAAGACCGTCAACAGCTGACGAGCTGATCTCCCTTGGCCTTGCGGGCGGTGCGTCTTCGTGCCGCCCGTTTCCTTGCCCGTCCACCTATGAAAGCGCTAGGCAGCTCGCCCGTCAGACGCCATCATTGGCTCAAGCGATCCTCAGAGGTTGCAACGGCCAAAAAGGGGGCGTTCATGTCGAATGTCGAAAAAGTCGGCGATTTCATCACCATCGAACGGCAGGGCCGCGTAGCAGTCGTCCGTTTTGACAGGGGCGACCGCGTCAATGCGCTGTCAGTTCAGCTTCTGCGGGACCTCGGTGCCACGGCCCGCCTGCTCCGTGATGACGTCACGACCAGTGCCATTGTGCTGGCAGGTGGCCGCGCCTTTACCGGCGGCGCTGACCTGACCGACCCGGAAATGGCCAAGCGCGCAACGGTCTCTCTGCTCGAACGCCGCGAGATGCTGCGCGCGGGCCCTGACATGTGCGATGCATGGGAGGCGGTCGACCAGGTGACGATCGCTGCCATCGAGAGTTTCTGCATCGGCGGTGGCGTCGCGCTTGCCGCCGCCTGCGACTTCAGGATTGTTGCGCGAGGCGCACATTTCAGGCTTCCGGAAATTCCGCTCGGCATGAACATGAGCTGGCACACTCAGCCCCGCCTCGTGAACCTCATTGGCCCCTCCCGCGCCAAACAGCTTACGATCTTCGGCGAACGCGTCACGGCGGAACAGGCGGAAGCATGGGGCCTCGCCGACGAAGTCTGCGCTGACGGCGAGGCACTGGCCGCCGCCCGGCGCTGGGCGGACAAGGTAGCCGCGCTGCCGCCCGTTTCCGTTCGCATGGCGAAGCGCGGTATCACGCAGGCCGCGACCGCGCTCAATGCCGTTTCCACCTACATGGATGCCGACCAGTTCGCGCTGACGGCGACGAGCGAAGACCATCGCGAGGCAGTGACGGCCTTTCTTGAAAAACGTTCGCCGAATTTTACCGGCCGTTGAAACAGAGAAGAATTCAGATGTCGTACGATCATCCAAAATCCCATCGCAGCGGTTGTCCTTGCTGTTCGCCTTACATCTGGGATGCCTACAGGCTTCCCCAGCCAGGTCTCAGCCGCAGGGGGTTCTTCGGCGCGGGCGCGGCGCTCACCGCTGCCGCACTGGCTGCGGTCACTGGTTCTCGCGCCGACGCTTCCGCCGCCGGTGTTGCCGCGCTTGCCTTCGCTGCCCCGCATATCGCTTCTGGTGAAACACGCCGCATCCGCGCCGGTCTCTCTGGCGCGACTATCTATCGCGGCGGCACGATAAGGACCATGAATCGCGCACAGCCACTCGCGGAAGCGGTTGCCGTCACAGGTGGCCGTATCGTCGCCGTCGGCAGCGAAGCCGAGGTTAAGGCACGTGCCGGCATTGGCGCAAACATCGTTGATCTAGCGGGCAAGACCATGTTGCCGGGCTTCATCGACTGCCACGGCCATGTCTCCATGACGGCATTGCTCATGGGCTTCCAGAACCTCGCACCGGAACCGGCAGGTCCCATCCGCTCCATCGCCGACATCAAAAGCGAGTTGGCCAAATACCGCGAAAAGACCGGCGGCGGCCGAGGCGGCTGGCTTCTCGGTGCGAACTACGACGACTCTCTCCTTGTCGAAAAGCGCGCCATTACCTGCGCCGACCTCGATGAAGTTTCGACGGAGCAGCCGATCCTCGCCTACCATGCCTCTCTCCATGTCGCTGTGGTAAATTCATACGCGCTGTCGCTCCTTGGCATCACGGCCGATACGCCGAACCCTCCCGGCGGCGTCATACGCCGTTGGCCGGGCACGAATGAACCGAATGGCATTCTCGAGGAGGGTGCCATCACCCTTGCCATGCCGCGCCTGCCTCAAGCATCGAAGGAAGAACTTCTCGATCTTCTGGATCGCGTACAGGAGCAATATGCCGCCTGGGGGATTACCACCGCCCAGGATGGTGCAACGCGCCGCCCCGATTTCGACCTGCTGACGCTCGCCGCCGAACGCGACCGTTTGAAGATAGATATCGTCGCCTATCCCTTCTTCACCCATATCGAAGATCTGGCGAAAGGCAATATCGCGCTGAAGGAAGACTATAACGGTTTCAAGATCGGCGGCATCAAGTTGATGCTCGACGGCTCCCCGCAGGCAAAGACGGCGTGGCTGACCAAGCCTTATGAGGTGGTGCCACCCGGCTTCGATGCCGATTATCGCGGCTACCACATCGTCGACGACGAAACTGCGGCGAAGCTGGTTGATGACGCTTTCGCGCGCGGCTGGCAGGTCTATGCGCATTGCAACGGCGATGCTGCGGCAGATCAGTTCATTGGCGCCATCGAGAAAGCTACGGCGAAGTACGGCCCCGCTGACAGACGCTCAACTGTGATCCACGCACAGACGCTGCGTGAAGACCAGCTCGACATGATGCAGCGGCTCGGCGTCATGCCTTCGTACTTTGTCTCCCATACGTTCTATTGGGGCGATTGGCACCGGGATTCTGTTCTCGGTAGTGAGCGCGCCTCGCGCATCAGTCCCGTGCGCTCCACAGTGGATCGCGGTATGCGATACACGCTTCACAACGATTCTCCTGTGGTCCCATCCGATTGCCGGATGCTGCTCTGGTCCGCGACGAACCGGCGCACACGCAGCGGACAGGTTTTGGGTGAAGATCAGCGCATCGGCGTGCATGATGCGCTGCGTGGCATCACCCTCGACGCCGCGTATCAGCATTTTGAAGACGATATCAAAGGCTCTATCGAGATCGGCAAACTCGCCGATCTTGTTATCGTGGAGCAGGATCCGGAGACCATGGACGTATCGGATCTCCGCGATCTTCATATCCTCGAAACGCTGAAGCGTGGCGAAACCATTTACTCGGCCTGAAGTTGAACTGTCCAAGACCGACATCACTTATTGACCAGAAGGACAAGATGACCCCGCCCCCGGGAAAGCAAAAACAGGATGGCCGCCGCTTGCGCAGCGAAGTCAGCCGCCGCCGCATTGTCGAGGCTATGCGTGAACTGATTCGCGAAGGCTCGGTCGCGCCGCGGGCCGAGGAGGTCGCCGCGCGGGCGGATGTTGGACTTCGCAGCGTTTTCCGCCACTTCGACGATATGGAAAGCCTCTATCGCGAAATTGCGGAGGCGATGCTTCTTGAAATTATGCCGATGGTGAACCTTCCTCAGCCTTCGGGGTCCACTGCGGAAATCGTGTCGGAAATGATCGACCGGCGCGCCAAATTGTTCGAGCGGATCATGCCGTTTCGGACGGCGGCGGATGTGCACCTGCACCGTTCGCCCTTCCTGCATGAAGATCGGTTGCGCATGAATGAGATGTTGCGCAAGGCAATGCGGTCCGCGCTCCCCGCCGGCATCCGCAAGGACAAGATGCTGCTCGACGCCTTGGACGCAGTCTTCAGTTTTGAATTCTGGCGCCGTCTCCGCTCGGACCAGGAGCTGTCTCCCGCCCAGGCCCGACGCGTCGTCGAGCACGTGACCTCGAGCCTTGTCGAGGGAAAACCAGGCAAGGGCTGATTTCACTCAGTTTCGGAAGAGCTTCTCGCATCCCGTTCCAGACAAGACATCGTCCAACGCCTTTCGGTCGATGGGCTCAAGAGCGGCATGTTTCTCCCTCAGCCATTGCAGGCACTTTCCCTGATAAGGAAAGGGCTGCTGGACCCAGGGCTTGCCGTCGATCTCCGTTTCGACCTTCTCCGCCCCCGCTATCAGAGCTTCCGCATTGGCGAGGAGCGCCGGCACGTACACACGGCCGACTTCAGCAAGCAGTCCCCGAATGGTGTCCGGTATGGAGCCTCGCTTCATCCAGTCGTCTTCTGTCGGCTCCAGGCCAGACAGATCCTCCACAATGTCGACCCACGCAAAAACACGCGGCGCCCGCTTCAGCGTTTCCTCCATCGGTGTCGGATCGAAATGCGTCAATTGGGTCAATTGGCCGAAGGCGCCGAAGTCGCTGCCGCCGGGCCGCTGTCCCATCAGGAACGGCTGTTGTTCAAGATGCGCCTTCAAGGCGTCGAGATACCGCAGAAAGCTGGACTCAATGACAGGCGCCGTCGTGTCGTTTGAGCCCACCACATAAAGCCGCGAGATCTGCCGTTGTGCAAAGAGCTCCCCCATCTTCAAGGCTTCGTCTTCCGGAGCGGTGATGCCTCGCCACCGCGGCAGAATGGCCGCCGCCCGCTCGATGTCCGCTTTGTAGTGCCAGCGATAATGGAACATCGCCTTGGTCAGCCATTCGTCCGCATAATCTTCGAGCAGGTAGTCGATGAATTCGATCACCGGGTCGGCGGGCACGACATGCCGCCCGTTAAATGCCTTTTCGAAACGCCGGATCAGCGGCGTGGAGTCGACCGCCGCTTCATAGGGGCCGCCATCCTCGCTCAGGAAAAATGTCGGCAGCAGCGCGACTTTAGGCTTCGGCAGGTTCTCGGGCAGGGAATGTCCCGAAAGCAGGAATCGGTAGGGGATGTGACGGTAGCGAAGCACCGAGATCATCTTGCGCGTATAGGGAGAGCCCGGCGCGCCGCTTAGAATAAGTGGTGTCGTCAGTGTCATGGTCGCTACCGCCCTTGATATTTTCTGGTTGTCAGAACGTCAGAATATGTCCTTCAGCCGGGTTGATGCGTCCCGCTCTCATCTCCGCATAGATGTGCGCGATTGCCTCTTCGCCTTTGCCATGTTCGACGGTCAGCCATTTATCCGCGTGCTCGGCAAAGGCGTTCCAGCTTTCGTCGAGCTTCGTGTCGAAACCTTCCTTGCCCCAGTCGTTCGTGCGCTTGCGCACCTGGTCCGGCGCAAAGAAGAAGCGCGGCGTTGCTCCCGGCAATCCGCTTGGCGGCCGCCCCGCGTCCCAGTGCGAAAGCCCTACCTGCGTGCTCTCCACAAGCTTGTCGCCGAAATGGTTGTGAACGGCAGCCAATACCTCGCCATTGCCCGCGAAATCGACCACAAGCGTCGGCATGCTCGCATCGAGGGATGCGATATCGTCATAGGCGATGGTCCGGTCGTAGAAGCCGAGCCCGTTCACGAAGCCGATATTGCCGCGCGAGGTGATGCCGATTGTTTTCGGCGCGTCGGGCCGGCGCCTGTGCAGGCCGAAGGCCAGGCCGAGCCCCGTCTTCGACGACGCGCTCAGCACAAGCGCCTGCTTTGCTCCGAAGAATCCGTTATCGGCAAGCCAGTCGTCGATCAGGAACGACGTCGTGTAGAGCGGCCGCAGTATCGGCTGCAGGTCGTCATGTGGCACCGTCTGCGCATTGCTCCGCGTATAGCTGTTATAGACGGGGTGCAGTTCGCGACGCGATTTGTAGAGATCGAGGAAGCTGCCCGGCGTCACTTTCTCCGGCTGCATAACGAGATGCGTGGCCATCGGAAAATAGCCATAGAGCCTTTCCCCCACGGCGACGTCCTTGTTCTTCGACTGAACCACATTGGCGAAACCCCAAACCGGAATTTTCCCCCAGCCGCCTTCCGCGGGAAAGAACGACCAGTAGTTCAGCATGTCGCCGGCGACGGCATAGGTGATGTTGTTGGCGGTGAAGGCGAACTTCTCGATCTCCGCCAAAATCTGACCGTCCTCGACCTCCGCCTCGCGCTCTACCCATTTGGACTGCGCCAGGTCGTTGCGGTTCACGATGAATTCCCTGATCTGCGTGTTCATGTGCCTCTCCTCTGCGTGCCGAACAGGCGCATGATGTCGCGTCCTCTCCCCGCTGTCCGGCGGTTTTTCTCGCGTCACGAAATCTTGATGCGAGATCCGCCTGGCTCATTGTTTTGCGTCCACTTGACCGGCTCGAACATCCGCCGATAAAATGACACGTTAAATGCCAATATAATGAGCGCCGGGATAATCCGTCAATCTCCATGGGCCGAATGAGGAACGATACGATGAAAGTCGAAAATGCAATACGCCCGGCCCCCGGCCAGCAGGAAGCCTTTTTCGCCCGTGCAGGCACCGAGGATGATGGTCCCGCCGTTCTGGTCAATCTCCTGAAATTCCGCGAGCATGCCGCCTATCCGGATGGCCGCGACGCAGAGCTTTCAGGCGAGGAGGCCTATATGCGCTATGGCATGGAGGTGGCGAAGCTCATCTCCGCGCTCGGCGGGAAGTTCATCTGGTTCGGCGTCGTGGATGGTATTCTGGTCGGCGAATGCGAGGAATTGTGGGACCGGGTGGCCCTCATAGAGTATCCTTCTCGCGCCGCCTTTCAGGCAATGATCTCATCTCCCGAATATCAGGCGATCATGATCCACCGCGAGGCCGGCTTGGCCGGTCAACTCGACATCGGCGCGCGCCGCGGCTGAAGCGGGAGCCGGTTTTCAGCCGAAAAAGCCTCGAATGAACCCCTTGTGACGTCCCCCCTCCCGGCGCATCATATCCCCCTGTTGCGTCTGTGAAAGACAAGGCGCGTCCGGGCGGCAGCCTTCCGGGAGGGGAAGGCCGGACGCAGTCAAAACAAGAGGGGGAGGGCGCGCATGGCGAAGCGTCGCGAAGATATTGTTCCGGGCCTTGGCGAAGAAGCAGCCGAAACGCCGAATGTCCTCAGTCCCATTGTCGGCATCAGCCGTGAGGATGTGCTCTCTGCCATAGGGTCGATCGTGGGTGGCGCTGCGCGCCAGCCCTTCACCTTCATGCAGCATATCGGCTCATTCGGCCGCAATGTCGTCGACATCGTCGGCGGCGGAGCGAAGTTCGCGCCCCAACCGAAGGACCGCCGTTTCATCGACAGCGCCTGGCAGAAGAGCCCCGTCTATCGCCGCCTCATGCAGGGGTGGCTCGCCTTCCAGACTGAAGTGCACGGCTTCATCAAGTCGCTCGATCTCGATCCCGTCGAACATGGCCGCGCCATGCTCGTCGCGGACATCATGATCGACGCCGTTGCGCCCACCAACACTTTCGTTGGCAATCCCTCCGCTGTGAAGCTTGCGCTCGATACGGGGGGAAGCTCGCTGGTGCAGGGCTTCCGCAACGCGATCGACGATCTGCGCAACAATCATGGTATGCCGAGCCAGGTCGACAAGTCCCCGTTCAAGGTCGGCGAAAATATAGCGACCACGGAAGGGGCCGTCGTCTATCGCACCGAGATGCTGGAGCTGCTGCAATACACGCCGCAATCCGGCCAAGTGCACGCGATGCCGCTTCTCTTCGTGCCGCCTCAGATCAACAAGTACTATGTGCTCGATCTCACGCCCGAAAAGAGCATGTCGCGCTACCTCACCACCCAGGGTTTCCAGGTCTTCGTGGTGAGCTGGCGTAATCCTGGGCCTGAGCATCGCGATTGGGGCCTTGCTGAATATGTGGCCGCTCTGGTCGACGTCATTGGCGTCGTCTGCGCGATCACGAGTTCCGACAAGGTCAATATCTCGGGTGGCTGTTCCGGCGGCATAACAACCGCAACGCTTCTGAGCTACCTCGCCGCAAAGGGCGACAAGCGCGTCAATTCCGTCACCTTCTGGGTCTGCGTGCTCGACCCTCGAATGGAGGACAGCGATGTCGGTGTTCTGGTCACCAAACGGGGTATCGAGATGGCGCGAAAGCGATCGGCCAAGAAAGGTGTTCTTGCTGGCTCGGATCTCTCACGCGTTTTCGCGTGGTTGAGGCCGAACGATCTCATCTGGAACTATGTCGTGAACAATTATCTGCACGGCCAGAAGCCGCCAGCCTTCGATGTTCTGTTCTGGAATAATGATTCCACCAATCTCACCGCCGCTCTGCACTCGGACTATCTGTCGCTCTACGAAACTCAGCCTTTTGCGAATCCGGGTAAGGAACAAATTCTGGGCGAGCCTATCGATCTCGGAAAGGTCGAGATTGATGCGTTTATCGTTGGTGGCGTGACGGATCACATCACGCCGTGGAAAGCCTGCTACAGAACGACGCAGATGCTCGGTGGAAACAAGGAATTCGTACTGTCGAACAGCGGTCACATCCAAGCAATTCTCAACCCTCCGGGGAACCCCAAGGCCAAATACTTCGTTAATGACAAGCTTCCGTCCACTGCGGATGAATGGGCCGCTGGCGCTTCGGAAGTTAACGGTTCCTGGTGGGAACGCTGGGCAAAATGGCTTGGAGAGCGTTCCGGCGAGATGCAGCCCGCATCGAAAAAGCTCGGAAATCGCAAATACAAGCCTTTGGATGCAGCCCCGGGCACTTATGTATTAGGCTGAATATGTAGTGAGTCGAATCCACCCGCGCAAAAGGGTGCAATGAAGAGTGCACGGAATGAGTGAAAGACAACCCCGATACCGCGAAATCAGAGTGGGTTCGCATCTTCTCCGTACTGCGGTTTGGGAGGGCACTGGCGCTCAGACCCCGTTGTTGTTTTTCAACGGCATCGGGGCGAATATCGAACTCATTGCTCCGCTTGCGGATGAATTGTCGGATAGGGATATCATCGCGCTCGATGCGCCGGGCGTTGGTGGTTCGCCCGCCGCTGCTTTCCCTTATCGTCCGTGGCAATTCGCACGCATGGCGGCCGGCGTTCTCGACGAGTTAGGTTACGACGAGGTCGATGTTCTCGGCGTTTCCTGGGGCGGCGCGATGGCCCAGCAATTCGCCTTCCAGTTCAGCAAGCGGGTGCGCCACCTTGTGCTCGCCGCCACATCGGCAGGCATGTTCATGGTGCCGGGCAAGCCGAAGGCGTTGATGAAGCTGGCGCATCCGCGCCGCTACATGGACTCCGACTACATGATGAAGCACTTCGAAACCCTCTATGGCGATGAGGGCGATGGCGCGGATCATTCAAAGCGCCTGCGTGCGCCGTCCATGCGGGGCTATTTTTATCAGCTGCTGGCGGGGTTGGGCTGGACGAGCCTCCCTTTCCTGCCTTTCATCAAGCAGCCGACGCTGGTCCTCGCCGGCAAGAACGATCAGATCGTGCCGGTGGTCAACGCGCGCATTCTCGCCCATTGCATTCCCAATGCGCGCCTGGAAATAGTCTCGGGCGGCCATCTCTTCCTGGTCTCGCGGCCGGATGAGGTCATGCCCCTGATCCGCGATTTCCTGGACAAGGAGCCCGCCAAGCGCCCTTTCGCAAGTAGCTCGTTCAAGGGCGAGCGCCGTTTCCGCGGCACCGGCAAAAGCGTCCGCCCCGCCGTTTGAGCCCTTTTTAGTTCCGAGTTGTCTCCCCGCTTGCCGCTTGCACGGCAACAAGCATTTCTCTATATTAATGAAAGTCATTAAATCCCCGGGGAGGGTGAGGCGCCATGAAAATCGGAAAGCGCGGGGCGAGTATTCTCGCCGCGCTCGTCGTCATGCTCGTTGTCGGCGCGGTGCTGCTCAGCCGCTACTGGATCTACATTCCGGGCCTCCTGATGGAATTGCGCGATCCGGTGCAGCCCAACCGGGAAGTCACTTGGGAGCAGGGCCCTGCCGAAGCCACGGCATCCCCCACCGAGCGGGCGCCAAACGTCGTCTTCATCCTCGTGGACGACCTCGGCTTCAACGATTTGAGCTTCGCAGGCGGCGGCATGGGCGGCGGCACCGTCCGTACACCCCATATCGACAGCATTGCCCATGAAGGTGTCTTGTTCGCTAACGGTTATTCTGGAAATGCCACCTGCGCACCCTCCCGTGCTGCGATCATGACAGGCCGCTATGCCACGCGCTTCGGCTTCGAGTTCACGCCTGCGCCCAAGGCTTTCCAGAAAGGCATCGCCACCTTCAACAAGGATGCCGGCGCGCAATACTTTACCGAGCGAGAGAAAGACGTTCCCGAAGTCGATGCCATGAGCTTGCCCACCAGCGAAATCACCATCGCGGAAATGCTGAAGCAGCAGGGCTATCACAATGTCATGCTCGGCAAGTGGCATCTCGGCGGCACGGATACATCTCGTCCCGAGAAGCGCGGCTTCGACGAATTTCTCGGGTTCATTCCCGGCGCCTCGATGTTCCTGCCGCGCAACAGTCCAGACGTCGTGAACTCGATCCAGGATTTCGATCCAATCGACCGCTTTCTCTGGGCCAATCTGCCTTTCGCGGTCCAGTTCAACGGCGGTGACAGGTTCGAGCCTTCCGAATACATGACGGACTATCTCACCAATGAGGCCGTCAAGGCGATCGGGGCAAATCGCAATCGCCCTTTCTTCATGTATGTTGCCTACAACGCGCCGCATACGCCGCTTCAGGCGCTGAAATCGGATTATGACGCGCTGGCCCATATCGAAAATCACACCGAGCGCGTCTATGCCGCGATGGTCGTCGCGCTCGACCGTGGCGTCGGCAAGATCAAGCAAGCCCTTCGCGACAATGGTCTCGAAGAAAACACGATCATCATTTTTACCAGCGACAATGGCGGCGCGGGTTATGTCGGCCTGCCGGATCTGAACAAGCCTTATCGCGGTTGGAAGGCCTCCTTCTTCGAGGGCGGCATCCACGTTCCCTTCTTCATGAAGTGGCCTGCACGCATAGCACCCGGCACCGTCTATGAATATCCGGTCGCCCATGTCGATATCTTCAGCACCGTCGCTGCGGCAGCAGGTGCGACACCGCCGGCGGATCGCGTCATCGATGGCGTTGATTTGACGGCACAGGTGACGGGCAACACCGATCCTTCGCGCACGCTTTTCTGGCGGTCGGGACATTACAAGGTTCTGCTTTCCGAAGGCTGGAAACTCCAGACGTCCGAACGCCCGGAGAAGAAGTGGCTCTTCAATCTCGCTGCCGATCCCACGGAGCAGAAAAATCTGGCGGACGCCGAACCGGAAAAGCTCTCCGAGATGATGGAAATGCTCGCAAAAGTTGACGGCGAACAATCGGCGCCGGTCTGGCCGGCGCTCATCGAAGCGCCGATCATGATAGACCGTCCTCTCGGCGGTGCGCCGCGCGGGCCGGAAGATGAATTCGTCTTCTGGGCAAATTGAGAAGGATGCGATGAAGCGCTGGCTCCTGGCCGCCCTGTTTATCCTCGCCGCCGCCGCCGTTCTGGCGGCGGCGTTCGTGTGGCTGCGTGGCGGCCGGGAAGCGGCACGGCTTTCTTCGACGGAGCCGTCGCAATGCCTTTCGCCCATCGCCGGTGAAACGCCGCACCCGGGCATGGTCCGCGTCGAAGGCGGCACTTTCATGATGGGCGATACGCTCTACCCGGAAGAGGGGCCGCTGCGCGAGGTCTCGGTCGAAGCCTTTTGGATGGACCGTACGGAGGTCACCAATGCCGAGTTTGCCGAATTCGTTGCCGCCACGGGCTATGTCACGGTGGCCGAGCGTCCGGTCGACACCGCTCGTCACCCCGGCCTCCCGCCCGAGATGCAAAAGCCCGGCGCCGTCGTCTTCGTCATGCCGAATGATGTGAGCGGCACCGGCGACATCTCGCAATGGTGGCAATACATTCCCGGCGCGAATTGGCGCCACCCCGGCGGTCCCGACACGTCGATAGAGGAACGCGACCATTTTCCCGTCACCGCTATCGCCTATGAAGATGCGCAGGCTTACGCGGCGTGGAAGGGAAGGGTGCTCCCGACGGAAGCACAATGGGAGTGGGCCGCCCGCGAAGCGAAAGCGGACGCGCCGCCGCCCCGTGCGCAGCCGCGCGAGGCAAACACCTGGCAAGGCCTCTTCCCCGTCGCCAACAACACGGAGGACGGCTTCGTCGGCATTGCACCCGTCGGTTGTTTCGAGCCGAACGCGCTCGGCCTCTACGATATGATAGGCAATCTCTGGGAATGGACGGTCGATGAGTATGAAACCGTCCCCGGCGCACGCGTCATCAAGGGTGGTTCCTGGCTCTGCGCGCCGAATTATTGCCTGAGATACAGGCCCGGCGCGCGCCAGCCGCAAGAAGCCGACCTCGCCACCACGCATCTCGGTTTCCGAACGGTCCTCGCGCCCTGATCCGCTCTTCCGCTTGACGGTTTCCCCCGTTCATTGCTCACTTGCGCCATGTCCGCCGATCTTGCATCGGGCGAAAAGCCCGCAGACACAGTGCTTGAGCAGGTCTCCCTCGGTCATTTGCAAAAGGCTGAGCGCGAAATCGTCTGGCTGCGCTGGCTCGGTATCGCCGGCTGGGCCTTCATCCTCTGGAGCGGTGGTGCGGCCACGGATGCGGGCTGGGCATGGATCGTTTACGCGGGCGGCCTCGCTTACACCGCCTTTGCCCATTGGCGCATTGCCGGCGCTGGCTCGATCCTTTCAAGCGCGCGCATCACCACGGTGGGTGACCCTGTCCTCGTTACGCTTATGTGCATCGTCACCGGCGGCCCTGCTTCTCCCTTCTTTCCGTTCTACTATTTCACGCTGCTTGCCGCCGCCTTCCGCTTTGGCTGGCGCGAAACGCTCGGCCTCCTCGTTCTGAACAGCGGCCTCACCGTCTTCCTCTATCTCGTCGCACCGGGAGCCTCTCCCGAACTCTCGTCCCTCGTTATCGCGATCTTCCATCTGTCTTTTTCCGCTGCTCTCGGCGTCCTTCTCGCGCGCTGGGCACAGGAAAATCTCGACCTCGCGCTCGATCGTGCCCGTGCCTTGAGCTTCGCGCGAGACCGCGCCCGCGCGCTTCTGCAGCGCCTCATCCGCACGCAGGAAGACGAACGCCGCCTCATAGCGGGCGATCTGCACGATCGTATGAGCGGCCATCTCTTCGCGCTTCGGCAGGGGGCGGACCGCACCAATGACAGCGAGATAAGCGCCGCCGTCGATAGCCTGTCGACGGATGTGAGCGCCTTGATGAACGAACTTCACCCGACTGTGCTGGATGATCTCGGTTTCTGCGTCGCCGTTGAAGAGTTCATTGCGGCGCAAGGAGAATCTTCCTCATTCTCCATTTCGCTCGACATCGCGCCCGGTCTGCGCAGCTGGCGCTCCGCCACCGACGCAATGCTCTTTCGTATTCTTCAGGAGGCACTACTGAACATCCGGAAGCATGCGCGCGCCCGCCACGTTTCCGTTTCTTTCCAGCCGGCCGGGCAAGGCGCCGCGCGCCTCACGGTTTCGGATGATGGCGAAGGCTTCGATCCAGCCCTTGTCCGTCCCGGTCATTTCGGCCTTCTCACAATGCGCGAGCGTGCGGAGGCGCTCGGCGGCACGCTTGAAGTTCGCAGCGTGCCGGGGCAGGGTGCCATCCTTGTCGTGACGGTGCCGGGAGGGGGCGTGTCGTGAGAAAAATTTACACCTACCTGATCGACGATCATCATGTCCTGCGCCAGGCGGTTGTCGAAATGCTGGAGGCGGAGGAAGATATTTCCGTCATCGGGCAGAGCGGCGATGCGCGTTCCGGCATTGGCGAAATAGCAAACCTGAAGCCGGATGTCGCCATCCTCGACCTCAAGATGCCGGGCATGACGGGTCTCGCCGCGATAGGCGAAATCCTCCGCGCCGCGCCGAAAACAGGCATCATCATTTTCACCATGTATGACAATCCTGCCTATGTCTGGGAGACCACGAACGCGGGCGCGAGCGGCTATGTGCTGAAAAGCGCCTCGAAGGAAGACCTGCTTCGTGCCGTCCGCGCCGTACATGCGGGCGGGGGTTATTTGCAGGCCGAGGTGACGAAACCGCTGCTCCGCCGCCTTGCGCAGGACGCCCGCACTTCCGGCCAGAAGGCCACGCTCACTTCGCGCGAATTGCAGGTGCTTGAATGCCTCGCCGATGGCCAGAGCAACAAGATGATCGCCCAGACGCTTTCCATCACCGAGGATACGGTGAAGGCACATTTGAAAAGCCTCTATGAAAAACTGGGCGCCTCCGATCGCGCCCATGCGGTTGCCATTTCGCTCCGCCAGCAGCTCATCGAGTAGCTGGAAACCGGCGGAATTCCGGCCTTTTCCCTCTAAAGAGGCCACCCGCCCCCTCATCCGTGTAATACCGCCCGAAGCCGCCCCGGCCGATCCTCCGCGCCATCAACCTGGAGGAAATCGAGTGGCGAGCAAGAGCAGCACAGCCCCCCGCCGCGCCATTGTCATCGGCGCCAGCACCACCGGCCTCATCGCGGCGGCGGCGCTCGCTCGTCACTTCGCACATGTCATGGTGCTGGAGCGCGACACGCTTCCCGAGGAGCCCGAATGGCGCAAGGGCGTGCCCCAGTCGCGCCATGTCCATCTCCTGCTTCGCTGCGGTGAGGAAATCATCAGCCATTATTTCCCTGGCCTGACGGATGAGCTTGTTGCCGCCGGCGGCCGCCGCGTCGATATGGCGGGCGACACCCGCTGGTTTTATGCGGGCGGCTGGAAAGCGCGCTTTCAAAGCGGCATCACCATGCATTGCCAGAGCAAGGGCTTCCTCGAATGGGCGATCCGCCGCCGCGTCGAGTCACTCGGCAACGTCACCATCCGCGACCGCGCCGAAATCGACACCTTCACCACGGCGCCCGGTTCCGTCACAGGCGTCCGGCTGAAGGATGGCGAGGAAATCGCAGCCGATCTCGTCGTCGACGCGTCGGGCCGCAACTCGAAAACGCCACAGCGCCTCGCCGCCCTCGGCTTCGGCACTGTCGAGATATCGGAACTGCCCGTCGATGTCGGCTACGCCACTCGCGCCTATCGGATGCCGCGCGGCGCGCGCGACTGGCAATCCCTCATCGTTCACCCGCGCTACCCGGATGCCCGTATCGGCGTCATCATCCCGGTAGAGGGCGATCGCTGGCTCGTCACGCTGGTTGGCTGGCGCGGCGATCAACCGCCCGCCGATGACGAGGGCTTCCTCGAATTCGCACGCGGCCTTTCCGTCCCGGACATCTACGAGGCGATCCGCGATGCCGAACCGCTCACGCAGGCCGGCCTCCACCGCTTCCCGGGCAATCTCCGCCGCCACTATGACCGCCTTGCCACCATGCCGGATGGCTTGGTTGTTATCGGCGACGCCGCTTGTTCGTTTAACCCGATCTACGCCCAGGGCATGACGCAAGGCGCCACAGCCGCGCGCATCCTCGACGATTGCCTCGAGCGCCGCGCGAAGCACGGCAATTCGGGCCTTGCTGGCTTCGGCCCCGTCTTCCAGCGCGAATACGCAAAATTTGCCAATCGCTGCTGGCTTATCTCCACGACAGAGGAATACCGCGATCCGCTTGTCGCCCCTCATCCGCCACTCTGGACGAGGCTCGCCAACTGGTATCTCGAACAGGTCCACGAGCTCTCATGGAGCGATCGCCGGGCTGCGAAAAGCTTTCTCGAAGTCATGCATCTGCTTCGCCCGCCGGCTTCTCTGCTCTCGCCCGGGCTGGCAACCCGCGTCCTCGCGCATAGCCTCTTCGCCCGCGCGCACTGAAAAAAGAAAACTGAACCGGAGGGAATTTCCATGTGGCTCACAGACAGGCAGAGGCGGCGCGTCTCTCCCGCTGAAGAAGACGCGACCGGCACACCGATCCCGACGCGTATCGTCTCGAACGGCGAATACATGCCGATGCCGCAGACGCCGGATCAGGCCCGCGTGGAAAGCGGCATTCTTGCTGCCGCCGATGAACAGGGCGGTAGGCTCGGCATGGATCGCCGCGCCTTCCTGCGTTCGGGCGCAGGCCTCGCCGCCTCCTTCATGGTCATGAACAAGGTCTTCGGCGGCGACGTCTTCTCCGTCGCTCATGCCGAAACGCTCGATCCCGCCGCCGCCGCCGAGCGCGCCGCCCGTTTCGCCGATCAATATATCGTCGACATGCAGCTCCATTTCATTCGCGACGACTACGCCTGGGACGGCATTCTCCATCTCGGCAACTACGCGAAGCAGTGGAACGCAGACCTCGACAAGATCACTTTCGACAATTTCAAGTTCGATAACTTCATGAAGGAAGTCTATTTCGACAGCGACACGAAAATTGGCCTCATCAGCGCCGCGCCCGCCGATCACGGGCCGAACGTCATCATGAACAATGACGGCCTCGCCGACGCGCGCAATTTCGTCAACAAGGCATCGGGCTCGCGCCGCATGTTGTCCCACACGGTCATCGCGCCCGGCCAGCCCGGCTGGCTGGATGAGATAGACCGCGCCATCGAGGTCCTGAAGCCCGACAGCTGGAAGGGCTACACGCTCGGCGATCCCTTCGACAATTCGCAATATCCGTGGCGGCTCGATGACGAGAAGCTGATGTATCCGGCCTATGAGCGAATGGTGAAAGCAGGCATCCGCAATGTCTGCATCCACAAAGGTCTCCTGCCGGAAGACTACGAAAATGTCATCACCCATTGGCGTCACGCCATGGTGGACGATGTCGGCCCCGCCGCGCGCGACTGGCCGGAGCTGAACTTCATCATCTACCACTCCGGCTTCCGCCCGCTCATGACATCGCCGGATCCGCTCCTCGCGCAGTTTGAACGGACCGGGCGCATCGACTGGGTAAGCGATCTCGCCGACATCCCGGAGAAATACGGCGTCACGAATGTCTATGCCGAACTCGGCACCACCTTCGGCAGTTGCGCCGTCACCCATCCGCGCCTCGCCGCCGCCTTGATGGGCGTCATCATCCGCGGCATGGGCGCCGATCACGTCATCTGGGGAACCGACAGCGTCTGGTATGGCTCGCCGCAATGGCAGATCGAAGCCATGCGCCGCATCGAAATCCCCGAAGACATGCGCAAGGCGCACAACTTCGCGGCGCTCGGCGCGGCAGACGGGGAAGTGAAAAGCGCCATCTTCGCCGGCAATGGTTCGCGCCTCTATGGCCTCGAAGATCTCGCAGGCCCCGATGCGGCATGGCGAACCGACGCCCTGTCCAGGGTGAAGGCTGAATATGTGGCGGCGGGCGCCGCGCCCTCCAACAACTACTACGGCTTCATCCGCAGTGCCGGAGGGCAGGGCTGATGGCCGCAGCGTTCGACGGAAAAATCATCCTCGTCACCGGCGCCTCGGCAGGCATCGGCCGCGCCATTGCGGAGGCGGCCGCGCGCGAAGGTGCCTCCCTCGCTCTCGGCGACATAGCGGAGGCGGGCGAGGAGGTTGCAGTCTCCCTCCGCTCAAAAGGCGCAAAGGCCTTCTTCCTCCGCACCGATGTCCGCCGCAAATCCGATCTCGACGCGCTCGTCGCCCGCGCAAAATCCGAATTCGGCTCAAGTCCCCATGTCGCCTTCGCCAATGCAGGCGTGGAGGGCCGCCTCGCCACTCCATGGGAGCCATCGGAAGAAGAATTCCTCCGCGTCATGGACACGAATGTCGTCGGCGCCTGGCGTACCATGGCCGCCGTCCTGCCCGGCATGATCGCGCAAGGGCAGGGCGCCATCGTTGCCACTGCCTCCGTCGCCGGTCTCGTCGGTGCCGGTGGTCTGGCGGCCTATGTCGCCAGCAAGCACGGCGTCGTCGGCCTCGTGAAATCGGTAGCCATAGACGTCGCGAAGTCCGGCATCCGCGTTAACGCGCTTTGCCCCGGCATGATCGAAACCGCGATGGTCGATCGTCTTGCAGACGACATGCCCGGCTTCCGCGAGGCACTTCTCGCGCTGAAACCCATGGGCCGTCTTGGCGTGCCGTCGGAGGCCGCAGAGGCCGCCATCTGGCTGGCCTCGCCCGCCGCCAGTTTTGTCACCGGCCACGCGCTCGCCGTCGATGGCGGCTATGTCGCCCAATAAAAATCACGAGAGAGGGAAAATAAAATGAACACCACCACGATGATGACGGCTGAAGCCTC
The DNA here is from genome assembly GCF_000017565.1 of Parvibaculum lavamentivorans DS-1. NCBI lineage: Bacteria > Pseudomonadati > Pseudomonadota > Alphaproteobacteria > Hyphomicrobiales > Parvibaculaceae > Parvibaculum > Parvibaculum lavamentivorans. The sequence continues at coordinate 1,254,844 of NC_009719.1, forward strand.
GAAAAAGCTGGTCGCCGATTTTCTCGGCGCCTGGCAGAAGCGCGACATCCCCGGCATCATGGATTGCTTCGCGCCCGATGCCGTCTATCACAATGTTCCGGTCGCGCCGATCAAGGGCATCGCCGGTATCCGCAAGATCTTCGAGGATTTCCTCGCGGCCTTCGCATATGCCGATCTCGAAATCATCCGCATCTGCGCTGAACCAAACCTCGTCTTCGCCGAACGTGTCGATCATTTCCGCCTTCATGACGGCAGGAGCGTCGACCTGCCGGTGAATGGCGTCTTCGAACTGCGAGATGGCAAGATCTGGCGTTTCAGCGACTATTTCGATCTCGCCTCCTTTGAAGGCCCCACCGGCTTGAAGCTCTGACCGGAATTTTCGCCGGAAAGGTGAGACTTTTTCCCGTCTGATGCGTTTTCCCCGCGAGAACCCTCATTCCTGGAGAAAATCACGCATGTCGGTTCAGGGCTTCCCTGCGACGGAAGACGCGGGAGGGCGGGAAAAGAGTGCCGTGCTTCAGGCCGCGCGCAATGTCTGGCGCGTGGAGAAAGCCGCGCGGGCGCACCTCCTTGTGGATGGCGCGGCTTACTATAGCGCCGTCCGCCATGCGATGCGCAATGCCGAACATTCGCTCATCATCGTCGGCTGGGATATCGACAGTCGCACCCGCCTTGTGGGTGAAAGCGGCAAGGCGGATGATGGTCTTCCCGAGACCTTAGGGGAATTTCTGAAGGCGCTGGCGAAGGAAAAGCCGGACCTCTCCATAAAGATTCTCCTTTGGGACTATTCCGTCCTTTATGCGATGGAGCGCGAGCTTCTCCCCGTCGTCGCCTTCCGCTGGAGCACGCCCGGCAATATCGACCTCTGCCTCGACGATCGCGTGCCGATCGGCGCCTCGCATCACCAGAAGATAGTCGCGATCGATGACAAGCTTGCCTTCTGCGGCGGCCTCGACATCACGGTCCGCCGCTGGGACACCTCCGCCCACGATCCACGAAATGCCGGCCGCGTCGATCCGGCGAACGAACCCTATCGCCCCTTCCACGATGTGCAGATGATGGTCGATGGGCCCGCAGCCGCGGCACTGGGCGATCTTGCGCGCCGCCGCTGGGAACATGCCGCCGCCGAGAAGCTCGATCCCCCGCGCACCGGCGGCGACCCCTGGCCCCGCTCCATCGACTCGCATTTCCGCGATGTTTCCGTCGGCATCGCCCGCACCGAACCTCCTTATTCCGGCCGCCCGGAAGTCCGTGAAGTGCAGGCACTCTTCGGCGATATGGTCGCCGCTGCGCAACGCTGGATCTATATCGAGAACCAGTTCCTGACCTGCACGGATTTCGCCCGCCGTCTCGCCGCCCGTCTCCGGCAGCTTCCCTCGCTCGAGGCGCTCCTCGTCGTGCCGGAAACCCATCACACATGGCTGGAGCATCGCACCATGCTGATGGGACGCATCCGCTTCATGGAAATCCTGCGTGAGGCCGGTGTCGCGGATCGCGTCCGCCTGCTTCATCCCACTATAGGCGAAGGCGACGAGGCGGTCCCCATCATGGTCCATTCCAAGGTGATGATCGTCGACGACGCCATTCTCCGTGTCGGCTCCGCCAATCTCTGCCATCGCTCGATGGGCATGGATTCCGAATGCGACCTCGCGGTGGAGGCCGACAGCGGCGATGGCCGCGAAGCCGTCTTGGCGGCGCTTGGCCGCCTGCTTGGCGAGCATTGCGGTGCCGACCCCGCGCGCATCGTCGCCACGCTCCGCGAGTCAGACTCTCTTTTCACCGCCATGGACAATTGCGGCAGCAAGACGCGCCGCCTCAATCCGGTAGAAGACGCAACCGACCTGTCCGGTGAAACGGCCAGTGCCATAGAAGCAGTGGCTGACCCGGTTCAGCCCATAGGCGCGGGCGAATATTTCGCCGATATCGTCGATTTCGCAGGCGAAGCGGACAAGAGCGGCGGCCTCTCCGCCATGGCGAAAGCGACTGCCGCCCTTCTCTTTGTCGGCGCTCTGGTGCTTCTCTGGCGCTACACGCCGCTCTCCGATTACGCCGATCCGCAGACGCTGCGCTCTTCCTTCGATGGAGTCGCCGCTGGTTCCTTCGCGCCCGTCATTGTCGTCGCCATATATGTGTTGACCGGCTTCATCGCCTTTCCCGTCACCGTGCTCATCGTCGCCACGGCCGCGACCTTCGGTCTCTGGCCGGGCCTCCTCTATGCGGGCATAGGCTCCCTCGCAAGCGCCGCCGCCACATACCTGGCCGGCCGTTCGCTCGGTGCCGACATGCTGCGAAATCTCATCGGCCCCCGCATCAATCGCATCGGCCGCGGCATCGGCAAGCGCGGCGTCGTCACCATCATGACGATACGCCTCGTGCCGGTCGCACCTTTCATGCTGGTCAATCTCGTGGCGGGGGCTCTGCGCGTGCCGATTATCGACTACATGGTCGGGACCTTGCTCGGCCTCGCGCCCGGCATCCTGGTCCTGTCCGTCCTTGGTGATCGCGTCTTCACGATCCTCCAGGACCCATCGCTGCTCGATATCGCGATCATCCTCGGCTCGCTCGCGGCATGGATCGCCCTTGCGCTCGGCCTCCAGCGCCTCATCTCGAAAAGGCGGAGTTCGAGGTGAGGAGAGACTTTCTTCGCGTTCTGAGCTGGAACATTCACGGCGGCGTCGGCCGCGACGGCCGTTTCGATCTCGCGCGCATCGTCCGCCTCGTGGAGCGCCACGATCCGGATATCGTCGCCTTTCAGGAGGTGGATTCCCGCGGCCGGCTCGATGGCGGCGCGCCGCTGTCGATCCTCAAGGAAGCCCTCGGCGAGCACGCCGCCGAAGGCCGCACGATCTCCGCCCCGGATGGTCACTACGGCCATGCCGTCATCAGCCGCTTCCCGCTTTCCGGCACACGCGTCTGCGATTTGTCGTTTCGTTCGCGTGAGCCGCGCTGCGCCATCTCCGCAAATATCGAAACGCCCTGGGGGCCCCTTCGCCTCGTCACCACGCATCTGGGCCTCAGCATCTGGGAGCGCCGCCTGCAATCCTCGATGCTTGTGGATCTTGCCCGCGAGGAAAAATTGCCCTGCATCATGATGGGCGACTTCAACGACTGGTTTTCTTTCGGCTGGGTCCGCCGCCGCCTCAGGGCGGTTCTGCCCTCGCGCACGATGGAGCAGACCTTCCCCTCGGCCTGGCCGTTTCTTCGTCTGGACCGGATTTATTGCGGTGGCGCCGCTGCCATCGTGAAAAGCTGGACGGATGAAGGCGCCGCGCCGATTTCCGACCACCTCCCCATCATCGCGGACATCTCCCTCGCGGGCTAGCGCCGCTGCGTCCCGTCCAGCGTCAGGATATCCGTGTAAAGTTCCGGTCGTCTGTCGCGGAATACGCCCCAGTTGACGCGCTGCCGCCGATTCTGCTCCACGTCGAAAGTCGCCGTCAGCACGGCCTCTTCGCGCTCGTCCGCCTCCGCCACCTTGGCACCGGATGCATCCGTGATGAAGGACGAGCCGTAAAACGTGATGGCGCAGCTGCGGCCTTCCTCCCGCCCGACGCGGTTCGATGCGACTACGGGCGTGAGGTTTGCCGCCGAATGTCCCTGCATCGTCCTTTGCCAGTGGTCGCGCGAATGAATCGTCTCGTCATGCGGTTCGGAGCCGATAGCGGTGGGGTAGAGGATCACGTCCGCGCCCTTCAGCGCCAGGATGCGCGCCGTCTCCGGAAACCATTGATCCCAGCAGATCGCCGCCCCGATGCGGCCATGGCGTGTGTTCCAGACGTAAAAGCCGGTATCGCCGGGACTGAAGTAATATTTCTCGCGATAGCCCGGCCCGTCCGGGATATGCGATTTCCGGTAGACACCGAGGATCTCGCCGCTGTCGATCATCACCAGTGAATTATACTGCGCATTGTTGGCGCGCTCGTAGATCGACACCGGAATGACCGCTTTGTAGTGCGCGGCGAGGGCCCGGAAATGATGCACCGCAGGGTTGTCGGCAATGGGCGTCGCCAGATGCATCAGGTCCGGCTCCGTATCCTTGCAGAAATAAGGTGTCTCGAAGAGCTCCTGCAGCAGGATCACCTGTGCGCCCTTTTCCGCCGCCGCCCTTACCAGCGTCTCCGCCCGCGCAATATTCTCGTCGCGGTCATGGCCACAGGCCATCTGCGTGGCGGCGACCGTCATATGCGTCATGCTTTTACTCCTGACAAAACCGGCGGGCCTGGCCCGGCTGCTTGCCGGGATCGTTACAAATTGCGTCTATCGCCCGTCATGCGTCGATTTAGCAGCTGAAAATCGCCGGATTCCGCGAATTTTCAACTCCGCATTGCGGCAGATCAATTCCCGGCTTCGGCTCCCCGTACATACTCGGCTGCGTCTGCATTTCCGTAAAGAGGGGACACGCCGGATGTTGCATCATTTCGTTCAAATCCTTGACTTCTCGAAGGAGGAGTTGCTCCGCATGATGGAGCTGACGGCACTGCTGAAGCGGGCCGACAAGGATGGCGCCTGTCCGAAACTGTTGAGCGGCGCCTCTCTGGGGATGATTTTCGAGGAACCGTCCACTCGCACCCGCGTCTCCTTCGAAGTCGCCATGACCAAGCTCGGCGGCCACGCGCTCTATCTCCGTCCCGGCGAAATTCATCTCGGCGCCCGCGAGTCGATCGCGGATACCGCTCGCGTGGTCTCCCGCATGGTCGACGCCATCGAGGCGCGCACGCTGAAGCACCAGACGGTCCTCGATCTCGCGAAATACGCGACTGTTCCCGTCCTCAACGGTCTGACCGATTTCAATCATCCGACACAGGTCGTCTGCGACGTCTTCACCATGACGGAACATGCGCCGAAAGGTAAGAAACTCGAAGACTTCAATCTCGCCTTCGTCGGCGACGCGACAAATGTCTGCATTTCGCTCATGTTCATCTGCGCCCGCTTGGGGATTTCCTTCACCCAGGCGGCGCCCGCGAAGTATCAGATATCCGAAGCGCACCGTGCCATGGTGCGCGACGCTTGCGCGGAGTCGGGCGCGAAAATTTCCTTCACCGAAGACCCTGCCGCCGCTGTCGCCGAAGCCGATTTCATCTATACCGATCTCTGGTGGTGGGTCGGTCAGGAAAGCGAGATACCCGAGCGCAGCGCCGCCTTTATGCCGAAATTCCAGGTCAATGGGGCATTGATGGCAAAAGCGCCGGCCACCGCGCGCTTCATGCACTGTCTTCCTGCCTCGCGCGGCGTCGAGGCAACCGACGAAGTCATGGACGGCACGCAATCCATCATCCTCGATCAATCCGAAAACCGGCTGCACACCGAGAAGGCGTTGCTTGTCTGGTTCGTCTATCCCCGCCTGAAGCGCCCCTCCGAAGCTCTGCTCGCGCGCCACAAGGGATTGGTCGAGGATTTCCTGACGGATTTTCTCTGACCTTTCCGGGAGTGAAGCGGTGTTTGCCACGCGTAGAAAAATTCAACTTTATCGGGAGAAAAAATAATGACCGATCGATCTGCCGCCAATTCGCGTGGCTACAAGAAGGTCATGCGCAGCCTTGACCTCACGCTGTTCACTGTCTGCGCCATTCTCGTTATCGACCAGTTAGCGGCTTCCGCGGCCATCGGCCCGCAAGCTGTCTTCTGGTGGATATTCACGATGATCTTCTTCTTCTTGCCCTATGGCCTCATCACCGCCGAACTCGGCAGCACCTATCCGGACCAGGGTGGCATCTATGCCTGGGTGCGCCGCGCTTTCGGGCCGCGTTGGGGCGGACGTACAGCCTGGCTCTGGTGGATCAACGTCGCGCTCTGGCAGCCCTCGGTCTTCATTCTCTTCGCCGGCATCTTCGCCGCCCTCTTCATGCCGGACCTCGGTCTGTGGACGCAGATCGCCATCGCCATTGCGCTCACCTGGCTCACCGTCTGGATCAACGTCGTCCGTCTCGACGTCGGCAAATGGGTGCCCAATATCGGCGCCGTCTTCAAGGCCGCGATCATGCTGGTCATCGGCATTGGCGGTTTTCTCTACGCCGCAAATCACGGTGTCGCCAACGAGCTGACATTCTCCAGCATGGCGCCGAGCTGGGGTGCCTCGCTCGCCTTCCTGCCGGTCATCGTCTACAACTTCATGGGCTTTGAGCTGATGTCCGGCGCCAGCGCCGAGATGAAAAACCCCGCCCGCGACGTGCCCGTGACGATCGCCGTATCGGGTATTCTCATCGCCGCCTTCTATCTCTTCGCCACCATCGGCATCCTGATCGCTCTCCCGCTCGACGAGATCAACCTCGTCAGCGGCATCGTCGATACGCTCCGCGTGTTGCTCGGCGAAGGGGGTGGCATATTCGTCGTCGTGCTCGGTATCATGGCGCTCTACACCTTCCTTGCCAACATGGTCACATGGACCATGGGTGCCAACCGCTCGGCCGCCGAGGCCGCTCTCGACGGCAACCTGCCGGCGATGTTCGCGCGCCTTCACCCTGAGCATAAAACGCCTTCCAACGCTGCCATCGTGACGGGCGTTGTGACCTCGGTTGTCATCGTCGTCTACGGTCTCCTCGCCGCCGACGCGGAAGACCTCTTCTGGACGCTCTTCGCATTCTCCTCCATCGTCTTCCTGCTTCCTTATCTCATCATGTTCCTGACCTTCCTGCAGCTTCGCCGCATCGATGCGCACCGGCCGCGCCCCTATCGGGTGCCCGGCGGAAAGGGCGGGGCCCTCGTTTTCGCTTTGTTGTGCATCGCGTTCATCGTTCAGGCCATTGTCTTCTTCATCTACACTCCCGGGGAGTTCGACATGACATATGCCGCCTCCATCATCATCGGCGTCGCGGCAACGGTCATCGTCGGTGAACTCATGATCATGCGGGCAAAGCGCGTCACCGCGTCTGCAGGCTGACGGTATCGAAGGAGAGAAGCGAATGGTTCGGTTGCTTGAGACGACACCGAAGGCGGATGGCTTCCGCATGCCCGCCGAGTTCGAGCCCCATGCCGGCACATGGATGCTCTGGCCGGAGCGACCGGACAACTGGCGGCTGGGTGCGAAGCCCGCCCAGCACGCCTTCGTCGCCGTCGCGGAAGCGATTTCCGGCGGCGAGCCGGTCACGGTCGGCGCCTCGCCGCGCCAGTTCGCCAACGCGCGTGCGATGCTGCCGCCCCAAATCCGCGTCGTCGAAATCTCGAACGACGATTCATGGATGCGCGATTGCGGCGCCACCTTCGTTGTCGACGGCAAAGGCGGCGTCCGCGCCATAGACTGGATATTCAACGCCTGGGGCGGTCTCGACGGCGGCCTCTATTTTCCCTGGGATCAGGACGATCTCGTCGCGTCCAAAATGGCCGAAATCGAGCGCGTGGACCGCTACCGCGCGCCCATCATCCTCGAAGGCGGCTCCATCCATGTCGACGGCGAAGGCACGCTCCTTACGACGGAGGAATGCCTTCTCAATCCCAACCGCAACCCCGGCCTCTCCCGAGCGGAGATCGAAGCCGTCCTCACCGATTATCTCAATCTTGAGAAAATCGTCTGGCTCGGCCTCGGTGTCGTCGAGGACGAAACAAACGGCCACGTGGACAATCTCTGCTGCTTCGTGCGTCCCGGCGTCGTCGCCCTCACATGGACCGACGACAAGGCCGACCCGCAATACGACGTTTCGCACGACGCCTTCGAGCGCCTCTCCGCCGCCACCGACGCGCGCGGGCGCCGCTTGGAAATTCACAAGCTCCACCAGCCGGGTCCCCTCTACATCACGGAAGAGGAAAGCGGCGGCGTCGATGCGGTGGAAGGTACGCAACCCCGTCTTCCCGGCGCCCGTCTCGCTGCCTCCTATGTCAATTTCTACATCGCCAACGGCGTCGTCGCCGTGCCCGTCTTCGGCGACCCGCATGACGGCGCCGCCATCGACAAGATTGCCGCGCTATTGCCCGGCCGCAAGGTCGTCGCCGTGCCTGCTCGGGAAATCCTGTTGGGGGGCGGCAACATCCATTGCATCACTCAGCAGCAGCCCGCGCCTCGCAGCATGAAGGGCTGAGCGGATGCGCGTCCTCGTTGCTATCGGCGGAAACGCTCTCCTGAAGCGCGGCGAAATGCTGGCCATTGCAAATCAGCGCCGTAACATGGCCGATGCAGCCGCCCCGCTCGCCGTCATTGCCCGCGAGCATGAAATGGTCCTCGTCCATGGTAACGGTCCGCAGGTCGGCCTTCTCGCGCTCGAGGCGGACGCCTACAAGGACGCGCCGGCATATCCGCTCGATGTGCTGGGCGCGGAGTCGCAGGGCATGATCGGCTTCGTGATAGAAGAGGCGATGCGCCGCTTCCTCCCGGACAAGGAGATCGTGGCGGTTCTCACGCAAACCCTCGTCGATCCCGGCGATCCTGCCTTCGCTGCACCGTCGAAACCCATCGGCCCGGTCTATGATGAGGAGACGGCGAAGGCGCTCGCCGCCGAGCGTGGCTGGTCCGTCGCGCCGGATGGCAAGTCGTGGCGCCGTGTCGTCGCATCGCCCGCACCCCAGCGCATCGTCGAACTCGCCTCCATCCGCAGGCTGGTCGAGAGTGGCTGCGTTGTAATCTGCGCTGGCGGCGGCGGCATTCCCGTCCGTCCCGGCCCCGCTGGCGCGCCTGAAGGCATAGAGGCCGTCATCGACAAGGACCTCGCCGCCCGCCTGCTCGCTGTTGAGCTCGCCGCCGACTGTCTCGTGATCCTGACGGACGTGGATGGTCTCTACGAGAATTGGGGCAAGCCCGGTCAGCGCCTTCTCAAATCCATCGCCGCCCGCGATCTCGATCCTGCTTCCTTCGCCTCCGGCTCCATGCGCCCGAAGGTCGAAGCCGTCCGCGGTTTCGTGGAGGCGACAGGCCGTCCCGCCTTCATCGGCAGCCTCGCCGAGGCGGCTGCGCTCATAGCGGGCAGGGCAGGCACCCGCATCGAGCCGTGAATTGCCCGTAACCTTTCAGTGATCGCCTCGGCCCTCCGTGTCATCGCCGGTCAACCGGGTTATGCTCGCCGGAATTCATCCCCATATTCGTGGTAGATATGCGGCGCGGCGGGCAGAAAAGGCGTGGATCCGGGCCTGAAGATGGTTGTTGGCATAGTGAGCACAAGCCCGGAGGCGCCGCCCCGGCCGACCTTCCATGTCGCGCCGCCGCCGCCGCCCCGCCCGAAGACGTGGAGCGAGTTCGCCATCGCGCTCGCCATTGCCCTTTTCCTCAATCTTCTGCTGCTGCTCCCCTTCCTCCTCCAGTCGCCGGCCGTCGCGCCGCCCTTCGAGGAGCCGGAGGCGATCTCGGTTGAACTGGTGCAGGAGCCTCGGCAGGAAGAGCCCCAGCCGGAGCCCCAACCTGAGCCGCAGCCGGAACCGGCGCCGGAAGTGCCCTCCGCGCAGAGAACCTTCACCCGCTCCGGCGGCGACAGCGACGAGCCGCCGGGAGATCCCGTCGAGGAGGAGCCCGCCGATCCCGCCGCCACGGAACCGGACCTGCAGCCGGATGAAACGACGGTCGAGCCGCGCGAGGAACAGGCCGCCGAGGATATTCCCGGCTGGGCCCGCACCATCGAGCCTGGCTACGATGTGCGAGCCGGCAATCCGCAGGCCACCGCCGCCGCAAAACAGGCCACGCGCGGTGGCGGCGGTGGCGATGCCTATCTGAATGCGATGGGAAAGCGCATCGTCGCGAATGTCGTCTATCCGAGGGAGGCCGCCGGCAGGACCGGCGTCATCGTCTTTGACCTTGTGGTCCACCGCTCGGGCGTCATTCGGCAGGCCGTGGTCGTCTCCTCCACCGGCGTGCCCTCGCTGGACCGCGCCGCGACCGAAGCCCTCCAGCGAAGCCAGCCTTTCGCGCCTTTCCCGCCGGGTGTCATGGTGGAAACGGCCCAGCTCCGGCTGACGCTGAAAGTGGCGCCGAACATGCCTTGAGCGGCATTGTTCTGCCGCTCTCCCAAACCCCTGAAATATGCCATTCTTGCCTACCCACCCTTTCGGGTGGGTATGGAGGGGTAAATCTGCCCCAGCATCCCTCGAAACAAGCGCCGTCTGGGGAGGATAGCGTGCTGAAAACGATAAGTGCCTGGTTTCGCAGTGAAAATCGCGCGCAGCCAGGCCAGAAACGGGGGGAGGCACAGGTGTCGGCTAGCGCCCATCACTGGTATTTCAACAAACGGCCCAAGGATGTAATCGAGGCGGATACGCTGGTCCTGCGCGAAGATCCCATCCCCGCGCTGAAGCAGGGGGAGCTTCTCGTCCGCACCCTCTATATGTCGCTGGATGCAACAAACCGCGTCTGGATGAGCGATTGGGATACCTATATGGACCCGCTGCCGCTCGGCTCCCGCATGCTCGGCTTCGTGCTGGGCGAGGTGGCCGAAAGCCGCAATCCGGCCTTCCCGCAAGGCTCCCTCGTCACCGGCCTGGGCACCTGGTCCGATTATTTCGTCACCGATGGCGTCGGCTACGTTCCCTTCCCGAAGCCTGAGGGCGTCCCCCTCGCGGATGCCTTCGGCATTCTCTCTGTCGCCGGCCCTACCGCCTATGTCGGCCTCCTCGAAATCGGCAAGCCGAAACCGGGCGACACGGTCGTCGTCACCGCGGCGGCCGGCGCGGTCGGCGCGCTGGTCGGTCAGATTGCGAAGCTGCATGGCTGCCGCGTAGTCGGCGTCGCGGGCTCCGAAGACAAATGCCGCTGGCTCACCGATGAACTCGGCTTCGACGCCGCCATCGACTACCGCAAGGAAAATGTGCTGGATGCGCTGAAGCGCGAAGCGCCGAACGGTATCGACGTTCATTTTGAAAATGTCGGCGGCGAGCAGCTCGATGCGGGTCTCACACTGATGAACGATGGCGGCCGCGTCGTCATCTGCGGCCTCATCTCCACCTACAATTCGTCGGAGCCCGTGCCGGGCCCCTACATGTTTCGCAATGTCATCATGAAGCGCCTCACCATTCAGGGCTTCGTCATTCTCGACTACGCGGAGCATTTCGCGGAATACAACGCGAAGCTCGTCGAATGGATGCGCACAGGCAAACTCAAATACCGTCTGCATATTGTCGACGGTCTGAAGAATGCGCGAGACGCGCTCGGCCTTCTCTACACGGGAGGCAACAACGGAAAGCTCATGGTGCGCATAGGAAAAGAAAGCGCCTGAGCGGAAGAAGGAAGACAATAAGCCCGCATTGAAGCGGGCGCGCGGAAACCGCGAGGCTTCCGCCATCCTTGGAGGAGGAGGGTGCCAATGGCCGGGGCATTGGAACCGAAACCGTCTCGCGCGGCCGCGCGTGACGGAAACCTGTCGCTGCTTCCCGCGACGAACAAGCTCGGGCGCGGCGCGGCCGCGGGCGCAAACAATCTCGTTTTGCGCAAGCATCAGCTCGACCGGTTGAAAAATCACACCGGCGTCCGTCTCATCGTCGTGCAGGCGCCCGCCGGCTTCGGCAAGACCACGCTCCTCCGTCAATATTGTGCATGGCGCGAGGCGCAGGGAAGCCGGGTCGCATGGCTGCACCTGGAAGCGCATTACGCAGACCCGTCCCGTTTTCTGCGTCTTGTCTGCGAGGCGGTGGCAGGCGCCATCGAGGAGGAAAGCCCGTCAGCTGCCCTCCCGGACAACTCGTCAGCTTCAATTCAGGATTTCCTTCGCGTTGTCCGCGGCACCGATGTCGGCATCGTTGTCGTCGTCGACAATTTCGAGCAAGCCGCTCATTCGGGCATGGAAGCCGTCATCGCGCAGCTCGTCCGCGTTCTCCCGCAGAACGTGCAGCTCTGCATCGGCACGCGCGTCATTCCCGCCATAAATCTGCCGCGCCTCCAGCTTCGCGAACAGGCGGTTGTCGTCAATGTCGAGGGCT